>JBGCDG010000025.1:0-49629 GCA_045105195.1 Roseobacter sp. | reverse complement strand
ATTTCCAATGCGATTGGCGCAGAAGTTAATGCGGATCCGGCGGGGGTGGTTTCGGGGGCGAACAGGCGCATCCGCACAGGCGTTGAAAAACGCGGCCCGGAAGAAATTGCATCCATCGTCCTGAAGTCAAATCTGGACGGTACCAAGCTGCGCATCGGTGACATTGCGCGTGTCTTCAAGGAAGGCACGTCGCGAGAATTGACTTACTTTGCCTTTGACGCGCCAGCGGTGATCATCGAAGTTGAGCGCTCGCTTGCCGGGGACGCCATCGATATCCAGCGTCGCACCGAAGAGGTTGCCCAAGCGTTGCAAGCGACCCTGCCCGAGGGGGCCTCCATCGATCTGATCCGTTCGCGTGCGGAGGCGATTTCAAACCGGCTGAACATTCTTGTCAGCAACGGTTTGCTTGGTCTGGCACTTGTGGTGGGCCTTTTGTTTTTGTTTCTCAACGCGCGGACGGCCCTTTGGGTGGCTGCAGGGATTCCGGTGGCCATGTTTGCAGCCATGTCGATCATGCATCTGGGCGGGCTGACGTTGAATATGGTATCGGTCTTTGGGTTGATCATTACCCTGGGCATTGTTGTGGATGATGCGATCGTTGTCGGAGAACATGCCGACTACCGCGCCCGCCATTTCGGAGAAGCGCCTGTCGTGGCCGCAGAAAACGCAGCGCGGCGTATGGCGATGCCGGTTTTTGCCGCGACCTTGACGACGGTAATTGCCTTTTTCGGCCTTGTTTTCGTGGGCGGACGGTTTGGCACATTAATTCAGGATATTCCGCTCACCGTGATTGCGGTGCTTGTCGCCTCGCTGATCGAATGCTTCCTCATCCTACCCAACCACATGGCGCATGCCCTGGCTGCCAGGGCAAAAGAGCGCTGGTACGATTGGCCCAGTCGTCAGGTCAACCGTGGTTTCACAGCGATGCGCGAGAAACTGTTCCGACCCTTTATTGCCGGCGTGATCGCTACGCGTTACGTCGTATTGGCGGGTGTTTTGGTCATTCTGGCAAGCCAGGTTGCGCTTTGGGTGAAGGGTGACGTGAACTGGCGGTTCTTCAACGCGCCTGAACGCGGCTATGTCACGGGCAATTTTGCCATGACGGAAGGGGCCACGCGGGCAGATTCGCTCGAAATGATGCGCGAGATGCAAAGTAAGGCCGAAGCGTTGGGTGCCGAATATGAAGCGTTTTACGGCACCAACCCGATTGCTTACATCACCACCCTTGTTGGCGGGAACCAGGGGCGGGGCCTGCGAGGCGTGTCGGACAAAGATCCCGACCTGCTCGGTGGCATTTCAATAGAGCTGATCGATGCGGAGTTGCGCCCCTATTCCAGTTTTGCCTTCGTCGGTGATTTGCAGGAACAGATTGAACGGCATCCACTGGCGGAAATTGTGGCATTCCGGGGCCAGCGCGCGGGGCCTTCGGGGGATCGATTGAAGGTTCTGTTTTCAGGCGCGGCGACAGAGCGTCTCAAGGCGGCAAGCTTGGCGTTGCAGGATACGCTGGCCAGTTACCCAGAGGTCACAGCGCTTCAGGATAACCTTCCCTTTGACCGTGAAGAGCTCATTCTTGAGCTTACACCGCAGGGCCATGCGCTTGGCTTCAAGATTGACGATTTGGGCCGTGCATTGAGGCAAAGGCTGCGCGGGATCGAAGCCGCCACGTTCCCCGAGGGGCGCCGCAGCACTGAAATTCGGGTCGAGTTGCCCGAAGATGAAATGACTGCTGATTTTCTGGAACGCATGCAGATGCGCAGCCCAAGCGGTGTCTACGTGCCGCTGGCAGACATCGTGAGCGTCGAGCGCAGTTTAGGATTCAGCGTCGTACGGCGTGAAAACGGCGTGCGAGTGGTTTCTGTGACGGGCGATATTTCCGAAGATGACCCAGCGCGCGCGACCCTGATTGATGAGACACTGCTGGAAGACATCTTGCCTACCATCGCGGGGACCTACCAGGTGGAATGGGAATTGGCCGGGCAATCTGAGCAGGAAAACACCTTTCTGACCGGCGCGCTTACCGGATTTATCCTGTGTATGGCGGGTATTTACATCGTGCTGGCATGGGTCTTTGGCAGCTGGTCCCGTCCTGTTGTTGTGATGGCAATCATCCCCTTTGGGCTGGTTGGCACCATTTATGGCCATTGGATCTGGGACGTGCCGCTTAGCATGTTCACGGTGGTAGGTTTGCTGGGCATGACAGGAATAATTATCAACGACTCGATCGTGTTGGTCACTGTCATCGATGACTACGCAAAGGAGCGTGGGTTGATTCCCTCGATTATTGACGGGACGTCGGACCGCTTGCGGCCTGTGCTGTTGACGACAATGACAACGGTTCTGGGGATGATGCCGCTGCTGTATGAAACAAGCCAACAGGCCCAATTTCTGAAACCAACGATCATTACGCTGGTCTATGGATTGGGCTTTGGCATGGTCCTCGTGTTGCTGGTTTTGCCCGCCCTTATTGCAGTGCAACACGATTTTGCGCGCCAGATCACAGCAATGCGCCGCGCGATGAACGCACCTAACCGGTCCTTTAGGTTTGGCTTTGTGCTCCTGTGGGCGCTCATTCTGATCTGGTGCGGCATGACGCTCGGCTGGACGCTGTGGCAGGGGGCTTTGATGTCGCCGTTTCAAGCGTTCCTTGCGGCGCCCGAGGCATCTCAGACATTGCCTTTGGCTCTTGCGCTCTTCATCGCCGGGTCTGGGGTGTTGTGTCTGCTGGGCTACACGGTTTTTGCTTTAGTGCAGTGGCGACAGATGCGCCGCATGATCTAGCCCGAGGTGCAGCCTTGCACATCCACGGCATAGTCGCTCCCAAGAACGGTGATGCGAACGGCGGAACGATCCAGCGATATGGGGCCGCCCGACACGCTGACCAGATCGGAAACGGCGACCAATTCCATGCCGTAACGCGTGGTTTTGGCTTCGCTGACCCAGATGTCTTGCCCGCCGAGCTCAATCACCGCATGTTCAGGGCCGCCCGCAGAAGGCATCTCAACGCGGGCTTCAATTTGCAAACCGTCTGATGTGGGCGCAATCAAACATGTGGCACCACGGACGCGCGCTTCATCTTCGGTATAGGGGAGTTGCGCCAGAGCGGCGGCAATCGCAGGCGTCGGCTTGCGGCTCTCGTTTATCAACTCGGCGTCGAAGCTCAGTGCATAGGGGACGCAAATATCCGCACAAACGCCAAGGTCCATTTGCGCAACGAGGCGCACGGGTTCGTTCTCGTTTCCAGGTTGAATTCGCAGCGGGATGACCAGAGTGTCTTTGTATCCAACCGACCGCATCCCGTTTTCTTCAAAGATGATCGGTGCGGGCCAACTGATGGAAACGTTGTCAAAATTGCGTGATCCTGACCAATCAAACTGTGGCGGAATACCTGCGTCTCCGGGTGCGCGCCAATAGGTTTTCCACCCCGGTGCAAGGTCCAATTTCAGCGCTGCCGTGCGGCTGCCATCAGCATTTGTCCACCCTTCGAGAACCTCCGCCTTTACCGGTGTGTCGAGTCGATGCTGCGCGTTGACAGGCTGTGCTGCCAGAAAAACGGCCAGAGTGCAGAGGGAAATGCTCAGTTTCATATCTTTTCTATGCGTGAGTGCGCATCAAATGCCAAGTCACGAAGTGGTCAGGCATGTTTCGCCCACCGGTGCCGCTTCCTGCTTGCGTCCCAGTGTCGGGCAGGTCATGCTTTATCGCAGACCCCTGGGATTAAAGTGGAAATGGATCTGCAACTGGAAGGAAAACTCTTGGTGGCGATGCCGTCGATGGGTGATCCACGTTTTGAACACTCCGTCATCCTTCTGTGCGCCCATTCTGAAAAGGGCGCGATGGGTCTTATTCTCAACAAACCAAGTGCGGATATCCGCATGAGCGACGTGCTGGACCAGTTGGAGATTTCAGGTTCGAATGATGCGCAGAAAATGGTGGTGCACTATGGCGGCCCGGTCGAGACAGGCCGTGGATTTGTTCTGCATTCCGCAGATTACACGTCCAGCCTACATACAATGAAGGTTGCTGGTGGATTTGGCATGACTGCAACGCTCGACATTCTCGAAGAGATTGCGCAGGGGGACGGACCTGACAGTGCATTGATGATGTTGGGATATGCCGGGTGGGGGCCACACCAGCTCGAAGGCGAGATCGCGGCGAATGGATGGTTGACAACAGATGCTTCTCCACAGCTGGTGTTCCAGGTCCCTGCGCGCGACAAATGGGCGGCATCCCTGGAAAGCCTTGGTGTCGATCCCATTTCGCTATCGGCCACTGCTGGAAATGCGTGACGGCCATTTGGTGCACTAGCGCGGTGCTGCGGCCCGTTTCAAGCGATCGTTGATCGCCACGCCCAACCCATACGCCGGTATGGGTGACACAGCGATTGGCTTGCCCGTGGCGTCAAGCTTGTGCAGTTGGTCAAAGAGTTGTGCGGCGGCTTCGTGCAGATCTGCGGCGGGGCTCAGGTTGAGATCACAAGGCATGTCGCCGAACCCCAGAAAGACTTCGTCAGAAGCAGGAACGCGCACATCAAGCCGTACTGCGGCACGCGGTGCGTAATGGCTGAGCAATTGCCCTGGCGCTGAAATGGTGCCGTCTGTTGCATCTAAAAGCGGTACCGAAAGCACGGCGTCGATGTCTTCGCGTGAGACACCGCCGGGACGTAGCATACGCGGGGTCTCGATCAACCCGACAATCGTACTTTCCAATCCGACAGAACACCCACCCGCGTCCAGAATTGCTGCAAGATTGTCCGCCAACCCTTCTCGTACATGTGCTGCGGTGGTAGGGCTGATGCGCCCGGAGGGATTTGCAGAAGGGGCCGCAACGGGGCCTCCAAAGGCGCGCAACAGCGATTGGGCCGCTGGATGTGCCGGTACCCGCAGTGCGACACTGTCCAGCCCCGCCGTCACCAGAGAAGACAATCCATGCCCATCGCGCAAAGGCAAGACCAAGCTTAGGGGACCGGGCCAGAAGGCGTTGGCCAATGTTTCTGCGGTGTCTGACCAAAGACCATAGGATCGCGCAGTCTCTGCATCCGGAAGATGTACGATAAGCGGATTGAAAGACGGTCTGCCTTTCGCCTCATAGATGGCAGCAACAGCACGACCGTCCCGCGCATCAGCACCCAGCCCATAGACCGTTTCTGTTGGAAACGCGACCAGACGCCCTTGCGCTAACAGGCTGGCTGCCTGTGCGATCCCCTCCGTCGATGGGGTTAGATGCAAGAGGTTTTGGCCGTCCATGGCTCTCCGTGACGCCGCGTTTCAATTGCCGATCGGGGCAAATCACCCCACTACTTGGCGTGGCTTATAAGCTATACCCGCCTTTGCCAAGTCGGCGGCGCAACAGATAGGAGAACTTACGATGCCTTTTCATGCTCCGGTGGATGACTTTTCATTTCTGCTCAAGAATGTCGTGAATTACGAAAGTGTATGCGCGACGGAGCGGTTCTCTGAGGCACCTCATGATACGGTCGACGCAATCCTGACCGAAGCGGGTAAGCTTTGTGACGAAGTGCTGGCACCTTTGAACCGTGCTGGTGATTTGTATCCCGCGCGTCTGGAAAATGGTGTCGTGCGCACGTCGCCGGGATTTCAGGAGGGCTGGCAGGCCATCGCACAGGGCGGCTGGATTGGTATGAGCGCAGACCCTGAGTATGGCGGTATGGGGTTGCCGATGGCGGTGACCAGCGCTGTGAACGAAATGATGAGTGGCGCCTGTCTCGCGCTGCAGTTGGCGCCATTGATGAGCCAGGGACAGATCGAAGCACTGGAGCACCACGCAAGCGATGACATCAAGGCGCTGTATCTGCCAAAGCTGATCGCAGGCGAATGGACAGGCACGATGAACCTGACCGAACCGCAGGCGGGATCGGATGTTGGCGCACTGGCCACCAAGGCAGAGGACAACGGGAACGGAACCTACGCGATCACTGGACAGAAGATTTACATCAGCTGGGGCGATCATGGCGTCGCTGAAAACGTCTGCCACCTTGTGTTGGCTCGTCTGCCCGGTGCGCCTGCGGGAACCAAGGGCATCAGTCTCTTTTTGGTGCCAAAGTTCGTGCCAAATGGGGACGGGTCATTGGGGCAGGCAAACACGCTTAAGGTCGTCAGTCTGGAGCACAAGTTAGGCATGCATGGTTCGCCCACCGCGGTCATGCAATATGATGGTGCGACTGGATGGCTCGTCGGACCCGAACAGGGCGGCATGGCGGCTATGTTCACCATGATGAACAACGCGCGTCTTGGCGTTGGGGGGCAAGGGAACGGCGTCGCGGAGGCCGCTTACCAGCACGCTCTGGCCTATGCGCTTGAACGAAAACAGGGGCGCACGTCTCCGCCTGGTGTCGCAACTGGCTCGATTGTGGATCATGCAGATGTGCGACGCATGTTGACGGGAATGAAAGCGGATATTTTCGCCGCACGTGGTATCGGGCTTAGCTGCGCTGTCGCAACTGATTTGGCGCGCGCTACTCAAAGCGCGGAATGGACGGCGCGCGCGGCCTTGCTGACCCCCATCGCCAAGGCGTTTGGCAGTGACACAGGTATCGCCGTTTCTGAAACGGGTGTGCAGGTGCATGGTGGTATGGGCGTGATCGAAGAAACCGGTGCGGCTCAGTTCAGCCGCGATGTGCGTGTGACGGCGATCTATGAAGGAACGAACGGGATACAGGCCATGGACCTGGTTGGGCGCAAGTTGATGGATGGCGGCGAGGCCGCCTACACGCTGCTTGATGAAATCGAAGGTTTCGCCGAAACCGCACGTGATGTCGTGCCAGACCTTGCCGAACCCGTATGGCAGGCGGCGGAAAGTCTGCGTGAATGTACAGAATGGATGGTGGCTCAAACGGACATGAATGTGCGCTTTGCCGGTGCGGTTTCCTTTTTACGGGCGTTTGCGCGGGTTCTGGGCGGTTTTTTGCATCTTAAGGCAGCGATTGCCGCGCCTGAGGGTGGGCGCAGTGCTTTGGCACGGTTTTACATCCTGCGACTTTTGCCGGAACACACGGCACTTTTGGCAGCTGCGCAGGCGGGGGCGGATGACCTATATGCGCTGGATCCGTCGACATTGGCCGCGTGATGAAGGACCAACCGCCCGAAGGTCTGCGCTATCCCTGGGAGACGCCCCCGGCTGAAGGGGAAGCGATCGAGGTCGCGCCTGGTGTTTTGTGGATGCGCATGCCGTTGCCCATGAAATTGGACCACGTGAATGTTTACGCGTTGGATGAGGGGACAGGGTGGACGCTGATTGATACAGGGTTTGCTTCTCGGCGTAGCAAGGAAATCTGGCAGTCGCTTTTGGAGGGTCCGCTGGCAGGCAAACCGGTGACGCGGGTGATTGTGACCCATCACCACCCGGATCACATCGGTCTGGCGGGGTGGTTCCAGTCTGAATTTGGCGCAGAGCTTGTGACGACGCGGACGGCATGGCTGTTTGCACGGATGCTTACACTGGATGACCAGGATCGACCTGCACCGGAGACCATCGCCTTTTATCAGAGGGCCGGTATGGATCCAGACATTCTGTTGGAGCGTCAGAGCGCGCGTCCTTTCAACTTTGCGGATGTCGTGGCACCGATGCCGCTTGGCTATCGTCGTATCAAGGCCGGTGACCAGATCAAAATCGGTGGGCGCACGTGGGATATCCACACTGGCAATGGGCATGCGCCCGAACACGCCACCTTCTGGAGCCGGGACGACAACCTGGTTATTGCCGGAGACCAGATGCTGCCCTCTATCAGTCCAAATATCGGCGTTTATGCCACGGAACCCACGGCGGATCCGCTTGCGGAATGGCTGGAAAGTTGCACGCAATTCGCAGCGCTTGCACGCCCCGAGCATGTGGTTCTGGGCGGGCACAAGCTGCCGTTCACGGGCCTGCCAACCCGCATGCGGCAGTTGATTAACAACCACCATGGCGCTTTGGATCGATTGTTGTCTTTTCTGGAAACACCTGCGACCGCTGGCGATTGTTTCATGCCGCTTTTCAAGCGTAAGATCGGATCAGGTGAATATGGTCTCGCTTTGGTCGAGGCCATTGCGCATGTGAGTCACCTTTACCAGGTGGGTCGAGTGACCCGCACACGACGTGCAGATGGGGCCTGGCTTTACCAACGCAAGGAACTGTGACGTGAGTGATGAAATTAAAACAGCCGCTGAAGCGGTAGAGGCTGCCGCTCTGGCAGGGCTCCATGAAGTGCATGCGGATCCTGCGGCAAAAAACGCTGCTACCCTACCGTTGCCTAAAGCCATCACGCAAAAACCTGCTGAACAGAAATCACCTGCGCAATGGGCCTATGAACGGATCATCCTCTATTTGAAAAATTTTGAGGAACAATTGGACGGTGATCACGAGGTCGCAATGGGGTTTGCAGGTGCGGATGCGGGTGTTCTCCGGATTGAGGGGATGGGGTATTTCGACCCTGATATCGTAACGTTTTATGGCGTTGATGCATCGGGAAGTCGCATGCAACTGGTGCAACATGTCAGCCAACTGAACGTGCTTTTGCGTGCCTTGCCAAAACCTGTCGAAAAGCCTGAAGCGGCGCGGATTGGTTTCCGCTTGGCACAAGATCTCGATCGGACGTCTTGATCCAAAGGCGCGGCTGCGCCGCACGCTATCTTGTGTCGGCCTCCGGCCGAGTGCAGCTTGTAAGGGTAGTCTGAATTTATCTTGAATTTTCAACGCGCCATCGTGACAGGCGCTGGCGAATCCAGTAGGGGTGGAACCGATGGCAATCTACAGTGGAAAAAAGAGGGCTGCGGCAATGGCAGAACACAAACACGGCGATATGGAAATCGAAACGCAAGAGAAAACCTTTGATGGCTTCATGGCGTTCACGACAAAGACAGTCATAGCGATAATCGTTCTGCTTGTGCTTATGGCGATTTTCATTACTTGATCTTGAGTTGAGGGTCGGTGGGTGATGCGTATCTGGCTTTGTCTCCTAGCTCTGTCGCTTTTGGCAGGATGTGCCGGTGGCGGCAGCAATGCGACGTTGGAAGAGGCCGCCCGGGTGGCCTATGTCTCAAATGATGCGCCGAGATTATCGCTGATCACTGTGATCAATAACCGCACAGGTGGCGGGGGACACACAGCGCTTCTGATCTCAGCCAGCGAGCGGGTTATCTTTGATCCTGCGGGTACCTTTCGGCACGAACAGCTGACAGAACGCGACGATGTTCTTTATGGTATGACACCGGGCTGGATCGCCGCCTACAACAGCGCGCATGCGCGAGATACCTATCATGTCGTCACGCAGGATATACCGGTTGATCGTGCCCAAGCGGAACAGGCGCTGCAAATTGTGAAGGCAAATGGATCGGTCGGCAGCGCTTTTTGCGCCAATGCGACATCATCTGTCCTGAAACAAATCCCTGGATTTGAGGATGTTTCCGTCACGTTCTGGCCAGTTAAACTGATGGAACAGATCGCCGCGCGACCAGGCGTGGTCACAGATCGCTATTATGAGAACGATGCTGGCGATGTGGTCGACGGTATTGAACCGGCCGACGCCTGACAGATTTATCCTAACAGATAAAGCATCGCATAAAGCGCCGCTGCACCGGAAAAAATCGCCGCAAAGACGTTGCGTGTGCTCACCCCAACGGCAAGCGTGACACAGGCTGCAATCAAACGTGCAGGGTCCGGCGTACCTCCTGTAGCTGGTGGCCAGAGCACAAGGGGCGCCACGAGAGCAGGCAGGACGGCCACGGCAGTGTAGCGCAGATGTATGAGCAGCCATTCCGGCATCTCACGCCCACCCCACAAGCCGATGAAAGCGAATCGTAACAAGTAGCTGCCCAGGCCCAGACCGATGATGACGATCCACAAGTGGCTTTTATCGATCATTCTTGCACCTTCCTTGACATCAGATAAACTTCTGTTTGAGCACCGGCGAGCATGGCCAGCACGCCTGCCACCAACAAGCCCAGCGAATATGGAAAGCCGGCACACAGCAGGCTGATCACGATGGAGACTAGGGCGGCCACGAGATGCGCGCGTGTGCGGAGCATCGGGGCCATGAGCGCAAGGAACGTTATTGGCAGCGCGAAATCGAGCGCCCAGCTGTCGGGTACCTGTGTGCCGATGATTGCGCCTAGATATGTGCAACCATACCATGCGGGGACCACAAACGCCGACGTGCCAAAGAAATAGGCAATACGTTCTGATAGGCGTGTATTTTTGTTTTTCTCGAATTCGACGATCGCGCATGCATAGGATTGATCCAGGATGACATATGCAATCATGGCGCGTTGCCACAACGGCGCAGCACCTAGATGTGGGGTCAAAGATGCTGAATACATCGCCATACGCAGGTTTACAGCCAGCGCAGAGAGCAGCACGATCAGCGTTGGTGCATCGTCTCGCATCAGTTGCAAGGCTGTAAACTGAGCAGCCCCGGCGATCACAACGACCGAAAAGGACATCGTTTCTAGCACGTTGAGGCCTGCTTCAGTGGCAAGTACGCCAAACAATACGGCAAACGGGCCGACCACCAGCACAAACGGCGCGCTATGCTTGCAGCCCCGCCAAAATGCAGCGCGGGACAGATGTGATTTGGCTGTGGTGGTGGACATTGGATGCGCTATACAAAGATGTCTCGAAATTATACCAGCACAAGGGGGGATGCAATTGGCGACGCAGGATATCATGGGTGAATATCTGATTGCGCCGGACCCTGCAGCGGTAAGATTGACGCGTTCGGTCGTGGGCACGGATCACACGGGTGCTGAAATTACGACGAACGTTGTTGAAGAAAGACCTCTGACGATCTTTCTGAACGCGCAGGAAGTTGTAACGGCCATGACCATTGGCGACTATCCGGACTACCTTGCGCTGGGATTTTTGCGCAATCAGGGGATGTTGAGTGCGGCTGAAGACATCACCGGTGTCACGTACGACGAAGAGCTGGAAACCGTGATCGTGCGGACTGCGCGAAAGACTGACTACGAAGAGAAAATGCGCAAGAAAACCCGTACCAGCGGGTGTGCGGTCGGGACCGTCTTTGGGGATATGATGGAGGGGCTGAGCGATGTGGTGTTGCCACAGGCGCAGGTGCGAACCTCCTGGCTCTATGCCCTGAGCCACAAGATCAACCGCACGCCGTCGCTTTATTTGGAGGCCGGTGCGATCCATGGCACGGTGTTGTGCCATCAGGATCGCCCTTTGGTCTATATGGAGGACGTCGGACGCCACAATGCGGTGGACAAGATCGCAGGCTGGATGCTGTCTGAGACCGCATCAGCGAGTGATAAAATTCTTTACACGACGGGGCGTCTGACGTCGGAAATGGTGATAAAAACTGCTATGATGGGCATCCCTGTGTTGGCGTCGCGCTCTGGCTTTACGGCTTGGGGCGTGGAGATCGCGCGCGAGGTCGGCTTGACACTTATCGGACGCATGAAGGGGCAGCGATTTGTCTGCTTGAGTGGCGAAGACCGCCTGCTCCGTGACGCAGATCCAAGTACCGTGCAGGACGAGCCCCGACGCGCGGGCCGCAAGGGGGCCGTATGAAGCAGCCGCTAGGTGTCATTCTTGCGGGCGGGTTGGCGACGCGCATGGGAGGGGGCGACAAGGGGCTTCTGCAACTTGGCAACGGTACACTTTTATCGCATGTGCGGGCGCGTCTGGACCCACAGGTGGCCGGACTTGGCTTGAACGCCAATGGGGATCCGACCCGTTTCGCTGCCTTTGGAATGCCTGTGCTTGCAGATAGTATCGAAGGTTTCGCGGGCCCCTTGGCAGGCGTCTTGGCTGGCCTTGATTGGGCAGCCTCTGAAGGCGCGGAAACCATCGTTACAGCTGCTGCTGACACGCCGTTCCTACCTGGCGATCTGGTGCCTCAGTTGTTGCGCGCGAGCGAGGGAATGGCGCATCCGCTGGTCTTGGCGGCAACGCCGGATGATGCGCGCGGGCAGGTGCGACATCCGACTTTCGGTCTCTGGCCGGTTGCTCTGCGCGAGGATTTGCGCGACGCTTTGGTGGACGGGTTGCGCAAGGTCGTGCTCTGGACGGACCGGCATGGTGGGCGCGAGGCGCTCTTCCCGGCGCAGCCCTTTGATCCATTTTTCAACGTGAATACTCCCAAAGACCTTGCCGCAGCGGAGCAGATGTTATGAAGATTTTCGGTGTTGTGGGATGGAAGAACGCCGGCAAGACGGGCTTGATGGAACGCTTGGTTTCAGAGATCTGTGAGCGCGGTCTTTCCGTGTCTACGATTAAACATGCACATCATGTTTTTGACGTCGACCAACCGGGCAAGGATAGTTTTCGTCACCGAAAGGCAGGCGCTCAGGAAGTGCTTTTGGCGTCGCGCAAGCGTTTTGCGCTCATGCATGAATTGCGCGCCGAAGACGAACCCACGCTGGACGATCTATTGGCGAAACTGGTGCCTGTCGATCTCGTCCTGATTGAAGGCTACAAACGCGACGCGCATTCCAAGATCGAAGCTTTTCGTCACGAAACTGGCAACGATTTGATTGCGCACGAAGATCCGACGATCAAGGCTGTTGCCAGCAACATAAAACTAGATCTGGACCGTCCGATTTTTGACCTGAACGACACGCGAGGGATCGCAGATTTTATCCTGACTGAGGTCGGTTTGTGACAGGCTTCGACAGCTTTCTGATGGTCGATTGGTCGGGCGGAAACGATCGGGGCGCGCGTCCTGTCAAAGATGCAATCTGGATCTGTGCCGCGCGCGGAGGGCGCGCTGAAGAACCCATCTACATGCGCAACCGGCAGATGGCAGAAGATTGGATCGCGGATTGGCTTGAGCGCGAAAGAACTGCGGGTCGGCGCGTAATGGCAGGATTTGACTTCCCATTTGGCTATCCGGCGGGCTTTGCAAAAGCGTTGACGGGACAACCATCGCCCTTCGCGGTTTGGGACTGGTTTGAGCATCGCATCGAAGATACGCCTGAAATCAACAACCGCTTTGATCTCGCAGGGATGATCAACTTGCAATTCGGTGGACGCGGGCCATTTTGGGCCAACGGCTTGAAGAGGGATATCGACGGGTTGCCACGTCGCAAGGACAACTATCAGAACCCTTTTCGCGAAAAGCGTGTGGTAGAACAACGCGCATCTGGCACTTTTACCTGTTGGCAAATGGCAGGTGCTGGTGCGGTGGGATCTCAGGTGTTCATGGGATTGCCCGTGCTGGCGCGGCTGAGGCGCAGGTTTGATGCGCAGGTCTGGCCCTTTGAACCTTTAACCGGCGCGGTGGCATTTATTGAAATCTGGCCGTCTCTGACGCTTGGTGCGGCACCCGAAGATCAGATCAAGGACGCCTGGCAGGTGCAAGAAGTGGCTCGGACGCTTTCGGCGCTTCCACAGGAGGTTCTTGCGGAGATGCTGGACGCCTCAGCGTCAGAGGAGGGCTGGATTTTCGGCCTTGGCCACGAAGACAGGCTGCGTCATGCCGCTACGCTTCCGCCACGTCTGAGTAATAGTTGCTTTGCTTTGCCGCCGGGCGTGCATTGGACCCCAGTCGCACAAGCGTTGGCAGATTTGAGAGCGCGGATGTCACCTGTGACTGCGGTCTTGGATCTACCTTTGTCACAAGTCGCTGGGCACATTGCAGCGGATGACATGATGGCTGCCCGCAGCAATCCGCCGCTGCCCAACACGGCTGTTGATGGGTATGGTTTTGCCGGCGATGTGGGGGATGGTGTGCACCGGATACCTCTTGCACCAGCGCGCGCTGCCGCTGGGGACGCGCCAGCAGCGTTGCCCAAAGGTACGGCGATGCGTGTCTTGACTGGCGCCGCTTTGCCGTATGGTGTGGATACGGTGGTCCTTCAGGAAGATGTGACCCTCAGCCCTGGCGAAATTTCTTTTCGCGGACCGATCAGGCAGGGAGCCAACACGCGCAAGGCGGGCGAAGATGTGCGCGTGGATGACATTGTTTTGTCTCAGGGCGCGCGGATTGGCCCGGCTGAGGTGGCACTCTTGTCGGCCACAGGGGTTTCGACTGCGCGGGTTTATGCACCATTGCGGGTGGCGGTGCTCTCGACCGGGAGCGAATTGGTAGAACCGGGTGATACGGCACAACTGGGGCAAATTTACGACGCTAACCGACCGATGCTGGTCGATATGTTGCGCCGCTTTGGGCATGCCTCTGTCGACATGGGAATTGTTCGCGATGATCGCAGCGCGCTTGAGGACGCCTTCAACAAGGCCGCGCGGACAGCGGATGTCATTCTGACGAGCGGCGGAGCTTCAGCAGGGGACGAAGATCACGTTTCAGCTCTCTTGAAAGAGGTGGGCAACATGGCGCTTTGGCGCGTTGCAATTAAGCCCGGTCGCCCGCTGGCCTTGGGCGTCTGGAAAGGAACCCCTGTTTTCGGCCTGCCGGGAAATCCAGTGGCTGCGATGGTGTGTACTTTGGTATTTGCCCGTCCCGCGTTGGCATGCTTGGCGGGGGCCAAGTGGTCTGAACCGCAGGGATTTATGGTGCCAGCAGCATTTTCAAAAAACAAAAAGGATGGTCGGACGGAGTACTTGCGCGCGCGTCTGATAGGCGGCCAGGTTGAGGTTTTTGCCTCCGAGGGCTCGGGCCGAATTTCCGGCCTGTCCTGGGCGGATGGATTGGTGGAACTGCCACATGCAGCACAGACGATCGCACCCGGAACGCCCGTCAAATACATCCCATTCGCAAGCTTCGGTCTTTAAGTACCTCGAGACTTAGTCGAAGGTACCCGCAACGCGCCCCAATAGCATGAATGCGCGTGCAGTGCGTGTGTCCGCAAGCGCTGCGATATCGGCATCTGACGCGCGATTTGCGAACTCGGCAAAGGTCTTGTCGAAAAGACGCAGAAAGTGGTGTGCAGCGTCCCGAAAGATTGGATCCTGTTTCATACGGCCCACGGTCAACGCCAACGACGACCGGTCCCGAATTCCGCCCAGTGCAGCGATAGGCTGGCCGCGCAAACCTTGACCGAAATCACGCCAAACCTCTGGGCGAGCGCGATCAGGCGTCAGGTCATCCATGTAAATCCCCTCCTGACTGAGCAGCGTCAGCACGTCTTGCGCGGCTTGCACCAATTGGGCGGAAGGGCGGTCTTTGAGCGCGCGTCGAAGTGCTGCAAATCCAGCGGTGTCTTCGGCGGTCTCCGGGAAGTTCAACGCTCGTATAAAGTCGTCGATTCCCAGTGGTGGTGCGAGTTCTTCGTGCGGTGTGCCAAGAGCCAAAGCGGGCTGCACGTCTGCCGCAGGTGCTTGATAGGCTGGTTCCGCCGGGCCAGATGGACTTGGTTCCGGGCGCGAAGACAGAGCGGCTAACAGGTGTTCCGTTTTGCGGGTGACGGTCCCAATTTCATCAAGTTTACGGGCGAGAGAAGACGGCTCGGCACCTGAGGCAGCACTTTGATTTTGCACAATATATGTCTGGCGGATCGCATCTAGAGAGCCTTGTAACCGCTGGCTTTCTTCGCGCATTACATTTGCGGCGCGTGCGGCAAGTGCAGCAACCCAGATCATTCCGATTGGCATGAAGATTGCAATCAAGACCATGGCCACATGCAATGCACCCGCACTGTCACTGTCTTCGGGTGTGCTTTCTGGCAAAGCTAGAAAGAAGATCGCAGCCCCAATCAACCACACCAGCGACAGGCCCAGAGCGATAATTTCGACATTTGTGACCATGTCGAACTTCGGCCGATCATAAATCCCAAGTGATGTTGGGCGCGGCCGGTTAGGTGCCGGTTCGAATTCTTCTGTGTTTTCAGCCATGTCAGTCGGTCCCGTCAGGCATACACGATCTTAAGCACCTCATAGGATTTCTCCCCGCCGGGTGTGCGCACCTCAACGCTATCGCCTTCGTCCTTGCCAATCAGGGCGCGTGCGATGGGCGATTTGATGTTGAGTAAACCCTTTTCAACATTGGCTTCATGCTCGCCAACGATTTGCCAGGTTTTTTCAGCGTCGGTATCTTCATCCACCAAGGTCACAGTGGCGCCAAACTTGATCGTACCTGACATCTTGGAAGGATCAATAACCTCTGCCAGCCCCAAAACGCCTTCAAGCTCTTTGATCCGACCTTCGATAAAGGACTGCTTTTCGCGCGCGGAGTGGTATTCGGCGTTTTCGGACAGATCGCCATGCTCACGCGCCTCTGCGATCGCTTTGATGATCGCGGGGCGTTCAACCGATTTCAGGTGCTTGAGCTCCGTTTCGAGATCGGTGTGCCCTTTGCGGGTCATTGGTATCTTGTCCATTGGCCTCATCCAAGAATTGCTGCGGCCCGCCGGAGAGTCCGGGGGCCGCTGGTGTCGAATGCTTCCTACCTGACCCAAACGAGGCAGAGATTGCAAGGGGACTCTGGTGAGGCTTTTCGTCTACCGGTTGCAAGGTTTTTCCCGGAGCCGCGGTTAACCGTAATGCACAATCTCATATTCAATGTCGTCTGTGTCATGGAAATAAAACCGTTGACCGGGTTCATAGTCCGCATGGTTCTCTGGTGTAAATCCAAGTTTTTTCACGTGCTTTTCTGTGTCTGACAGATCATCCACAACTACTGCGATGTGGTTCAGGCCACCACAGGTCGTGTAAGTGTCTGCTTTTTTCGCTGTTGGTGCGGCGGGTTGATAAAGTGCAATGTACTGAGTGTCGGTTCCGATATGCAGCGATCTTCCGCCATCTTTTGAGGGGCCTTCCCAGCGTATATGCCAGCCAAAAAGTTCAGCCATCCATGCTGCAGTTTCCTGCGCATTGCTGACAGTGACGTTCGTGTGCTCCAACGTTGCAGGCATGCTTTTTCCTTCCTTGTTTCTGATTTCAGGGATAGCGTAATTGCTAAAGCTAACTTTAGGTCAAGAGAAAATATATGATAAATGACTATGGTTTATCGATAGGGGCGCTATCGCGACGAACTGGACTCGCCGTATCAGCGATACGATATTACGAGACCCAAGGGTTGATCCGGCCCTGGCGCAACGCAGGGGGGCAGCGCCGATTTTCACGGTCAGACTTGCGGCGGCTCAGTTTCGTGATGATTGCGCAGCAGTTTGGTTTTACTCTGCCACAGATCAAGGCAGAGCTGGACAGGCTTCCTGGTGGCCGGACACCCACCAAAGCTGATTGGACGCGGATCAGTCACGGTTTTCGCAGCGCGTTGGATGCGAAGATCGAGGCGTTGACCCGGTTGAAAGACAATCTCGATGATTGCATTGGGTGTGGATGTCTGAGTTTGAAAAGCTGCGCACTTTATAATCCACAGGATCAGGCTGCGCGCAATGGAACGGGTCCACGATACTTGATGGGAGATCGGCCTGAATGACAGGGATTTGCGCGCATGACACAGTCAGACCGCGCTTTGCTGTCGCAATGCAGCGTTTTGACGCCGTGTAGTGATTGCATTGTTGTAGTCGGTGGTTTAGCCAAATTCGAGCTTTGAAAACCGTCCCAGACCGGGGACGCAACAGTGACAGGGGGTTCTTCCATGACAGACAGCCAACGCGAGGCAATGGAATACGACGTAGTGATCGTGGGCGCGGGGCCTGCTGGTCTGTCTGCTGCGATCCGCCTGAAGCAACTTGATGCCGAATGCAATGTCGTCGTGCTTGAAAAGGGTTCCGAAGTTGGGGCGCACATTCTTTCGGGTGCGGTGCTGGATCCGGTTGGGTTGAATGCGCTGATCCCGGACTGGCAGGAAAAGGGCGCGCCTCTGAATGTGCCAGTACAGGAGGATAACTTTTATGTGCTGGGCGAAGCAGGCAAACTGCGTATTCCGAATTTTCCGATGCCGCCACTGATGCATAACCACGGCAACTACATTGTTTCTATGGGCAACGTGTGTCGCTGGATGGCGGAGCAGGCAGAGGAACTGGGTGTGGAGATTTTTCCTGGAATGTCCTGTTCGGAGCTGGTCTATGGGGACAACGGGGCTGTAAAAGGGGTCGTTGCGGGTGAATTTGGCAAGAATCCAGATGGCACTAAAAGCGATGCATACGAGCCCGGCATGGAACTGCACGGCAAATACGTGTTCTTGTCCGAAGGTGTCCGGGGGTCGCTGGCCAAACAAGTGATCGAGAAATACGACCTGAGTGAAGGGCACGAGCCGCAGAAATTCGGGCTCGGTATGAAGGAAATCTGGGAAGTCGACCCTGCCAAACACAAGGCGGGCAGCGTGACGCATACCATGGGTTGGCCGCTGGGCAGTAACGCGGGCGGTGGGTCCTTTATCTACCATCTGGACAATAACCAGGTGTATGTCGGTTTCGTGGTACATCTGAACTACAAGAACCCGCACCTGTTTCCCTACATGGAATTCCAGCGCTTCAAGCATCACCCGATGGTTGCCGATCTTCTCGAAGGGGGTAAGCGTATCGCCTATGGCGCACGCGCAATCAGCGAGGGCGGATATCAATCCATGCCCAAAATGGTGGCCCCCGGCGTCGCCTTGCTGGGCTGTTCGGTCGGCATGGTCAACGTGCCGCGCATCAAGGGCAATCACAACGCGATGCTTTCGGGGATTGCGGCGGCAGAGGCCGCTGTGGCAGCGTTGGGAGTCGGGCGTCAAAGCGATGAACTGGCCACCTACGAGGAAGCTGTACGCGAGGGTGCCATCGGTGACGATCTGAAAAAAGTGCGCAACGTCAAGCCTCTGTGGTCAAAGAGCGGTTTGGTTGCCAGTTTGACACTGGGCGGTCTGGACATGTGGACAAATACCGCTGGTTTCTCGCTTCTTGGCACGTTGGGTCATGGCAAGACGGACGCCGAGGCAACGGAACCTGCCGCTGGCCATGCCCCGATCGATTATCCAAAACCGGACGGCAAGTTGTCGTTTGACCGGCTGACGAACGTGGCTTTTTCTTTTACAAATCACGAAGAAAGCCAGCCTGCGCATTTGACCCTCAAGGACGCTAATGTGCCGGTAGCTCAAAATTTGCCGACTTATGCAGGTCCTTCGGCGCGATATTGTCCGGCCGGGGTTTATGAGTTCGTGCAAGAGGAAGGCAAGGACGCACGTTTCGTCATCAATTTCCAGAACTGCGTGCACTGCAAGACCTGTGACATCAAGGATCCGGCACAGAATATCGTCTGGACCACACCGCAGGGCGGGGATGGGCCAAACTACCCAAATATGTAGCCGCTTTTGGGCGCGTACGCGCGAAAACCGGCCAATTTGGTGACGATTGCCTGAGGCAGTGGGGCGCGAGGTTTCGCTTTGCATCACCGCCATTGCGCTTGTGCTTGAAACTGATAGCCTGCGGTTGAGGCAGTATAACAAGATAAAAAAGGGGTTTCGTGACGTGACACGACGCATCGTAAGACCGCTGGCCGTGCTGGCCTTGGCAATCAACCTCGCCGCGCCCGCACAGGCGCAATCGATCGCAGGCCCTTACCTCGCTGCGCGTGCTGCAGCGATGCAAAACGATTACTCGCAGGCCGCGACCTACTACACGCAGGCACTGGCCCGTGATCGGGGCAATATCGGCTTGATGGAAAGCGCCATCGCGGCACAACTCGCCATCGGGCGTTTGGATCGTGCAACGCCCATCGCGCGAGCCATGCAAACTTCTGGGGCAACCAGCCAGGTTGCTCAACTTGTGCTGACGGCGGATCACGTCTTGCAGGGCAATTTCGACGCCCTTTTGCAGGGCTCAAGCGATGATGAAGGCATTGGCCCACTGGTTGATGGTCTTGTGAACGCTTGGGCGCTGTTGGGTTCAGGCGATGTCTCTTCGGCATTGGTCGCCTTCGATGAAATTTCATCACAACAGGGGCTGCAAGCTTTCGCGCTCTTCCACAAAGCGATGGCCCTGGCCTCCGTTGGAGACTTTGAAAGCGCGGAGGAAATCTTTGCGGAGGACGCGACCCGGTCGGTGCTTCAGACCCGCCGAGGCGTATTGGCCCGCGTTGAAATCCTCTCGCAGCTTGAACGTGAAGACGACGCGCGCCAGCTGGTGGAAACCATGTTTTCGGGTGCCACTGACCCCGAAATTGATAGAATAATCGCTGCATTGGATGATGGCGAACCACTGCCCTTCACACATGTGAATTCCGTTCAGGATGGGTTTGCCGAGGTGTTTTTTACCGTGGCCGCCGCCCTGCGGAGCGATGCGCGCGCAGAATACACGCTGCTTTACGCGCAAACTGCACGGGCGCTGCGTCCGGAACATGTGGATGCGATTTTGATGACGGCTGAACTCTTTGAACAGCTTGAGCAGTATGACGAGGCGATTGAGGTTCTCAAGGCGGTTCCGGCGGATCACGCGGCATACCATGCGGCGGAACTGGGGCGTGCTGCTGCACTGCGACGTTCTGGCAACACGGATGCCGCGATCGAAGTTTTGGAACAATTGGTACGCAGCCATGGTGATCTTGTAACGGTGCAATCCGCTTTGGGTGACGCTCTGCGTCAAAAAGACCGGTTTGGCGAGGCGGTCGTTGCCTATGATGCGGCGCTGGCCATCGCAGAGCAGGCAGGCGGAAGCAACTGGTTTTTGCTTTATGCACGCGCAATTTCTCATGAGAGATTGGGCGAGTGGGGCCAAGCTGAGGCGGATTTTCGCGCCGCACTCGCATTGAACCCAAGCCAGCCACAGGTTTTGAATTATCTTGGGTATTCGTTGGTCGAGAAACAGATCAATCTGGATGAAGCGTTGGAGATGATCGAGGACGCCGTGGCCGCAAGTCCGGATAGTGGCTACATTATCGATTCCCTCGGTTGGGCGCTGTATCGCCTTGGACGCTACGAAGAAGCTGTGCCGCATATGGAACGTGCGGTCGAGCTGATGGCCGTCGACCCTGTGGTCAATGATCACCTCGGCGATGTCTACTGGGCGGTGGGCCGGTATCGAGAGGCTGAATTCCAGTGGTCCCGCGCACTTTCTTTCGTTGATCGCGGTGAAATGGTCGAAGACGTCGATCCTGAACGTATCCGGCGCAAACTAGACGTCGGACTGGATGTTGTGCTGGAAGAAGAAGGCGCCGATCCGCTGCAGGTCGTGACAGACTGACTGGAGCGTGCAAATGCCGACGTCCGTGCGCGTATTTGCGCCTGCGAAGGTGAATCTGACATTGCACGTCACCGGACGTCGCAATGACGGGTATCACGGGCTGGACAGCCTTGTGGCATTTGCCGATGTGGGCGACAGCTTGGAACTGACGCTGTCTGACACGCCGTCCCTCGCGCTCACTGGACCATACGCTGATGCCGTGCCCTCAGGAGGCGACAACCTGGTGCTGAAGGTAGCAGGGCACTTTGCACCTGCGCCACCGATTGGGATCACGCTCACCAAGAACTTGCCTGTAGCGTCCGGCATCGGTGGCGGGTCTGCCGATGCTGCTGCGGTTTTTAGAGGTTTAACGGCTCTCTTGGGGGCAGACGATCGCATGGACAAACCTTCGGATGACAGTCTTCAACAACTTCTGCCTTTGGGTGCGGATATTCCGATGTGTGTCGCCTCGATCACCGCGCGTATCGGTGGCATCGGTGAGAAGGTCGTGTCAGTTTCGGGGATGCCGGTTTTGCCAGCGGTATTGGTGAATCCCAACTGCGCAGTGTCTACGCCATTAGTGTTTCAGGCTATGAGCTGTCGCGAAAACGCGCCGATGCCTGATCCGCTGCCCAGTTTCAGCTGTGCACGCGATTTGATCGGTTGGCTTTCGAAACAGCGCAACGATTTGGAAACGGCGGCGCTGCAGGTCGAGCCAGAGATCTTCACGGTCAAATCGGCGCTGGCCCAAACACAGAATTGTCGGTTTGTGCGGATGTCTGGATCTGGAGCCACGTGTTTTGGCCTCTTTGAAACAAGGCGCGCCGCGGACAACGCCGCGCGCCTTTTGCAAACAGCGCATCCCGATTGGTGGGTTGTATCCACCAGCCTTGGTAGTCAAGCGGACGGAGCCGCTCCGCAGATTAGTTGATCCGTTCAACCACGTAATCTGCCAGGTCCATCAGCATATCTTTTACCGGGTGATCCGGCAATGGAGCGAGGGCAGCCCGGGCGCGGTCAGCTTCTGCACGCGCTGCGACACTGGTCTCAGCAAGAACACCATGTTTTTGTAGGAGTGCTTGCGCCTGCGCCAGATCGCTGTCTTCCTGCGCGCCCTTTTCGATGGTGCGCACCCAAAATGCGCGTTCTTTGGCATCGGCTTTAGCTATTGCCTTAATCATCGGCATGGTCAGTTTTCGCTCGCGGAAGTCATCCCCGACATTCTTGCCAATAGAACTTGCATCCCCTTGAAAATCCAACAAATCGTCAACGATTTGAAAGGCGATTCCCAAAGCATCACCATATTCAAAGAGTGCTGACACATGCGGTTCTGGCGCGCCAGAAATCACGCCGCCGACTTCAGTAGCGGCAGCAAAAAGCGCCGCCGTCTTACCGCGCACGACCTGCAGATAGATGTCTTCGGTTGTACTCAGATCCTGACTCGCCGTGAGTTGCAACACCTCACCTTCGGCGATCGTCGCAGAGGCATTTGACAAAATATCCAACACGCGGAGAGAGCCCGTTTCAACCATCAATTGAAAGCTGCGTGAAAACAGATAATCCCCGACCAAGACAGAAGACTTGTTATCCCAAAGCAAGTTCGCTGTCGGGCGCCCTCGACGCTGACCACTCTCGTCGACAACATCATCATGCAAGAGGGTCGCGGTGTGGATGAACTCCACCGTGGCCGCAAGATGGATGTGGTACTGTCCCGTGTAGCCGCACATATGCGCCGCCGCCAAGGTCAACATCGGACGCAGTCGCTTACCCCCTGCATCGACCAGATGCGCGGTTACTTCGGGGATGCGCGGCGCATGTTTCGACGTCATCCGTGCCCGGATTAAATCGTTTACCGCAGCCATGTCGCCCTGCAAATAGGCGGCCATCCGGTCATGCGGCTTTTGCGAATACTCGGTGTTCAACATCAACTTCCCGTTTGCTAGGCTCGACATCTTGACCTGCTTGCCCTTACATCCCTGATATGAAGGAACTTTTGCGCAGTACTGACCCGACGATTATTGCCTTTGCGATGGCTCTTCTTCAAGGGGAGGATATAGACTGCTTTGAAATGGACGTAAACATGAGCATTCTCGAGGGAGGCATCGGAATCTTCCCCCGCCGGCTAATGGTACGCAGCGGAGATCACATCGCGGCGACGCGGGTCATGACGGACAACGATATTCCTTTGGGACTATGACGAAAGACCTGACACAGGACGCGTTTCTTGGTGGGAAGGTGCACCTGTGGCAACCCAAAAGCGGCTATCGCGCGGGGGTTGACCCGGTTTTGCTCGCCGCGACGGTGCCTGCGAAACCCGGTGACAGAATCCTTGATCTGGGATGTGGCGTTGGCGCTGCAGCGTTGTGTTTGGCTGCGCGTGTGCCGGATCTGGCGTTGACGGGGGTCGAAATTAAAGAAGAATATGCGTCCCTTGCGCGGCGCAATGGAGGTCGATCTTTTGACGTTGTCACGGCAGATTTGGAAAACCTGCCGGATGAGGTCAAACAACGCCAGTTCGACCATGTACTTGTAAATCCGCCTTATTATGATCGTGGTGCAAGTCGCGCGGCAATGGATCCGGTGCGGGAGGCGGCCTTGGGTGAAGCCACGCCGCTCACGACCTGGGTCAAAGTTGCTGCCAAACGTCTTGCGCCGAAAGGCTACGCGCATTTTATTCATCGCGTCGAACGGTTGCCTGAGATCCTGCATACCATGACGGGCCGCTTGGGCAGTATCGAGGTTCTGCCTCTCTCGCCACGTCAGGGCAGGGCGGCTGAACTGATCATTGTGCGGGGGCGCAAGAACGGGCGTGGTGCGTTTCGTCTGCATGCGCCGCTGATTCTGCACGCCGGTCAGGTGCATGAAAAAGATGCCGACAGTTATGTGCCACGGGTCAAGGCTGCGTTGCGTGACGGTGAAGCGCTGGAATTTCCCACGTAAATTAACGAAGCGTTAATCCTTTATCCGCTCATAATGCTGGCGCAGCGTGACTTGTAGTGCGTGATGTGCTCAAGTTGTGGTTGTAGGCGAACCAACAGGAGGACTTAATGAGCGTAAGTGCACATGTGGAACAGCTCAAAAAGAAACATGAATCTCTGAGCGAAGAGGTTGAAGCCGCCCAGCGGGCGCCAGGTATGGACGATCTCACGGTCGCTGACCTGAAAAAACAAAAACTCCGACTCAAAGAAGAGATATTCCGACTGTCGAGCTAGCGCTCGCGTCACTTCTTTAGGGTGCGCTGTTTTCTTGCAGCGCCCCGCGTCGTTCTAGGCGTGGGGTAAAATCTTGACCTCTTTCGTAATATAGGTTGTCTTGCCAATTTCTGCGAGGATCCAATCGCGAAAGGCTTTGATATGGGGCCGATCCTCGGTTCCATGCGGGCAGAGAAATCTAAAGCGTGCGGGAGACATAATCGCCCTTTTGAACGGTAGTGCCAGCCTGCCTTCATGGACGTCTTTCACCACAAGGGCGCGTCTGCCCAAAACGACACCGACACCCGCAAGTGCCGCGTCTATGGCGTGATCGGCCTGGCTAAACCGTGGGCCGTGCTGCGGTGCGTGATCAATTCCAACCGCTTTGAACCAAGCTTCCCAGTCGCATCTGGGACGTAGGAAAGCGATCGAATCGTCAAAGATCAGCGGCGCGCCTATCAAACTTTCCGGGGTTGGATATTTCTCTGACAGTGCGGGCGTCATCACGGGCGCAATCCATTCACCTGCCAAGGCAAGCGACCATAGATCGGGATCTGATGTGGTGCTGAAGCGGATGGCCACATCAACTGCATCGCGCGCAAAGTCCATCATTTTGAGAGAAGCAGAAAATCGCAGCTCGATCTCTGGGTGGTCTTGAGCGAACTCATAAAGGCGTGGAGCGAGCCATTTTGCAGTAAACGCCGGCCCCGCTGTAACAGTAAGCGTCTGGTCATCCTGTAATCGTTGTGCTGAGCGCCAAGCAACAGCAAGCGTTTGGAAGCCATCTGCGGCACCCGGTGCGAGGGCCTTGCCGGCCTCAGTTAATTCGACGGCTCGATTAAGGCGTCGGAATAGGGGCGTGCCGAGGTGATCTTCTAGGGATTTGATTTGAAAGCTCAGAGCAGCGGGCGTCACGGATAATTCATCCGCGGCTTTTGCAAAGGACATATGTCGCGCAGCAGCATCAAAAGCGCGCAGAGCAGTCAATGGTGGCAGGCGGTTACTCATTTCACATTAGTATAACTTAACTGAGAAAAGGAGAAGTCTCGTTTGTACGATATAAATAGGGATGCCATATAAGTCTCAGTTCAATTGCATTAATGCACAATTAGGAGTGGCACTATGATTGAAGCAGCAACAAGTGAAAATATCCGAGCCGCGATGGAACGCGCGCACCAAGAACGCAGTCAGGCACTGCGTGCTGCATGGCACTGGATCTTTCCTGTGACAAAAAGCTCTTAAGGCTTTGCGGAAATACAAAAGGGCCGGCACATGCGCGCCGACCCTTTCGTGTTTCAAAGCGATTGAATTGTTAAACGAAAAATTGAGCGCCGTTCGCAGAGATGGTGGACCCATTGATGAAGCCCGCGTCATCGGACGCAAGAAACGCCACGCAGCGGGCAATTTCTTCCGGTTCGCCCAGGCGACCTGCGGGGATACCAGCGATGATACTGTCCCGCACCTTTTCCGGGATTGCCATAACCATTTCTGTTGCGATGTAGCCAGGGCAGATTGCATTCGCTGTAATTCCAGCACGCGCGCCTTCCTGAGCCAGGGATTTCACGATGCCAAGATCACCGGCTTTGGTGGCGGCATAATTCACCTGGGCAAATTGGCCCTTTTGACCATTGATTGAACTGATTACGATTATCCGTCCAAACTTGCGCTCGCGCATTCCTGGCCAAACTGGATGCACGGTATTGAAAACGCCTGTGAGGTTCGTGTCGACCACTTCGTTCCACTGCTCTGGCGTCATCTTGTGAAATGGCGCATCGCGCGTGATGCCAGCGTTTGCAACGACGACGTCAATAGGGCCCAGATCTGCTTCGACTTGTGCAATACCGGCCTTACTCTGGTCGTAATCTGCGACATTCCATTTATATGTCTTAATACCCGTGTTTTCGGTAAAGCTGGCTGCGGCTTCATCATTGCCTGCATAGGTTGCGGCCACGGCGTAGCCTGCGTCCTTCAACGCGTTTGAAATTGCGGCGCCGATTCCACGGCTGCCTCCGGTAACAAGTGCGACACGCGACATTCTGTTTTCTCCTCCAATAAATGGTTGTGATTTGAGTGTCGCGACCACGGATGTCGTTTCCGTGGTCGCTGGAAAGTGGATACACTTTTAGGCAGGGTCAGTACGCCGTGCCTGTGTAGGTTCAGGGGCGTTCAAGACACATGGCAACACCCATGCCGCCACCAATGCAAAGAGTTGCAAGGCCTTTCTTCGCATCACGGCGCTTCATTTCAAAGAGCAGCGTGTTGAGAATGCGCGCGCCAGATGCGCCGATTGGGTGGCCAATTGCGATTGCGCCGCCGTTGACGTTGACGACAGCTGGATCCCAACCCATGTCCTTGTTCACAGCGCAGGCTTGCGCTGCAAATGCTTCGTTCGCTTCAACGAGGTCGAGATCCTCTGGCTTCCAGCCTGCTTTTTCGAGCGCTTTGCGGCTCGCATAAATCGGTCCAGCGCCCATGATAGATGGGTCAAGGCCCACTGTCGCGTAGCTTGCGATACGTGCGAGCGGCTCGATACCGCGTTTTTCCGCTTCATCTGCAGACATCATCAATGCGCCAGCCGCGCCGTCGTTGAGACCAGACGCATTGCCCGCGGTAACTGAACCGTCCTTGGTAAAGGCGGGGCGTAATTTCTGCATGCCTTCAACAGTGGCGCCGTGGCGGATGTACTCATCTTTGTCGACGATGGTGTCGCCTTTGCGCGTCGAGATGGTGTAGGCAAAGATTTCATCGTCGAACTTACCCGCTTTTTGAGCAGCTTCCGCTTTATTTTGCGACGCGACAGCGAACTCATCTTGTTGATCACGGCTGATTTGCCATTTCTCGGCAACGTTTTCAGCTGTTTGACCCATATGGTATCCGTTGAACGCGTCCCAGAGGCCGTCGCGGATCATTGTATCGATGTACTTCATGTCGCCCATTTTGTGACCGGCGCGCAGTGGAGCCGCATGTGGTGACAGTGTCATGTTTTCCTGACCACCAGCAGCAACAATTGTCGCATCACCAAGCTGAATGTGCTGCGCCGCCAGGGCGACGGTGCGCAGCCCGGATCCGCAGACCTGGTTGATTGTCCAAGCGGAAGACTCCTGCGGCAGACCGGCATTAATGTGCGCCTGTCGTGCCGGATTCTGGCCTTGTGCAGCAGTAAGAACTTGCCCGAGGATCGTTTCAGAAACCTCGGAGGGGTCTACGCCGGCGCGGGCAACGATTTCCTTGAGCATTGCGGCGCCGAGATCGTGGGCTGCTGTGGTAGCGAAGGAGCCGCCGAAGCTGCCGACGGCAGTCCTTGCAGCGGAAGCAATTACGACGTTTGTCATCTGGATAGGGTCCTTTCCTAGCTTGTGAAAAGGCCATACCGCAGCAGACGTGCAGGCTGGCCGCTTCTCCAATACCGGGACAGTTAACCCATCATTAACCATGCGGCAACAGGCCGACCTGTGACACAGCAGCGCAAATAAAAAATAAGTTGAAGCGTTAAACTGCCTGTGCGATCGCGAGTGGCTGAGCCCATGGTGGCTGTGTTGTCGCGGCGCCAAAACAGTAGCCCTGCAAGCAATCTACACCCATTTGAGACAGTGTTTCAACGTCTTCCTGAGTTTCGACAAACTCTGCGACAACCATCATGTCGAAGTGTTTCGCGATGGAAACCAGAGCCGTCGTCATTGCCCTATTGTCTGAGCATCGTGCAATGCCTTTGATGAACTGACCATCAATCTTTAGGATGTCGAAGTTAAAATCCTTGAAATAACGCAATGCCGTGTAGCCTGATCCAAAGTCATCCATTGCAAAACTGATGCCCATTTTTTGATGACACCCCATGAAATCGATCAAAAGTTCTGGTGCTTGCAGCGCGGAACTTTCTGTGATTTCGACGATCAACCGCTCCGCCAACGCCTCATCTCGTGACAGCCAGCGTTCGAGCGTACGTGTCCAAGGCGCGTAGTTGATCGAGCGTGCGGACATATTGATAGAAATTCTCAATTGAGGGTTCTCGAAAAGCGTGCGGAGTCCTTTGTCCAACGCGAGCGCATCGAGTTGTCGCCCCAGATCTGTGGCTTCAATCGCCTCCATGAATGCGCCTGCGGGAATAATTCGACCCGAGGCGTCCAGGACACGTATCAGTCCCTCGTAGAACGCGGCTTTCGAGGTATCTCGCGTCTGAATCACAGGCTGGAAAGCCAACAGGACCTGTTTTTTACGGATTGCTGTGGAGACCATTTCCATGATCTCTTGATCCTCGCAGAATGGATCGTAGAGTGCCTGTTCACGTGCGTTTGCGTTGCGCTCCGGCGCTGGAAAATTTTCAGGTCCAAACATGATTGCCCTCGTTACATTTCACCGTGCCACAATGACTCCATATATGCTAAAACCAAGTTAATATTCCTATTTTGTTCTAATTTTCACAGTTTTTAAAGTTAGGCAAGCATATGAAAAGAAGGCGAAAAAATTGACTTTACGATGCGCATGGGCTGGCCCAGATCAGATCTATTTAGATTACCATGATACCGATTGGGGTGTGCCAGAATATGACAGCCGTGCGCTTTGGGAGAAACTGATTCTCGACGGTTTTCAGGCGGGACTGAGCTGGATCACCATCCTCAAGAAACGCGATAACTTTCGCGAAGCTTTTGCTGGTTTTGACCCGCATGTGCTTGCAGGCTGGAGCGAAAAGGATGTGGTGCGATTGCTGCAAAACCCGGGAATCATTCGGCATCGCGGTAAGATCGAAGCGACTTTTTCAAACGCGCGGGTTTGGTTGGAAATCGAGGCGCGCATGGGTTTTGACCAGTTTCTATGGGGTTATGTTGATGGCAAACCGATCCAAAACAATTTTGCCTCCGCGGATGAGATTCCCACGCAGACACCCCTGTCTAAACAAATTTCTAAGGATTTGAAGGCGGAGGGCTTTAAGTTTTGCGGACCAACTATCGTCTACGCCTTCATGGAGGCGGTTGGCATGGTCAACGATCACGTCACCAACTGCCACAGACATGCGCCGGTGACGCAGATGGGGCGTTGACTCTGTTTCCAAGCGCAGTATAAGCGCGGCTTCATTGGTGTTGGTGGCCCCTGCGAGGGGATGCCTGTCGGGCTCCAGAAATGGGACAAAGCCAGAGGACAACGCCCTTCATCGCCCAATCGGGCCCCTTAGAAGGAGATCAGCCGTGACCAAACGCACGTCTGCCAAACACAAAATTGACCGCCGCATGGGTGAAAACATCTGGGGTCGTCCAAAGTCGCCGGTAAACCGCCGTGAATATGGCCCCGGCCAACACGGTCAGCGCCGTAAGGGTAAAATCTCCGACTTTGGTATCCAGTTGCGCGCCAAGCAAAAGCTTAAAGGCTACTATGGCGATCTGACGGAAAAGCAATTCCGCCGTATTTATGCCGAAGCAGAGCGTGTCAAAGGCGATACGGGTGAGAATCTGATTGGCCTGTTGGAACGCCGCTTGGACGCCGTCGTTTACCGCGCGAAATTCGTACCAACTGTTTTTGCCGCCCGCCAGTTTGTAAATCACAAACACGTGCGTGTTAACGGCCAGATCGTGAACATCCCGTCTTACCGCGTGAAAGAGGGCGACGTTATCGAAGTGCGTGATCGCTCCAAGCAGATGGCAGCCATTCTTGAGGCGACACAACTGCCCGAGCGTGACGTGCCAGACTACATCGAAGCGGACCACTCCAAGTTGGCAGCGACGTTCGTTCGTACGCCTGCACTTGGCGACGTACCTTATCCGGTCATGATGGAACCGAACCTCGTGGTCGAATTCTACGCCAAGAACTAAGCTTCAGGTGATATCAGAACGAAGACCATGCCCAGAGATGTGCATGGTCTTTTTTTTGGCTACGGGTTGGTAAAACGGCTTCTAATTTGCGCAACTCAAGAGCAATTGATATGCGCGGTTTGAGTTCAGACTGATCCGCATGTGCCACGAGGGAGATGATGACATGACGACGATGATCCGGCCACAACCCGGGATCATGGACATCGCCCTTTATAAAGGCGGTGCATCGCAGATCGAGGGCCAGAGTGATCCGTTGAAGCTCAGCTCGAACGAAAACCCATTTGGCGCCAGCCCCAAAGCGATGGACGCTGTTGTAGCGGCGGCGCAATCCATGCACCGGTATCCGTCAACAGATCACACTCCCCTGCGCACGGCCATCGCCGAAGTGCATGACCTTGATGTGGATCGCATCATTTGCGGTGTTGGCTCTGATGAGCTTTTAACCCTTCTGGCCATGGCTTTCGCAGGTCCGGGAGATGAGGTGCTTTACACCGAACACGGGTTTTCGCTCTATCGTGTCTTTGCATTGGCGGCAGGTGCCACACCCGTAGTCGCACCTGAGAAGGATCGCTGTGTGGATGTGGATGCGGTCATCGCAAAGATCACGCCTGCTTCACGTTTGGTCTATATCGCAAACCCCGCAAACCCATCGGGGACGATGTTAGGCACAAACGAATTGACGCGACTGGCAGAGGCTGTTCCTGCGCAGTGTCTGTTGGTGATTGACGGTGCATACGCGGAATTTGCCGACGATTATGATGGGGGCGCTGCCCTGATGGATACCCATGCGAATGTTGTGATGACCCGCACGTTTTCCAAGCTCTATGGCCTGGGGGGGCTGCGGGTGGGATGGGCCTATGCGCGCCAGGACATCATCGATGTGCTCAACCGGGTGCGTGGCCCGTTCAATCTGTCTCAGGTTGCTCTTGCTGGCGCAGAAGCAGCCATGCGGGATCGCTTCTTTGTCGCCGAATGTTTGCGTCAGAACGCCGAACAGCGTCAGCGCCTGATGGGGGGGCTCAACCAGCTTGGTATTCACTGCGACAACAGCTACGCGAACTTTGTCCTTGCGCGCTTCAAAGACGAAGAAGAAGCCTGCGCTGCGGATGCACATTTGAAACAAGCGGGAATCCTCGTCCGTCTGGTCAAAGGCTATGGCTTTCCGGAAGCGCTACGGATCACCGTCGGTTCAGCCGAAGACGTCACCCGGGTGCTGAACGCTCTGGCACATTTCAGGGAAGTGACATGAATACCGTATACAACCGCGTGGCGTTGGTCGGGTTGGGGCTCATTGCCTCGTCCATTTTTTGGGCCATCAAGCGCAAGGGGTTGGCGGATACCGTCACAGGTTTTGCACGCTCGCAAGAAACACGTGACACGGCACGGCGTATCGGGCTGTGCGATGAGGTGTACGATACGCTGACGGATGCTGTGGCCGATGCTGATCTGGTGATCCTTTGTGTGCCTGTGGGTGTTATGGGGGCGGTTGCCGCCGAAATCGCACCCCATCTCAAGCCGGGTGCGACGGTTACGGATGTAGGCTCTGTCAAACGCGACGTGATCAAAAGCGTGGGTCCTCATTTGCCACAGGGTGTGCATTTCATTCCCGGTCACCCGATGGCTGGTACTGAGCACTCTGGGCCTGAATCTGGTTTCGCTGAGCTTTTTGACAATCGTTGGTGTCTGCTGGTGCCTGTTCCGGGAAGCGACCGGGCCGCGGTTTCGACGCTGCGCACCCTATGGGAAGAGCTCGGCAGTAATGTTGAGGAAATGGAGCCTGAGCATCATGACCTTGTCTGTGCGATTACCAGCCATGCACCGCACCTGATCGCTTACACGATGGTCGGTGTCGCGGATGATTTTGGGCGTGTCACTGATAGCGAAGTCATTAAATTTTCTGCCGCAGGTTTTCGGGACTTCACGCGAATTGCGGCCAGTGATCCGACTATGTGGCGTGATGTTTTTCTCACGAACAAGGACGCAACGCTGGAAATCCTGGGGCGCTTCACCGAAGAGCTCTTTGCGCTGCAGCGTGCGATCCGCACAGGGGACGGCGCGCATCTGCACGACTATTTCACGCGGACCCGGGCCGTTCGCCGCAGTATCATCGAAGCGGGTCAGGACACGGATGCACCTAACTTTGGCCGGAGCAAAACCAACACGTGAGGGTTTGGGGTGCAATATTTTTGCTGCTTGTCAGTGTAGCCGTCGCTGCTGCAGAGACGTCATTGCGGCCGCAGGCACGCCCGTCTGCATCAGGCGACGGGTCATCTTCGACTGCTAAGGCACCTGCGCCAAGCGTCCAAAGTGCGACACCTGCTGCAGAGCGCGACACCCGTGTGGTGCGTTCCTTGCGACCCAAACTGAGACCGCGAAAATTTCGTCGGATCGCGCGCCAGCAAGAGCGGCTACGCAAACGGGGCGGTGTGTGTGGAGATGTTGATATTCAGGGCGAAGTGATCGGGCGGGTCAAAGGAAGATTAACAGGCTGTGGTGTCAGCGACGCGGTAAAAATCCGCACGGTCAGTGGTGTTGCTCTTAGCAGTCCATCCACAATGGATTGTACTACCGCACAGGCGCTCAAGGCATGGGTGAACGATACAGCCAAACCCGCATTGCAGCGCAGCGGTGGGGGCTTGAAAAGCCTGCGCATCGCGGCACATTATGCCTGCCGGACGCGCAACAGTTTACCGGGTGCGCGCATTTCCGAACATGGCAAAGGGCGTGCTATCGATGTTTCCGCGCTGCGGTTGCAGGACGGTACTTTGATCACCGTACGCAATGGTTGGAACGGCAAGGAGACGGGGAAAATCCTGCGCAGCCTTCACGCTGGTGCCTGTGGGCCTTTCGGCACGGTTCTGGGGCCGGAAGCCAATCGTTTCCACTTGGATCATTTTCACTTTGATACAGCGCGCTATCGCAGTGGCCCTTATTGCCGCTAGCGCAAGATCAAGCGCGGCGCATTCCCCAGTGGGATGAAACCCAGATACATCGTGCCCTGTCGCAGCGTAATCGTGATGTCTATCGTGTCGGGATTTCCGCTGCCCCGTGCGAGGGCTGCCAAGATGTTTTCAAGCTGTGGGCGAAATGAGGGAGGCAAAGCGCCCGCTGTCTCGGCGAGGCTGAGCATATCGCGCCAGTTCTGAGCCTGGAGCGAGAGCTCCCCGCTCAGTAAACCTGTCTCGTCTACGTCGAGCGCTGCCGCAATTCTGACCAGCAACGCGCCCCAGGCGGCCTCCGCGAGATGCAAATCCAAACGGCGCGGTTGCGGGCGCGCTTCTTCGATCGTTGCGCGGTCTAACGGGCGGTCGAAGCCAACGGTTGCATCAAGCGTCAAGCTTTCGAAAGCGATCGGCCAATCCTGCGGAATCCGCCACGCGCGTCGGGGCACGCTCCCAGGTTGGAAGGCGGGCGCTTCAAGCTTGATGTCATATGCGGTGGATATGTCGTCTGACTGTAGCAGGCGCACCGTCAGACCCTGCGCGGTCATCGTGCTGCCATTCGGCGTGTCGACGGACCAAGGCCCTGACGTCAGCGCGAGTTCCTCCAACTCCAATGTGGGGCCGGGATGCAGGCGCAGGTCGGCCCGTGCGGCTTGGGCTTGGATCACGTGTCGTTCCAAAGTGCTGGCGAGCACGACTTCCTCTTCTGGAAATCGTAGGGTGACATCTCCCGGCCACCAGGCGGGCGCTGAAATAATGATGGTCTCTGTCGTAAAAGCAACACCAGTGTCCGGGTCGGCCAGCGCAGGTTCGATAAGTGTTTGTTCCAGAGCTAAGGGAAATCCGCTTAGTTTCATTTGTTGCACATCAGCCTGCCACCCTTCGGCGCGGCGGTCGTCAAGCCATTGCGTCAATCCGGATTGCATGCTGTGCGCTGCAAAAAACCACCATCCGCTCCAACAGAGCGGCACAAGCAGTATCAGCCAGATCAATAGTCGCATTGAGAACCCTTCCGTTTGCTGACGATTTGAGGTTTACGCAAAGCGGACAAGGAGAACCAGTGCAATGACGATGTGGGTATTTGGCTATGGCAGCCTGTTGTGGAACCCGGGGTTTGATGTGGCGGACCAGGTTCTGGCGCGTTTGCCGGGATATGCGCGCTCCTTTTGTATGCGCTCGATTCATCACCGGGGCACCGAAACGGATCCCGGGTTGGTTCTGGCCCTCGATGCGGATCCCGCTCACGTGTGCGAAGGTGTGGCCCTTGCTGTACGCGCAGGACAGGAAGCGCAAACAATTGCTTACCTGCGAGAACGTGAACTGATCTCTTCGGCGTATCTGGAACGCGAACTTGACGTAGACCTGACTGATGGGCGACGGGTAACGGCCGTGGTCTATGTAATTAGCCCTGATCACGTACAGTATTGCGGTGGGCTGCCGCTTGAAGATCAAGCGCAGATCATCGCAAGGGCCGTTGGTGGCATGGGCCCCAACACCGAATATCTGTTTAATACGACCGCGCATCTGACGCAGATCGGCTTGCATGATCCGGATCTTGAATGGCTCAGCCAGCGGGTTCGTGCACTGACTGCATAATTCTTTGGTATTTGGCAGGAAATTCGGTGTAAACTGCGGTCAGAGCAGAACAATAACGGTCAGGAGCGGGAGCCTATGGCGTTACCAGACCACGAAATTAGGCCAGTCTTTTCGCAACCGGTGCGGCAGATATCCCTGATGCTGATCGTGCTCGGGTTATCGGGCTTCGGTGGCTTTCTCGCCTTGCCGCGTGTCTTGCCGGTGTTTCAGGCAAATCCTTATCTGAACGGCTTCATCATCTTCGTGTTTTTCATCGGGGTGTGTGCCTGTTTCTATCAGGTCTTCCAGCTGATCGGATCTGTGCGATGGATCGAGCGGTTTGCGACGAACAGGTTGGACAGCAGGATCAAAGCGCCGCAATTGCTCGCGCCTCTTGCGACACTTCTGCGTCAGCGCAGTGCGCGGATGGAGGTGAGTTCCAGCTCCACCCGTTCCATTCTTGATTCTGTGGCGACCCGCATCGACGAGGTGCGCGAGATCACACGATACATCGTCAATATGCTGATTTTCCTGGGACTTTTGGGAACATTTTACGGTCTTGCGACGACCGTACCCGCTGTGGTCGATACAATCCGCAGCCTCGCGCCCGAAGAAGGCGAGGGTGGTGTTGAGGTATTCAATCGTCTCATGTCGGGCCTCGAAGCGCAATTGGGCGGGATGGGAGTGGCGTTTGCTTCATCTCTGCTGGGGCTCGCGGGATCATTGATCGTCGGCTTGCTCGAGTTATTCGCGGGTCATGGGCAAAATAGGTTCTACAGGGAGCTGGAAGAATGGCTCAGCTCGATCACCCGCGTGGGGTTCAGTTCAGGCGATGACGCATCAGGCGAACAGAACTTCATGGCCGGTGTGGTTGATCATATGTCTGAACAAATGGACACGTTGCAGCGCATGTTCATGCAGTCGGATGCAGGACGGACCGAGGTCAACGCAACGCTTGGCGGTTTGGCCACGTCAATTGAACGTATGGCACAACGCATGGACGGATCCGATCCGGCCAATACTGCGCTTGAACGTGTGGCTGCGGGGCAAGAAAGGCTGATTGCGCTGATCGAGTCGCAAGGAAAGGGCGAAGGTATCGATGCGGAAAGCCGGATGCGCTTGCGTTCGATTGATGTCCAGATGCTGCGTATCCTAGAAGAGTTATCCGCGGGTCGGCAGGAAAGCGTGGCGGAGCTGCGTTCGGATATCCATCATCTTGCGGAAGTCTTGCAACACCGCTCTGCGGGTAAAGCGCACCCGGGTGACGGCTGATGGCACTCTCCCGTCGCACGGGCGCACGGTTCCAGGCCTCGATCTGGCCGGGCTTCGTGGATGCGATGACAGGTCTTTTGCTTGTTTTGATGTTCGTGTTGACGATCTTCATGATTGTGCAATTTGTGCTGACAGAACGTATTACTGGCCAAGAGACAGAGCTGGATTTACTTTCTGACGAAGTCGCAGCGCTCGCCGCAGCATTGGGCTTGGAAGAACGCACATCTGCAGCACTCAGCGAACGTGTTGGAGAACTGGACGCAACCTTAAGCGATGCGGAAGCGGAAATAACGGCTTTAACCGCCACGCGTGATGCGCAGACTGTGGCATTGGGTGCGGCGCAATCGAGGATTGCTTCATTCGAAGAGCAGGTGGCGTCGCTTATTTCTGAACGTGATAGTGCGCTTGGCACTGTCGCAACACTTGAAAAGACCCGAGCTAATCTTGAGGCCACTCAGGCGGAGCTTCTTACGGAACGGGAGGCCTTGAACCTCGCACTTGCCACGACACGAGATGAAATTGACGCACAAGCTGAGGCTGCGCGGTTGGCGGCCTCCCGTCGCGAAGCCCTTGATGCGCTGGTTGCGGAGCTGCAGGCTGAGAATGCTGGCGCACAAGCTGAACTGACTGAATTGTCCGAAACGTTGGATGAAACGCAGCGGGCTTTGAGCGAACAAGAAGCGGCCCGCACAGTCGACGCGGCGGCGGCAGAACTATTACGCGCACGATTGCAAGACGCGGACACAGAATTGACTGCGATGACCTTGGCGTTGGAGCAGCAACGCCAGGAAGCGGAGGACACACTCACCCTCCTTGCAGCGGCGCGTGCGGCTGAAGCGGAGCTTGACGCAGCGCTTGCAGCAGCTGTCTTGCAAGTAGGAACGCTCGAAAGTGAAGCCGAAGAGAACGCATTGGCGCAGCAAGAACTCGAAGCGCTTGAGGTAGAGCGAATAGCTCTTACCGAACGTTTGGGAGATGTCTTGGCAGATCTGGATTCTGCTCAAGCAACGGCAGCCTTGGAGGCGGCGGCGCGGGCAGCGGCAGAGGCGCAAATCCAGGAGCTTTCAGAAAATGAAGGCGCACGGAATGCTGCACTACGCGAACAATTGGCAGCAGCACTTGCAGCACAAAGAGCCGCAGATATTCTGGCGGCAGATACATCTACGGAGGCGGAACGGCGTGCGGCGCTTCTGACGCAAGCGCAGAATGCCTTGGCTGAAGAAGTGGCGACGAGCGCGCGGGCTCAGCGTCAAACCGAGCTGCTTAATCAGCAAGTAGCTGCTTTGCGTAACCAATTGGGCGGTCTCCAAGCGCTTCTGGACGACGCGCGCGAACGCGACGTGGCACAGCAGGTGCAATTGCAATCATTGGGTTCAGAACTCAATACAGCACTTGCGCGTGTTGCTGCGGAAGAACGACGTCGAGCAGAGTTGGAGGAAGCAGAGCGTTTGCGGCTTGAAGTAGAAGCGGCACGGCTCGCCGCAGAGGCAGAAAGGCTGATTGAAGAGACAAAGGATTTAGCCCAATATCGGTCCGAATTTTTCGGTCGTTTACGAGACGTTCTGGGCGCGCAGGAAGGCGTGCGTATTGAGGGAGATCGTTTTGTGTTTTCCTCAGAGATTTTGTTTCAACCAGCTCAGGCTGATTTGTCGCCCGAAGGTGAAGCAGAGGTTGCGAAGGTTGCGCGGATTATTTCGAGCGTGGCTGGAGATATTCCACCTGAAATTGACTGGATTATTCGCGTGGACGGTCACACAGACAACGTGCCACTCTCAGGCGCTGGACGTTTTGTCGACAATTGGGAGTTAAGCCAAGCACGGGCGCTGTCAGTTGTTCGGTTTATGTCAGAAAGCCTGGGCATTTCGCCAGCCAGACTCTCGGCAAATGGTTTTGGAGAGTATCAGCCCATTGCGCGCGCTGATACGCCGGCGGCGCGTGCACAGAACCGTCGGATTGAATTAAAGTTTACCGAGCGGTAGGTCGCGTGTTTCAGGTTTAGGTGTGCCCGTAAGCCAAGCTATAACTCACGTTCTTTTCCAAAAAGCCCATCAATTTACTGATGGGCTTTTTGTTCGCAAAAGATGCTTAGGCCTATTCGGCGGTAAGAAGCGGTGGCTTGGATCCAGACAGGCGCGGGTTGTCTGGCCCCTCTATTTTCAAGTCGATTTCACCGGCTTTAACGCCAACGCGTACGACGCCACCCTTGGCCAGTTTTCCAAAGAGGAGCTCTTCCGCAAGTGGTTTTTTAATGTGCTCTTGAATGACACGCCCCAAGGGGCGCGCGCCCATTTTGCTGTCATAGCCGCGGTCAGCAAGCCATTCTGCAGCAGGTTTGGTAAGTTCGATTGTGACGTTGCGGTCCATAAGTTGCGCTTCGAGCTGTAAGACGAACTTTTCAACAACTCTCAGGATCACCTCTTTGGGGAGTGGTGCAAAACTAATTACAGCGTCCAACCGGTTCCTGAATTCCGGCGTGAATGTGCGCTCGATTGCAGCCGTATCTTCTCCTTCACGGCGTTCGCGCCCAAATCCAATGGCTTCTTTTGCCATCTCTGATGCACCTGCGTTCGACGTCATGATAAGAACAACGTTCCGGAAATCGACAGTCCTACCGTTGTGGTCGGTCAGCTTTCCGTGATCCATTACCTGGAGAAGGATATTGTACACATCCGGATGCGCTTTTTCCATCTCATCGAGCAGTAATACGCAGTGTGGATGCTGGTCGACACCGTCCGTTAACATGCCGCCTTGATCGAACCCTACGTAACCAGGAGGCGCGCCGATCAGTCGCGACACAGCATGTTTCTCCATATATTCGGACATATCGAAGCGAAGAAGCTCTACACCCAGAGTGTCGGCAAGTTGTTTAGCGACCTCCGTCTTACCCACGCCAGTTGGTCCCGCAAAGAGGTAGTTTCCAATCGGCTTTTCGGGTTCACGCAGGCCAGCACGCGCCAGTTTGATGGACGAAGAGAGCGCTTCAATGGCCTTGTCCTGACCAAACACAACCCGTTTGAGCGAAGCTTCTAGATCCTTCAGCACCTCGGCGTCGTCTTTTGAGACATTCTTGGGCGGAATTCGAGCGATCTTTGCGACGACGTTCTCTATTTCTCTGGTACCGATGGTTTTACGGCGTTTTGCTGCCACCACAAGATGTTGCGCCGCGCCTGCTTCATCAATGACGTCGATCGCACTGTCGGGGAGTTTACGGTCGTTGATGTAGCGCGAGGCGAGTTCGACACTCGTCTTGATCGCATCCGCAGTGTATTTCACCGAATGATGATCTTCGAAGTAGGGCTTGAGACCGCGCAGGATTTTCACTGCATCCTCAACGGAAGGCTCATTCACATCAATCTTCTGGAAGCGTCGGCTCAGCGCCCGGTCTTTTTCGAAGTGCTGACGGAATTCCTTGTATGTTGTGGACCCCATTGTGCGAAGTTTGCCGCCCGCAAGTGCAGGTTTGAGCAGGTTAGATGCATCCATAGCACCACCTGATGTGGCACCCGCACCAATTACGGTATGGATCTCGTCAATGAAGAGTACAGCATCGTCGTGATCTTCCAATTCAGAAACGACAGCCTTGAGACGTTCTTCAAAATCACCGCGGTAGCGCGTGCCCGCGAGCAATGCGCCCATGTCCAGCGAATAAATTGTTGCATCTGCCAAGACCTCGGGCGTCTCGCCCGCGACAATCTTGCGTGCAAGACCTTCTGCAATGGCCGTTTTGCCAACGCCTGGATCGCCTACCAGCAATGGATTGTTCTTGCGGCGGCGGCAGAGTACCTGAATGCAGCGTTCGACCTCAGAAGCGCGACCGATCAACGGATCGATATCCCCTTCGCGGGACTTGGCATTCAGATCAACACAGTATTTCTCAAGCGCGCTTTCTTTCTTTTCGCCCTCGGTGACGCCCTGCGCTTCTTCTTCCGCTTCGGGTGCACCTGATACCGGACGTTGCTCGCCATAGGCGGGATCCTTGGCGACGCCGTGGGCGATGAAATTGACCGCGTCGTAGCGTGTCATATCCTGTTCTTGCAGGAAATATGCCGCGTTGCTTTCACGCTCTGCAAAAATTGCGACGAGAACATTTGCACCGGTTACTTCGGTGCGACCGGATGATTGAACATGGATCGCTGCACGTTGGATGACGCGTTGGAAAGCAGCGGTTGGCACAGCCTCTGACCCATCGATATCCGTGACGAGGTTGCTCAGGTCCTCGTCTACGAATTCTACCAATGTTTTTCGCAGATCCTCGGTGTCCACGCTACAGGCTTTCATCACGCGGGATGCATCTGGTTCATCCACAAGGGCCAGCAGCAAGTGTTCCAATGTTGCAAATTCGTGTCGGCGTGCGTTGGCCAAGGCCAGAGCCGAATGTATTGCCTGTTCTAATGTGGTCGAAAATGAAGGCACGGCGCGTGCTCCTTCTGATCGGGGTCGATGGCAGGGCTGAACGATATCAGTCTGTCATTCGACCATAGCCTCATAGTATTAGAGTTTGGTTGATCATAGCCCGGCTTCAAGTTTTTTCTGCACTTTTGGTGTCACAATTTGTGTGAAGCGTTGACGCTTGGCTACGTCATAGGCGTTAAAACGCATCCTTTCGGGCGCGAATTTCAGCAAAGACTTCGGCATCTGTTGCATTCTCAAGGGTCAATCCAGTTCGAATATTCTTGTCGGCGGCCCTGAGAAAAGGATTTGTCGCAAGTTCCAGAGCCAGGGTTGAAGGTACAGTCGGCACGCCCGCCGATGTTTTGGCGTTTATGTCTGCTGCACGTGATATAAGTTCTGCATTATCGGGATCAATGGTTAACGCAAACCTAGCATTGGCAGCGGTATATTCATGACCGGAACAAACAATCGTATGCGCAGGCAATGTGGCGAGCCTGCTGAGCGACTTCCACATCTGCTCGGCGCTCCCTTCAAAAAGCCTGCCGCAGCCCAAAGCCATAAGGCTATCCGCTGTAAAGACTGCATGCGCCGCGGAAACGTAATACGCAATGTGACCAACGGTATGGCCGGAGACATCCATGACCTGCACTTCATGACCCGCAAAGGTAAAACGATCCTCGTCAGTATGCGCAAAATCTAGACTGGGCAGCCGATGCGCATCCTTGGTTGCGCCGCGCACCTTGGCGGGGTGTTCGGCTAGGATATCTGCCAGTCCCTGTACGTGATCGGGGTGGTGATGTGTGATCCAGACCTCTGTGAGAGACCAATTTTTCGCCTTTAGCTCCGCCAGGATAGGTGTTGCTTGCGGCACATCGACGAGTGCTGTCGCACCGCTCTGAGTGTCGTGTAGAAGAAAAGCGTAATTGTCCGAAAGACAGGGGATTGTGACGATCTCGAGAGGCATGGCCATTTTCCTAAACCTTTGCAACACTGCAGGTCAGAGTGACCGATCGCGAGGCCGACTTCAATGCACCTAGACGTGCAAGATCTACGTAATTTTTATTACCGCAGCGCGCTTGGTCGGGCCGCGCAGATGTCCTTGCGGCAACGCATGTTGGAAATCTGGCCGGAAGCGCAGGGTCAAACTGTTGTGGGGTTTGGCTTTGCAGCACCACTTTTGAGGCCTTACCTGACAGATGCACGCCGGGTCATGGCGTTGATGCCGGGTCCGCAAGGGGTGATGCCCTGGCCCTCCGGTCTGCCGAATGTGTCCGTATTGACCGAGGAAACGCGCTGGCCCATCGAAACGGGGCATGTAGATAAGTTGGTCCTGCTCCACGGATTGGAGACCTCGGAGCGTGTGTCGGATCTGCTGGAAGAATGTTGGCGGGTTCTGGGGCCAGGAGGGCGCGCTCTTTTCATTGTGCCAAACCGCGCGGGGCTTTGGGCGCGTCGTGATCGCACGCCCTTTGGATACGGTCGCCCCTATTCGACGGGGCAGTTGGAAACACAATTACGCAAACATCAGTTTCTGCCCGAAAGGCATCTTGGCGCGCTTTACCAAGTGCCATCCAAGCAGAGGCTCTGGATGAAATCGGGACCTGCTCTTGAACGGATCGGGCGGCGGATGCCTACGATTATCGCCAGTGGCGCTTTCATGGTTGAGGCGACGAAACTCGTCTACCCGCCCAAGGGTAAGGTGCAGCGACATCGCGAAAAGCAAGCGGTAGGCGTGTTGAACCCGTCAGCAAAGCCCGTTTGAGAGAAGCGCGGTCCGCAATCGGCTGTCATGCACGCAATTTAGGCGCTTTTCGACACTGTAGAATCGCTCAACAGCGCGTATTATTCTCAATAATTGAAACTTTTTAGCGGGCCAAACGGTCGCACTTGCGCCAAGCTGCTGAAAACAATGAAAAAGCGCAATACGGTCTCGGGACGAACATGTGTTGCGGGGTGGGACCCGCTCTGCTACATCACCGCTGATTTCGTCGGCGAAGGCTCCTTCGCCGCATCAACTTTGCCGGAAATGCCGCCAATATGCGTCTCCGGTAAATATGACATTGGAAGGGTGGACGTGTCAGAATCAGCTTCGATTTCCGCGAGTATTGCCGAGCGTTACGCGACTGCGGTTTACGAGATCGCAAAAGACGAAAACGCTGTCCCTGCATTGGAAGAAGACATCAACGTACTGCTGTCGGCTTTGTCCGATAGCAAGGATTTTGCTGCGTTGATCAGCTCTCCGATCTACACACGCGACGAACAGGCCACAGCCATTTCCGCGCTGTCATCTAAAATGGGCTTGGGCACTACGACCACAAGCACGCTTTCGCTAATGGCGCAAAAACGCCGTTTGTTTGTGCTGCCGCAGCTTTTGTTTACCCTGCGGATGATTATTGCAGATGACAAAGGCGAAGTAACGGCGGACGTGGTGTCTGCCAAGGCGCTCACCAAATCACAATCTGAAAAGCTGGCGAAAACGCTCAAAGCGTCGACCGGCAAGACAATTACACTAAATGCGACCGTTGATGAAAGTCTCATCGGCGGTCTTGTCGTCAAAGTGGGTTCGCGCATGATCGACACGTCGATTCGCTCGAAACTGAATTCCCTCCAGAATGCAATGAAAGAGGTCGGATAATGGGTATCCAAGCAGCAGAAATTTCTGCGATCCTGAAAGATCAGATCAAGAATTTCGGTCAAGAAGCTGAAGTGACCGAAGTAGGCCGTGTGCTTTCCGTCGGTGACGGTATTGCGCGCGTCTACGGTTTGGACAATGTTCAAGCCGGTGAGATGGTCGAGTTTCCTGGCGGAATTCAGGGCATGGCGCTGAACCTAGAATCCGACAACGTCGGTGTGGTTATTTTCGGCTCTGACCGGGACATTAAGGAAGGCGATACCGTCAAGCGGACCAATTCCATCGTGTCCGTGCCGGCAGGTGACGAACTGTTGGGGCGCGTCGTTGATGGCCTCGGGAACCCGATTGATGGCAAGGGGCCGATTAGCGCCTCAAAAAACCTTGTCGCTGATGTGAAAGCTCCAGGTATTATTCCACGCAAGTCCGTGCACGAGCCAATGGCAACAGGCCTTAAAGCCGTCGATTCCATGATCCCAATCGGCCGCGGCCAGCGGGAACTTATCATTGGCGACCGTCAAACCGGTAAAACCGCTGTCGCGCTTGATGCGATCCTGAACCAGCAGTCCTACAACGACGCGGCAGGGGATGATGAGAGCAAGAAACTGTACTGCGTGTACGTCGCGATCGGTCAGAAGCGTTCCACAGTGGCGCAGTTGGTCAAAAAGCTCGAAGAAACAGGTGCGATCAAATATTCTATCGTTGTAGCTGCGACTGCTTCTGAACCAGCACCGATGCAGTTCCTGGCACCTTATTCAGCCACAGCAATGGCAGAACACTTCCGCGACAATGGCCGCCACGCGCTGATCATCTACGATGATCTTTCCAAGCAAGCGGTTTCCTATCGCCAGATGTCCCTGCTTCTGCGTCGCCCGCCCGGGCGTGAAGCGTATCCAGGCGACGTTTTCTACCTCCATTCCCGTTTGCTGGAACGTTCCGCAAAATTGGGTGATGACGCGGGCAATGGTTCTTTGACAGCGCTGCCGATCATCGAAACGCAAGGTGGCGACGTTTCGGCCTTTATTCCGACCAACGTGATTTCGATTACCGATGGTCAGATCTTTCTCGAAACCGAACTCTTCTACCAGGGTATTCGCCCTGCTGTGAACACTGGTCTGTCGGTGTCTCGCGTTGGTTCTTCGGCTCAGACGTCCGCTATGTCCTCTGTTGCGGGGCCGGTGAAACTGTCTCTGGCGCAATACCGCGAGATGGCGGCCTTTGCACAGTTCGGTTCGGACCTTGATGCCTCCACGCAGCAGTTGCTGGCCCGTGGTGCGCGCCTGACCGAATTGATGAAGCAGTCGCAGTATTCTCCTCTGACCAACGCGGAAATCGTCTGCGTGATCTTTGCGGGTACAAACGGTTTCCTTGACAAGGTCGACGTCAAAGATGTTGGTCGTTTCGAGACCGGATTGCTGAACCACATGCGCACCAAGAAAAGCGATGTTCTTGACTGGATCACCAACGAAGATCCCAAGATCAAAGGCGATGCGGCAGACAAGCTCAAAGCAGCGATCAGCGAATTCGCCTCTGACTTCGCGTAAGGGGAGAGAAGGCAATGCCTAACCTCAAGGATCTTAAAAATCGGATCGCGTCGGTCAAATCGACCCGCAAGATCACGAAGGCGATGCAAATGGTTGCCGCGGCGAAATTGCGCCGCGCGCAAGAAGCTGCTGAACAGTCGCGCCCCTATGCTGAGCGGTTCAATGCCGTGATGGCTGGGCTTGCGGCATCTGTGGGCGAGTCAGACTCTGCGCCGAAGTTGTTGTCGGGCACGGGCAGCGACAAAGTGCAACTGCTGATCGTCCTAACGTCAGAACGCGGTCTTTGCGGAGGGTTCAACTCGAACATCGCAAAAATCGCCAGAACGCATGCCACAAAGCTGGTAGGTGAAGGCAAAGACGTCAAAATCCTGACTGTTGGCAAAAAAGGCCGCGATCAACTAAAGCGTGACTTTGGTGATTTGTTCATCGGTCACGTGGATCTGACGGAAGTCAAACGCGTCGGTTACGTGAATGCGCAAGACATCGCAAAAGATGTGCTGAACCGTTTTGATGCAGGCGATTTTGACGTTGCGACGATCTTCTACTCTAAATTCGTAAATGTTGTCAGTCAGATACCGACCGCGCAGCAGATTATTCCTGCTAAATTCGACGCGCAGGATGGCGATGAGGCGTCCACGCTCTTTGACTACGAGCCGGACGAAGAAGCTATTCTGGCTGACCTTCTGCCGCGTGGCGTCGCAACGCAGATATTCACGGCTCTGCTCGAAAATGGTGCGTCTGAGCAAGGTGCACGGATGTCTGCGATGGATAACGCAACACGGAACGCAGGCGAGATGATCGACAACTTGACCATCGAGTACAACCGTTCCCGCCAGGCCGTTATCACCAACGAGCTGATCGAAATCATTTCCGGCGCGGAAGCGCTGTAAGAACAAATCGGAGAAACGACATGGCAAATGCAGTCGGCAAACTAACACAGGTCATCGGCGCGGTCGTCGACGTCCAGTTCGAGGATCACCTGCCAGAGATTCTCAACGCATTGGTCACAGAGAACCAAGGCAAGAAACTGGTGCTTGAAGTCGCTCAGCACCTTGGTGAAAACACTGTGCGCGCCATTGCGATGGACGCCACGGAAGGGTTGGTTCGCGGGCAAGTCGTCACAGACACCGACGGCCCGATCTCTATTCCTGTGGGTAATGCGACACTGGGGCGTATTCTGAACGTTGTCGGTGAACCCATCGATGAAAAAGGCTCCGTTGATGCTTCTGAAACCCGCTCCATCCACCAGGACGCGCCGGAATTCGCCGCTCAATCCACGACCTCAGAAGTGCTGGAAACCGGCATCAAAGTGATCGATCTGCTGGCACCGTACGCGAAGGGCGGCAAGATTGGCCTCTTTGGCGGTGCGGGCGTTGGCAAAACGGTTCTGATCATGGAACTCATCAACAACATTGCAAAAGTGCACTCCGGTTTCTCGGTTTTCGCGGGCGTGGGCGAACGGACCCGTGAGGGCAACGATTTGTATCACGAGATGATCGAATCCAACGTGATTAACCCTGACGACCTGAGCAAAAGCCAAGTGGCACTTGTCTATGGTCAGATGAACGAGCCTCCCGGAGCGCGTATGCGTGTGGCCCTGACCGGTCTGACGCTGGCCGAACAGTTCCGCGACCAATCCGGGACAGACGTTCTGTTCTTCGTGGACAACATCTTCCGCTTTACCCAAGCGGGTTCCGAGGTGTCTGCTCTCTTGGGTCGTATTCCTTCGGCGGTGGGCTACCAGCCAACGCTGGCCACGGACATGGGTGCGATGCAAGAACGGATCACCTCAACCAAGGCGGGATCCATCACTTCTGTCCAGGCTGTCTACGTGCCTGCGGATGATCTTACCGACCCGGCCCCTGCGACATCTTTTGCGCACCTTGATGCGACAACAGTTCTGTCCCGTGCGATTTCCGAACTGGGCATCTACCCGGCTGTGGATCCGCTTGATAGTTCGTCGCGCTTGATGGACCCGCAGGTTGTGGGCGAAGAGCATTACGCGGTTGCACGCGAGGTGCAGGGTATCCTTCAGCGCTACAAATCACTGCAAGATATCATCGCGATCCTCGGTATGGACGAGCTCTCGGAAGAGGACAAGCTGACCGTCGCACGCGCTCGTAAAATTCAGCGGTTCCTCAGCCAACCCTTCGACGTTGCGAAGGTATTCACGGGCTCCGACGGTGTGCAGGTGCCACTGACGGAAACTATCGAATCCTTCAAAGCGGTTGTAGCCGGCGAATACGATCACTTGCCCGAAGGCGCTTTCTACATGGTGGGTGGTATCGAAGAAGTGAAAGCCAAAGCCGAAAAAATGGCAGCCGACGCTGCTTAAGGAGCCCGGAACATGGCAGATACAGTCCAATTCGACCTCGTCTCACCTGAGCGCTTGCTTGCGTCAGTCCAGGTGTCTGCTGTGCAGATTCCGGGCGCTGATGGCGACATGACGGCAATGGCGGACCACGCACCCACGATTACGACGCTGCGTCCGGGACTACTGGTCACTCAAGGGCCTGACGGCACGTCAGAGTATGTGGTGACCGGCGGGTTTGCTGAAATCAGCCCTCGGGGAATCTCCGTACTGGCTGAACGCGCCATCCCAAAAGGCGAAGTCACCAAGGCGGATCACGATGCCATGGTGAAAGAGGCAGAAGAAGCTCTGGCGAAGGTCAAAGAGGCGTTCGAAAACGAACCTGGCCCGGTCGATGATGCCGCAAAACTACTGGCGGATATGGTCGCTGTCGGGGATCATATCACGCTCTGAACCGCGCTTTAACATGTTCAAAAGGCTCCACACTCTGTGGGGCCTTTTTTATTCGTGGGCTCAAAGCGATACGACATCTGCGCTCTTCTGCCGGATTTGATGTCACAATCCCGTTTGCGCAGTGAATTTTGGCTGCGCATGTCAGTGAAATCCCTTACTGTGATTGGTAAGATATCCTTCGCAGAGGGCATACGACCGTGCTGAGAAACCATTTTGTAGTGATTTTTTCCCTCGTGTTGCTGGCTGCTTGCGGACCGGCCCCACGGGACGTGACGCGTGCCGATATTGATTTGCTCACGTTGGAAATCCAGCAGCTAGGGTTAGAGGTTGATGCGGGTGAAGCCGCGCGTGCTGCTCAGATTGCATATCAATACTCTTTGCAGTTGGCTGAGGAATACAATGTGACGGACAATCCGATCGTCCATAATGCCAAGGTCAACAATGGTTTGCGTGATAGAGGAATCTGTGTCCACTGGGCCGAAGACATTGAAGCGCGCTTGAACCTAGAGGGGTTTCAAACCCTCGAAATTCATCGGGCAATCGCCGAAGGCAGTGATTTTCGCATTGACCACAGTGCTGCGGTTGTCAGCAAGAAAGGCGATAGCTTTGATCAGGGCATCGTGCTTGATCCGTGGCGGTATGGCGGGTTGCTTTTCTGGTCGCCGACACTTGAAGACGACCGCTATCCTTGGGAGCCACGTCTAACGGTTTTGCAGCGAAAATACGAAGCAAAGATCGCACGGGACAACGCGCCCGAAGCCAATTGAACTGGTCGACGTCGCGGCTTATTCGGCCGCGTACATGCCATCGTAAATAGGGCTTAGAGTTTCTGCTTCGAACAGGGACGAGACGGAAGTGCCGTTCCAGATGTTCAGAATAGCTTGGGCAAACACCGGTGCCGTAGGCACAATACGGATGTTGTGCGCGGCTTGCACGTCAGCTGTCGGCGCGATGGTGTCTGTTAGAACAAGCGATTTCATGACGGAATTTGTGACACGTTCCACGGCCGGGCCGGACATGACCCCATGCGTAATATAAGAGTGCACTTCCGCGGCACCGTTTTCCAAAAGCACCTCTGCCGCCTTGCAAAGGGTGCCCGCCGTGTCGCACATGTCATCCACAATAAGGCAGGTTTTCCCCGTCACATCACCAATAACTGTCATTTCTGCAACTTCACCGGGTTTCTCGCGGCGTTTGTCCACAATGGCCAATGGCGAGTTGATGCGTTTGGCAAGCTCGCGCGCGCGCGCCACGCCGCCCACATCCGGTGATACCACCATCAGATCACTCATACGGTCTTTGAACTCACTCTTGATGTCGAGCGCAAAGATCGGAGACGCGTAGAGGTTATCCACCGGAATATCGAAAAAACCTTGGATCTGTGCGGCGTGCAAATCCATGGTCAGAACCCGCTCAATACCTGTTCCCACCAGCATATTGGCAACCAGCTTTGCGGTGATCGGCGTGCGCGCTTTGGTGCGGCGATCTTGCCGAGCGTAGCCAAAGTAAGGCAGAACTGCCGTGACCCGTGCCGCCGATGATCGACGCAGCGCGTCTGCCATCACCAGCAACTCCATCAAGTTGTCGTTGGCAGGGTTCGATGTGGATTGCAGGATGAACATATCTTCGCCGCGCACATTTTCGAACACTTCCACAAAGATCTCACCGTCGTTGAAGCGTTCAACGCGGGCATCCACGAGGCCGACCTGTTTGCCGCGGTGCATGGACATGCGTCGCGCGATTCCTTGGGCCAACGGCATGTTCGCATTACCGGAAATGAGTTTGGGTTCTTGAGCTTGGGGCATGGGAGAGTTTTCCAGGAGCAGCGAGAGAGGAATATGACGGAATCGTGTTGTTGACACCACCTATCACGCCATTACCAATCGGCAAAGAACTCACACCGTCCAAAGGACTTAAAATGGCACATATCGATCTCTTTTTCTCCATGCTGTCCCCATACGCCTACCTGGCGGGGAATCGTGCGGAATCGGTCGCGGCAAAGCATGGCGCGACAGTTACCTACAAACCATTGGATATTATGGCGCTTTTTGGTCGTACAGGAGGAACGCCGCCCAAGGACCGTCATCCAAGCCGGGTGGAATACCGCTTGCAGGAACTTGTGCGACAAGCCAAGAAACTGGACATGCCGCTCAATCTCAAGCCTGCGCATTGGCCGACTAATGCCGCACCCGCCTCTTATGCTTTTATTGCGGCGCAAGCGGCAGGTGGGGGTAATCTGGGTCAGCTGATGTTTGCCATCACGCGTTCGGTTTGGGCCGACGAAAAAGACATCGCTGAAGACGCCGTCGTGCGCGCGTGCTTGGAAGAGGCCGGTTTTGACCCGGTGTTGGCCGACTCCGGGATGTTGCAGGGGGCTGAAACCTATGCTGCGAATCTGGAAGAAGCAGTCGAGCGCGGAGTCTTTGGTTCACCCTTCTATATCCTGGATGGAGACCAGAGGTTTTGGGGGCAGGATCGCATCGATGAGTTAGACGCGGCACTTGCCGGCGATTTGTGAAGGCAGGTCACCACCAACATCTGCAAACCTTTGGACACGGCGCCCAT
>JBGCDG010000024.1:0-13820 GCA_045105195.1 Roseobacter sp. | reverse complement strand
AGAAACGGCAGCGCTGCGGCGCAATGCATATGGTTAGGCGTCACGATCGAAACGGCTTCGATCCCGTCAAACCGGCGTGCTTCACGATCAGCCATTTCCGAAAACGTCCCGTAACAGCGGTCTTGCGCCAACCCAAGGGCCACGCCGCTTTCACGCGACTTCTCGGGCGTTGACGACAGCGCACCAGCGACCAAAGTATATTTTCCATCCAGCCGGGACGCATGACGATGCACTGCACCGATGAAGGCATCCTTACCGCCCCCCACCATGCCTAGAAGGATCGGCGCACCCGGTTGGTACTGGCGTTCACGTACCACCGGGGCTTCGTCGCTCATCCAATCCGGCCGGCTGTCCGACTCTCCCGCATCGCGGCGAAACGGCGGGGTTTGTCCAAAGCGGCTCACAGGCCTAGCATCTTACGGTTTGCCGCATCATTCGTGCCGCCATCAGCGAAATCGTCAAAGGCTTTTTCAGTCACGCGAATGATATGATCGCGCACGAAACGCGCACCTTCGCGCGCACCATCTTCGGGGTGTTTCAAGCAACATTCCCATTCGACCACGGCCCATCCGTCAAAATCATTGGCGGCCATCTTGGAGAAAACCGCTTTGAAATCGACCTGCCCATCGCCAAGACTGCGGAACCGCCCTGCCCGATCCACCCAAGGCTGGAACCCACCGTAGACACCCTGACGCCCCGTCGGATTGAATTCCGCATCCTTGACGTGGAACATGCCGATCCGGTCCTTGTAGATATCAATATTGTCGAGGTAATCGAGGCACTGCAGCACGTAATGCGAGGGGTCATACAGCATGCGCGCGCGCGGGTGTTGCCTGACACGGTCCAGAAACATCTCAAAACTGACCCCGTCATGCAGATCTTCACCCGGGTGAATCTCATAGCAAATATCAACGCCACAGAACTCCGCGTGATCCAATAGCGGTTGCCAGCGCCGCGCCAATTCGTCAAAGGCGGTTTCGACAAGCCCGGCGGGGCGCTGCGGCCAAGGGTAGACATAGGGCCAGGCCAGCGCACCCGAAAACGAGGCCATGGCCGTCAGCCCCATATGCATCGACGCGGTCAGCGCTTTTTTCACCTGTTCCACCGCCCAGACCTGGCGCGCCGCCGGATTGCCATGCACAGAGGCATCGGCAAAACCATCGAAAGCGACGTCATAGGCGGGATGCACAGCGACAAGCTGACCTTGCAAATGTGTCGAAAGCTCGGTGACATCGACGCCGTTTTGGCGTGCGACCCCGAGAAACTCTTCGGCGTATCCACGGGAAGAAGCCGCTTTGTCTAAGTCAATCAGACGTTTGTCCCAGCTGGGCACCTGCACGCCGGTATAGCCGCAATTTGCCGCCCATTTGGTGATGCTGTCCCAGGAATTAAACGGATGCGCATCCCCTGCGAACTGTGCCAGAAACAGCCCCGGCCCTTTGATGGTTCTCATTGCGTGCCGCCTTTCTCAGTAGGTCGCCCGACCGCCCGAAAGGTCGAAAGCAGACCCGGTGGTAAAGCTGTTCTCCTTGGAACACAGCCAGCTAATCATACTGGCGGCTTCATCGACTTCGAGAAACCGTCCGCGCGGGATTTTCGACAGCATGTAGTCGATATGTTCCTGGCTCATCTGATCAAAAATACGGGTTCGGGCCGCGGCGGGCGTAACGCAATTGACTGCGATGTCGAGATCGGCACATTCCTTGCCTGCCGATTTGGTCAACCCAATGACCCCTGCCTTAGAGGCCGAGTAGGCCGAGGCGTTGGGGTTCCCTTCTTTACCCGCGACAGAAGCAATCAGAACGATCCGACCGTAGCCGCGGGATTTCATCCCCGGCAAGATTGCGCGAAGCACATGAAAAGAACCGGTGAGGTTTACACTGACGATCTGGTTCCACTCTTCCAGCGGATAGTCCTCGATCACGGTGTTAAGCCCTGCAATCCCAGCCGAATTCACCACTTGCGTGATCCCGCCCAGCGCCTTTTCCGTATCTGCAACAGCGCGTGCGACGCTGTCCCAATCCGCAATATCGACCTGACATGTTACCGCATCACCCAAGCTGTCCTTGGCAGCGGCCAATGCGCCCATGTCCATGTCCCACAGCGCAACTTTGCTTCCTTGCGCTTTCAATGCCTGTGCGCAGGCCAGTCCTATCCCCTGCGCACCGCCTGTAATGATTGCAACCTGATCCATCTTGTTTCCCTAGCTGAGTGCCGTGATGACAGCATCCGTTCGCGTGACCGTGGCCACATTCTGCATTCCGTAATTGATCGACGCCCGGTGCCAGTCATCATTCATGGTCGAACACGCATCCTCCGGGACAATCATATGAAAGCCTTTGTCAGCACCCGTTCGTGCCGTGTGCTCAACACTCATGTTGGTCCAGCTGCCGCAATTGATAATCGTGTCGCGACCGCCATGGTGAAGGTAGGCCTCCAAGCGCGACGTTTCCCAGGCGCTCATCGACATCTTTTCGACCACAAGATCCCCCTGTTGCGGCGCGAGTCCCGGTGCTGGTTCGACGCCCCAGGTGCCGCGTACCAGTGCGTTTTCAGCCTTTAGACCCTGCATCAGAGCTGCATGTTGCGCAAGATAGGGATGCCCCGGTTCGCACACCATCCAGACATGGATCACCATAACGCCGCGCGCGCGGGCTGCCTCCGCCAGACGTTTGGCGTTCGCGACCACGTTCTGGGTCTTGGCATGGAGTGGGCTGCCCGTCTCGGCAAATGCCCCGCCTTGGATCATCACATCGTTCTGTAAATCTTGCAGGATCAGCGCTGTGCGGCTGCCCTCAATCCGACCAATCTGATCCTTCACCTGCAATAGATGCGCAGGCGCGGCCGGCTGCGTGCGTGTCGGCGGTGCAACGGGTGCACGGGGTGTCATGAAGGCCTCCGCCTTGCCTTGTGTGCCGGTTTTCAGCGAATAGACCGAAGTCTCGGCACAGATGTAAAGCGTGCTCCAATCCGCGTCTCCCCAATGCAGGTTCGCGGCCATCTCAGGCAGGATAATCTCCCCGAGCTTGAGCCCATGGAAATCATAGACCCAGATGCCACCGGGTGCCGTGACAAAGATGTTCCCCGCCTGGTCGGCTTTCATCCCGTCGGGCACACCTTTGCGCAAAGTTTCCGTAATGCCAGACGCAAAAACACGCGCGTTGCGCAACATGCCATCCTCTGCCACGTCAAACATCCGAATGTTGGCCTGATCCGTATCATTGACCCACATGAACTTTTCGCAAGGGCTCAGGCAAAGCCCGTTGGGCTGTGTGAACATATACCTGTCTGACACCAAGATCGGTTCTTGCCCCGGTTGGTGACCGGGCGGCAGCATATAAACGCCCTGAAACCCCATTTGTAGCGGGCGTGGCACACCGAAATGCTCCAATCGACCATAGGTTGGATCTGTGAAGAAAATCGCGCCATCCCGGCGCACAATGATGTCGTTGGGCGAATTTAGTTCCCGTCCCTCAAAATGCGTACAAAGGGTTTCATGAGAACCATCCGCACGGACACGCACCACCGACGAAGTGGAATGTTCGCATATGAGCAGGTTCAGATCGGCATCATAGGTCATGCCGTTCCCCTTGTTCGAGGGCTTGGCGATTTCAGACACCCCTTGCCCCGGCACGAACTTGCGCCGCGTATCGCCCGGCATGTCCGAGAAGATCAGCATCTGATCTATCGGATGCCAAAGCGGGCCTTCGGTAAAGATATAACCCGTCCCGATCTGGCGCACTGGCTCATGTTCAGCGATCAAGCCGTGGAAACGATCATCCTTGGCGATATGGCCCATCTTCTCTCTCCCCCTGCGGTTCGTGGCCCCGGATCAGACCGGGAACCAGTCCCGCTTTGGCAGTGTTTCAACCAGGGGACCGGGTATCTGCATGCCCGTCCGTCCCACGACCTGCCCGCGTTCTACTTTGGCGCCGCGGTCATGGGTGGGCAGGACCCAAGTGTAGTTGTTCATCAACTTTTTGAACGCAGCTTTTTCTTCGCGTTTGGAGTTAGAGTGGTTACCCGTCACCTGCGGCTCCATGTAGTTGTTGACCCGCACATGGTTCACAATCTGATCATTGAAGTCATAGACAACGTCGCCACAAATACAGGCCAGACCTTCGGCCGTTTCCACAATCACATTCATCGATCCTTCGGTGTGCGCGCCCGCAGCCTCACACCACACACCAGGCATCACTTCTTCAGCACCGGAGAGTTCCAGATCCATGAAGCGCATCGCATCGGGTTCATAAATCCGGTCGACAAGGTGCTTGATGTCGGGCTTGGGGTACTGCGGATACATGATGCCCGAAACGCTGAATTCCATTTCGCGACGGTTCAAAATGACAGTTGTGTTCATGGGGAAAAGATCATCCATGCCCGCGTGATCGATATGCAGGTGCGTGTGCAGCACGTAGCGGATGTCCCCCAGTTTGAGCCCATGTTTCGCAAGCTGGTTCTCCATCCGGTTTTCATGGAACTGCAATCCGCGCATGCCCAGACTTTCCATGATCGCGTTGTCACGATAGCCAGTGTCAACCACGATGGGATATTCACCCCCGGTGATCAAAAAGCCATAGACCGGAACGCGGCGCGTGCGCCCACATTCATGCCCCAAAACGAGAAACGATGTTTCCAGTTCGATATCGCCGTAATCCAGCACGTGAATTTGAAGAGCCATGGTTTTACTCCCTTTCTACTTGGTATTGAGCCGGTAAACCCGGGCTGCTGTTTCTTTAAAGACCAGTGATTTCTGCGCCTTTGGCACGGCACTTTGATAGGCGTCCCAAAGATCGGCGTAGGGCGTCCAGAGCTTTTCAATTGGATAGTTTGACCCAAAAAGGCAGCGCTCGGGACCAAAGAGTTTCAAGGCGGTTTGGACCTGATCCTTGATGTGTTTGGGGTCGTTCTTGTGGATAAATGTGCCCAGACCAGAGAGCTTGCACAGGACGTTTTCGCAATCCGCCAACGCCTTCATTCCATCCAACCAGGCTTGCCGGCCCGCTTTTGTGCTATCTTCCAGCATGCCTGCGTGTTGCAGCACAAATGTGACATCCGGACAGACTTTGGCCAGCCGTACAGCGCCGGGCATCTGGGGCGCAAAGACCTGCAAGTCAAAGCTGAAATCGTAATCGGTCAGGCGTGCTACGTTTTCCTGAACCAGCGGATCCTCACAGAGGCCTGCATGGGGCGCAAAACGGTACAGTGGATTTTCGTGCCAGTGAAACTGATGCCTGATGCCTACCACGCCCGGCACATCTGCCAGCTTTTTCAACTGCATTTCGCAATCCCGACGCGTCATGTCCGCAAAGGCCACTGTGGCCATCGGCCAACCGGTACGCGCGGCCTGATCGGCAACCCAATTCGCCTCGTCCAGCGCCCAGTTCGGCGCCCAGTTGGCTTGAACGTAAACCGACCCGGTGATGCCCGTCGCTTCCAGATCGCCAAGATACTCTTCGATCAGGTAGTCGCGTTTGATCGGAGCATAGGGGCCAAAGATACGCGGCTGTTCCGGCCCCAAAAGCCAAGGCAAATCTGCCTGTCGCCAGATGTGGTGGTGTGCGTCAATCATGCCGCCCTCGCAATTCCCAGAACATGGTCACAAATGGCACCGACGCTGCCGCCGTCTCCAAGATCATCAAGCCAGGGTAAAATCCCCAGCATACCTGCCGTGCGCGGCGCATAATCCGGATCAGCCGCGAGCGGTGTTAGCCAGTGCAGCCGCCATGCCATGCGCGCCAGACGTGCCGTCGCCAGCGTCATGGCACCGGGATCCCCCCGCTCCAAGCCATCCGACAGGACCAGCACAAGTGCGCCGCGGGCAAAACCTGCGTAGCGCGGCACCGCCAGATAGGCCTCCAGCGCTTCACCAATCCGGGTTCCGCCATCCAGATCGGCCACAGTTCCCCCAACACGCGTCAGGGCGGCGTCACGATCACTGATCTGCAAAGCGGTGGTGATCCGTGTCAATCGCGTACCAAGAGTAAAAACTTCTGCCCGCTCAACACTTTGAACCAATCGATGGGCAAAGCTCAACAGCGCGTCCGAACGCTCCTTCATCGAACCAGAAACATCCACAAGGCAGACGATTCTGCGCTGGCGCTCCTTGCGACGTGTGCGGGGCAGCGTGATCACATCGCCGTCCTGGCGCGCGGCTTCGCGCAACGCACGACGCAGATCAATCCGATCGCCCTGTTTCGCGCGTTTCCTGCGGTAAGTTAGCCGCTGCGGCAAGCGTGTTCCAGCAAGCCGCGCGAAATGCGCCAGAGCGTCATCCTCACGGGCGGCCAACGGGCGGTCTGCCAGACGCTCGGCGGCGGTAGCCTCGGCACCGGAGGGTTCTTCACCTTCCTCCAGTTCCACCTCGATGGTCGAGGTCTCAGGCTCGTAGGCGTCCGTCTCATCGTCTTCGCCTTCTGCATCCGCCGACACCACATGCCCCATGAAGATCGCACGGAAAATCGCGTCGAACTCATCTCGCCGTTCTGGCGGAATGGCGAAAAGCGCCAAAGCTGCGGCATGCACGTCGCTGATCCCTCGTGGTCCCAGCGCGCCAATCGCCGCAATGAATCCCTGCGTCTGATCCGGTGACACCGCAAAACCAGCGGCCCGTAGGCCTTGCGCCAAAGCAAAGAACGGGTCGAGCGCACGGATCATGCGGCTTCTCCCGGCAGCATCTGCGGCAGTCTGTCGCCCAGGTAAGCCATATCGTCCTGATCCTTGATCGCCACACCGATGGCACGGCGAAACGCGTCAGGCCAGTTGGCCCCTTGCGTGTTCAGCAGCGTTGCGGCTTCGGCCCATTCGACCGTTTCCGCAACACCGGGCGGTTTTGCCAGAGGTTCCGCCCGCATCAACCCGACAGAGGCCACCACAGCCTCTGCCGTGGCGCGCGCAACAGCAGAGGCGCGGGTCAGCACGATCTGCGTTTCAAGTTCCGCATCGGGGTAATCGATCCAGTGATAGACACAGCGCCGACGCAAGGCTTCATGCAAATCGCGCGTCCTGTTCGATGTCAGCACAACGACAGGCGGCTGCATCGCCCGCTCGGTGCCGGTTTCCGGGATCGAGATGGAGAAGTCCGACAGGAATTCCAACAAAAAGGCTTCGAATTCTTGATCCGCCCGGTCAATTTCGTCAATGAGCAAAAGCGTGGTCGCCGGGTTACGCAAAGCCGTCAGCAATGGACGCTCCAGCAGATAGTCTGTCCCGTAAAGGTTCACATGCGCATCCTCGGACTGACGCAGGGCAAGCATCTGCCGAGGATAGTTCCATTCGTATAAAGCGGCGGCCGCGTCGATTCCTTCGTAACATTGAAGGCGGATCACCTGGCGGCCCAGAACGCCGCCAAGCGCCTTTGCAGCTTCGGTTTTACCGACACCAGGCGCCCCTTCCAACAACAACGGTTTTTGCAACGCAAGCCCTAGGTAGGCGGCCGTCGAAAGTTCCGGCCCAGCAATATACTGCGCATCCCGCAACGCCGAGGCGAGGTCTTCTGGCGAGGTCAGACCCGCGATATTTGCGCGCGTGGCCACGGCTTAGCGTGTCCCCGGACGACGGGGTCCGGGTCGCGCACCACCATTGGCCTGCATCCCGCGTAAGACCTTTTCCGGCGTAATTGGCAGTTTGTCGACCCTGACACCCACCGCGTTGTAAACCGCATTGGCCACTGCCGGCAGCACTGGATTGGCACACATTTCGCCCGGCCCCTTGCCGCCGTAGGGTGCATCCGCTGCCGGGCGCTCCAGAATGGCCATGTCATGCGGCACGATCTCGCCTGCGCCGGGCATCAGGTAGGTGTTGAAATCTTCCGGCCCATGCGCGCGGTCCGGATAATAGGGCTCCGTCGTCTCATAGAGTGCATGGCTTACGCCCATCCACGCGCCACCGATCAATTGTTGCTCGACCAGTTTTGGGTTAAGCGCACGACCGACCTCATAGGCGGAGCTGATCTTGTCCACTTCGACCTCGCCCGTTTCATCATCCACAGTCAGATCGATGATCAACGCGGCGTGGGCATAGGTTGTCACAGGGCTCATTTCACCTGTCTCCGGATCCACACCAGACGGTTCAATCAGGAAAATACCACGTCCTGACAGGGTTTTACCCTGTTTGAACTGCGCAGCAATAGCCGTATCTGCGACTGTGATACGGCGTGAGGGCGCACCTTTGACGTGGATATTGCCCTGACCGTCCGTTTCAAGGTCCTGTGCACTGACTTCCAGCTCTTCTGCAGCCGCTTCCATCAATTGAGCCCGCGCTTCTGATGCTGCACGGATCACCGCGTTGCCCACCCGGTGCGTCCCACGCGAGGCAAAAGACCCCATGTCATGTGGACCAGTGTCGCTGTCGGCGGTATCGACAAACACATCTTCGATCGGCACGCCAAGCGCCTCGGCTGCGATCTGACGGGTGACGGATTTCATCCCCTGCCCGAGATCGATGGCCGAGAGCGTGACCATAAATTTACCATCCGGTGTCGAGTGCACAAGCGCCTGCGCGGGGTCTCCGCCCAAGTTCATACCAATCGGATAGTTGATGCACGCGAAACCGCGTCCTCTATGGCGGGCCATCAGCGCCTCCGTCCTGAGACGAACCGTGAAACACCGGGGCGTTTGACCCCACGTGAAAACGGCTGGTCGGGTGTGTAGGGCTCCTGTGTGGGCGCCGGTGGTGTTGGCGTAGCAGGCGGCGCATAGCTCGCCGCAGGAGGTGTCGGCGTGGCGGTCGGTGTCGGTGCCGAAGGCATCGGAGGCGCTGCCGCAGGCCGAACTGGGCCAGATGTTTGCGGCGGCGGGGTCAGCGCAGGCGCGGCGGGCAGAACAGTCGTCTCAGGCACTGCATGCCCCACCCGTTCAGACAGGATCTGCATGTCCGGGCGCTGGACCGGCACCGCTTCCATCCCGCGTCCACGAGTTCCCGCAGGCAATGTCCGTGTTCCGGGTGCGGGGTCTGTTGATGCGGTACGTCCGCCGGGACGTTCCCCCGCGCGGCCTTCTTGATCCAAAGCGGTCTCGGGGATTGCGGCCCGTTCAGCAGAAGTTCCGACCATGGAGCTTGCCGCCATGTCCGTCGCGCTCAGGCCCCAATCGGCCTTTCCTGCCACAACCTGACAACATTCCACCAGCGCGCAATTCTTGGCCACGCGCCTGTGAGCCTTCATGTCGCCGTCGCGATAAGAGTTCAGGATACGAAGCGAAATCGGGTCAATACCCACAGCTTCAGCGACGCGATCCATATGACATTCCAGCGCAAAATCGACGCCGGTAATGCCAAAGCCGCGCATTGCCGTCGCGGGCGTGCGATTGGTGTAGACACAAAAAGTATTCGCCGCGACGTTGGGGATTGTATAGGGCCCCGGCAAATGACCCGTGCATTTGGTACCCGCGTAAGAGCTCAGACGGGTATAGGCGCCTGCATCAAAAAACCCTGTGAACTGGCGCGCCACAATGCGGCCATCCGCCATCACGCCATCCTTGATCCGCCAACGTTCGGCCCCGCGGGGTGCGCCGACCTGCATTTCTTCCGGGCGATCCCATTGGAATTTGCAAGGCCGTCCGGTCAACATCGCACCCAGAACAGCCATCGGTTCCACGATACTGTCGACCTTTCCACCAAAGCCGCCACCGACCGTGCCACCAATGAAATGCAGCCGTGATGAGGGGATATCGAGCAGCTTTGCGCTCGTGCCCAGAGAAAAGAACAGCGCCTGCGTGCCGGTGTGGCACACATAGCGGTCTGCTGTTTCAGGTGCCGCTATAGCACCGCACGTTTCCATTGGGGCCTGTTCAATGGGCGACATTTCATATTCGGCCTCAACAATGTGGTCGGCTTGCGCGAACCCCTTTGCCACATCTCCAAACCGGAGTTTTACATGATCATAAGGCGCGTAGATGAAGGTATTGTCGGGATAGGCCGGGTTCACCGAAGGCGCACCGGGCGCAATCGCTTCTTCCACGTCAAGCACATGGGGCATGACCTCCCAATCCACGCGCACAGCAGCACAGGCCGCGCGGGCAATCGCTTCGGTGTCGGCAATAACCGCGAGGATTGGCTCACCCACGTAGCGCACGATGGGATCAGACAACAGCTGTTCGTCATCCTTGCCAAAGCCGATGATCGACAATAGCGCATTGAGATTATTGGGCACATCCGCAGGGCGCACAATCCGGCGCACGCCTGCCATCGCTTCAGCAGCGGACGTGTCGACATAACGCACCCGCGCATGATGATGCGGAGAGCGCACACAGCGCATGTGCAACAGCCCGTCAAACAGATGATCGTCGTAATAGGCCGTGCGTCCGGTAACATGGCCTTCGATGTCCTGCCGAATCTTGGGCTTACCAATTTCATTCAGGTTGTCGTCACGTTCATCAGCAAACAAATCTTTGCGAAATTCTACGGTCATGCTGCGTATCCCCGCATCTGATCGGCGGCCTTCAAGATGGCATCGACGATTGGTTCGTACCCGGTGCAGCGGCACAGATTACCGCTTATCGCCTCGATGACCTCATCCCGCGAGGGGCGCGGGTTCTGGTCGAGCAGCGCCTTGGCCGCCATCAACATCCCAGGTGTGCAAAATCCACATTGCGCCGCAAAACCTTCCATGAATGCTTGTTGCAAAGGGTGTTTCTCCGCGCCAGCCAGACCACCGGTTGTTTCGATCTGACGATCCGAAACGGCCTGCGCGAGGGTCAAACAGCTGAGATGTGGTTTGCCATCGATGAGCACCGTGCAGGCCCCGCAAGTGCCTTGACCACAGCCGAACTTGGGCGACAGATCGCCAGCCCCCCGGCGTAACGCCTCAAGCAGGTTCTGACCATCATCGACAAAAACACCGGTTTCAGCACCGTTGAGCGTAAAGGTTACAGGCGTCTTGGGCATCATATTTCTCCCAACAGACAGCGGCGCAAATGCACTGGCGCAACTTCGGTTCGGTACCAGGCGGAGGCAATGGCATCATCGAACGGTGCCAGGTCACGGGCGCAGGCTGCACAGGCAGCCGCCACAGCATGCGTATCCAGCCGAGCTCCGCGCAGTGCGGCTTCGGCAGCGGGCGCGCGCATCGGCCGAGGCCCCATTGCTCCAAAGGCCACACGCGCGGCACTGATAACACCGCCCGAGGTTTCGAGGTGTACGGCGATCGACATCACTGAGATCCCCTTGGGTTTGGTGCGGCTGACTTTGCGGTATTTCAACGCATCTGGTGCAACCTTCGGCACACGGATACTCTGGACGACGCCCTGCACCGTGGCACGGTCGCGCAGCACCGTTTCTATATCTTGCGTGCGACCGTCTGACCAAACAACCTCGGCCCCCAGAGCCAGAAGGGCAACAGCGAAATCACCGTAGGGATGCGGCGCAAAGAGGTTGCCCCCCACGCTTGCCATGTTGCGCAACGCGGGCCCACCGATCGAACGGGCAACAGGATGCAGCGCCGCCAGATCCGGGTGCGCGATGATCTCGGCCATCGTGACACCAGCGCCAATATGCCAGCTTTGGGAATCGACGGTCAGACTGCGCAGCGCAGGATCCGTGACCTGCACCAGGTTTGGCACCTCCTGTGGCGCGTCATTGACCTGGCGCATCAAGAGCGTGCCACCCCCAAGGATCGCGCCATTGGCAGCCGCTGCCTCGGACAGGCTTGATACAGTCACGACACGGGTCATGTGCTCTCCAGTGCAAATTTGGTTTGGATGGCTTCGAAACCAGCCTGATAGATGTTTTCCGCCACCAGTTCGGTGAGTTCATCCTTGCGATCGGGCGGCGGATCAAAGCTGCTTTCCCATTCCCAGAATGTCCAATCCTGATCCGTGACCGGTGTCAGGCGGACATGGGCGACGTAATTGAAAAGCGGCAAGGGCGTATCGTGCAGACAATAGCTGAACGCTGTCTCAAGATCGCTCAGCGTCAGCAGCCGTTCGCGCAGTTTTGATCCATCCTTGAGCTGAAAGGTCCGCACGCATCCCACTTTGTCGGCAGGTAGGCCACGCTCAATCTGGCTTTGCGCTACAACCGGGTGCCAGCGATCATGCCCATTGAAATCGCGCAGGATTTCCCACGCAGCCTCGATGGGCGCTTCCAGAACAGTGCTGCGATATACCTTGACCACTGGCGAATATCCCTATTTGAACTTCATGTCGGCGGGATTGAACGTGGTGACCTGCGCATACATCAAACCGTCCCGCGTGACATAGGCATCCGCACCTTTGTAAGGTTCAGCCAGCCAGTCGGCCTCTACGCGCCAGGAGACATTGACCGTGTCGCCAACCGTCTTGACCTTTTCCGCGATAAAAGTCGCGCCAAGAAAACCACCCTCGTCGCGTGGCGTGCAGAACCCGGCGAAAACGTCACCGACAGCGGGTCGGCCTTCCACCCAGGCACCGTTTGGCAGAATGATCAGGACTTCCTGCGGATACTGCGCCATCAGACGGTCCCAGTCGCACGCATTGAGCGCGTCAATATGTTCAAAAGTGACACGCTCGGCATTCGGCTGCATCACAAGGGGGGGCAGAGTTCGCCCATCGCCATCCGCCAAAGCAACACCGGACAGCAAACAAAGAGCTGCAAAAGAGCTGCAAAAAATCTTCATATCAGTCTCCTCCCAAAAAAAAGCTGTGCATGGCCCGGGGTTGGCCCCCGGTGTTCCAATATTATCCGCCGAAATGCCGTTTGAGCGCGTCAAACCCGCCCTGAAAAACAGCGCCTCCGATATGGGCGACCAAATCACTCTCAAGACTTGGATCGACCGAAAACTCCGCTGACCATTCCGCAAAACACTTTTCGCCGTCCGTTACCGGCGTGAGGCGCAGCGTAGCGACGTAGTCTTCGATCGGCATGGGGCTTTCGAGGATCGAATAGGTGGTGAACATGTCGTAATCGCTCAGCCCCAAAAGCTGCTCGCGGATGTTGTCGTCGTTTTGAAGATTGAAGTTGCGAATGCAGCCTACCTGATCAGAAGGTAGCGCATCCTCGATCCGGCTATCGCGAATTTTCGGATGCCATTTAGGTAAACCGTTAAAATCGCGGATACGATCCCACACCCGGTCGGCAGGCGCATTGATCACAGTCGAAGTGAAAACACGGGCCATTTACTTGCCATCCTTGCTGTCGTCCGCCGACTTCTTCTTGGCCGCCTCGGCGCGCGCGATTTCTGAGGTAGCGCGGGTCATATCCGAGGCATTTCGGAAGATGTCCGATTTTCCCATATCCTTGCCATCAATGCCGATGTCTTTCATCAGGCTGTCCACGAAGGGCGCCTGCACCCGGTAGCGCAGCGCGGAGTTCATCACCTCATCCGTAGGACTTGGTCCATCCCCACTACCCCCACCTGAGGCACCGCCGCCACCCGACCAGTCGAGACCCTGTGTGCCGGATCCACCAAGCTGCATGATCTTGATGTCGCTGACATTCTCCAACGGCTTGGCACTGGCCGAGATGATACCTTCGACATGTTCGAGCATCTTGCGCCGAAAGAGGCTGTGACGCGCTTCGTCGGTCAGCACATTTTCAGCCTCGTTGATAAGCCGCGCTGCTTCCGCTTCGACAGCCTTGCGCACCTTGTCGCCTTCGGCAATCAGGCGCATCCGCTCGGCGTCTTTTTCGGCTGCGATGGTCTCGAGGGTCTTCTCGCGGTTGGCAGTTTCGGTCTGCGCCACGGTCTTGGCTTTTTCGGCAGCTTCCATCGCCCGCGCCTTGGCGTTCTCAGCATCGACAGCCGCAGCACTTTCATCAAGCGACTTTTGGTAAAGCGCGATGGCTTTGTCCATCGAGGCCTGCTCCACGGTCTGCTCGCGCGCGATTTCGAGACGGCGTCGTTC
>JBGCDG010000023.1:0-66994 GCA_045105195.1 Roseobacter sp. | reverse complement strand
CTTACCATGTGACTTCGGAAAGTAAGGGGCCAGACGCGCCATCTGCGCGTCATCCAGCCAATATAGTCGCTCATATCACCACTCGATTTTCGACTGGTGAATCATGCCGCGCAAAGGAAATCAATGGGTCCTGACCCTAGATTGATATGAGAGTTAGCTAAACTCGGGACCGCATTCGACTGAGTATCACTGCACTTAGAATGATCATAACTGAGCCGGCTAGTGCGAATATGTTAGGAACTATACCGAACAGAGCCAAATCGTAGAGTGCCGCAAAAACCAATACGAAGTAGAAAGCAGGCATGACAAGGCTTGCCTCGCCACGCTTCATTGATTGAATGAATAGTGCCTGTCCTGAAACCATTACAACGCCAAGCACCACTAAAAGAACCCATTGCAGGTTAGTTGGATATGTCCAAAAAAATAAAGCGACTGTTACAGCAATTGTGCTGCCCGTAACGTTGTTGATGAACAGAATGCGCATCGCGGGTTCGTTGCCGGTAAGGCGTTTGATGAATATGGCTTCAAGCCCCATCAGGGCAGCGGACAGCAATGCAAAAAGACCCGCTATTTGAAAGGCATCGGTTCCAGGCCTAAGGATCAGGATTGCACCCAGCAGCGCAAAGGATTACACCAGCACTTTGCGAATTCCCACGTGCTCTTTCAGGAGAAGCGCTGCCAGACCCATGGTGACGATAGGGCTGAGAAAGCTGATCGCGGTTGCCTCTGCCACAGGCATCTTCGCGACAGCTGCGAACATCGCAGTAATGCCTGACCAACCACAGAGAGATCTCATGAAATGTAAAGACCAGTTTGTCCCATTGAAGCTGGGGCGGATACTGGGAACCGTAACTAGGACGAACCCAAGCGTGATGGCCGCAAACGCAAAACGTCCTGCACTGACCTGAAGAGGATGCAAGCCGTTTCCATTGCCTGGCCCTATTCCTAGCGATTTGCCAATAATCGACGTCATCGCAACCAAAGCGGCTGCGCCAATCATTGCAGGCACGGCAAGGTTGGCTGTATTGTGATTCTGGCTCGCTGTGTTCACAGGTTTGGACCTTCTCAAGAGTGAGCATGAAGACATTTATTCGCACGGACATTTTCTTTACTAAATCTATCAGGTAATCAATGAAAGCAAGCATTGGTCTCGTCGGCTCAAGCCAGCTCGATCAAAAAGACACGACCAAGACGCTAAGTATAATATTACCTATCTAAAGAACGTCTTCTTCAAATCAGCTGCGTTTGGGTGACGAAGTTCGGTAGATTACGACTTGAAATGACGAGTTCTATGGAAATCGCTCGAAAAAAATCCAGCTACTTTGATAACCGGTACAACCATTTTGTCTGCAATACCTGTTCTTGCGAAGACTGCTGACAATACGGTCCGCACAGCGTCGCCTTGAAAGTTTGACGCTGATCCCATCTGCTGGAATGGCCCCTTAGCGCACAGGCGTTGTTGAGGTGTTGACAATGACAACAGCCGAAGGCGACATTGTCACCTTGCTTGCCGAAAACTGGACGTTGAACGACACGCTGGATAAATGGCGCTTCAAAATTTGCTCAGACATCACTTTTCATGGTGGCTGCCCGCTTACGGCCGAAACAGTGGCGGCCAAACTGACAAAATTCAAAGATTAAAGCTCACTGGGAAGCGCGCAAATTTCAAGCATCGCATCTGAATGCGGCGAAGTGGTCGTGGTCTTGGAACGTCCCTATTAGCTCCTGCCAGTCATCTTGGCTTTTGGAACATGGGCAATATCTCAGCCGCGAACCTGACGAAGAACCCTCCGATAACGTTGCTGGCATAGGGCCCTTCGCAGTCACAGATGCGTCTGATCCAACAATGCTGAGGCTTTCTGCAACAGTAGAGCACTGGTGAACCCAAGCCACGATCAGCAACGTCTAGTATCTGTTTGTCCCAGTTAGCCAAGCGCATCAGGCATTGGCCCAGGCAAGCGAAGTTGAATTTGCCTTTAACCTGCCCGTCACTGCAAAAAAAATGCTGGCGAGCGCAGACAATGTGGACGTGAACAGTCAAGGGATACCACGAGTGCGTGCACTGAAACCATTTGGCGGTATGACTCCTCTCGACGAGGTCGCAGTTCGCCACGCCATCAGATACGCAATTAACCTTAGCGGCAAATCTTCTGACAGGTGCTGGGTTTGAAATAGGGGGGTAATGATTACTTGCTGCTCGACGGTGAGCGTTTCGAGATCGAAATGCGAACATATGACCCGCACCCTAAGTTGCCTGTCATCGACGTCGCGATCTAAGGGATGCTGAAGGAATTGGGTATCGAAGTATCGATGCGGCAGGATGATTGGACCGTCATTTCTGACGGACACACGGTTGGTACGCTGGAAGCGGGCGTTGTTTCAGATAGCTTCATTTATGTTCCTGATCCCATCGGTTCGGTAGCCGAAAATTCCTATCAGAGCAGTGAATTTTGGAGTTTAAGGAATTGGAACAGTGCTGAGTTCGATGGTTTAGTAGAGACATATTAATAGACAGTTGATCCTGTGAAGCTCTAAGCGCTTCGCTCCTTCTTGATAGGGATGATCCATGAGGAACATCCGATGGTCAATGTGATTTGGTACGATGATGTGTACGCCGACTCTGACACCATCAAAAATTTTAAGTTCGACATCTACGAACGAGACTTTGGACTCAACCGTCTGAAGTGGGTAGGCTGACATGCTAAATGACACTTGTCGCGCTTTTGGTGAAGAACGCGCTGCTCATTGTGAGCACCATTTTGCTTGTTGCGACATGTTCATTTTGGGCAGTGTATCTTTTGCAGGAAAACCTTGTCCTCCAGGCTGCAGCGGCAGGGTTTTCTGGTGCTAAACCTATTCAGTAATTGGCAGATGTGGTCACGAAAAGCCACGCTTTAGACCGGCCTGTATCGGTTCAACATGCCGAACGGTCGCGCAAAACATTGGCGTTGGATTTTGGGGCATCTCTCGCGACTGGGAGCGATTTGCCCCACGACATCGTCCAAGACGGGATCAATTCGATGCCGGTCCTCGTTTAGGGGTTCATCGACGGTGTTGGATTTGCATTTCATGTTGGACATGTCTGCGGCCATTTTACAGGCAGCATGCTGAGCACAAGCCTGAACGCTTTCAACGCGGCGGTTTCGAGAATCCCTTCTTTCCTCGCGGCCATCATGATGGTGCAACTTTTCGTTGTCGAAATCGGTCTTGCCACGCTTTATGGCACATCTGGGTGGGCGCGACTTTGGGTGCTGGTCCTGACAATAGCGCCGTCCGTTTCCCAAGTATTGAGCCGCGTCACGCGAACGGCAGTGATTGATGTGGGCATCCAGCCTTACTATGAGCACGCATTGATGCCGGGTGTGCCAGAAGGACACCTTTTTGGCGACCTGTGCTGGGCCGTGATTAATGCACTCAAAGCATTGAAAGTGCCGCTGATGCATGGTCTCGTGCTGTCGCTGATGCTGTTTTGCCTGTAATGCAAGACGCTGAGAGATCCTTTGACATGGCGAAGACACCGCCGAAAAGCCGCATGATGCACTCCAAAAGACCATAGAAATTCGGCATCGCGCCGACGCTTTTGTGTGTTCTGACTGCTGTGTTAAGACCATTTCTTTTTGGTGTGGACCCGAATGCACAAAACCTGCTGGCAGCCCTTGCGCCGCCAAGTGCAAAGCATCCTTTAGGCGCAGATCTACTGGGCCGCGATATCTGGCACGAGTCCTTCACCAGGCGCGATACTCTGCCGGCATGGCCGGGATCGTCAACGTGTTCAGCCTCGCCTTGGGCTGCGCTTTGGCCGGAATTGCCATGTGGTTCTGGGTTGCGGTTTCTATAAAACTGTCGATGTTCAAGGACGCCGTTAACCTTCCCGAATTGTCGGTGACAGTCCATTCAACTGGCTTTTTGGGTGGCAGTGCATTCATGGTCAACTTCCGACTCTGGCCCATTGCCTGGCCGGAACATTTCCGCCCGTCCTGTTCCATCGACCAACAATTGAATAACAGCGACCATGTGCGCGCCTCACATCTTGCCGGTACCAGCAGGCGCAGCATTTTCAGGCTGCGGGTTTTGACTGTAATCCTGCCCTATCTCTTATCGTTGGGCGCAATTTCCGTCGATCGCAATGCTCTGTCGATTGCCATTCTCGCCTCTATGGACATCGGCATCGCACCACCGCAAGCGAAATGAGGCATGATGATCAACGATCTGCGGATATTTGGGCAACTCTCGCTTGTGCGACTTGCAGCAGCATTTCTAGCAACGATCTGGGTTGTTCTGGCGCTCCTGATCCCGTCGCAACAATTGCCCAAAGCAAAGGTAAGACTGGACTGATGCACCGGATTGACGTCCATAACCTCACAGAAACAGCGGGTCTGCTGTCATTGAACATCCCGCATCTTCGGTTTCATCAATGCCGAACCGCATGCCTGATCAGACGTTCAGGCTCGGGTAAATCTCTCTTTGCGGAAGCCTCAACTGGCTTGCCTTTGCGGGGTCTGGATGTCCGTGGAAGCATCTCCTTGGACGGTGAAATACAATCGTCGCCACTTTGGAAAGACCACATATTTGTCCTTCTGCAAGAGCCAGCAGTCGCACCAGATCCAACCATGCAAGATGGCAAATAATTCGGCGAAACCTTCCAATGACGGCGTGTTCCAGTTGCCCTTAGGACATCCCAATAATGCTCAGTTCACAGGAGGGACTGAACAAGGAGACTTTGCGAAAAACCCCGAACAGCTTTCAGGCGCCGTGCAACAGCGCACCATGATCGCAATAGCGCTCATGGCACGGACATCCTTCGCTGTTGCGGATGAGCCGACAAAACGTCTCGATACCGCAATCAGGGCCCATTTGATCGACCTTTTCAAAAGGATTCTCATATGCGCCCTCGATCTTTACCGATGCCAGTTTCGATATCAGTAGAGGTGAAATTATCGGTGCTTATGGTCCGAGTGGCGTTGGGAAATCCACTCTGGTTGAACTTTGTCTCGGTCTACTCAATCACACAAGTGGTGCTGTGGATTGATTTGTCGAAACCGTGACACCAACAATCGTCCGGAGGCGCCGGACGCAACTCCAAAAGTTGTTCCGAAACCCAGCGATGTCCTTCCCGCTAAAGCTTAAATCAGGCGTTGCCTTTGACAAGCTCACGCCCACGTCAGGCAATAACCACTGTTCCGGATCAGACCTCATGGCCAGGCTGGGTTTCGATGAAACACTTTTAAGCCGTAGGCCTGATCAGGGAAGCGGCGGCGGGTTGTAACGTCTGGCAATTGTCCGTGTGTTATTGGGCCACACTAGTTCTTAGTGCGCGATGAAAGGTCGTTTCGTTTGGACATGGCAATTCAGCGTTTGGCAATCGATACAATCAAGAATTTTGCCGCCGGAACCATTGCGGCCGTGTTGCTCATTTCTCATAACAGAACGATTCTTCAAAAGTGCACGGATCGTGTCCTTGAGTTGAGCAGCTCCGGTATTCTATCGCGGCCTTCTCTCTATGGTGTGACAACAAACGCCTAAACATGAAAGACTGATCTCGTATCACCCAGATAACTGCTTGGTATGAGATCAAGACGTTCGTGCGCTTAGCAGTTTCCAACAACATGGGCTCTGAGCGGCCAACGGATGCGGCACGGTGTTTACTCAATTTTGATTCTGACTAGCACCAAGATCGAAAATATCCCTTTTTCAAACCTCCGCGATCGACCAACACACCTCGGCATCTGCCAAACAAGCAGCGTCAAGTCAGCAAGTCTGACTGTCCAAATCATGCCAAAGTGCAACTGCATTAGCGGCAGCGCGGCATTGCCCCACCCCCAAAATATGCAAAACTTGGGGACGTCCCATTGTCTCAAGAATGGCTGGAGGCAACCCTATGATTTGGTCAGCATAATGGCCGCCCAAGAGAAGCAATTGGCAAAAATTTTTTAAAACACGCGTTCCCCGAACCGATGACAAACGGTTTTGGCTTATAAATACAGCTAGCATCGAAAGATGCACACTTGTCTTCGATATAGTCGCGAAACTCCCAATGCTTAGATTAAAAAATCTGTATCTTGAACGATTTCCCCGGCCTGCCGCAGCAAATATTGAACTAAAATCGGTATGTAACACCAAGCTGAAATGCATAGTGGGCCTCGCTAGTCATCAGCGAACGCAATCTACTCATCTGGCGCGCGCAGTTACTTGCGCAACCACTCCATAACCGCCGGGCGCACTGACATTTCGCCACGATGACGCGCATCTGCGATGACTTTACGGACCTCGCCCAGATCGCTGCGCAACAACAGGCTCTTTACCGGCCCGATCGAAGCGGGTCGCATGGAAAGGTTGCGTAGCCCCATGGCGGCGAAACACATGGCTTCTACGGGCCTACCCGCATCCTCACCACAAAAGGAGACCGGTGTTTTTGTCAGATCGCATCGTTCAACGATGCGCTCTACAAAGCTCAAAAAGGATACGTTAAGTGTATCGTAACGTCGCCTGACACGCTCGTTTTCCCGATCTGCAGCAAAAAAGAACTGTTTTAGATCGTTGCCGCCAATTGAAATGAAATCCACTTCCTCGAAGAACTTTAGGGGCGCAAAGGCAAGGCTGGGAGTTTCAAGCATTGCGCCGACCTCAACGGTTTCGGGCAATGGATGGCCCAGCCTGTCTTCGGCGGCCAGCGTCGCGTCCATCAACCGCCGCGCTTCGGTGTATTCTTCCATCTGAGCAACGAAAGGGAACATCACGGTTAGGGGGCGACCGTTCGCAGCCCGGATCAAGGCTTGCAACTGCATACGCATGATACCGGGTTTGTCGAGGCCCACGCGGATGGCACGCCAGCCCAAGGCGGGGTTCGGCTCGTCGTTGGGTTTCATATAGGGCAGTACTTTGTCTGAACCAATGTCGAGCGTGCGAAAAATCACCTGTTTGCCTTTGGCAGAATCCAGCACCCGCGCATAAAGCGCCACGAGTTCCGCGCGCCGTGGCATCTGGTTGCGCACCAAAAACTGTAGCTCAGTCCGGAAAAGCCCCACGCCTTCGGCACCCGAAGAGGGAAGCGATGGCAGATCAGCCATCAAACCTGCATTCATCAAAAGCGTGATACGCGCACCATCCAACGTCTGCGCCGGTGTATCCCGGATTGACGTGTAGCGTTCCTGCGCCGCCGCTAGCATGGCGATCTTGTCTCGAAATGCGGATACTACTGAGTCTTCGGCTCTCAGATGCACCACGCCTTGTTCACCATCGACCATAATATGATCGCCATTGAGCGCCTCTGTGGTAATGCGACCCGCATGCACAACCAAAGGGATCGCCAAAGCGCGCGCGACAACAGCCGCATGGCTCCCGACCGAACCCTCTTCAAGCACAATGCCTTTTAGGCTGCGGCCATATTCCAACAGCTCCGCCGGACCAATGTTGCGGGCGATCAGAATGGGGTCAGCTGGCAGCTCAGCGCCCGTGTTCGCCCCCTGCCCGGTCAAGATCCGCAGCAAGCGATTTGACAAATCATCCAAGTCGCTCAACCGCTCACGCAGGTAACTGTCGTTAACTTGCGACATACGCGCTCGTGCCGTCGATTGCTCTTTTTCCACGGCAGCTTCGGCGGAGAGGCCGTTGGAAATGTCCTCTTCCATGCGCCGCATCCAGCCTTTGGAATTTGCAAACATTCGATAGGCTTCCAGAACCTGAAGCTGATCTTTGTCCTGCCGACCCGCAATACGCAGCATCTCATCAACGCCCACACGCAACTGTTCGACGGCCTCGCGCAAGCGTTCTGCCTCGCGTTGTGGATCATCTGCAATGGGGTTTGTCACGACCACGCGTGGCTCGTGCAGCCAGACATGACCTTCGGCGGCACCTTCCTGACCCACGGTGCCGCGAAACATCACTGGTTGAGAGTGCAAGGCCGACATGGCGGCCCCTTCTCCAACAAAAACGCCAAGCTCCGTCATTTCCGCGAGCACCATAGCAACAACTTCGAGAGCATATACTTCGTCGGAAGAAAACTCGCGTTCGGACTTGGATTGCACGACCAGAACGCCCAGCGCTTCGCCCAGACGCTGAATCGGGATACCGGCAAAACTGGAGAAGAGTTCCTCCCCGGTTTCCGCCATGTAGCGAAACCCTTTGGCTTGCGGCGCATTATGCGTGTTCACGAGGCTGCGCTGTTTTGCAACGCGACCAACAAGCCCTTCGCCGAGCTTCATTCGGGTCTGGTGCACCGCTTCCTTGTTGAGGCCTTCTGTAGCACAGAGCTCAAGCGTTTCAGCATCCCGAAATAGGTAGATCGAACACACCTCGCAGCCCATGCTGCTGGCGATTAATGAAGTTATCTCATCCAGACGCGCTTGACCGGCCGCATCGCCGGCCATGGCATCACGCAACCGGCCCAGTAACTTGCGTGATTCACTTTCAAGGCGTTCTGCCAAGGGCGCATTCCTTTTGCGATGACACCGCCCTGCCGCTTCTCGCGGTCAGGCAGCTTTTTCCAATTCGAAGGCATCATGCAGAGCCTGAACCGCAAGTTCCATGTATTTCCGGTCGATCAAAACAGAAATCTTGATTTCTGACGTTGTAATCACCTTTATGTTGATGCCTTCCGCGCTCAACACCTGAAACATTTTGGCTGCCACGCCCGTATGGCTGCGCATCCCGATGCCTACGACAGAAACCTTAGCCACGTCCTTGTCTGCAATCACTTCGTGAAAGTTAATGATACCTTCAGATTTGGCCTCTTCGATTGCCTTTTCAGCGCGTGCCACCTGGTCAATCGGACACGACCATGTCATATCCGTGCGCCCTTCTTCAGCGATGTTTTGGACGATCATATCCACATTTACACCCGCATCACTCAGCGCGGAAAAGATATTGGCGGCGATGCCGGGACGATCCGCGACACTGACCAGCGTCATTTTGGCTTCGTCGCGACTGAAGGCCACACCGGCAACAACATTGCTTTCCATGATTTCTTCCTCATCACACACCAGCGTACCCGCTGCATCCGATTGTTCCTCAAAGCTGCTTAGAACCCGCAGCTTCACCTTGTAGCGCATCGCAAGTTCAACCGAGCGCGTCTGCAGAACTTTGGCACCAAGCGAGGCCAGCTCCAGCATCTCTTCAAAGGCGATCTTGTCAAGCTTGCGTGCCTTGGGACTGACCCGCGGATCAGTCGTGTAAACACCGTCCACGTCTGTATAAATGTCGCAGCGCTCCGCATCAAAAGCGGCTGCGAAGGCAACTGCAGTTGTGTCTGAACCACCGCGCCCCAGAGTCGTGATCCGTCCTTCGGGACTGACGCCCTGAAACCCGGCAACCACGGCGACTTTCATGCCTTCCGCAAATTTCGCCAGGATATTGTCTGAAGGAATTTCCTCAATCCGTGCAGAAGAATGGGCGCTGGTGGTGCGCACAGGGACCTGCCAGCCCTGCCAACTGCGCGCAGGCACGTCCATTTCTTGCAAGGTCAGTGCCATGAGCCCCGCCGTCACATTCTCACCAGACGACACCACAGCGTCATACTCCCGCGCATCATAAAGCGGTGACGTCTGGTTTACCCAGCCGACCAGTTCGTTAGTTTTTCCTGACATCGCAGAGACAATTACGATGACATCATAGCCCTTCGCAACCTCAACACCGACGCGCTTGGCAACACGCCGAATGCGATCAAGCGTTGCCACGGATGTACCGCCAAATTTCATCACCAATACCGGCATCGTCTTGCCCTTCACGTCAGTCGCGGCGGGTGTACGCGCTCTGCGTCCAACACACAAGCGCATGCCATAAATTCCAAGAGGTTGGGAGAGCGCCGGAAATGCATAACGCATTTCCCAAAAAATGGCGTGGCGACCCCGGTCGCCTCCGCTGGATCAATAAGGGTGCGGACGGCCATCCCAGGTCTCAAACACACCACTACGTTCAAGATCCAGCGCATCAAAGCGCGCGACAAGACCGCCTACGGCGTCATCAACCGTGATATCTGCGCCTAAGCCTCCCATATCTGTCACGACCCATCCAGGGTGGTAAATGCCAACAGCAATGCCTTCTCCACGCAAATCACTGGCCAGGTTTCGTCCGAGCGACAAAGCTGCTGCTTTAGAAGCACGATAAATGTAGCTCCCACCCGGTGCACGTGTGTGCGACGCCATTTGCGATGAAATAATTGCAATACGGGGCGCTTCGGCCAAGCGCAAATTTGGCAAAAGCGCTTGAACCGTCAGAAAAACGCCCGTGACATTGACCGCAAAGCTTTCAGACCAAAGCTGCGCATCATACCCACCATCTAGACTGTGCCCTTTGTCCAAATAGACGCCTGCATTGCACACCAGCAATTCCACCGGGCGGTTTTCAAGCGACGCTGCAAAAACCGACTGGCTTGCGGGATCCGTCACTTCCAGCGCATGTACGCCCTTCCGAGTTGTACCGATGACATTCGCCCCCCGCGCTTTGTAAGCAGCGCAGAGCCCGGCACCAATGCCGCGACTTGCTCCCGTGATAACGATCGTCATATGATCAATTCGCTTTTCGGTTGGGTACAAAAGGCAAAGGCGCCACCGGCACCCCTTCATCGATCAGCGCTTTGGCATCCGCACCACTCGCCTCTCCATATATCGCGCGTTCAGGCGCATCGCCAAGATACATGGATCGCGCTTCTTCGGCGAAACCGTTCCCGACATAGTCAGCATTCGCTTCCACATGCGCGCGCATGTCTTTAATCGCCTTTTCTGGCTCTGATGTGGGATGAGACAGGGGCTGGGGCGTAACTGTTTTTTGTCCGCTGGCAAGGCTTGGCGCCATAATCGCCTTTTCCACCTTTTTGTTCCCACAAAACGCGCAAGCTAAATGGCCTGACGATTTTAGGTCTTCAAATGCAGCGGCGGATTGGAACCAGCTTTCGAACTGATGTCCTTCTTCACATTTCAACGCATATTGGATCATGCCGCCAGCCTATCATGCATTCATTAACCACTCCGGAAAGTGGTGTGGCAGTGCGTGTAGGTCAAGTCTGTTTACACACCGACGCGGGGATCAAAGTCTCTGATAATGCGAGATAGCTCCGGTTCGCCCACCATTTTCGCAGCTTTTTTACGAGACACCCATACTCTCTCGCGCTCTTCACATTCCGGATAGTCGTCTTCCTGTTCAGCGACCTCCAAAGCAAATACCATCGCGAGACACGGGAGCTCTCCCTGCGCTGTCGTTTCTTTGTTGTACGAAAACACACCGATACAGCGACCGTCCGACACACCGCGTACACCAGCCTCTTCCCAAGCCTCAATCGCCGCGCAATCCGCAGGCGTGCGCCTGTCCATTGGCCAACCCTTTGGCACGATCCAGCGCTTAGTGTTCCGGGACGTGATCAGCAACACCTGAAGTTTGCCTTTGCGCAGCCTGTAGCACAGGCTTGCAAACTGCGTCCTAACGTCGGTTTTTCGATGACCTTCAAAAGAAATCGGAAGCTGTCTTATAATATTTCTTTGATGATTACTCATCTGGTATTGTTATCCACTTCGCTTGACGAGACACTATGCACAAATCGAGGCAATTGCCAATCAACTCCTAGTTATTGCTTCCTAATAGCGCGTTAACGCCGCAACGCTATCATCTTCCCAGACGTTGCTTCACGCTGCAAGATTTCCACCAACGCGTTGACGCAAACGCTCCGTCAATTCCTCAAGCGGAACATCGGCGTCTATTGCAAGCCGCCGCAGACCGAAATGAACGTGCGCGATTTCCTGATAGTAGCTCGTATAGGCGTAATTGGTCGCCGCACCTGCAACCGCCCCAAGAATGGGAACCGTCTGCGCCGCAAGCTTTTGCCCCAGCACGGTCGCCAACCGAGGTGAAACTCGCGAAATCAGCCCCTGCAACGCGGCCCCTGTCAGTGTTACCCTCGCCGAGAGAAATCCAAGATCGGCGCCATCATCCGCTTCCAACGGTCCGGCGGCCGCAAAGACGCGCAGGCAATCGAATTGAACGTTTTCTTCTGCAGGATCGAAACCCTTTTCCTTGGCAACGCCCTGAATGACGCGCAGCAGCAAAGTCGTCGTTACCGGCAGCTCAGCCAGTGCTGTTGGCAAGCCTCCGATCCCCCCCGCCGCACCCATCGCCGCACTGACCGCAGAATTCAACCATCCCCTCTGATCTGGAACGACAGCACGACTTTCATTTGCAACCCGTGTCGCGTGTTGAAGGGCACGTTGAGTGGCTTGCTCCAGACCACTGCGCACTTGATCGGGCAACCGATCCAAAAGCCCTTCGGCTTTCCCGCCAACAAGATTTAGCAACTCAATGCCGTAGCCACCTGCCCGGCGATACCGATCAGCCAGCGCCTCCAGCTGCATATCCACATCCACGGGATCAATAGGGTCGATCAAGTCCATGTACAGTCCTCCACTGGTTAAGATGGGAACGGCGTCCGGCATTTCAATCGTCAGACCAGCGCAGAACCTCGCCCGCCACGTCTTTCCAGGCGTGAGATGTAAGCGCATGACCCAGAACGCGTTCAGGATTGGTTGGTGGAGGCATCCGGACCCCACACAACTTTTCAAAACCATAGCGGGCGTAATACGGCGCATCGCCGACCAGCATGACCCGCACCCAACCCCGCCCACGCGCAGCGTCCAGCGTATCGCGGATCAGCAAAGCGGCCAACCCTTCGCCCTGTCGGGTCGGATGTACCGCAACGGGTCCCAACAATAGCGCGGAAGCCTGTCCGATCCGAACAGGCCAGTACCGGATGGCCCCGGCAAGAATTCCGTCCGCATCGCGCGCGACCTGACTTAACGCCGCGACGGGGGCCACATCATCGCGCAATCGATAAGAGGACAGCGCCTCCCGCCCGGGCGCAAAGCACAGGTCATAAAGCGCCTCGACTTCGTGATAGTCCCGCGCGGTTTCAACAGCGAGTGTATACAATGGGTTGGATCGCTGGACGCGCCATTCTGGTTTCAGGTGGTTTGGCCCTAGCACATGCGCTATGTGGCCTGCAAACGATCAGGAGATCCCCATGTTCTATCGACCGGCTGATGGCCACGGCCTGCCCCATAACCCTTTCAACGCAATCGTAACACCACGCCCGATCGGTTGGATATCCACGCGTGGCACAAATGGTCAGAACAACCTCGCGCCATACTCATTCTTCAATGCCGTCGCCTACGTCCCGCCACAGGTGATGTTTGCGTCTACTGCCGCCAAAGAAGATCGCGGTGACACCAAGGATTCCGTTGCTCAGATTCGCGAAACCGGCGTATTCTGCGTGAACATCGTTGAATACGCCATGCGGGACGTCATGAATGCCTCCTCTGCGGCCTTGCCCAGCGACGTTGACGAATTCGAGCATGCTGGCATCGACACCGCATCTTGCGACGTCATCGACTGCGCGCGGGTTGCAGACGCGCCGGCCGCTCTGGAATGTCGCATGACGCAAATCGTCAAGGTCGAAGGCGCGCATAATTTCGTGGTTTTTGGCGAAGTGGTCGGCGTCCATATTCGCGACGACGTGCTTGTGGACGGGCGCTTTGACGTGACGCGCTACAAGCCGCTCAGCCGCATGGGGTATCGCGATTACACATCTGTATCGGAGGTCTTTGAGCTGACCCGCCCCGACGATTGATCGAGCCACCTCCAAAGCGGCACAACGTTCTATAGCCGCCATGTATCGCATCAACGCGTAGCATGCTATTCTGCCCCTTTAAATTAAAGGAAAGAGGGGCCTTATTATGGCTGGATTCAACCATTCGATCATTCGTGCAGCAGTGTGGAACCTTGCCGGCTATACACGCCCCGGCAACCCTGTCGGAATTTCATCTCGATCCAAAAAGGCAGAAAAGCAAGCTGAGGGCCTTGCGTTGCTCGATGCGGAGTTGGTCACGCTGGTCGAAGTATCGCCCTTCAATTACATCGAGACGCTGGTTGATAAATTGACAAAATACGGAGTGAATTACAATCACACGATCCTGAAACAGCCGAGCGGAAATCTACATGTAGGGTTTCTGCACAAACCCGGTATCGAGGTGACAAACGCCCGGCTAATCCCTGGATCGCAGGGCGACTATTCTCACGGTCGCCAAGCAATCGCAATAGATATCAAGGTTGCCAAACTGACCGCCACAGTGATCGGCGTGCACCTCAAATCAGGGCGCGACAAGCCCGAGCAGAAACTTCGAGACACGCAATGCAAAGCGATTGGTGACTACATAACGACTCTGCAGGACACGCCCGGCACAAAACGGCGTGCTGTGTTCCTGATGGGGGATTTCAACATGATTCCCGGACAGGATGTCTCGAACTTCCATCATCTGGGCGGCGATGATGTGATGGATTTCGTCTCAAGCTGGGATCTGCAGGATCGCTTTTCGCACATCCTCGAGAAAGGCCGCGCCAATCTGCTCGATGGCTTTGCTGTCAGTCGTAAATTCTCCACCGACTATATCAAAGGCTCGCTCCGCCTGTTCCCGATGCACTGGACGATGGATATGGGCCGTGAAGCGTTTCGCAAAGATGTCTCTGACCACCTGCCGTTTGTCGCAAGTTTCAAACTCTACTGAAATACATCTGCGGGACGGCGGGCGGGGCGAATTGGCGCCCCGCCAAGAGCGCCGGCAGGCGTCAATGCCCGCCCAAAATGCCCGTTCTTACAGAATAGTCGACCGCGAGCGCATAATCAGGGTCGTCATCACTATCCACAATCAGCTGCCCCGCCTTTTGCAACAGTTTGTGGCAGTCCCGGCTCAAATGTCTCAGCGTGACCGTCTTTCCCGCTGCTTCATACTTGCCCGCAACCGCTTCGATCGCCTGAAGTGCTGATTGGTCCACGACGCGGCTCGCCGCGAAATCAATAATCACTTTGTCGGGGTCGCCCTCCACATCAAATAGTTCTGAGAACCCGTCGCTGGAGCCAAAGAACAGCGGCCCATTGATTTCATAGACTTTTGCCCCCTTCTCCGTATGGGACTCGCGCGTATTGGCATGGATGCGGCGCGCATTGTTCCATGCATAGGCAAGAGCACTCACAATGACCCCCACCACAACCGCAACGGCCAGATCCTCCATGACCGTCACAACGGTCACAAGGAGGATCACAAAGGCATCAATGAACGGAACCTTCCGCAATATCGTCAGCGAATTCCAGGCGAACGTCCCAATCACGACCATGAACATCACACCAACCAATGCGGCCAGAGGGATCAATTCAATGATCGACGACCCTACCAAAATGAACAGCAAAAGAAACACGGCGGCCGCAATTCCCGCAACCCGCGTACGTCCGCCGGATTTCACATTGATCATCGACTGCCCAATCATTGCACACCCCCCCATACCACCGAAAAACCCGGTTACGGTATTGGCCACACCCTGTGCGATGCACTCTTGTGAAGCACCCCCGCGCTGACCTGTCATATCACCAACAAGATTCAGCGTTAGAAGGCTCTCGATCAGGCCAATTGCAGCCAGAATAATTGCGTACGGCAGAATAATCTCGAACGTTTCCCAGTTCAGCGGAACCATTGGTATGTGCAGGCTCGGCAGCCCGCCCTGAATCGAAGCCAGATCCCCAACACGAGGTACATCAAGCCCAAGAAAGATGACAATACCCGCAATGATGCCGATGCCCGCAAGGGGCGCAGGGATTACTTTCGTGATCCGTGGCGTCACCCAAATGATCGCCATAGTCGCCGCCACAAGTGCCAGCATCAAAATGAGCGGTTGGCCAGACAGCCATTCACCGCCCCCCATACCGTGACCCGAATTCTCCATCGTTCCGGGCACTTTGAACTGCGAAAGCTGCGCCAGAAAAATCACGATCGCCAGCCCGTTGACAAAACCCAGCATAACCGGATGCGGGACAAGGCGGATAAATTTTCCCCACTGCATAACGCCTGCAAAGATCTGCAAAAGCCCCATCAAAACGACCGTGGCAAAAAGGTACTCAACCCCGTGCTGCGCCACCAGAGCAACCATTACAACCGCCAGCGCGCCTGTCGCTCCGGAAATCATACCTGGCCGCCCACCGAAAAGCGCCGTGATAAGTCCGACTAAAAAAGCCGCATAGAGACCGACAAGCGGATGCACCCCCGCCACAAAAGCAAAAGCCACCGCCTCAGGAACTAGCGCAAGTGCCACTGTCAAACCAGAAAGAAGTTCGATCCGCAGGCGACCCGGAGAAAAGCCGTCCCCCGGCATCCACCGCAAATCGGTGACATCCAGGTTCTTGGTGAACGCCGAAAAGGAAGAAAAGGCCATGCTGCGGATCCCAATAATTTTGACCGGTGCGCGCGTCGACTGCACACTCGCGTTAACGCAAGCCCCACTAAGGACCCACGACCGTTGAGTTGCTGTTTCCATCATCTTGGATAACAGTCAATGAATATCTCCGATGGGGTTGGCAATTTTTGATAGCGCTCGCATCATTTGCAAAAGATAAAGCCACCCCAATCAAATATGCCTTTTCAAGGTCGCAGCCTACGGGCATGTTGCAGCAGCAGGTCGCAAGGAGCAGTCCATGTCACAGACGAAAATTGCCGTAATCGGTGGCTCGGGCATCTACGAGATCGATGGTTTGGACGACGCCCAATGGACAACGGTCGACACGCCTTGGGGCGCGCCATCGGACCAGATCCTGACGGGCGTATTGGACGGCGTCCAAATGGTCTTTTTGCCGCGACACGGACGCGGCCATGTATATAGCCCAAGCACTGTACCTTACCGCGCCAATATTGATGCGTTGAAACGTTTAGGCGTGACAGATGTCATTTCCGTCTCTGCGTGTGGATCTTTCCGCGAAAAAATGGCGCCCGGGGATTTTGTGCTTGTAGATCAGTTCATTGATCGAACTTTTGCACGTGAAAAATCATTCTTTGGCACGGGCTGCGTCGCCCATGTCAGCGTCGCCCATCCGACCTGCCCGCGCCTGAGTGCAGCCTGCAAGACCGCCGCCGATGACGCCGGGATCACGGTGCACGACGGCGGTACTTATCTGGCGATGGAAGGCCCACAATTTTCCACGCTGGCTGAGTCGAAAATGTACCGCGGCAGCTGGGGCGCCGATGTGATTGGCATGACAAATATGCCCGAAGCGAAACTGGCCCGTGAGGCAGAGCTATGTTACGCCTCGGTCGCCATGATCACTGATTATGACAGCTGGCATCCAGATCATGGCGAGGTCGACGTTACAGAGATCATCAAAACGCTCATGGGGAACGCCGACAAGGGGCGCGATCTGGTGCGGCGCCTGCCGACACTGCTGGGCGCTGACCGCGCGCCCTGCCCACATGGCTGCGACCGTGCTCTTGAATATGCGATCTTGACGCGCCCCGAAGCGCGTGACCCCGCCGTTGTTGCTAAGCTGGGCGCCGTCGCCGGTCGGGTTCTATCGTAAAAGGGGACTGACATGACCTTCGAACTCTGGCTGACCTTCGTTATTGCCTCTGCCGCTTTGTTGGCGCTGCCCGGCCCCACGCTCATGATGGTACTCAGCTACGCCATGACACAAGGGCGGCGGGTCGCCATTGCATCCGCACTGGGCGTGGCAGTCGGTGATCTGATTGCAATGACGCTCTCCGTTATCGGCCTCGGAGCGCTGTTTCTCACGTCGGCTATCGCATTCACCGTGTTGAAGTGGGTCGGGGCTGTCTACTTGGTATATCTTGGTATCCGAATGCTGCTCAGTGCACGCACCCCTACCAGCACGGCACTTATGGACAAGCCAATGGGACAACATGCAGGCAAGGTCTTCCGTGATCTCGTCACTGTGACCGCACTCAACCCCAAATCCAACGCGTTTTTCGTGGCATTTGTACCGCAGTTCATCGATCCGACTGCGGCATTTGCCCCTCAGGCTGCAATCTTGATTGCGACCTTCGTCACAATCGCCGGTATCAACGCGCTACTCTTTGCGCTGGCCGCCAACGCCATGCGCAGCCGCATCACACGCCCTGTCGTCCAGATGTGGTTGACCCGCGCTGGCGGTGTCACTCTTGTGGGCATGGGCTTGCTGACCGCCACCCTTCGGAGAACCTCATGAAAACCGTTCAAGATTACATTCGCACCATCGTGGATTTCCCGCACGAAGGGATCATGTTTCGCGACGTGACAACGCTTTTTGCAGATCCGCGGGGATTTCGCATGGCCATCGATCAGATGCTGCATCCCTATGCTGGTATGCAAATCGACAAGGTCGTGGGGTTGGAAGCACGTGGGTTCATCCTTGGCGGCGCCATCGCGCACCAACTGTCCAAAGGGTTCGTCCCAATCCGCAAAAAAGGCAAGTTGCCCGGTCGTACAATCAGCGAAGAATACCAATTGGAGTATGGCGAAGCGATTGTTGAGATTCATGACGATGCTATTGAAGCGGGCGAAAAAGTGCTGGTGGTGGATGATTTGCTCGCCACTGGTGGGACGGCAGAGGCCGGGATCAAACTGATCGAGCGTCTCGGTGGAAAGATCATCTCGACCTCCTTTATCGTGGATTTACCGGACCTTGGCGGGCGCAAGAAGCTCGAAGCGCTCGGCATGGAAGTGAATGCGCTTTGTACATACGAGGGGCTATGACCCGGCGTTTGCAGACGCAATAGACCCGTTTCGGCCGCCGTGGTATCGTCATCTAAAGGGCCCGCTCCCAAGAGGTGGGCAACGTCGAGACAACAGCGGAACAACGTGACGCCAATTATAAAGAAATGGCCTGCGCAGGCAGGCCGCATTTTGAGAAGAACACGCAGCGCTGTGACGGCGGCGCTTGTTCTGGCACCCCTGTCTGCTTATGCGCAAGATTTTTTCACGCTCAAAGGGCATGGTGGGCCTGTGAAAGGCATCGCTGCAGCCGATGACGGTAGTATTCTGACTGCCAGCTTTGACAATTCCGTCGGTCTTTGGCGCGACGGTCAACCGCGCTGGATGGAAGAACACACAGCCGCCGTCAATGCTGTCGCCGCCATCGGAGCAGGGCGCGTTGTGTCTGCGGGTGATGATTTCACCGTGCGGCTTTGGGACAGCACAACTGGTGAAACCCAGCTTGTAGGGCACCATCAAGCCAAAGTTATTCAACTGGCAATCGCACCGGACGCACGCCGCGTCGCCTCTGCCAGCTGGGACCGTACAGCGCGGATCTGGTCGTTAACGCACCCAGATCAGCACGTCGAGATTACCGGCCACGACAACACGGTAAACGATGTCGCTTTCTCCCCCGATGGCGCGCGGCTTTATACGGCATCAAGCGATGGCACCCTGCGGGTCTGGAACGCGCAAACCGGCGCCTTTCTGCAGCGGCTGACGGAGCATGGTTTCGGTATAAACACCATCGTTCTGGCTGAAGATGAAAGCTGGATCGCATACGGCGCTGTGGACGGCGGCACGCGCGTGTTAAGTTTGCCGGATGGGGCGTTGATTGGGGATTACACGGCTGACCGCAGGCCCGTGCTTGCCATGTCACATACCGCTGAAATGGCCCGTATCGCTATCGGTGATGCACATGGTTACATCATGATGATCGACACGAAAGACTGGCGTATCGTAGAAGATTTCAAGGCCACGCTGTCAGGTCCGATCTGGGCCCTCGCCTTTTCCCCTAACGGTCAAAACATCCATGCGGGTGGCCTTGATAATACGATGTACAGCTGGCCAGTAGCACAGCTTGATGATCAAGACGTGATGGCAGAAACCAAGCGTAGTTTCTTGAAAAACCCCGAAGATATGTCGAATGGTGAGCGCCAGTTTCAGCGAAAATGCTCGATATGTCATACACTTGGCCCCGATAGTGAACGGCGCGCCGGGCCAACACTTTACAGCTTGTTTGGCCGCCCAGCTGGGGCGATCGACGGCTATCCTTATTCGCCAATCCTACAGGATTCTGAAATCATTTGGTCTGAAGAGAGCATTGACCAACTCTTTGACATCGGTCCGGACCATTTCATCCCGGGCTCCAAAATGCCTATGCAGCGGATCACGGCGCGAAGTGACCGAGACGATCTCATCACGTTTCTCAAAGGTGCGACACAATCAGAGTAACCCGGTTTAACCAGCAGTCTTCAACACCGCGCCTGGATTCATAATCCCCAAAGGATCAAGCGCTGCTTTGATCGCCCGCATAGCTCCCAGTTTCGCCGGATCCGCATAGCGTTCCAGATCATCGACCTTAAGCCGTCCAATCCCGTGTTCTGCACTTACTGAGCCGCCCATTTCATGCACCAGATCATGCACAGCCCGCTGTATGGCAGCGCTCTGGTTTTGATGTGCAGACCGGTTTTGCCCGATGGGCGGGAAGATGTTGTAGTGCAAGTTGCCATCCCCCACATGCCCGAAACAATTGATACGGAAATCACCAATTTCGCCGACCACTGCATTGGCGCGGTCAATGAAGGACGGCAGCACGCCCAGCGGGATCGAGATGTCATGCGATGAAATGGACCCGATGCGTTTGTTTGCCTGGGGAATATGCTCGCGGACCGACCAGAATTCGTCTGCTTGCTGGCCGCTTTGCGCGATCACACCGTCCGACACCAGATCCACATCCAAGGCCGCCGTAAAAATCTGTTCTAGCGCAGTCTGCGCCTCTATGCCCGCGGTTACCCCGACTTCGATCAAGACGGCCCATTGCGGTAGGTCCGTAAAAGGCTGGCGAACATCCGGTAGGGTTTCTTGCAAAAACTGTAGCCCTTGCCCGGAGATCAATTCAAACGCGCTCACCATCTCGCCCAGATGATCCCGCGCCAAGGCCAATAGTGGCAAAGCGACTTCAGGTGACGGGATGACAAAAATGCCAGTACCTACTTGTGCAGGTTGCGGGCTCAGTTTTAGGGCAGCGGCTGTAATCACGCCGAGAGTGCCTTCGGAACCAATCAGCAAATGCCGCAGATCATAACCCGTGTTATCCTTGCGCAATCGTTTCAGCCCATGCCAGATTTCTCCGTTGGGCAGCACAGCTTCCAAACCCAGACAAAGATCACGGGTGTTGCCATAGCGCAGCACGCCAGTGCCGCCCGCATTTGTTGCCAAATTACCGCCGATCCGAGCGGTCCCTTCTGCTGCAAGCGATAGGGGAAACAGACGCCCAGCCGTCGCTGCCGCTGACTGAACATCGGCCAGCACAACACCTGCCTCGCAGATCAGTACGTTTTCCTCCGCATGAACGGCGCGGATCGCGTTCATCCGCTCCAGCGATAGGATCAGGGGGGTGGGTCCGTCCCCAAGGATCTGTCCACCAACCAACCCGGTTCCTCCGCCGTAGGGCAAGACAGGAACACGCTCCTGACCTGCCAGGCTGATCAACGCGGCCACCTCTTCGACGCAACGTGGTGCTGCGACAAGCGCTTGGCACCCGTGCCAACGCCCACGCGGTTCTTCAAGATAGCGTGGCTCCAGCGGGCGCAGAACATCGGCAGGCGTCTGTGCGCGTAGTAGTACTTCAAAGGCGGAATCGGCAGGATTCAATGTCATGACCCTAAATCCCCTGCCCGCGCAGGAGATGCAAGTCAGGCTTAGTTTTCACTCAAGAAAGCGGGACGCAAGACCATCACCGTGGGCCTGGACGGTAGCCGATCAAGAGAGATTTCCAACGCGGGGCCGCCGACTTCGACCACCGTGAACTGATCCGACATGCCTTGCAGGAAATCATCGAGTGCCAGGAGCGAGAACCAGTGCATCGGGATCACAACTGAGGAACGCAAGCGTTTCAGAACGCGCGTCATCGATGCCAGGTCCAAAGTGTAACCGCCGTCCACAGGCGCCATCACCACATCCAACCGGCCAAGTGCTGCATACTGCGCGTCATCCGGTTCATGGTGCAAATGACCTAGATGGCCAATGCAAAGCCCCGCCATTTCGAACACAAAGATCGAATTCCCCTTGGTTTCGGTAGAACCGAAATTTGACCGGATATCGGTCGACACATTGCGGATCAGAACCTCCCCAAGATCGAGGTTATGGCTGATGCCTTCCCCAAAAGGCCCCCAACCTGGCAGTACATTGGGAATGGCCGGATCCGGGTTGGCTGTCCAATGGGTGTCATGGGCGTGGTTCATAGTCACCACATCCGGAATCAGCGGCAGGGTGCCCGTATACCCGGTGAAATCCGTCACCATGTTCAAACCTCCATGACTACGGATTAGAAAACTGGCATGTGTTATATAATGAATGCGCACCGTTTCTTCGGCAACGGACCCAAGGCTCGCTGGGAGAATGTATTCAAGACCCGGTGCCGCTTTGGCCACGGCAAGACAATGGCTGGGCGTGCGGTCCTGCGCATGAGCAATGCCACAGGTCATCATCAGGATTATCAGGCTGCGCAACAACATAGTTGGGTCCTCCTGATTAAGATCCTAGCGCGTAGCTGAGAAAATCCAGACCTAAAGAGTACCTAATCTACGCGAACACGACATCTCAGCCACACACGCAGGCACCCGGGCCCAGAACGCATACGTCTGGATCGGTATCAGGATGCGGTGGTTTTGCCACGTCGGTCCGACCGCAGTGCCGCATAAAGCACGTGGGTCCGCCAGCGGCCATCGATCTGCAGATAGCTTTGGGCGACCCCTTCGTATTTGAACCCTGATTTTTCAAGCAAACCGCGCGATGCCTTATTTTCCGGGAGGCATGCCGCTTCGATCCGGCTAAGGTCCAAGCGGGTAAAGGCATGGTGCACCAGAGTCAGGATCGCCTCACGCATATAGCCTTGACGCGCAAAGGGTTCGCCTGTCCAATACCCCAAAGTGCCCGCCTGTGCAGGACCGCGCCGGATATTGTCGAGGGTGATTGCGCCAAGCAGCTGCTCATCCTCACGCCGGATCAGAAAAAGCGGGAGTGCGGTCCCTCCAGAAACGGAACGCTGCGCCCAATACACGCGATTTGTAAAAGCTTTGCGGCTTAAATGGTCAACCGCCCAACTTGGCTCCCAGGGAGTCAGATACTCCATGCTGCGCGCCCGCAGTTGCGTCCAGGCCCGAAAATCGGAATGCACCGGAGGTCTGAGGGTCATGCGCTCCGTTTCGATCCTGAGCTTGCGGAGACCGCGCAGTATCACGCCGCCCGCCGCTCCTGCAAATCCTTGAGCGAGGGTGCCGCATCAATCGGGCCATATAGCGCCATGGCCGCAGGCGCTGCGGCAGCCATGCCTTCCGCGAACTCACGCACGTCCCCTGTTGTGACCGCATCAATCAAAGCCACGGTTTCTTCCAAAGACGGGATCCGGTTCCAGATCTGAATAAGCCGCGCGAGACGTTCGGCGCGATTTGACGGGCTTTCCAACCCCATCAACAGGCCTGCTTTCATCTGAGCCCGTGCCCGCGCCACTTCCGCTGGCGACATGTCATCTGCCGCGCGTTTCATCTCATCGATGGTGATCTCGGCCAGCTCTGTCAGCTGCTCAGCACTTGTGCCCGCATAGATCGTGGTCATGCCGGTATCCGCGTATGCGCCCGCCTGCGCAAAGATCGAATAACACAGCCCCCGGTTTTCTCGCACCTCCTGAAAGAGCCGACTGGACATGCCGCCACCCAGCGCCGACGCATAGATCTGCGCCGTGTAAATCCGATCATCCCGGTAACCGGGACTTTCAAACGCCAGCGCAAAATGAGCTTGTTCCAGCGCCTTGACCTGCCGCCGTTCGCCGCCAGTAAACTGTGCCTGATGCACGTCTAATGCAGGCTTTGGCGTCATTGCGCCAAACAACGTTTCTGCCCGACGGACAATTTCGTCATGATCCACGGCTCCTGCAGCTGACAAAATCATCTGTTCCGGGCCATAGTGCTGCGCGATGAACGCCTCGAGATCGCTACGATCAAACCGCGACACCATATCCGATGGCCCAAGTATCGTACGCCCCATGGGGTGATCGGGGTATGCCTCTTCCTGCAACCAGTCAAAGATTACATCATCGGGCGTGTCGAGCGCCTGCCCGATTTCCTGCAGGATGACGCCGCGCTCCACCTCGATCTCGGCTGCGTCCAGCGTGGGATTGAGCAAAATATCAGCAATCACATCAAGCGCCAAAGGCACATCGTTTTGGAGGACACGCGCATAATAGGCGGTCACTTCCCGGCTGGTATAGGCGTTGATATAGCCTCCCACATCCTCGATCGCCTCGGCAATCTGCAACGCACTACGCCGCTTGGTTCCCTTAAAGGCCATGTGCTCCAGGAAATGAGCGATCCCGTTTTGGGCCGGGTTTTCATGCCGCGCGCCAGCGGTTACCCAGACGCCGATGGAGGCCGAAGCCAAGCCCGGCATATGCTCCGTAACAATACGGAACCCGTTTGGCAGTTGGTGTTGTTTGAGTGTCACGCGGTCAGATGCCCTTTTATGTGTTCTTTTAAGGCGACAAGATCGTTCCGCACACGGGTCACCCTCTCGTCTTTCTCATACAGGTCTGCCATGTGAACAGGCAAGGGCGGGTGCACACCACTCGCTGCTTCGACCGCGGCTGGGAATTTTGCTGGATGTGCTGTCGCAAGCGTGATCATCGGCACACCGGCCACACGGTGCTCATCGGCGACTTTGACTCCAACGGCAGAATGAGGACACAGGAGTTCTCCGCTGTTTTTCAACACTTGGATGATCTGCGCTGAGGTCTCTTCCTCCGAGGCGCGACCAGACGCGTAGTGAGACTGCAGGACCTGCATCGCCCCCTGGCTCACATCAAAACCACCTGCCTTGAGTTCCTCCATCAATTGAACAACCGCTGGGCCTTCCCGGTCATATGCATCAAAAAGAGCCCGTTCGAAATTGGAGCTGACCTGAATATCCATCGACGGGCTGATCGACGGCACAGTATCGCCTTTGTGATAGCCCTGCCCGTTCAGGCACCGGTGCAAAATATCGTTCTGATTTGTCGCGACCACGAGCTGGTCGATCGGCAAACCCATTTGCTTGGCGATATAGCCTGCGAAGATATCGCCAAAATTCCCGGTCGGCACTGTAAAACTTACCGGACGATGCGGCGCGCCCACAGCCACGGCGGCAGAGAAGAAATACACCACCTGCGCCAAAACGCGGCCCCAGTTGATGGAGTTGACCCCTGCAAGATGCACAGCATCGCGAAACTCGAAATCATTGAACATGTCTTTTAGGCGCGCTTGGCAGTCATCAAAATCACCATCCATCGCCAGCGCATGCACGTTGCTTTCCTGCGGTGTGGTCATCTGACGCCGCTGCACCTCAGAGATACGGCCATGCGGATAGAGTATAAAAACATCCACATTGTTCAGCCCGCGAAACGCCTCGATGGCGGCAGACCCTGTATCCCCGGATGTGGCCCCCACTATTGTCACGCGCGCGTCCCGTCGCCCCAAAGCGGTCTGGAACATCTGCCCGATCAACTGCATGGCAAAGTCTTTGAAAGCGAGCGTCGGCCCATGGAACAGCTCCAGCAGGAAATGCCCCTGATCCAGCTGTTTTAAGGGTGCGCGCGCGGCATGATTAAACCCCTGATAGGCACGTTGAATAATCGCGCGAAACGCATCATCAGTAAAAACATCACCAACAAAAGGTCGCATGACGCTATATGCGATCTCTTCATAGCTTTGTCCTTCCATCGCCGCGATCTGTTGTGCAGAAATCTGGGGGATTTGCTCAGGCACATAAAGCCCGCCGTCACGCGCTAGGCCGCTTAACATGGCTTCTTCAAAGTTCAGGACCGGCGCGGTGCCGCGGGTAGAGATATATCGCATTGGTTTTCAGCTTTGCTTGGCCGCAGGTCTGCGGCGGAGGAAGTAAAGTGTCATCAACGACCAGAGAGCTGCAAGCGAAAACCACGTGACCGCATACTGCAAGTGGTTATTGGGAATCGCGCTGGTGTCGACGGGCATAGGCGACACAGGACCGCCCGTTTGCGGCAGATCGCGACGGACAACTAGAATGGGTTGTGTTTCAAGCGCTTCAGCCATCGCAGACACGTCGCGGGCAAACCAGATGTTGTTGTCGGTATCTGGTTCGGGCGTAAACTGATCGATCTCATCAGGCCATTGCAGATTGCCAGTAATCGTGAGCGGTGGTCCTTCTGCGAACTTGAGACCATTTGCATCCTGCGTGGTCACAAACCCCATATCGATCAGGATACGCCCATCCGCCTGGTTCATGGGGCGGATGATGCGGTAGCCTGCCCCAACACCTTTCTTTGACACCAAAATCTGCAGATATGACGGACCTACAACCCCAGTTACTTCGACGGGTAAATAGGCATCGGTGACCAGATCCGGCGTGGTTGGCAGCGGTACCGGCGTTGCCGCTATTCGCATTTCAATGTCGGCGATCAGCGCTTTTTTCCAGGCGAGCCGCTGCACCTGCCAGACGCCCAAGGATACGAGGATTGCCGCGCCCCCTATTCCGATAATAACCAAAAACGCAAACCGGCCCATGTGGGGCTGCCTTTCCCAAAGAAAAGCGCGCGAAAACCGCGCGCTTTCATTTCAGATTTTTCTGCTACGTCTAGTGCGCGCCAGGCATCGTACCGACACCCCAGATGTAGACGGCAAAGAACAGAAACAGCCAGACGACATCCACAAAGTGCCAATACCAAGCGGCCGCTTCAAAGCCGACGTGCCTTTCCGGTGTGAAATCTCCACGCATGGCGCGGATCAGACAAACTGTCAGAAAGATGGTCCCGATGATCACATGCAAACCGTGGAAACCCGTCGCCATGAAGAAGTTGGAGAAGAACTTGTCGCCACCGAATTCCCAGCCTTGATACAGCAAATATGAATACTCATAAGCCTGCAAAATCGTGAAGAGCACGCCCAGCACGATGGAGATCGCCAGACCGGTAATAAGGTCTTTGCGGTTGTTTTCATGTACCAGCGCATGGTGCGCCCATGTCACAGCACAACCAGAAAGCAACAGAACCAGCGTGTTGATCAGCGGCAGGTGAAACGCATCCACATGATAGATCTCGGGCTGAATATATTCTGTCCCGAAGTATTCGCTCATCGGGTACATGGCGTGTTTGAAGAAGCTCCAGAACCAAGCCGCGAAAAACATGACTTCGGACATGATAAAGAGGATGAAACCATAGCGCAGGCCAATCCGCACAACCGGTGTGTGGTCGCCAACGTGGCTTTCTTTGACCACTTCAGACCACCAGCCAAACATGACGTATAGCACCGCCACAAAGCCGATCCAGAACATCCACGGCGTGATGCCCTGCATCCAGAGCACACCGCCAAAGAGCATGACGAATGCGCCGACGGAGCCCAGCAGTGGCCAAATCGAAGGGTTTAGAATGTGGTAGTCATGGTTCTTTTCATGGGCCATGGGTGCGTCCCTTACCTTGTGGTGGTCAGTTCAGACTTGTGTCTGATGGTGTTTCTACATCCGTCCCACCCGCAAAGTCCTCGGGAAGGTCGATTTCATAAAATGTATAGGAAAGTGTGATCGTGTGGATATGTTTTCCATCGCGATCGTCAACAATTTCCGGATCTACATAAAACGTGACGGGCATCTGAACCCGCTCGCCGGGCTGCAAGACCTGCTCTTCAAAGCAAAAACACTGGATCTTGTTAAAAAACCCGCCTGCTTGATAGGGCGTCACATTATAGCTCGCGGATCCTGCAATTGGTCGATCCGTTGGATTGTAAGCCTCATAAAAGGCTAGGCCGGTTTCTCCGATTCTGACATCCATTTCCCGGACGACAGGCTTGAATTCCCACGGCATGTAATTGTTGAGAGATCCATCAAAACGCACTGTGATGGTTTGTTCTAGGACATCATCAGGTGCAATTTCCGAAACGCCCGTGACGCCGCCAAACCCAGTGACCCGGCAAAACCAATCATAGAGTGGGACAGAAGCCCACGCCAAGGCGCCCATGAAAATTACAACACTTACGGTTTGAAAGACAGTTTTTTTCGGTCCACTCAAAGCCATCAGCTTGCAATCTCCTCCGCGTTCGGCACCTGGAAATCTTCACTGGTGACTTTGGCAAATGTGATCGCGACGATCAGGACCACGAAAGCTGCAAGCATCAGCCCGACACCAACATTTCGTGTTTTCCGACGGGTGTGGATTTCGTGTTCAGCGCGAATCGCCATTGCTTACCACCCCCCAAAGCCGAAGGGGCGCAGTGCCGCTTCGATCAAAATTACGCCAAAATGCGCGAAGAGATACCACAGGGACAGACGAAAAAAGGATTTCTCCACGCTGTAGTTGTCAGTCTCGGCTATGTCTTCGTCACGGCGCCAGATGTCAAACGCACCTTTAAGAAACAGTGCATTCAGAACCAAAGCCGTCACCAGGTAAATCGGGCCACCTATGGCTGTGAAACCTGTCGCCACAGCCAATGCTACCAGCAAAACAGTGTAGATGATGATGTGAGCGCGTGTCTTGCGCCGACCATGCGTCACGGTCAGCATCGGAACCCCGGCGTCATCGTAATCTGAGCGCATGAACAGTGCCAGTGCCCAGAAGTGCGGCGGTGTCCACATGAAGATCAGGGCAAACATCAGCCACGCTTCAATCGAAAAGCTGCCTGTGGCAATCACCCAACCAATCACGGGCGGGAAGGCTCCAGCAGCGCCACCGATTACGATGTTTTGCGGTGTCGAGCGCTTGAGCCACATGGAATATATGACAGCGTAAAAGAAAATCGTGAAAGCCAGCAGGCCAGCGGCGAGCAAATTGGCCGTCAGCGCCAGCATCATCACCGACAAACCAGACAACGCGACGCCGAGGTTGAGAGCTTCGCCCGGTGCAACCCTACCGTCAGGGATCGGACGCTTGGCCGTGCGACGCATGACGGCGTCGATGTCCGCATCCCACCACATGTTCAGTGCCCCGGACGCGCCTGCGCCAATCGCAACAAACAGAATAGAAGCAAAAGCCAGGATCGGATGTACCGGTGCCGGTGCGGCCAACAGCCCAACAAGCGCGGTAAACACCACCAAAGACATCACTCGCGGCTTCAAAAGCGCAAAGTAATCACCCAATTGCGCATCGTGTTCACGTACCGGTGCGCTGTAACCAACGTCAGCCATCGCAGTGCCCTTAAGTTAAACGAAACATGGCAGGGCCAGCTTTAAAGCACGCCCTGCCCTATTGATCAGTTGGATGCCAACACTTGCGTTTGTGGAACGCCTGCGTATTCTTCAAGCGCTTCCGCCAGCCAAGCAGCATAGGCTTCTTCCGACACGACTTTCACCGTGATCGGCATGTACGCGTGGTAAAACCCGCACAGCTCGGAGCACTGGCCAAAGTAGATGCCTTCCTGCTCGGCATTGAACCAAAGCTCAGCCAGACGACCCGGCACCGCATCCTGTTTCACACCAAATGCAGGGATGGTCCACGCGTGGATCACGTCCGCAGCAGTAACCTGCATTACGACAGTTTTCCCAACAGGGACCACGATGCTGGTATCCGTCGCGAGCAGAAATTCATTTCTGCTGTAGCCCGCATCGACCAGCTTGGCCTCCATGTGCTCATCAAGGACGAACGGGGTTACATCGGCATCACCGGGGCGGCTGTTTTCGTCCAGCGTAGCCGGCGAGCCCAGCATATAGCTTTCGAACTCAAAGCCTTCGTCCACGTACTCGTAGCCCCAATACCACTGGTAGCCTGTCACTTTGATTGTGAGATCCGCCTCAGGAATTTCCTGCTGCTTGAACAGAATCGGCAACGAGTAGGCGCCGATGAATACGAGAATCACGATCGGAACGACCGTCCACGCGATCTCCACAGGTGTGTGGTGCGTAAAGCTCGCAGGCTTTGGGTTACGTTTGGAGTTGTAGCGGATCGCGACCCAGACCATCAGTCCAGTCACGAAAACCGTAATGATTGTTATGATGATCAAAATCATCCCGTCGAGCCATTGCAAATCATGCGAAAGTTCAGTTACCGCTGGTTGAAAGCCCATTTTGCCGTCAACCGGTTTGCCAATAATTTCCAGGCCGTCCTGCGCCTGTACAGTTGTCGCCATAAGCGCGCCTGAGAGGCCCGCGAGTGAGAAAAGTCGTGTCATATGCCGTCCTGATCTTGTCGTGATCTTGGGATCATGTTGCGCATTCTGGGCGGGGGAAGGTTGCGCACCGTCCCGCCCGTTGTAATCAGGTTCCTTACAAACATATTATGATCACAAGATAAAGACGTGCGTGCATTTTAAATCGCGCGCTTTTTCAAGAAGTTTACCCGGCAGGAGCCTGATATGACCGACGACACTTTTTCTCCATTTCGGGATAGCTTGGATCGTGAGAGCGCTTTGCGGACCTTGCGCGCCGCAACGGACGGGGCGGATGATGGGGAACTATTCTTCGAACGCAGACGCTCTGAGTCGCTGGTGTTCGATGACGGGCGGCTCAAAACGGCAAGCTATGACGCTTCCGAAGGGTTCGGCTTGCGCGCGGTGCGCGGAGAGGTGGCAGGCTACGCTCATTCAACCGAAGTGTCGCAATCCGCACTGGAGCGTGCTGCTAAAACAACGCGGCTTGCCGTGGGAGAAGGTGGCGGAACTTGGGCGGATGCACCGGTCTCGACCAACAAACGTCTTTATACGGAAAACGACCCGATTTCAGGGACTTCCTTCCCAGTTAAAGTTGAAACGCTGCGCGAGATCGACGCCTTTGCACGCGATTTGGATACGCGCGTCATGCAGGTATCTGCAACCATTGCAGCGAGCCTGCAAGAAATCGAAATACTGCGTCCAGATGGATATGGCGTGCGAGATGTACGGCCCATGACGCGGGTGAACGTCTCGGTCATTGTTGAGGAAAACGGCCGCCGCGAGAGCGGTTCTGTCGGCGGCGGCGGCCGGATTGGCATGGACGGGATGCTGGCCCCTGAGGACTGGCAAGCGCAGGTGCGTGAGGCATTGCGTGTTGCCTGCGTCAATCTGAAAGCTGAACCCGCGCCTGCTGGTGTGATGGATGTGGTTTTGGGCCCTGGCTGGCCGGGGATCCTGCTGCATGAGGCGATTGGTCACGGGCTGGAAGGCGATTTCAATCGTAAGGGTTCGTCGGCATTTGCCGGCCTCATGGGACAGCAGATTGCAAGCAAAGGCGTCACTGTATTGGATGACGGCACCATCCCGGACCGACGCGGTTCAATCACAGTTGACGATGAAGGCACACCCTCCGGCAAGAACGTCCTGATCGAAGACGGTACGCTCGTTGGTTATATGCAGGATCGGCAGAACGCCCGGTTGATGGGAGTAGCGCCTACGGGGAATGGGCGCCGCGAAAGCTATGCGCATGCGCCAATGCCCCGCATGACCAACACCTACATGCTTGGGGGAGAAAGCGCGCCAGAAGATATCGTCGCTGACCTCAAGGACGGCATTTATGCAGTGGGATTTGGCGGCGGGCAGGTGGATATCACCAATGGCAAGTTCGTCTTTTCCTGTACAGAAGCCTACCGGGTGCAAGACGGCAAAGTTGGCGCCCCCGTCAAAGGCGCAACGCTGATTGGCGACGGAGCAACCGCACTCAAGCATATTCGCGCAATAGGAAACGACATGGCACTGGATCCCGGCATGGGCAATTGCGGTAAGGCAGGTCAATGGGTGCCGGTCGGTGTCGGCCAACCAACCCTGATGATTGGCGGGCTAACAGTTGGGGGTTCGGCGTCGTAAACCGCACCTCCCCAGAAACAGTGATGCTTTGAAAGCATTCTGTTCATCTGTTGTTAACCAACTCAGCGTTAAGTTGATTCTGCAACGGACGGAGCCGCGGATGACTGACAGGGACTCAAATCCTTCTTCCACTCACCCCCCACTCCCACCCACCTCGGAAGATGAACAGTTCTTCCGGCTCCGTCTGTTGCGCTCCCGCCGGGTTGGCTTAACGACGTACAAACGACTGCTGACTGAACACGGCACTGCGCAGAATGCGCTGGCCGCGCTACCTGAGGTAGCGCGCGCCGCGGGAGTAAATACGTACGAAGTATGCCCCGAAGCTGTCGTGCAGGCAGAGTTGAATGCCGCTCATACAGCGGGCGCGCGCCTCGTGATGCAGGGAACGGCAGCCTATCCCGACATGCTGGCACTATTGGATGATGCGCCACCATTTCTTTGGGTCATGGGCGACGAATCCCTTTTGCGAACAAAAATGATATCGCTGGTCGGTGCACGAAACGCCTCCTCTCTGGGGACGCGCATGGCGCGTAATCTTTCCCGCGATCTTGGTATGGCCGGGTATACTATTGTATCGGGCCTGGCGCGCGGCGTCGACGCGGCTGCCCACAGCGCAGCCTTGGACAGCGGCACAATTGCAGTTCAAGCGGGCGGTGTGGATATCCTCTATCCTGCGGAAAACGCTGAACTTGCATTACAAATCGCAGAAAGTGGCCTGCGCATTTCTGAACAACCGATGGGGCTACAGCCAATGGCGCGGCATTTTCCCAGCCGCAATCGCATCATTTCCGGGCTCAGCCGCGCGACCATCGTCGTTGAGGCCGCAGCCAAATCAGGAAGTTTGATCACGGCACGGGATGCCTTGGATCAAGGACGCGACGTACTTGCCGTTCCCGGCAATCCCTTTGATGCCCGCGCCAGCGGGTGCAACCAGTTGATCCGTGACGGCGCTACATTGATACGTTCAGCAGAGGATGTTCTGGAAGCACTCTCACCAATCCATGAAAGCGAAGCCCAGCTCCCTTTGGCCAAACCAAATGTGTCGAGGCCCCCGTTGAAAAAAGCGCCCGTGCGTCAAAAACTGCGCCAAGCCGCAGCATTGCACCGCCAGATTCTTGACCGCCTTAGCCCAGCACCTGTCCCAGAAGATCAATTGCTGCGCGACCTTGCAGTAACGCCGTCAGAAGCAGCACCGGCACTTTTGGATCTCGAACTGGATGGACAAATTACACGACAGTCAGGCGGGCTACTGTCACGCGACTGAACGCACGCGAAATTTTAATCAAACAACATTTTTAGACAGGTTGAAAAATAGAAACGCACCGGGAAATAAGTGAACCTTGTTGCTCTGTACACATTGAAGAAAACACTCTCAGGTAAGCGGCGAAAAGAAGCGAAGAGTTCTGCACCGACATAACCTGCCATTGAAAATAATTACTTGCGCCCCACTTCTCTCACGGCCATAGACACGAAATATTTTTGCTCAGAGGTGCTCCAGTACATGCCGGTTGTCGTTGTCGAATCCCCTGCCAAAGCCAAGACCATTAATTCCTACCTTGGAAGCGACTACACCGTTTTAGCCTCCTATGGACACGTCCGAGATTTACCGCCGAAGGACGGATCGGTCGATCCTGAGGCCGCGTTCGAAATGCAGTGGGAAATCGCAAGCGACAGCCGAAAACATGTCAAAGCGATTGCGGATGCACTCAAAGAAGACAACGCGCTCATACTCGCAACCGACCCCGATCGCGAAGGCGAAGCAATCAGTTGGCACTTGCAAGAGGCGCTAACCAAACGCAAATCCATCAAGAAAGATACGCCCGTCAGTCGCGTGGTTTTCAATGCGATCACCAAAAGCGCGGTCACCGAAGCGATGAAGAATCCACGGCAGGTCGATATGCCACTGGTCGAAGCTTACCTTGCACGGCGCGCGCTGGATTATCTGGTGGGCTTCAATCTCAGCCCGGTTTTGTGGCGCAAACTGCCGGGCGCGAAATCAGCTGGGCGCGTCCAGTCTGTGACGCTGCGCTTAATTGTCGAGCGCGAAATGGAAATCGAAGCCTTCCGCGCCCGCGAGTACTGGTCGGTCAAGGCACTGGTTGGAACGCCGCGAGGGCAAGAGTTCGAAGCTCGGCTCACCGTGCTTGCCGGTAAAAAGCTGGACCGTTTCGATATTGAAAACGACACCCAGGCGGAGATGGCCGTTCAGGCTATCAACAGCCGCGACCTCACGGTCACATCGGTCGAGGCCAAACCAGCCAACCGTAACCCCTCCGCCCCCTTCATGACCTCGACCCTGCAACAGGAAGCGAGCCGCAAGTTCGGCATGGGCGCGCGTCAGACGATGAGCACGGCACAACGTCTCTACGAGGCCGGATACATTACATACATGCGGACAGACGGCATCGACATGGCGCCCGAAGCGGTGACAGCGGCACGCGACGCGATCAAGACGCTTTATGGCGAAAACTACGTGCCAAAATCACCGCGAATCTACAAGAACAAAGCTAAGAACGCACAAGAAGCACATGAATGCGTCCGCCCCACGGACATGATGACCAAGGCAGAAGACCTCAAGACGTCGGATGCCGATCAGCGCAAACTCTACGATTTGATCTGGAAGCGCACGCTAGCCTGCCAGATGGAAGCCGCACGGATGGAACGCACCACGGTCGAGATCGGCAGTGCGGATGCGCAGGTTGGCTTGCGCGCGACTGGGCAGGTTGTGCTGTTTGACGGGTTCTTGCGGGTTTACGAAGAAGGTCGTGACGACGTCGTCACGGACGATGACGACAAGCGTCTGCCGCAAGTAGATCAGGGCGACGCGATGGAAAAACGCGCGGTGACACCCGAACAACATTTCACTCAACCGCCGCCCCGCTACACCGAAGCGACTTTGGTGAAGCGGATGGAAGAACTGGGGATCGGACGTCCCTCCACCTATGCCTCGGTCGTGACCACGATTCAGGATCGCGAATACGTGCGCAAGGACAAGAACCGTCTGATACCCGAAGACAAAGGGCGTCTCGTCACAGCCTTCCTCAGCAATTATTTCCGCAAATACGTCGGCTATGATTTTACCGCCGATCTGGAGGACCAGCTCGATACGGTCAGCGCGGGGAATGCAGACTATAAAGACGTGCTGGCACGTTTCTGGCGTGATTTCTCTGCTGCGATTGCCGAGACTTCGGATCTGCGCATCACCGAAGTGCTGGAAAAGATCAACGAAGTTCTTGAGCCGCATCTTTTCCCTGCAAACGAAGACGGCAGCGATCCTCGGCTGTGTCCGAACTGTGGTGCCGGACGATTGAGCATGCGTACGGCCCGCTCTGGTGGTGCATTTATTGGCTGTTCAAACTATCCCGAATGCCGTTACACGCGCGCCTTCGGTCCACCCGGACAAGAAGACACAAGCGGTATCCCACCAGAAGGCAAGCTGCTGGGAGAGGATGCAGAAGACAAGATTTATGCCTTTAAAGGGCGTTTCGGTCCCTACGTACAACGGGGCGACGTCACAGAAGACAACAAAAAACCACCGCGCCAGTCGATCCCGAAGGACTGGCCACCGGAAGATGTCGAGCTGCCACAAGCGGTGAAACTGCTGTCGCTTCCACGCGAAATCGGCCCACACCCTGAAGATGGCGTCCCGGTATGGGCCAACATCGGTCGCTATGGGCCCTACCTGAAACACGCGGCATCCACCTCCGAACGTGGCGGTACAAACGCCAATCTCGAAGGTATTGACGAAGTCTGGACCGTTGGGATGAACCGCGCAGTGCAGCTTTTGGCGGAAAAGGTCGCAAGCCGAGGTGGCCGAGGAGCGGCTGCAAAAACCTTGCGCGAGCTTGGCGAACATCCCGACCAGGGCGGCCAGATGAGCATTATGGAAGGCAAGTACGGGCCCTACGTCAAATGGGACAAGGTGAATGCGACCTTGCCCAAGGACAGCGACCCGGCAGAACTGACCCTCGAGGCCGCCGCGCTTCTGATCGACGAAAAAGCAGCACAAAAGGGCAAAGGCAGACGCAAAACGACGACTAAGAAGAAACCTGCCAAAAAGAAGAAGGCCGCTGCGCCCTCTGAAAAATAAGCGAAACATCCCGGTCTCTTAGAGCGAATGCATACGTCGGCATACTTTCACAGAGTCAGCGCGTAAAATTCTTGTGCTATCGCAAACCTTCACCTACACTTTTCCCGTGGGAGTGTGAGAGACCTTATTCTCTTACCGGAACAAAGCGTCATCTGGTGTGCCAGCCAGATCAGAGGAAGCACTATGAAGAAAGTCTATGGATCAGCGTCTGAGGCGCTGGACGGTGTATTGCACGATGGGATGTTGATTGCGGCTGGTGGTTTCGGCCTCTGCGGCATTCCGGAGCTTTTACTGGCCGCGATCCGCGACGCCAGGACAAAAGATCTGACGTTTGCTTCTAACAATGCAGGCGTCGATGATTTCGGCATCGGTATTTTGCTGCAAACCAAGCAGGTCAAAAAAATGATCTCTTCTTATGTTGGAGAGAATGCGGAGTTTATGCGCCAGTATCTGTCGGGTGAACTGGAGCTGGAATTTAATCCACAAGGCACGCTAGCGGAGCGGATGCGGGCTGCGGGCTGCGGCATCCCGGGTTTTTACACTAAAACAGGTGTTGGAACGGTGATTGCTGAAGGGAAAGAACACAAAGACTTCGACGGAGAGACGTTCATTCTAGAGACTGGCATCTTTGCGGATCTCGCGATTGTGAAAGCCTGGAAAGCGGATGAGACAGGAAACCTCGTGTTCCGCAAAACTGCACGTAATTTTAACCCCCCCGTCGCCATGTGCGGCAAGATTTGCGTTGTGGAGGTTGAGGAGATCGTTCCCACGGGCAGTCTCGATCCGGATACGATCCATCTGCCTGGCATTTACGTGCATAGGCTGATTCAGGGCGACCACGAGAAACGGATCGAACAACGTACAACGCGGGCTGCGTGAGGCGCATTCCATGGCGGATTCCTTACTTGATACACAGAATGGCACGATCGACAGAGCAATAGAGCTCTTCGACGACAAGAACTTTGATGGGTTTTCACGCTCGCAAGTTTCTATGGTGCTGACAAATCCGAACTTTGAGGACAACCCGATCGTCTACGTGAACGACGCGTTCACGCGCACCACCGGATATTCCAGAGCGCTTTCAATCGGTCGCAATTGTCGGTTCCTGCAGGGCGAAGACACGGACAAATCTGCCGTCGATATGCTACGTGCCGCCATCGGTATGGAACAGAACGTCAGTGTCGACATTCTGAACTACAAAGCGAACGGCGCGCCTTTCATGAATCGCCTGATCGTTTCGCCCATTACCGACCAGAACGGCAAGATACAGTATTTTATCGGCATCCAGAAAGAACTGCGCGATGGTGCGCGCGACCAGAGTGCAGAAAAGATCAACGATCAGTTGATGGAAGTGCAGAACCGCGTGCAGTCTGATCTGTCGATGATCATTACGATGATCCGTCAGCAATCTTCTGCCACGTCTGTCCCGGATGATTTCGCCGCACTCAGCCGCCGCGTTGAAACACTGCAACTTCTTTATGAAGAAATGAAATTGTCCGATCAGCAATCTAACACGGATGTGATCCAGATGGGCAGTTTCATATCTCGGCTTGCTTGTGCCATCGCGCACATCGAAGGTCGCTCGGGCGTGCGGGTGAACCTGCAAATCGAACCGCTGGAGGTTCCCATTGAGGTCGCAACCCGGGTTGGTCTGGTCGCCTCCGAACTGCTGACAAACGCCTTTCAGCACGCGTTTGATCGGATGGACACAGGTCTTGTCGAAATCCGGATGTCGCAACTCAGTGCAGGGGGCTTGCGCTTGATCGTCTCTGACGATGGGATCGGCATCCCGAAGTCTTTACAGTGGCCCTCCCCCTCAACTGTCGGAGGCCGCATTATCAGCGGTCTGATCGAAGGATTGGAGGGCACGCTACATCTGGGGCGCGGCGCGGCCGGTAGTTTTGTGACAATAGATGTGCCCGCAGGGGCCACACTCAGCGAATAGAGTAGGACGACAGATGCCTTGGGATCGAAACCAGATGGCCGCACGCGCCGGCCAAGAGCTTGAAGACGGGTGGTATGTGAACCTCGGGATCGGCATACCCACTCTGGTCAGCAACTACATCCCCGAAGGGGTTGAGGTCACACTACAGTCCGAAAACGGCATGCTGGGCATGGGTCCTTTTCCCGTCGAAGGTACCGAGGATGCCGATCTGATCAATGCTGGCAAGCAGACCATCACCGAGCTGCCGCAAACGGCCTACTTCGACAGCGCGCAGTCCTTTGGCATGATCCGCGGCGGCAAGATCGCCATGGCGATCCTGGGAGCGATGGAAGTGGCAGAGAATGGCGATCTGGCCAATTGGATGATCCCTGGCAAACTGGTCAAGGGCATGGGCGGCGCCATGGATCTGGTCGCAGGTGTTGGCCGTGTGGTGGTCGTGATGGACCACACCTCAAAGCACGGAGACAGCAAGCTGTTGAAAGCATGCACCTTGCCGTTGACCGGCAAAGGCGTCGTGGACCGGATTATCACCAATCTAGGTGTTTTAGACGTTGTCGAGGGTGGGTTGAAAATCGTCGAATGCGCCGACGGCGTCAGCGAAGAAGAGCTTCGCGCAGCAACTGACGCGACAATCGTCTAACACCGCGAGCCGTGCGGCTTGGTGTCAAACGCGGTTCAGTTCAAGCCAGCAAAAACACAGCCATCCGACACAAGTTCGGGCGGCGTCAGGCAAAGCCCGCGCGCGACCTGAAAAGCGGCCAGCACTTTTGGAACATAATCGCGTGTTTCTGGAAATGGCGGCACGCCTTCGTATTTCTGCAACGATCCCTCGCCTGCATTATAGCCTGCAAGTACCATGATCGGATCGCCGTCGAACTTTCCCATAAGCCAGTCGAGGTATTTTACCCCCCCGCCAATGTTCTCTTCGGGTGACAATGCATCGTCGACGCCAAAACGATCCGCTGTCGCAGGCATCAACTGCATCAGCCCCTGTGCTCCAGCGGAACTGACCGCCACCGGATTCCCAGAAGATTCAACGGAGATGACAGCGAGAACCAGAGCCGGCGACACGCGCGTGCCCACCGTTGAGCGCAGAATATCTTTGCCATTCGCGCGGGCAATGTTCTGAAGGTGCTGCAGACGCGGCTGTGGGATACCACCCGTGCCCGTGATCACGTCCATCGCATCAAAAAGCCTCCCCGGACCCGATGCCGCCAGTTCCGGCGAGATACGGTTCCAGAACCAACTGAACGCACCGATCTTCAAACCCTCGATAATCGCGGCTTGTTCGGGGGACGGCACAGGTTCAGGCAAAGCGACCGCGTCGGACGGTTTTGGCAGTGCACGCAACAACCGTTCCTGTTCCGCCGGATCGATCTGAACGATCTTGCGCCGCTCACCGGCCTTGGGTACGCTGACGCGCTTTGCACTGAAATCGGGAAACGGTTGAGGCGTCTCTGCGCTAGACATACCCGCCCCCATGATCGCCGCTAAAAGCGCCGCCTGAGCTCTATTTCGCATGACACCTGCTCGTGTGCTGTTTGTTCTGTTTTGCGCAAGATATCGCAGAAATCAGTGGATCTGGCCAGAAAACCACAGCAGGATTTCGGCGTTTTTGCCACATTTCCCCCTAATCACCGGGTGAAGCACCACATGAAGATAATTCTTCCTGATACAAATCAATGCCTTAAGGCATCCAGCACTACAATTTACAGGTGAATCCCAAAAGTCACAATTGCGGTCAAATTGCTGCCCTATTCACCCGGCTATATGTCGGCATACCAAGTCGGACAGGCCACAAGAGAGACACGGTCACTGACGTCGGCAAGGTTTAAGAGTGAAATGTGTGATCCTTTGGAGGGACAAAAAATGATGAAATTTATCAGAAACTTCCGTAAAGACGAAGACGGTGCGGTAACGGTTGACTGGGTTGTTCTGACGGCTGCTGTCGTTGGTTTGGCAATCGCTGCTTACAGCTCCATCGAAACTGGTGCGACACAGCTGACAAGCGCAACAGGTGCCTTCCTGCAAGAGCAGGATCCTCAGGCTGCTGCCGGTCGTAACATTCAAGGTGACTTCCCTGAAGAAGAAGCCGAAGAAGAATAAGAATTCTGACGCTCTGCGTCACAACCAAAACGGGGGCCGTCGTCTTTTTACAGACCGCGGCCCCATTTTTTTGTGAAGCTCATTGGCAAGGATTGTTTATGTGATTCATTTTCTCATAAGTTTCTTCAAACACGACGATGGCGCCATCACTGTGGATTGGGTGGTTTTGACAGCTGCCCTTGCCGGTCTTTCCATCGGGTTTGTGGTGCAATTGAAACAAGAGGGCGATACCCTCAGTGATTCAACGCGCGCGTTCCTCGAAGAGCAGGATCCAGCCGCCGCCGCGGGCCGTAACATACAGGATTAACTTCTGTCTCGAACTGTCTGGTCACTGTTTTTCCTACTGTCACGCTGTTTCCATATGGGAAACTTTAAATGGCCATATTTCCGCTGCAGGATGAAAACTGAAAACCGTCAACCCGGCGGAACACGTTGTTAAAATGAGGTAACGAGATGCGATCGGTATTCGGATTGGTGCTTTTGGCGGGCTTGGCCCTGGCTGGTGGCGCCGTGTATTTGGCGAAAGACTACATCGGGCAATACCAATCGGAATTGGCCCAGGCGCGGGAATTGCAACAACAAATCGTGCCGACAAAAACGGTTTATGTCGCCGCACGAAAGCTGAACTACGGTGACACGTTGAAGCCCGATGACGTGCGCGCTGTAAAATGGCCGGTGAGGGCCATTCCAAAAGGATCCTTCACTGATTTAGACGTTTTGTTCCCCGAGGGGGTGGAAGAGCCCCGGCTCATCGTGCGCCCTATGGAAGCGCGTGAAGCTTTGATGAGTGTAAAAGTAACAGAACCTGGCGAAGATATCGGTCTGACGACGCGGCTCGAGAAAGGCATGCGCGCCTTTGCAATCCGTGTTGATGTCGCCAGCGGTGTGTCCGGTTTCCTGCGCCCTGGTGACAAAGTAGACATCTACTGGACCGGCCAGATCAATACAGCCAATGGCCGTGAAGATGTAACCAAGCTGATCCAGAACGCTGTTCGCCTGATTGCTGTGGACCAAACCGACAACGAAATGAGCAGCGCGCGGATCGCCCGCACGGTAACGGTCGCAGCACGGCCTGAACAAGTTGCAGCTCTCGCGCAAGCGCAGTCGACAGGAAATCTGTCCCTATCACTTGTTGGCGCCGGAGATGATACCGAGGTGGACGAAATCCAAGTCAATCAGGTGTCCTTGCTAGGCTTGACCCAAGCCGCACCAAAGGCAGAAAAGAAAAAAGAGCGGGTTTGTACAATTCGGACACGGCGTGGAGCAGAGGTCGTCACGATCCCAATTCCTTGCACAAACTGATTTTAAAACAACGCTTTAGATGGGTGCAGCTTCATCGCTGCGCCCATTTACACGTTAAACGTGTTGCCATTTATCCACATAAGCCCCGGCGTGGAACCCTTTGATTCTTGCAAAAAAATCAATTTCTGCGCAATGTATCGCCTATGCGGGCAATAAGACCCGAAATTGAGGCGTGATCATAAAGGGCAGGTCACATGAAAATTTATGGAACTCTGAAAACGGCCCTCATTGGGCTGGGCTTCAGCGTGAATGCACTCGCCTTTATGGCACCGGTGACAGCTCATGCTGAAACTCTGCGCATCATCGCGCAGGATACCAACGAACAACTGGACGTCGCGCAAAACCGCGCGGTTGTCGTAGAAAGCGAAATTCCCTTCGCAGAACTCAGCATTGCCAATCCCGGCATTGCCGATATCTCCTCCCTCTCGGATCGGACGATATATGTTCTGGGTAAAATTCCGGGGATCACGACCCTGACGCTATTGGATGCGACCGGGCAGCTCATCACCAACGTTGAAGTGCGCGTTGCACCCGACTTGACCGAATTCAAGGAGCGTCTGCGGCAGATTTTGCCGGGCGAGCAAATCGAAGTGCGAACGGCCAACGACGGTATCGTGTTGTCAGGCCAGGTTTCGAGCAGTCAACGGCTGACCAAAGCACTGGAACTAGCGACCCGATATGCGCCCGACCGTGTGTCTAATCTGATGACAGTCGGCGGCGTACAGCAGGTCATGCTGAAGGTGCGTTTCGCAGAAATGAGCCGCGGCGTGTCCAAATCTCTGCAGAGTTCGCTGTCGCTAGGTGGCACGGACGTATCAGGAATTACAGGGCCAAATGGGGTCGAACTTGGAAATGGCACGACCGTCAATATCAATGAGCCGTCAGGCGCGTTGCTGTTTGGATTTGGTGTCGGATCCGTGCAAGTCGGGCTGCTGCTCGAAGCACTGGAAACCAAGGGCGCAGTACGTACGCTGGCGGAACCGAATTTGGTCGCTCTTTCAGGGCAAGAAGCCAACTTTCTCGCAGGCGGTGAATTTCCCGTCCCGACACAAAGCGACGATGGCATCGGAATTGAATTCAAACCCTTCGGGATTGAGCTTAACTTCGTACCGCGTGTTGTTGATGGTGACTTGATTAACCTGCAACTCTCTGCAGCGACCTCTTCTATTGACGCGTCAAACGGCGTCACGCTTGATGGCGGGCTGACAGTCAATGCGTTTGTTCGGCGGGAAACCTCCACAACTGTAGAAATCCGGGATGGTCAGAGCTTTGCCATCGCGGGTCTGCTGGAGGACAGCTTCAACGATACGGTCGCACAAGTGCCTTGGATCGGTGATGTTCCCATTCTTGGTGCGCTTTTCCGCAGCACAGATTACGCGCGCAATCAGACGGAACTCGTGATCATTGTGACGGCCTATCTTGTCAGCCCGACACAAGGCGATGCGCTCGCTTTGCCCACAGACCGGATCAAACCACCTTCGGAAGCTGATCTGTTCCTCAATGGGCATACCGTTAAAACCCTGAATGCTGCCGGCGCCGCTGGTGAAGTCGCAAAACAGGATTTCAGCGGCTCCTATGGCTACGTGATGGAGTGAAATGATGTATCTTCCTTTCAACAAACCCGTCCAATCGATCCTCTTCTTCGCAGGACTGGCGACCCTGTCGGCCTGCAGCCCCGAAAGCGGCGTTTGGCAATTCTACAGGGAAGCTGGAACGCAAGTGGATTCAGGTGAATTCGGCAATGCCAGCCTGCACAACCAACTGGTTCAAACGTGCCGCACAAACGGTTCCACCGGGGGTGGTAAAGTTGGCACTCAAGGCGACGCCGTCGTCGTCTTGGATCCGGAAAGCACGCAGAACCGCAAGGTCTACCGAGTACATTGCAATGGCCAACTGGACGGAAAATTCGCGCGTGTGATCTATCAGGACTACGTTGGCAGCGCGACACAGACCCAGACCGTGGAGGCTGCGGACAGCGAATAGCGCGCCCCTCTGCCCTTCGATCCCAATAGGCAGCGCAATAGCGCTGCCTTTTTTATGTGGCCGCACTGAAAGCGCGTCACAATTCATCAACGATTCCGTCATTGTGTCCAGATACCCAACAATTGGGCGGTTTCAGCCCTATTCTCGCCTAAGTTCACTGCGACTTTCACTGCAATGGGACATCTACGCCCGGCAGACCCTGCCTGGCAAAGCGCGTTGCAGGGATTGTGGGGCAATCATTTCTATCCGCCTTAGATCTTTAGCATCGCCATAAAATGCGAAGGAAAAAAAGGCGATGAGCAGTACGATGCCACCCTCGGACACATCCCTGATCGTGGCTTGCACGGTCAGCCGGGATGTACAGAACTTCGATCTCTTGATCGAAGACATGGAAACGGCACTCGGCGAAAACTGGGGAGATCTCGGTTTTGCGGAAGCTCTTGCCTTCTTTGGCCAACCCGAGGCCAAGGCGCTTGAATTCATCGCCCTCGCGATTGATGAAACCGACGAGGAAAACCTCGTATTGCTGGGTGAGATCATTGCGCTGGCCAAGGCGCGTAATATCAAGGTCATCTTGATCGCAGAAGACGTCACCCCTGCTTCGTTGCACTCACTTTTGCGTCAGGGTGCCGATGAGTTCGTTCCCTACCCCCTGCCTGAAAACGAATTAGCAGAGGCCATCGAACGGGTGCGCGCGGCGGCTAAATCCCCCATCGCAACCAGCGACACACCAAAGCTGCAAACGACAACGCAAAAAGAGGGCGCGGTCATTGTGTTGCAGGGACTGGCCGGTGGCACAGGTGCTACGACGCTCGCCGTCAATCTGGCATGGGAACTCGCGACGCAAGAAAAGGAAAACGGGCCCAGTGTCTGTTTGCTGGATCTTGACCTGCAATACGGAGCAGTTGCGACGTACCTCGACCTGCCACGCCGGGAGGTTGTGTATGACATGCTGTCGGACACTGAATCCATGGACGATGAGGCCTTTGGACAATCGCTTCTGACCTTCCAGGACAAACTCCATGTGCTGACGTCTCCGGCAGATATGTTGCCCTTGGATCTGGTTTCACCAGAAGACATCGAGCGCATTCTCGCCTCGGCGCGCCGTCACTTCGATTATGTTGTAATCGATATGCCCTCGACCCTGGTCAGCTGGTCCGAAACAGTGCTGAACGCAGCACATGTTTACTTTGCCACAGTCGAACTGGATATGCGCAGCGCACAAAACACTCTGCGATTTAAGCGTGCCCTTCAGGCCGAAGAGCTTCCTGCAGAAAAGCTGCGTTACGTGATGAACCGTGCACCTAAATTCACCGATCTCACAGGAAAAAGCCGCGTCAAGCAGATGGCCGAAAGTCTTGGCATCGCCATTGACGTGCTGATGCCCGATGGAGGTAAGCCGATCACGCAAGGCGCTGATCACGGGCTTCCACTTGCGCTCTCAGCCGCCAAGAATCCCTTGCGGCGCGAGATCATGAAACTTGCCACGACGATCCACGCGTTGAGTAACGAAGACGTTCAGGCAGCCTGATCGGTAAAGGAAACAGACCATGTTCTCGAAGTACAAAAAAGACAAACCCGCCCTCTCTGCCGTCAAGAATGCGCCAACGGACAAAGCGCCAACCGCTGAACCCGCGCAACCAGCGCCTGCTTCCGCCGTTATCCGCAAAACCGCTGCACCTGCTGACGCAGCACCCGCGCAGGCGACCGCATCGGACAAAGAACGCAAACGCAAGGAGCGTATGGGCGAGATCAAGCTCGACCTTCACCGCGTTCTGCTCGACAACCTCAATCTTTCCGCGCTGGAACATGCGACGGAACAAGACCTCCGTCAGGAGATCAGCGCGATTGCGACTGAGCATCTACAAGCGCAAAGCATCGTTCTGAACCGCGAAGATCGCCAGACCCTGACTTCAGAACTGTACGACGAAGTCACAGGTCTTGGGCCACTCGAAACCTTGCTGAAAGACGAGACAGTCAACGATATTCTGGTGAACGGCCCGCAACAGATCTTTGTAGAACGCTCTGGTAAGCTGCAACTGACCGACGTTACCTTCAAGGACGAAAAACATCTGCTACGGATCATCGACAAGATCGTTTCAGCTGTTGGTCGTCGTGTGGATGAATCAAACCCCTATGTGGACGCGCGCCTCAAAGACGGCTCGCGTTTCAATGCCATGGTCCCGCCGGTCGCTGTCGACGGCAGCCTGGTCTCCATCCGGAAATTCAAAAAGGACAAGCTGGGCATCGATGATCTCGTCGAGTTTGGCGCTTTTACCGAAGAAATGGCCGCCTACCTTCAGGCTGCAGTGGCCACCCGGCTTAATGTCATTGTCTCTGGCGGGACGGGTTCGGGTAAAACAACCACGCTCAACGCGCTGTCGTCCTTTATCGACAATGATGAGCGGATCCTCACGATCGAAGACACCGCGGAACTTCAGCTCCAACAGACCCACGTGGGCCGGATGGAAAGCCGCCCGCCCAACGTGGAAGGCAAAGGCGAAGTCAGCCCGCGCGACTGCCTGAAAAACGCTCTGCGGATGCGCCCGGATCGTATCATCGTCGGCGAGACGCGCGGCGAGGAAGTGATCGACATGTTGCAGGCCATGAACACTGGCCACGATGGCTCCATGACCACGATCCACGCAAACTCAGCACGGGACGGGATCAGCCGCCTGGAAAACATGGTCGCAATGGCCGGGATCGAAATGCCTCTGAAGGCGGTGCGCAGTCAGATCTCTTCGGCTGTCAATCTGATCGTACAAGCCTCGCGACTTCAGGACGGATCGCGCCGCATGACGTCGATCACGGAAATCACCGGGATGGAGGGCGAAGTTATCTCGATGCAGGAGATCTTCCGCTACCAGCGCGTTGGCCTGACACCCGAGAACAAGATCATCGGCCATTTCACGGCCACCGGCGTGCGCAGCGCTTACGCGGAACGCTTCCGCATGTGGGGCTACGATCTGCCCTCCTCCATTTATGAACCCATCGCGGCACAATAAGGACCAGAGCAATGAGTGCAGAACCTATTATCTACGGGCTGATTTTCATCGGCGTGCTGGTACTGGTCGAAGGCCTGTATCTGGTAACCTTCGGTAAATCAATCAGCCTCAACAGTCGCGTCAGCCGACGTCTGGAGATGCTCGACAAGGGCACCGGCCGCGAAGAAGTGCTGGAAAAGCTGCGCAAGGAAATGCAGCAGCACATGAAATCCAAGTCGATCCCGCTCTACTCGCTGCTGGGGGAAAAAGCGCAAAAGGCGGCAATCGCCTTCACGCCCCGGCAGCTGATCATGATCATGGGATTGCTGGCCATCGTCGCCTTTATGGGCCTAACCGTCGGGACGGCCACGTCCCTACCGGTTCGGATCGTGATGTCTGTCGGAATCGGTGTCGGTGCTGTGTACTTCTGGGTCTCGCACAAAGCGAATAAGCGTCTCTCGATGATCGAAGAACAACTGCCCGATGCGGTGGAATTGATGGTGCGTTCACTGCGTGTGGGTCATCCGTTCACCTCCGCTGTGCAAATCGTGGCGAGTGAGGTCCAGGACCCGCTGTCATCGGAAATGGGCATCATCGCCGACGAATCCGCCTACGGGCGCGATGTGGGAGATGCGCTCAAGGAAATGGCCGAGCGTCTGGATATGCAGGATTTACGCTTTCTCGCAGTGGCCGTGCACATTCAGCAAACGTCGGGCGGCAATCTGGCAGAAATCCTCGCGGGTCTTGCAAAGGTGATCCGAGCGCGTTTCCGTCTGTTCCGCAGGGTCAAGGCGATCACAGCCGAGGCCAAGTGGTCGGGAAAATTCCTGTCGGGCTTCCCGATCATGGCACTGATCGTGATCAATCTGGGCGATCCGACATACTACGACGAGGTGCGGGATCACGCAATGTTCATTCCCGCCTGTTTTGCCGTTGGCATCTTTCTAGCGCTCAACCTTTTTGTCATGCGAATTCTCACGGACATCAAGGTTTAAGGAGGTAGGACCATGGAATTACTAAGTAATCTGAATGCCAAGATCGTAGATCTGATGGGGCCACTTGGACCGATCGTTTTACTCGGCAGTATCGGCGTGATTATGGTCGTTCTGACGGTCGTGCTCATGATGGCACAGCCAGAAGACCCGATGGCCAAGCTGAAGCGCGAGCTTGACGACCCCAAGGGAGAGCAGCCAACCAAACAGTTGCGCCAAGGTGAGCGGAACGAAAAGCTGCAGAAGTTCGCCTCTTTCCTGGAACCAAAGGACGTCGCGGAACTAAGCAAACGGCAGTTGCTGCTGCGTCAAGCCGGGTATCAAAGCCAAGACGCCGTGCGTTTCTTCCACTTTGCGCAATTCGCCCTTGGCCTGGCTGGATTGCTGCTGGCGTTTGTCTATCTGAACATTCTGGGCGGTGGGGAAGGCTTTTCCACGCAAAAGATGATGATTTATACGATCGTTCCGGGTGCTGTCGGATATTACCTACCCAGCTATTGGATCACGCGCCGCGTGGAAATGCGCAAGGAAGAAATCACGCGCGGTTTTCCCGACAGTCTTGATATGATGCTCGTTTGTGTCGAGGCCGGCCAATCCTTGGATCAGTGTATCGTGCGGGTTGCCAGTGAGTTGCACGCCTCCTATCCGGCGCTGGCGCAGGAATTCGACGTCGTCGCTTACGAGATGAAGGCTGGTAAGGATAAATCCACGGTTATGAATGACTTTGGTGAGCGCTGCGGCGTGCAAGACCTGTCCTCTTTTGTCACGGTCTTGAACCAGTCGCAGCAATTTGGCACCTCGATCTCCGAAGCGTTGCGGGTCTATGCTGCTGAAATGCGTGATAAACGCGTTATGCGGGCGGAAGAGGCTGCAAACAAGTTGCCAACCAAGATGACCCTTGCCACTATGATGCTGACCGTTCCACCGCTGCTGATCATTCTGGTTGGCCCCTCGGTACATGGCATTACGCAACTTGGAAATATGGGCAACTGAGGATGATGAAAGCCGCAAGGAGTGCCTGTCATTTCGCCTCCTTAGCGCTTTTGATTTCCGGGTTGGCCGCGTGTAACAGCACAGTCGGCCAACCTATACCCGAAGACCAAGTTTTGGCCCCTGGTGTGGATCTGCGCGCACAAGCAGAAGGCACGGGAGCGGCCGCGATCGAAGTCGGACATCGTCTGATTGCTTCGGGTGAATACGAACTGGCTATCAAATCCTTCAACCGCGCCGCACTTGAGCGCGGCACACTGGATGCCGAAACCCTTTCAGGGCTCGGAACAGCCCATTTACAGATGGGGCGTCTTGGCGAAGCTGAAAAACTGCTCAAACGCGCCGTAGATGCCGAAGGTGCGCAGCCTGTAGATTACAACAACTACGGTGTAGTTCTGATGGAACAAGACCGCACGACGGAAGCGATCTTTTACTTTCGCCAGGCCTTTGCTCTCAGTAATGGCGAAAACATCGCAGTTCGTGACAATTTGCGCCAGGCACTCGCAAAATCCCAAAATTCTGCTAATACGGGAACTGAGGAAGGCAGCGATTTCAAGCTGGTACAACGTGGACACAGCGACTTTGTGATCCGCTCAGCGCAGTAATCGCGGCAAGAGCAGTAAAAGGACGCGAAACATGCGCCACCCTATCATTCTTTCCGCCTGCATCGCAGGTGTTCTTTCCGTTGCAGGTTGCGCGGACAAACCAAGCGATGAGGAAACCGTCGAGCGGGCGTTCCAGGACGTGAACGTGGTCGACGAATCCAACTTGTCTGATGTCATGCTAACAGTGGCAGACCCAAATGAGGCGGTATCCTATTTCCAGAAGACTCTGAAAAACGACCCTGAACGGATCGACTTACAACGCGGTCTGGCTATTTCTTACGTCCGCGCCAAAAGGTTCAACGAAGCCGCCGGAGCGTGGAGACGCGTAACCGAAATGAAGGAAGCCAACAACGAGGATTCCATTCGGTATGCCGACGCCTTACTGCGCAGCGGCGACTGGGCCGAAGCAGAGGTCATTCTCGACAAAATCCCGCCCACGCATGAAACCTTTATGCGGTACCGCCTCGAAGCTATGGTGGCTGACGCAAACGAAGAGTGGAAAAAATCTGATAGTTTCTACGAAATCGCTGCCGGCCTGACCACGAAACCTGCCGGGGTATACAATAATTGGGGCTATTCCAAACTGCGCCGTGGCGACTATGCGAGCGCGGAAAAGATGTTTGGTGACGCAATTCGACAGGATCCGACGCTCTTTACTGCAAAAAACAACTTGGTGTTGGCACGTAGCGCGCAACGCAAATACACGCTGCCTGTTGTGCCAATGGATCAAACTGAACGGGCGCAACTGTTGCACACCATGGGCTTGTCCGCAGTCAAGCAGGGCGACGTGCAGACGGGCAAGAACCTGCTAAATGAGGCCGTCGACACCCATCCGCAATACTTCGAAGCAGCAGTTCGCGCTCTGGACGCGTTAGAAACAAGCGGCTGAACCGCAGTGGCGCTTCCGGCAGATACGGCTTTGTGGTTTCTGCCCTTTGTGCTGCCAATTTGCTTTTATGTCGCCTTCACAGATCTGGCGCATATGAAAATTACCAACAAAGCGGTCCTCGCCCTGGGGGCCGTTTATGTCGTTCTGGGACCTTTTGCGCTGCATTCCTTTGACCTCTACCTTTGGGGCTTTGTCCATTTTGCAGTAATGCTTGCAGTGGGCATGGTTCTGAACGCCATCGGTGTCATGGGGGCGGGCGATTCAAAATTCATCGCGTTTGCGGCACCTTACGTCATGGTATCGGATCTGATGATGCTTGGTATGTTGTTTGCCACACTCATGTTAGCCGCCGTTGTGACCCATCGTGGAGCACGTGCTACCCGGCTGCGCGGCCTTGCGCCACACTGGGTCAGTTGGGAGGAAGGCAAACGGTTCCCCATGGGGCTCGCTCTTGGCCCCACGCTTGCCCTTTATCTGTGCCTCTGTGCGCTCAAAAGCGCCTGAATTACGCCACTTTCGATGTGTATGCCCCACCACATGGCGCGACACCGCGCCCTGAAAACGCAGCACGCGAGGCACATCGATGAACATGCAAACCGGCCACCTGATGGCTCCTCCAGCCCCGACCACCCTTGCGGATATGAAACTGTCGACAGTGATGATGCGCGACATCATCCTAAAAACCATGTTTCGTAAAAACGTGGATATGGTCAGCGAGTTAAGCGAAGCGGTGTGCCTGCCGATCCCTGTCACGCAGGAAGTTGTCGATCTCGCGCGCAGTCAGCGCCTGTTGGAAGCGACCGGCACGCTGAATGCCAACAACGGCAATGAGATGGGCTACCAACTGACAGAACAGGGCAAGGCCCGCGCACTTGATGCTCTGGCACAATCGGAATATTTTGGCCCGATGCCTGTCCCGCTGGATGTGTATCGCGAGCAGGTTAAACGCCAATCGATCCGCAACATTCAAATCACCCGCAATCAGCTGACAGGCGCCATGGGGCATCTTGTTCTGCCCGATGATCTGCTTGATCAGCTTGGCCCTTCCGTGTCAGCCGGACGTTCAGTTCTGATGTATGGTCCGCCCGGAAACGGTAAATCGTCGATATCTAACGGAATCCGCGACGCGATTGGCGACAGCGTCTACGTCCCGCGCGCCATCGAATATGCAGGACAGGTGATCACAGTTTACGATCCGATCGTTCATGTCGCCTGCCCGATGGAAAACGACAACCCAAATTCTCTGCGCCGCACAACCCGTTTTGACAAACGTTACGTGAAATGTGACCGCCCGACGGTCATTACCGGCGGCGAGCTGAGCCTCGACATGCTAGATCTTGTCTACAACCCCACAGCGCGCACCTATCAGGCGCCGCTCCAGCTGAAATCAACCGGCGGCATTTTCATTGTCGACGACCTTGGGCGTCAAGCTGAACCACCTCAGGCGCTCGTCAACCGCTGGATCGTCCCGCTGGAAGAAAGCAAGGACATTCTTGCGCTGCAGTCTGGTGAAAAATTCGAAGTGCCCTTCGATACGCTGGTCATATTCTCAACCAACTTCCATCCAAACGAAATCTTCGACCAAGCGGCACTGCGCCGGATCTTCTACAAGATCAAGATCGATGGCCCCAACCAGGAAAACTACCTCAAGATCTTTGCAATGGTCGCCAAAAAGAAGAAGATGCCGCTAGATGAAGCCACCTTGGTGCATCTGCTCAAAGTGAGATACCCAGAGATCGACAACACATACGCCAATTACCAGCCTGTGTTCCTGATCGATCAGATGATCTCTATCTGCGAATTTGAAGGCATCCCATATCAGATGACACCTGAACTGCTGGACCGTGCCTGGGCCAATATGTTCGTAAAAGACGAGATGATCGTGAAATAAGATTCAAATCGGTTTCTGACCCAAGGCACGTCTCGCCAATCTTACGTCAAAAGCTCTGTACCGTCACCGCGTTCCCGCCGCGTCATCGGAAGGTTGCCAGCACAGTACCATTTACGTGCCGCGCGTCACGTTGACCCTAGCGCGTAGCGCGGCGCGCGCTACCATGCATCTCATGCAGAAAATACCGCCTCAATTCACCGACTGGTTTGCCGCAAAAGGGTGGTCCATCCATCCCCATCAGCAGGACATGCTGAAACGGGCGCAGGATCCCGCGTTGCTGTTGATCGCCCCTACTGGCGGCGGCAAGACACTGGCAGGATTTCTGCCCACGCTGGTCGATCTTGCGCAAAATCCGCATGGCGGCCTGCACACGCTCTATATCTCTCCGCTCAAGGCATTGGCTGCCGACATTAAACGCAATCTGACGACGCCCGTCACAGAGATGGATCTGTCGATCCGCATCGAAGATCGCACCGGTGATACATCCGCCACGCGCAAAAAACGGCAACGCGCCGATCCCCCGCACATCCTGTTGACGACACCGGAAAGCCTCGCACTGCTGATCAGTTACGAGGACGCGCCACGCATGTTCAAAGGACTGAAACGTGTGGTGGTGGACGAAATTCACGCACTGGCCGAAAGCAAACGCGGGGATCAGCTGATGTTGGCGCTGGGGCGCTTGCAACAGCTTTGTCCCGATCTGCGCCGCGTTGGACTGTCAGCCACTGTCGAGGACCCAGATGACATCGCGCACCTTCTGGCACGCCACCCGGACCCCTGCGCCATCCTGCAGGCAGACCCCGGCCCTGCCCCTGATATCTCGATGCTTGTAAACGACACGCCGCCGCCGTGGTCGGGTGGCAATGCAGCCTATGCCATTCCTGCGGTGCTGGCACAGGTCAAGGCACATAAAACCACGCTGATTTTTCACAACACCCGCGCGCAGGCAGAAATCTTCTTTCATAATCTGTGGCTTGCCAATGAAGAGGCCCTGCCAATCGGGATTCATCACGGCTCGCTCGATCGGGCGCAGCGCGAAAAAGTCGAAGCCGCAATGGTACAGGGCGATCTGCGCGCGATCGTCTGTACGGGGTCTCTGGATTTAGGCATCGACTGGGGCGATGTGGATCTGGTGATCCAAATCGGCGCGCCCAAGAATGTCAAACGTCTCGTCCAGCGGATTGGCCGCGCCAACCACCGCTATAATGCGCCGTCAAAGGCCATTCTTGTCCCCGCCAACCGCTTCGAAGTTGTGGAATGTCGCGCCGCCCTCGAAGCCGCGGCAGCAGGCGCGCTTGATGGGGATCCGCGGGGAACTGGCCCGCGCGACGTTCTGTGCCAACATATCCTGATTACGGCTTGCGCAGGGGTATTCACCGCTCAGGCACTCTTTGACGAAATCCGCACCGTGGGGGCTTACGCCACCCTGAGCCGCGCAGCGTTCGATGCCTGTCTCGATTTTTGTGCCACGGGTGGCTATGCATTAAAAGCCTACGATCAGTGGAAACGGCTGGTTCAGAACACTGACGGCAGCTGGCAGCTGCGTGACCCTCGTGCCGCGCGGCAGATCCGCATGAACATTGGTACCATTCAAGATACCGACACGCTCAAGGTCCGTATGAAGCGCAGCCGTGGTGGCAAGCCCCTGGGGGAGATCGAGGAAGCCTTTGCCGCCAGTCTCACGCCAGGCGATACATTTCTAATTGGTGGTCAGGTGGTGCGCTATGAGGGCCTGCGCGAAATGACCGTCGAGGTCAGCCGGAACGCCGCTAAAAAACCAAAAGTAGCAACGTTCATGGGTACGAAGTTTGCCACGTCTACACAGCTCAGCGCCCGCGTGATCGAGATTTTTCAGCAAGACAGTTGGCCAGACCTCCCGGCCCATACCGCAGACTGGCTGGCACTTCAGAGGCAGTTCAGTCAGTTGCCACGCCCCGGTCGCCTGTTGATCGAGAGCTTTGCGCATGATGGACGTGAACAGACTGTGATTTATGGGTTTGCCGGGCGAAATGGTCAACAAACGCTGGGGTTGCTGCTGACAAAGCGGATGGAAGAAATGGGGCTCAACCCGCTCGGTTTTGTCGCCACGGACTACGCCACGTTGATCTGGGGGTTGGACCGCCTCCAGGATCCCGCCCCGCTCTTTGATCTGAGTACGCTGGAAGACGGGTTGGAAACCTGGTTGGCGGGCAATGCCGTCATGAAACGCACTTTTCGCGCCAGCGCTACGATCGCCGGTCTCATCCAGCGCAACACGCCAAGCGCGCGCAAGTCCGGGCGGCAGGCAACCTTTAGCTCGGATATTCTCTATGACACGCTGCAGAAATACGACCCGGAACACGTGCTACTGGATATTACCCGAGAAGAAGCGCTGCGCGGGCTTGTTGATTTTGGCCGTATCCGCGAAATGGCCGAACGGGTGGCCGGGCGTATTGATCATCTGACGCTTTCGCGAGTCAGCCCCTTGTCAGCTCCTCTGTTTCTGGAGATGGGGCGCGTGCCGGTCAAAGGCGCTGCCGAAGAGCGCTTGCTCGCAGAGGAAGCCCAGCGTCTAATGGACAGTGCTGGCTTGTCCCAAATCACGCCGCCGCCCAGCGACACTCCCAAATGGCGCCTGGGTGTGTAAGTCTTGTCAATCTGCGCACGATAGGTAATGAACAAAGCATGAACTGCTTTGAGTTTTCCTTTCGGGGTGCCACGCTGCAGGCCCTTTCATCAGGCGCATTGTTCTGGCCTGATTCCAAACTGATCTGCGTCTCCGATTTGCATCTGGGCAAGTCAGAGCGCATGGCGCGACGCACAGGCCAGCCCGTTCCCCCCTATGAGACGCAAGACACCCTTGCCCGCCTTGGTGATGACCTTTCGTTCACGGACGCGCGTCTGGTGATCTGTCTTGGCGACAGTTTTGATGATCTCGCCGCAGCGCAAAGCCTGCCCGACCCGGAACGGCGCACGATTGCTAAATTGCAAGCCGGACGGCGCTGGATTTGGATCGAAGGCAATCATGATCCCGGCCCCGTCGAATTTGGCGGGCAGCATCTTCAAAAGGTCGAACGCGACGGGCTGATCTTTCGTCATATCGCCGAAGCGGGCGCATCGGGTGAGGTTTCGGGCCATTACCACCCCAAGGCGCGCCTGTCCCTGCGGGGGCGTGTGATATCAAGGCCCGCGTTCCTTTATGATGCGAACCGTCTCATTCTCCCAGCCTATGGCACATACACCGGAGGGTTACGCACCGATCACGCGCGTCTGGTGGATCTCATGACGCCACAAGCCCTTGCAATTCTTACGGGTCCAGTGCCCACTTGCATACCCATGCCCCGCTAGGATCCCCAATGAACAGTGCCACCCGCACCCGGATCGAACAAAGCTTCGCCGCGCAAAGTATGTTGCAGACCTTTGGTGCCACGCTGGCGCGTGTGGCCGAGAGCGAGATCTGGATCAGATCGCCCATTTTGCCCGGTACAAGGCAGCAGCAGGGGTTTCCTCATGCGGGGCTGACATTTTCTATTGGAGACAGTGCGGCGGGCTATGCAGCTCTTAGCACCATGCCGCACGATCTTGAGGTCGTCACTGCAGAAATCAAAATCAACCTGTTGGCGCCCGCGCGCGGTGATCATTTGCTTGCCAAAGGACGGATAATCAAGCCGGGACGTCGCCTGACGGTTGTCGCCGCCGAGGTTCTCGCTATTGACGCTGGCGCAGAGACATTGATCGCAGTGCTGCAAGGCACGATGATGCCAGTGCCGCGTTAAGCGGTGAGCCCCTCAGGTTCTGCTAACCCATGCGCCCGGCAACACGCGGTCACAGTATTGGCCAATAGACAGGCAATGGTCATCGGTCCAACGCCACCCGGCACAGGGGTGATTGCACCGGCAACGGCAGCACAACTTTCGAATGCCACGTCCCCCACAAGCCGGGTCTTGCCCTCCCCGCGTTCTGGCGCATCAAGCCGATTGATGCCTACATCAATGACGGTTGCGCCGGGTTTGATCCATTCCCCCGGCACCATTTCAGGACGCCCAACTGCGGCAACCACGATATCCGCACGCCGCACCACATCCGGCAGATCCTTTGTCCGGCTATGGGCGATGGTGACCGTACAACTTTCCCCCAGCAAAAGCTGCGCCATCGGCTTACCCACAATGTTTGAGCGCCCAATCACAACTGCGTCCATGCCCGACAAAGAGCCATGGTATTCCCGCAGCATCATCAGACATCCCAGGGGTGTGCAGGGAACCATGGATTTTTGCCCTGTGCCCAACAGCCCGACATTGGAGATATGAAACCCATCCACATCCTTTTCGGGTGCAATGGAATTGATCACCAGATCTTCGTTGAGATGCTTAGGCAGCGGAAGTTGCACCAGGATCCCATGGATTTCAGGATCTTTGTTGAGCATATCGACGACCGCAAGAAGATCCGCTTCAGACGTATCCACCTCAAGACGATGTTCTACCGATTTCATACCCACTTCGACGGTTTGTTTGCCTTTGGAGCGCACGTAGACTTGGCTCGCAGGATCCTCGCCAACAAGCACAACCGCGAGACCAGGCGTGATGCTGTGGTCAGATTTCAGCTGCGTTACATGTGCAGCTATCTGCGTGCGCAGCTTCGCCGCAAAGGCTTTTCCGTCGATGAGAGTTGCAGCCATAAGTCTTCTTTCTTTATCTTGTAAAGTCCACGCGATGGGCCCAGTTTTGACCGTCGCTGATGATAAGCTCGTCAAATGCCATGAGTTGCAGCAGGTCATAGAATGTCGCGACGTATTGCAGCTCTTCCTGGCGAAAGAATCCACCCTGTCTGACAGCTACCGTCAACTGTGCGAGGATGGCACGCGCCCGGTAGATCGTCGAGAAAATTTCGTCGTCCAATGCAACAAGGATCAACGTATCCGCGTCCGACCCTTTGGTGAAGAACACAAAACGCGGACTTTCCGGTGCTTCAAGCTGTGCGCTGGTCAAAATATTGACGAAGTCGATGCGGACCGCTTTGTTCGCCCCCTGAGAACTGCGTACCAGCCTGTCAAACACTTCCTCCGATGAAACTTCGGGGTAGTAATAGCCCACATAACGGTCTTGAGCTGTTACAGGTCCTGCAAGCATGCACGCGAAAAGCAGCGCCAAAAATCTGTACATCATATCGTCCTTTCAGAATTCATGAGAACAGTTTCGGCCGGACCGCCTCCAAGGGCAAGTCAATTACCCTTGAAGACGCCGTAACAACTTGGCTCAGAACAGGCCTTCAATCTGCCCATCGTCGTTGAGCATAATGTTCTCAGCCGAAGGAACACGTGGTAGGCCGGGCATGGTCATGATCTCTCCGCAGACGGCAACGATAAAGCCAGCACCCGCGGAAAGACGTACCTCCCGCACCGGGACGGTGAACCCTGTCGGCGCACCGCGCAGGGTGGGGTCGGTGGAAAAGCTATATTGGGTTTTTGCCATACAGACCGGCAGATTTCCGTAACCTTGCTCTTCCCAAAGCTGCAGTTGACCAAGGATCTTTTGATCCATAACAGCCTCATCCGCACGGTAGATACGTTTGGCAATGGTCTGGATTTTTTCTGCCAGCGGCATGTCGTCAGGATAGATCGGAGCGAAATTCGCCGTTTCCGCATCCGCCAGAGCAGCGACCTTGGTTGCAAGATCTGCTGAACCTTCTGATCCCAACTCCCAGTGCCGCGACAATACGGCATCGGCCCCATGCTCTGCCACGAAATCCTTAATAGCCTGCACTTCAGCATCTGTATCCGTCACGAAATGGTTGATCGCGACAACAACAGGCACACCAAAGGATTTCAGGTTTTCAATGTGCCTGCCAAGGTTTGGACAGCCGTTCTTGACCGCATCGACGTTTTCTGAACCGAGGTCCGCCTTGGCAACACCGCCGTTCATTTTCATCGCACGAACAGTCGCAACACACACAACAACGGACGGCGCGAGGCCCGCTTTGCGGCATTTGATGTTCATGAATTTCTCAGCGCCAAGGTCGGCCCCAAAGCCTGCTTCGGTCACGACATAATCCGCCAACTTCAACGCCGTCGTGGTCGCAATGACCGAGTTGCAGCCATGCGCGATATTAGCGAAAGGCCCGCCATGCACGAAGGCCGGGTTGTTTTCCAGTGTCTGCACCAGGTTCGGCTGCATCGCGTCCTTCAGCAGGACTGTCATTGCGCCATCCGCCTTGATGTCACGCGCAAAAACAGGCGATCGATCCCGTCGATAAGCGACGATCATATCCCCCAGACGCTTTTGCAGATCCTTGAGGTTCTTGGCCAGACACAGGATCGCCATGACTTCCGAGGCCACTGTAATATCGAATCCGGCTTCCCGCGGGAAACCATTGGCGACGCCGCCCAGCGACGCTGTGATTTGGCGCAATGCGCGATCATTCATATCAACCACGCGCCGCCAGACTACGCGACGGGTGTCGATTTCCAGCTCGTTGCCCCAGTAGATATGGTTGTCGATCATGGCTGACAAAAGCGAATGTGCGGAGGTAATTGCGTGAAAGTCCCCGGTAAAATGCAGGTTCATTTCTTCCATGGGCACGACTTGCGCAAAACCACCCCCCGCTGCGCCGCCCTTCATGCCAAAGTTCGGGCCGAGCGAGGCTTCGCGGATGCAGACACAGGCGTTCTTTCCGATGCGGTTCAAGCCATCGCCCAAGCCCACAGTGGTCGTCGTCTTGCCTTCTCCTGCGGGCGTCGGGTTGATCGCCGTCACAAGGATGAGCTTGCCATCCGATTTATCCTGCACCGAGTTGATGAAACTCTGCGAGACTTTTGCCTTGTCGTGACCATAGGGCAAAAGATCATCGCTGGAGATCCCCAGTTTTGCACCGACCTCCTGGATCGGTTGCTTGGTCGCGCCGCGCGCAATTTCAATGTCGGATTTGTAGACCATGGAAGAATCCCCCTAAAGACGCCGTGGTGGCAGTGTTCTAAAGGTTGCATACATGGGTCGGCGCCCCGCAAAGAGTAGCAATTCCGACATTTCCCGCGCGTCTTGCGGCGGTTGGTCCCAAATCGTTTCTTTTCGGAAACGAATGCGCCGCAAAGGTAGTGGCTGAACCCCATGCAGCGCAGTGCTTCACCGCCACGCATTAACCAAAAAGAAAGCCCCGCACGGGGCGGGGCTTGCTGTGTTTTCTGGTTTCCTAGGCGGAGGGTTCCGGTGCTAACCCATCATCGGAGGGAGGCTTCTTTTTTGCCTTTGCTTTGCCCTTTGCTTTCGGAATTCCCGTCAGGCTTGGTGTGGCGCTTTCGTCAGGCTTGTCTTCTTCGCCCGAAGGCGGCACAGGCGGATCACCGTTCATGACGCGTTTGATTTCCTCGCCCGTCAGGGTTTCGTATTCTAACAAGCCTTGTGCAAGACGCTCGAATTCTTCCTCACCTTCAGTAATGATCTTAAGCGCCCAGTCATATCCGTCCTGAATAAAGCGCTGAACTTCTTCTTCGATCAATTCCTTGGTGTTGGCAGAAACCGAGAACCCGGCAGTGTTACCTTGATAGCCTTCTGCAGCCTCAGAATAGTCGATATTGCCGACCTTATCCGACATGCCCCAGCGCAGCACCATCGCGCGCGCCAAACCCGAGGCCTGCATGATGTCGCCCGCAGGACCGTTTGAGACCGCTTCCGGACCATACTTGTGGATCTCCGCCGCCTTACCGGCCATCGTCATGGCCAAACGCTGGTGGCATTCGTCTTTGAACATGTTCAGCCGGTCCATTTCTGGCAAGCTCATCACCATGCCCAAGGCTCCGCCACGCGGGATAATCGTCGCCTTATAGACTGGATCGCATTTGGGCAGTTTAATTCCAACCAAAGCATGTCCCGCCTCGTGGTAGGCCGTCATTTCTTTTTGCGCGTCGGTCATTACCATGGAGCGGCGTTCGGCCCCCATCATGATCTTGTCCTTGGCGCTTTCAAAATCGATCATCGCAACAAAGCGACGCCCAACCCGTGCAGCACCAAGGGCGGCTTCGTTCACGAGGTTCGCAAGATCTGCCCCGGAAAAGCCCGGCGTGCCTCGTGCGATGATCCGCAGATCCACATCCGGCCCAAGAGGGGTCTTGCGGGCATGCACACCCAAAATCTTCTCGCGCCCTTTTATGTCAGGATTGCCGACAGTGACCTGCCGGTCAAATCGCCCGGGGCGCAACAAAGCCGGGTCCAACACGTCTTTGCGGTTGGTCGCTGCGATAATGATCACACCTTCGTTGGCCTCAAAGCCGTCCATTTCGACCAACAACTGGTTGAGCGTCTGTTCACGCTCATCATTACCACCACCGTAGCCCGCGCCACGGTGCCGACCGACCGCGTCGATCTCATCGATGAACACGATGCAGGGTGCGTTTTTCTTGGCCTGCTCGAACATGTCGCGCACGCGGCTTGCACCCACACCGACGAACATCTCGACAAAGTCGGAGCCTGAGATGGTAAAGAACGGCACGCCCGCCTCTCCCGCAATCGCACGCGCGAGCAGTGTTTTACCAGTACCGGGAGGGCCCTCAAGCAATGCACCTTTTGGAATCTTGCCGCCCAGCCGCGAAAACTTCTGTGGGTTGCGGAGGAATTCGACGATCTCCTCAAGCTCTTCCTTGGCTTCGTCAATGCCCGCGACATCGTCAAACGTCACCCGACCATGTTTTTCGGTCAGCATCTTGGCTTTTGATTTGCCAAAGCCCATCGCGCCGCCTTTACCGCCACCCTGCATTCGGTTCATGAAATATACCCAAACGCCGATCAGCAATAGGAACGGCAGAAGAGACATCAGGAATGTCTGAAACCCGGACTGCTGCTGCTGCTCAGCCCGCACTGAGACGTCATTATCGATCAAAAGCTGCGTAATTTCTGCGTCCGTGGGTTTGATTGTCACGTAATCTGTGCCGTCAGACTGGCGAAAGCGTACCTGTTCACCATCCAGCGTCACATTACTAACCCCACCAGACTCGACCGCCTCAACAAATTCTGAATAGCTGATTTCACGACTTTGCATGTTGTTGCCAGGGCCGCTGAACAGGTTGAAAAGCGCCAAAATCAACAGAAACAAGACGACCCAGAAGGCGATGTTACGTGCATTTCCCAAGGAAATTCTCCTAAAAACCCATATGGCGCAAACGCCCCGCGTCGCGCCTTTGGTGTATAAATAGACACTTCGCGCTCATGTTCAATGCGAGATTAAGCGTCAAAAAGATGCATACCGTTTGTTTCCAGCGTCGCACACCATCCGTCAGGCAAACCCGCAAGCGGTGCTGCGCGAAATGTCGCACCCTCCCAGACCGCCGGAGACGCCATTAGCAGATCGCGCGGCAACCCTGTGTCGCGCCAATCTGGACAGCGCGAGAGACCCTCCGAGCCAAGAGCAGCAACGTGAAATTGCGCAGATGTTTGGGGCCCGTCTACACGCCAGCGTCCGTCCCAAAGCGTGCCCACCGGAGCTGTTTTGGATTGAACAGCATTCAGCTCACGAAATAGCCATAGTTGCGCGTCCTGCAGGATCAGGCGGCAGCCTTCCAGCGTTGCACTGCGCTCTTTGGGGAGCCGTTTAAGCACCGTCGAAAGTGATTTCCCCCGTGGGCCATATTCGGCCCCGGTAATCCATGCGAGTGCGTCCCGGATCAAACGACGGGCAATCTCATCTGGCAGCTCTGTAAATGCAGCAAAAGGTATTTCCAGGCCCCCTGCCCTTGGCTTCACGATGGACTTAGCCACACGACGCGTTTCATGCACCAATGCCTCTTGCACGCTTTGCATATGGCCCGCGACGTGCGCAAGCACCTGCGCGTCGAGCCCAAGCGGCTCCAGTTGCCCGAGTGCCTGGCGTGCTTTGATCCGCTCGAAACGCAGGTCTTCATTACTTGGATCGTCATGCCAGAGAATGTTGTTTTCGCGCAAAAAACCCCGCAACGCAGCGCGATGCAGGGTCAACATTGGTCTCAACCACAGCGTCCCACCATGAAAGCGCACAGGCGCCATGGCGCTGAGCCCATCGACACCAGACCCGCGCGCGAGCCGCATGAGCACCGTTTCAGCCTGATCCTCCACGGTATGCCCCAACGCGATCGCTTGGATGTTGTGCTCTTGGGCCCAACTGGCGATCAGGGCATAGCGGGCATCACGGGCCGCTTTTTGAACGTTGCCCGCCCCGTCCCAGTCTTTCCAGGCCAGGATCTGATGCGGCACGTTCAACGTCTCGCAATAGGACGCAACGGAAGCGGCTTCCAGCGCGGATTCTGGGCGCAGACGATGATCCACGGTGACGGCACACAAGGGTGTGCCCTGCCCTTTGCAAAGCGTGTGCAACATCGTCAGAAGCGCCATCGAATCTCCGCCCCCCGAGACCGCTACGCCTAAGCGGTGCGGCAGGTTATCCGGCAGGGCGGCGGCCAATCGCTGCGTGAGCGCCGTGGACATGTGTTACGAACAGGCCAAGCTCTGGCGTGCTGCTTCCGCTTCTGCAGCAGCAGGGTCACCTGGAAAGCGAATGCCTACTTCGGAAAGGGTCACGCAGGCTTCTTCGGTTTGGTCCAGTTGACCGAGCGCACGTCCCAAACGGAAAAGTGCCTGAGCCGCAACGGGTCCCTGCGGGTTCGCACTGAAACTGCTGAGGTAGGACCGCGCCGCTTCGCGGGTATCGCCGAGGTTCTCAAGAGCCTCGCCGCGTCCCAAAGCCGCACCAGCCGCCAACGGCCCGCCAGGATAGGTTTCAGAAAAGCTCTGAAATTGATCTGCAGCTTGCTGATACTGACCTTCGGCCAACGCGGTTTGAGCACTTTTAAAGTCTTCTTCTTCACCCACGGCCAGTTGCGTGCTGTCCACACCACCCGTTTGCCCTTCAGGCGTGACAGGGGCTGTTGTACCCGTGGTTGCTGTCGTCGTGCTTGCGCCGGTATCGCCACCCAGCGTCGTCGTTTCGCCCAAGGCGCCAATATCACCGCCTTCAAGTTCAACCAGTCGGAATTCCAGATCGCCGACACGGTTGGTGCCGTCTTCGACAATGCGGTTCACCCGGAACTCAAGCTCCTCCGTCTTGGACGTAAGCCGCTGCAACTCGCTTTCCATGGCCGAAAGCCTGTCAAGCACGGTGGTGCCCCCCGTTGAAACCGCTGGCGCACCCGTGGTGGAGAGCTCGCGTTTCAGGCGCTGCATTTCAACATAGAGCACCGTCAATTCCTGCCGGATATCCGCCAGTGTCTGGTCGTCCTGCGCCGCAACCCTAAAGGGTAGCAGCATCAGAACACATACAATCGGAATAAAGCGGCGCATGGCGTCTAGCCCGACAGACCAGCGGCCAGAACCGTCACCGCGCGGCGGTTCTTGGCATAGCAGGCCTCATTGCTGCAAATCTCCAGCGGGCGTTCCTTACCATAGCTTACAGTGGTCAAACGGTTGCCGGCGACCCCACGCGATATGAGATACTCTCGCACAGCATTGGCCCGCCGCGCGCCCAACGCGACGTTGTAGTCGCGTGTGCCTTGTTCATCTGCATGGCCTTCGATTACAGCGGTGTAATCCGTGTTCTCGAGCAACCAGGTGGCTTGTCCCTGCAGGGTCACACCGCTGGTGTCATTGATTGTGGACTCGTCCACCGCAAAGAGCACGCGATCCCCCACGGTCTGGTTGAAAAATGCGGTCGAGGTCGGGTCATTCACACTGCCAGGCACAATCGCCCCGCTGCCACCTGCACCGCCTGCTCCGCCCGCACCGCTTCCTCCGAAGCGTCCTGCGTCCGTACAGCCGGCAAGTGCCAGCCCTACAATCAGAAGAAGGGTTGATTTGGTCAATGTCATGCTCGGTACCTCTTATCCGTCGGAGTGTTCTTTTTTATATCGCCGTTTTTACCACATGCCTTGTGCCATGGGAACGACAACTGTTTGTTATTTAGTTCTGTAAAGGCGACCACGACGGGTCCGATCCGCCTTCGGGCGTGCGCAGAGGACGCAGATTGCGCCCGGTGATGTCCACCGAGTAGAGCGTCGAGCGCCCTTCAGCGCCCTGTGTCTCCCGCGTGAACATGATTACGCGCCCATTTGGCGCCCAGGTCGGGCCTTCATCCAGAAAGGACGCCGTCAACAGGCGCTCTTCGGACCCATCAAGCCGCATCACGCCAATGTGGAAGCGACCTGCGTTTTGCTTGGTGAAGGCGACCAGATCGCCACGGGGCGACCAGACCGGCGTGCCATAGCGCCCGGGTCCAAAAGAGATCCGCCGTGCTTCGCCGCCACTGGCCGACATGACATAAAGCTGCTGGGACCCGGAGCGGTCGCTTTCAAAAACGATCTGCGTACCGTCTGGTGAAAAGCTGGGGGCGGTTTCAATCGACGGGGCAGATGTGAGCCGTTTGACACCGCTCCCGTTGATATTCTTGGCATAAATGTCTGTATTGCCGCCCTGGCTGAGCGAATAGACAATCGTCTGATTGTCCGGTGCGAACCGCGGCGCAAAACTCATGGTGCCATCCTGGCTTTCAAGAACCCGGCGTTGCACGGAACCCACATCGAGCACATAGATACGCGGAAAACCTGTCTCGTAGCTGGTATAAAGCACCCGGCGTCCGTCTGGCGAGAAACGCGGCGCTAGAACGATCGCACTGCTGTCCGTCAGGTACTGCACACTTGCACCGTCGTAATCCATGATCGCAAGACGCTTTTGACGTGCATCCTTTGGCCCGGCCTCGGATACATAAACGACCCGACTGTCAAAATATCCACCTTCGCCAGTGATCCGGCTGTACACCGCATCAGCAACTTTATGCGCCATGCGCCGCCACCCATCGAGCGTACCGGAAAACTGCAAGCCGCTGCCCATTTCTGCACCGGAAAACACGTCATAGAGCCGGAATTTCACATTCAACTGGTTGCCCTGTATCGACACCGCACCCGTGATCAGAGCTTGCGCGTTGATGGCTTTCCAATCCGCATATTGGACCGGGTCAGCAAAGCTGGATACCGTACTGATGAAAGCGGATGGTCCGATCTCGCGAAACAGCCCGGTGCCTGTCAGGTCTGCTGCGACCACCTGACTGATCTGCAACGCGTAGCTGTTTGCATCCGCCTGTTCCGCTTGGAAAACCGGTAAGGCAAAGGGCAGAGGTTCGATCACGCCTTCGGTAATTTCGATGCGCAAAGGACCATCTTGCGCCTGCACGACGACAGCGCCACCTGTCGCAAAAAATGACAACAGCGCGAATAAAACTGCGTGAAACCTCATTTGACCCGCATCCTTTCGGGATTGAATGTCATCTCAATTTCCTGCCATTGGCTGTATTTCTCAACCGGCAAATCAAATCCACGGGCACCGCAGCGGATGATCGCGCGACGTGCGGCCTCAAAGGCCTGACGCGCAGCTGCCTCAGAACCTCCGGAACTGGACGCAAGACGAATGGAGCCATTGACCGGCTTGCCATCCTGCGTCATCGCGACGTTGACCACGACGGTCGTGCCAAGCGCGTCTGTTGAAAGCGATCCCACATTCCAGCAACTGGATACGGCCACACGTAACGTTTCCTTCTCACCCGCCGACAAAGGCGGCCCCTGTGGGACGCTGGGCGTTTCTTGCGCGCCCGTCAAGGCTTCTTCGAGCGCGGCGGCTACAGCGTCATCCGTCGTATTTTCAGCAGCTGGTACAGTGTCGCTTGGGTTTTCAACCTCAGGTGCGGGGGCAGCGGCCTGAACCGGCGCTTGGGGCCTGCGCGCAGGTGGACGCAGGGAGCGCTCGAGCGGGCGGGCGGGCTGTTCCGCTTCGGTAACAATCTCGGTTGCGGCAGCTTCGGGCGCGGTTGCCTCAGTGGGGTCCTCCTGGCTTTCACCGGAAGTGTCTGGTGCGATCGCCGCTTGTTCAACCGGGTCGGGTGCCGCTTCAGGGTCCGGTGGCGCGACCGCCTCAGGTGCGACACGTTCAGATGCTTGCGGTACGGGGGTGTCGCTGATTTCGGGTACGAGGACAGCGATATCAGCTTCGGGTTGATCTAGGACCGGCGCCTGATCGGAGATATCCGCGCGCGGGAGCGGCGCGATTTGCGACACATCGGGAGGCGTTTCAGCATCGGGTGTTTCGGCGGGCGCTGGTTGCGTCAGAGATGTTTGATCTTCGGTAGTGGTCGGCACGTCAGGCACATCCGTCGCTGTGTCCGGCGCGGCGGGCTGCGCCACTTCGGTCACGGATGTTGGCGCTTGAGTTCCTGCTACCATCGCATCAAATGCCGCCCCCGATATCACAGAGACATCTGTCGATTGCAGCGGCAGAGGCTCAGCTGCGAAAACATCGCCAAAGGCCATCCAGCCCAGCAAGAGCACATGCGCCGCACCAGAGATCTTGTGTCCGGTATGCACCTTGCGCCTACCGATCCGCCTCTGTAGGCGCGTCGCGGCCATCGAGCGTTGGCCCGCCTATGTCCGTCACCAGCCCGATATTCGAAAACCCGCCCGCGTTCAGAGCGCCCATAACTTGCATCACCTGCAGGTACGGGACACTGCCGTCCGCGCGCAAAAACACCTTGTCGGATGTCCGTTCTGCCGCGATGGCACGTAATTTCGGGATCAATTCATCGCCAGCCGTCGGCGTGGTTTGGATCTGGATCGATCCTTCGGCCGTGATGGTTACGGTCAAAGGTTCTTCTTGATCGGTCGGCAAAGCACCTGCGGCGGTCTTGGGCAATTCAACCGGCACACCGACCGTCAGCAAAGGTGCGGCCACCATGAAAATGATCAGCAGCACAAGCATCACATCCACGAAGGGTGTGACGTTGATCTCTGACACGGGCTGCGCGCGGACCGTACGGCGGCGACGTTTTGTGCTGCCCCCTGGCTTCTGGATGACACTCGCAGCCATGCTTCAGCTGTCCAACTGTCGGCTGAGGATCGTCGCAAACTCATCCGCGAAAGCCTCATAGCCCGCAAGGATTTTGTCCGCATCCGCACTCAGTTTGTTATAAAAGATGACGGCAGGGATCGCAGCGAAAAGCCCAAGACCCGTAGCCAAAAGCGCTTCGGCAATACCGGGTGCGACCACTGCAAGGTTCGTGTTCTGCTGCTCGGCAATTTCGATGAAAGCATTCATAATGCCGATCACCGTACCAAAAAGCCCGATAAAGGGCGTCGAAGACCCAATCGTCGCCAAAACAGTCAGACCGTCGCGCAGATGTTCGCTTTCCTTATTGATCGCCACATCCATCGAACGGTCAATCCGTTGGGTCGCCCCGGCAATCAACCCGCCATCATCATGATGCGAGCGCTGCCATTCCATCATACCACCGGCAAAGATTTTCTCTGCGCCGCCTGAGGGCGCCGGGCCCACTTCTTCGAACAATCTATCCAACGGTTCCCCCGACCAGAACGCACGGTCAAAGACCGCCGCCTCACGCCGCGTTTTGCGATAGAGAATGATTTTGACGATGATGACTGACCACGCCCAAAAGGACGCCACCAATAGCATGACCATTACGATTTTGACGATCAGCGTCGCTCTTGCGAAGAGGCCAAAGAACGAAAAATCGATCTCACTCGCCAACGCCAGCGTTTCTGCTTCCATATGCCTGCTCTTTGCCCAATGCACCAAGGGTCGCTTGTTACGACCTCTATTAACCGCGATTCTAGCCCAGCTGCAGACAGAAAGCCATCACTATGGTGTTATCCGCGTGGTGAAAGCGGCAATGCGCGCAGAATTGCTGGCAATCGCGCAGG
>JBGCDG010000022.1:0-62409 GCA_045105195.1 Roseobacter sp. | reverse complement strand
GCTTTCGAACCAAACAAGCGCGACACCGGCGGGGATAGCGACGGCCATGCCTGCCGCGGTCGTGAGCAAAGCTTCCCAGATCCCGCCCGCCAGCGCTGCGGGGTCGGCCCGGTTTCCCGCTTCCTGCAAAGCTTGGAACGCATCGATCATGCCCAGAACTGTGCCCAAAAGGCCCAAAAGGGGTGCGGTGGTGGCGATGACCTCAAGCGCGCGCAACCCGTGCCGGTGTGCGTTCAAGTCCGCGCGCGCATACCGGGTGGTTTCCTCGCGTGCCTTCTGTGATGATAGGTCTGGATCCAGGCGCAGAGACATCGCATGACGCACCAGCCTGGCCCGCACAGAACGTTGTCGGCCGAGCGCATCCATTGCTGCAGCGCTCTCTTGCATTTCCCAGAGAATAACCGCCTGTTGGGCTGCCGCGCTACGCCAGAGGCCAGACCGACTGAAGCGCCAGAGTTTCCAGAGGATGAGCGCGAGCGTCAGGACCGAAAGACCCGCGATGATCCAGAGTGTCGGACCACCCCGGCTGAGGAACGCAACAAGATCCGGTGGCAGGGTCATGTGCGTAGCGCCTCGTTTGTCGGCCAAAGTGCTGCTTCTATGGCATCGAGACCGTCGGTTAGTGCGGCAGGGCCGGGCTGCAAGATAAGGGGTGATTTTATCTCGTAGATCCGGTTGTTTGCAACGGCAGGGATCGTGTGCCAGCCAGCGCGTCTTGCAATTTTCTCGGGGTGCACTTTTTTGCCGCACCAGGACGCGAGGATCACATCTGGGGCGGCTTTAATCACTTGTGCTGAATCAAGAATGCGGGCCTTTGCGCCTTGCTCACGCCGAAGATCGGCAAAAACATCCTTGCCGCCAGCAATCTCGATCAGTTCTGATACCCAAGCAATGCCTGAGATCGGCGGATCATCCCATTCCTCGAAATAGACACGCGGAAAATGGGGCCGGGTCTTAGTCTCGAGCCTGGCAATCCGTTTGCTGAGCCGCGTGCAAAGCGCGTGCGCGCGTCCTTGGCAGTGTAGTAAAGCGCCAAGGGTACGGATCATGTCCAGAATTTCATCAACAGAGCGTTGGTTAAATGCATGTACCGACACGCCCGCGCGGATCAGTTCGGCTGCGATATCTGCTTGTAGGTCAGAAAAGGTCAACACTAAATCGGGCGCGAGATCCAAGATTTTGGGCACATCAGCAGAGGTAAACGCGCCCACGCGCGGTTTTTCACGGCGCACCTGCGCTGGTCTGACCGCATAACCTGTCACGCCAACGATCCGGTCCGCTTGGCCAAGCAAGTAGAGTGTCTCAACCGTTTCTTCTGTCAGACAAACAATGCGTTGGGGGCCGTTCATTCTGTCGCCTCCGCGCGTTTCACGGTGGTCATCCATTCCTGAACCCCGGCACTTACCGCCTGAAGCACGCATCGACCTACTGCCGCGCCCAATGCTGTATGCAGCCCGGCATAGGTAATGTTTCCCTCGGGTGCAGCGATAGCGATGCAATCGGTTCCAGTACCCGTGGCCCGCCCGGTCGGCAAGTCGAACCCGGCGTCGAGCACCGCAACCGTCCGTGCCTGAGAGGCGATGCTCAAGGCTTCGATCCGGGCGGCGTCCGTCAAACCGCACGCTGTTGCAACCGCGATGTTTATTGTGCCCCAATTCTGGCCTGTTCGATCCATCAGGGTTCCGATGCGTTCTGCGTTGGACAGCCCGACGGTTGCGATGCAACGTGATGTTACGCCATCGATTGTGACCGTTGCATCCTGATAAGCGCGAATGTCGCGTGAGGTCAGGAACGCAACTGCTTTGCTGCTTTCGCGACGCCGCAATGCATCAGCAAGCCAGGCGGCGACATCCAGATCAGGGGGGAGATCTGCGTTACGTACTTCGCGCCATAGAATCCGGCGTGTCTCTACAAACCCGGGGCGGTTGATGGCCCAGCTTAGCACCCGTTGTGGTTGATCGAAATCCAACGCAAGCCAAGGGCGATCAAGATGCAAAAGACCCGTCACAGAACCTCCATGGGCTGAAATACAAGACCGTTGTCTGTCTGCATGAAATGTGCAGAAACGCCAAACACGTGGCGGAGATTTTCATCAGTGAGAACCTTTTCTGGCGGGCCATCGGCGACCAGTGTGCCGTGGTTCATCAAAACTAGTCGCGTGCAATGGCGCGCTGCTAGACCCAAGTCATGCAACGACACAAACACGCCGCGTCCGCCCGCTGCAGCCTGTGCAAAAACGTCCATCGTCGAAATCTGACCCGCCGGATCAAGCCCTGCTGTCGGTTCGTCCACAATTAGGAGCGGGGTTTCCTGAGCCAACGCCCGAGCGATGAGAACACGCGCTTGTTCACCCCCCGATAACGCTGTGGCGGTGCGGTGGCGCATGGCCATCAGGTTCATCTTGGTCAGTGCGTTTTCGACAGCTGTTTGATCGTCAGGCCTTAGCGCCTGGCCACGTGGCAGATGTGGCAGTCGTCCAAGGGCGACAACGGTTTCCACGCTGACAGGCCAGGCAATGATGCGTTCCTGGGGCATCCAGGCGGCGGCGCGTGCGCGGTGCGCCGTGGGCAAAATACTCAGTGAAGAGTGACCCTCATGTGCAAGCAAGCCTAAGGCTGCACGCATCAGCGACGTTTTACCTGCGCCATTTGGCCCGATCAATCCGACACATTCACCAGCGTCTATGCGCAGATTTACAGCATCGACGACAGAGCGGCGGTCTCGCAAAACGGTCAATTGTTCAAGGGCAAGGAGGGTCATCGCACCTCGCCTCGCGTCTTGTAAATCAGGTGTAGGAACAAGGGCGCGCCAACAAGCGCCATGAGAACGCCAAGTTTGAGATCTCGATCGGGCAGTAGCAGCCGGACCGCGATATCCGCAGCGAGCACCATGGCGGCGCCACCAAGCGCAGAGGACCAGAGCAATGCGGACGGGCGTGCGGCAACAAACGGGCGTAAAATATGGGGTACAACAAGGCCGACAAACCCGATTGCGCCTGCCACGGCTGTTGCAGCGCCAACGCATGCCGCTGTGCCGATAACAAGTTTTAGTCGCAGGCTGTTCATCTGTATGCCGAGCGCTGCTGCGGCGTCTTCACCCAATGTCAACGCGTCGAGTCCGCGTCCCAGACTGCTCAGCAGCACCCAGCCAAGTAGCATGAAGGGCAAAGCGATCCAGACATGTTCGAACGAGCGATCCGAAAGCGCGCCGAGCATCCAGAAAACGATCTCGGCGGCGGCAAAAGGGTTTGGCGAAAGGTTAAGCACCAAAGACGTGAGCGCAGAGGCCAGTGCAGAAAGGGCGATGCCGGCCAAGATCAGGGTCAGCGATGATCCCCGCGGGCCAGCGAGAAGCAAAAGCAGCCCGACTGACAAGAGCGCTGCTGTAAGTGCCGAAAGCGGCAGGGCGAGTATAAAGGCAGCAGCAAGTCCACTTTGCAATGCCAAAACAGCGCCCAGCGCTGCGGAAGCAGAGACGCCAATTAATCCGGGTTCTGCCAAGGGATTGCGTAGATATCCTTGCATTGCAGCGCCCGCCACACCCAGTGACGCGCCTATCATCACGGCAAGTATTGCCCGCGGCAAACGAATTTCCCGCATCACGACCGTCATGGGTTCACCCTTGTCGAAAAAGAGCGCCGATAGGCTTTGAGCCGCGGAAAAGGGCGCGCGTCCCGTAACCAGTGAACCAATAAAGAGAAGGGCACACAGTGCAATGAGACCCATCGCAAGTTTCATCTAGATGCCTCCATTTCCAAACGCAGATCGCGCATGGTGGAGATCGCCTCCAGCACCTGCGGTGTGCCGCAAATCCAATCCTTGTCGGTTATTTCTCCGGCCAGTGTCGTATTCTTGAGCGCGCGCAATGCCGGATGGTTCAAATTGTCCTCAGCACGCGCGTTTCCGGGGTAATTGCGCCCTTGAATAATGATGTCTGGTGCCAGTAGGATCAGCTCCTCCAGCCCCAGAATGCCGACTGAGGATAGGCCAATCTCGCTGGCGGCATTGTCAAAACCGGCAATTCGCAGAATGTCGCCTGCGAGGGTTGCATCGCCAGAAGAATAACTGTTCACATAGGTCAATGCAGCGCGGAACCGATCGTTAGCGGGCCCGTCGGAGAGTTGCGCAAGCGCGATTTCAAAGGCGTTGATGGCCGTCTGTGCCGCCGCTTCACGCCCGAGAGCCGCACCCATCTGCGTCAGTCTCGCAGGCACATCCGACATGGACCTTGCGGGTGCAAAAAGTTCAACTTTGATCCCGAGATCCCGCAGCATGGTCACCGTCGCCGAGGCGGTAAACGTCCCGGCAAGAACGAGGTCAGGTTTGAGCAAGTAAATTTCTTCAGCACCAGACCCGTTCGCATGCAGGGTGCGGGCCTTGTCGACCAGCGAAGAACTTGCAGGATCTTGCGCGAGCCGGGTGACGGAAATGAGTTGCCCCGGTGCTGCGAGCATCAGGGCCAACTGATCCGCGCACAGGTTTATGGAAACAACACGCTGTGGCTGAGCCGAGGCCGCGCTGCCCATCAGACACACTGCGACCCCGCAGGCAAGCGCCTGCAGGGTCCGCGTTATGTGGTTAAAAACTGGCACGAAGCCCGATGTAAGCCGCACGATCTGACGTGCCAAAGCCGCGCACTGTTTGATATTCCTCGTCTGTCAGGTTCTCTACGCGCAGGTACATGCTGATGTTGTCATTGATCGCATAATTCAGGGAGGCATTGACCAAGGTATAGTCGTCTTCCGGAGTTGCCGGGGAAAACCCATCCAACCGGTCTGTAACTACATTAACCGAAAAGCTGCCTGTTAAACGGTCGGTCAACAGCGCCTTGACGCCGATTCTGTAGTCATTTTCCGGAACCCGGGTCAGTTGGTCGCCGTCCGGATCTTCTGCATTGGTGTATGTGTAGTTGGCAAAAACTGTGAGGCGTTCAGAAATAGGGAGACGTCCCGACAGTTCGACACCGCGCGTGCGCGTTGTGCCGTCAATCTGCACATAATTGTCCACGGGATAGGCGATCAGATCGTCAATTTCAGTATAGAAGGCAGTTGCGACCACCTGCGCCCCAGACGCGTAGTTGTGTTCAATCCCGATCTCGGCGCTGCGGCTTCGCTCTGGATCGAGGTCTGGGTTCGGTGCGCTGAAATTGAAAGGCCCGAACAGCTCATTGAGAGAGGGCGCGCGAAATCCGTTCGCCAGTGAGGCTCGCACGACAGTTCCAGCCATCGGGCGCCAAGCTAGGGCCAGACGTCCAGTTGGCTCGGTGCCGAACTCCGAATGATGATCCACGCGTAGTGCCGCTGAAACATCCAGATCTGCATTCACCGCATATTGCGCCTCACCAAAGATGGAATACACATCATAGTCAAAATCGCCGTTGCTTAACGTTGCCGTTTCTTCAGAATATTCTGCGCCAAAAGCAAGCTGAACATCTGCAAGATCAGCAAGGCCTTGATATCTGAACTCAGTACGTTCCCCTTCAAACCGAGTGGTGGCAGAACCGGATTCCGGGTCAAAGCGCTCCGTTTTGAAGTAGCTCGCTTCAAGTGTGTGTTGAACCAGGCCACTGTCAATCTCGGCATAGGTGCGGATGCCGCGCCGATCTGTAAAGAAGGGTCGGTCGGCGTCGCCGCTGAACCCGTCGATATCAGTCTCTTCATTCATGTATATGTAGTCAAATCCAAGGCGGACTGTATCCGTTAGTTCGTATCCCGCGGAAAGTAAGGCGGTCACGCCGTTAAAACCGTCCTCTTCGGTATTTCCGTCGTTTTCATCTCGTGCTGAGAACCCGTCCGTATCGACCTGTGACAGGCTGAAACTCAAATCGCCCCGCTCCGTTTTTGTGGCGATGGACAAGTCTCCCCGAACTGTATTGTAACTGCCGACTTCGACGCCAAAGCTGTAAGTTGTACCGATCTTGTCAGGGCGTGCGGTCGTTATGTTAATCGCGCCGCCGATCGCTTCCGAACCATAAAGAGCAGACTGTGAGCCCTTTAAAACCTCGACATTGGTAATCCCGGCTGTCGTTAGCCCACCCCAGTTGAACTGAGTTTGTACGCTTGACGGATCGGTTACGTCGATTCCATTGATCCGCACAGAAACATAGCGACCAGGTAAACCGCGGATGCGTACATCTGTCGACTTTCCGAGCCCGCCGGTGCTATTGACCGAGACGCCTGGCAGCGTGTTGAGAGCATCTGATAACTTTTCGGCACCCGTATCCTGGATGTCTTGGGTGTCTAAGATTTCGACAGTTACGCCGGTACGGTCAACCGCTGTCGGTGCCTGATTGGCAAAGACGGTGACCTCACCCAGATCAAAGACGTCCTGCGCGAGTACTGGTGAAGCGCCGAGAGCGAATATACTTACGGTCGCCATCAGGTGTGTGTGTTTTATTTTCATGTTGTGCCCTTTCCAGGCAGTGTCCCACTTGGGGATTTGAAGTGTGCATACGGAAAGGAGAAAGCCCGCCCGCATCTGGTGAGATGCCACCACATGCGGAAAGGGACCGCCGACGAATACGCACCCCGCGCATCAGTCCGGGTGATCACCTTGGCAGGTCTCCTGACTTGCGCGTCACTGTTTGGCCGAGCCTTCCCGGTCCTTTGCAAAAGACCAGTGGCATAAATCGACCGCACTCTGCGCTTACAGTTGCGGGGGCAGTCGTGGTTTTGCCTGTCTGTCGGCGCACCACGTTCCCTTTAACGACGGGTGACCCCGCCGAACCAAAGTCCTTTTGCAGTACATCGCGGGCGCTAACCTATCAAGCACATTTACGACGCAGCGGGCTTTTGATGCGTCAAAGCAGCTTGCAGGCTCTCGCGCCGGGCGCTAGGCAGTGCAGGATTTCCACTCCATGTGTGCAAGGAGCCTCAGATGAGCGACGCCATGACCAATCCTACTGCCCCTGAAACGCAAGCTGATGCGACCTATCGAGCAACTTCAAGCGAATTGCGCCAGTTTGTGGAGCGGATTGAACGCTTGGACGCCGAGAAAAAAGATCTCGCTGAACAGCAAAAAGAAGTGATGGCAGAGGCAAAGGCACGGGGCTACGACACAAAAGTGTTGCGCAAGGTTATCGCGCTGCGCAAACGCGACGCAGATGATATTGCTGAAGAAGAAGCGGTTTTGGAAATGTATAAGGAAGCTCTGGGCATGTCGTAGAATCCTGGGCGGGTTCTCGAATTACCGCTTGGCTTCATCATGCACGACGCAAAACAGCAGGTCGCTAATGGTCTAATGGCTCATCAGCACCGGCAGGCTCGCGCGCAGCGCGATGTCGTGCGTGACGCCACCGATCAATCCTTCGCGCAGCGGCGAGTGTTCATAAGCGCCCATGACGAGAAGCCCGGCACCGGAATTTTCACAATGCGACACCAGCGTATCCGCGATTGATTTGCGATCCCGCGGTAATTCTGTCAGCGAAACGGTTACATCGTGGCGATCCAAGACCTCCCGCACGTTGATGCCCGGCAGGCTGCCCGCTAGGGGCGAGCGGCCGACGGAAACGATCTCGACTGAAACTTCCGTTTCTAGAATTTGCATCGCATCTGCTAGGGCGCGTGCCGCAGCGCGACCGCCATCCCAGGCCACGACGGCTTTGTTGTTAAAGACCGATCCGCGATACCCTGCAGGGAAGATCATCACGGGCCTGCCGCTGTCGAACGTCACGCGATCGGGGTAGATTTCGAAGTGCGATTGGGCGGGTGTTTCAGGGCGCTCGTGCATCCCGAGCACAGTAATGTCAAAGAGCCGTGCATAACGCGCAACGGTTTCCTGAACCGCGCCTGTGCTGTCAATCCAATGCAGCTTATCTTCGGGTACATCGGCGCAAATCTCGTTGAACGTGTTCAACACTTCATCGGTAGCCTGGTCCTCCACCTCCATTATGGCGTCTTTGACTTTCTGAGGCATCCAAGGCTTGATCTGGCTTGAGAGTTTTGAGCCGCCGTGGGCAAAGAGCCCGGTGAGATGGGCGTCATAGTATTTTTGTATTTTGACCGCACCATGCAGCGCTGCACCTGAACCAGGCAGGCCATTGTAGGCCACCAGAATATTCTTGATCGACATGGAAAAACCTCTCAGTCGTAGAGCCCGGCACTGCGCGCACGCAGTTTGGTCAGGGCCAGCACGGTATCAATTGTTGGGGTGGACGTTTGTGTTACAACGCCCAATTCCTGTACCGATCCAAGAAGAGCATCGATCTCCATCGGACGACCAGCATCCAAATCCTGCAGCATCGACGTGCGGTGTGCGCCGACAGCTGCGCCGCCATCAATACGGCGATCCACGTCGATGGGGAATTTAACGCCGAGCTTTTCGGCAACTTCCTGAGCTTCAACCATCATGCCGCGTGCAACGGCCCGGGTACCTGGATCCGTGCAGAGCACATCCAGAGTTGCATGTGTCAGGGCTGAAATCGGGTTAAAGGATAGGTTGCCCCACAGTTTTACCCAGATTTCGTCGCGCAGGCGCGGGCGCACAGGGGCTTTCAGACCCGCGGCGGAAAGCGCCTTTGATAGTGCCAGCGCACGGTCGGATTTGCTGCCGTCGGGTTCGCCCAGAGAAAAGCGATTGCCTTCGATGTGCTTTATTGTGCCGGGCGTAGAGACCTCAGCTGCCGGGTAGACCACACACCCCAAGACGCGGTCCGGACCAAAGCCGTCCCATTGCGCGTTGCCTGGATCAACACTCTCCAGCCGCGTGCCTTCCAGTGGACCGCTGAGCTTGTGGAAATACCACCAGGGCACACCGTTTACCCCACTGACGATTGTTGTGTTCTCGCCGATCAAGGGCTGCATCTTTGATACGACCGGGGGCACGGAATGCGCCTTCAAAGTCACAATCACGTAGTCCTGAGGGCCCAGATCCTCGGGGTTATCGGATGCCGTGACCGCGACCGTGCTTTCGCTGCCCTCTTCGATCAGGGTCAGCCCTTTTTCTTTCATTGCCGCCAGATGAGGCCCGCGTGCAACAAGGCTCACATCTGCTCCGGCTTGTGCCAGTTTGACGCCCATGTAGCCGCCGATAGCGCCGGCTCCAAAGATGCATATTTTCATGACAGTCTTCCCTTGAGTCTCCTGAAGAGGCGTAATCTTGATTTCCAAATGTAGGGTCCGGGTGTGCAAAAGACTATTTGCAAACCCATTTGCCTTAGACTGGTTCGACCAGACCAAGCTTTTCGGCCATGCCGATACGCTGCATCTTGCCCGTCGCGCCCTTAGGGATCTCATCCAGAATGATGACTTTGCGCGGGACTTTGAAATCCGCCATGCGCTCGGATGCAAAGTCGCGAATGTCGCGTTCGCTGGCCTCCGCTTTCAATACCACTGCAGCTGCCACTTCTTCACCCAGTTTTGGGTGGGGCAGGGCAAAGGTGACGACTTGCGCTATCGCTGGATGATCCAGCAGAACGCCGTCCACTTCCAGCGGGCTGATCTTTTCCCCTCCCCGGTTGATGATTTCTTTTAGGCGCCCGGTCAGGTGCAGGTAACCGTCTTCGTCGAATGCGCCTTGATCGCCGGTCCGAAACCAACGCGCGCCTTCTGCTTCAAAAAAGCTCTTGGCATTGGCCTCAGGGTTGCCTTCATAGCCGGGCGTTACATTCGGGCCCGAAATTACTACTTCGCCGGTGCCTTCGACCAGGTGGTCCTCAGTTTCATGGGCCACGCGTACTTTGGGGCCTGCTTCAATGCCAACAGCACCGGGCTTTTGAGTACGTGGGGGCAGGGGGTTTGAAGCCATCTGGTGCGCGGCTTCCGTCATGCCATATCCCTCGATCACAGGTGCGTCGAACGTGTCGGCCAGCGCATGCATTACCTGCGCGGGCAACGACGCAGAAGAAGATCGTAAAAAGCGCAGTGGTACGTCCTTGATCACCTCTGCATTCCGGCCAGCGCGGGTCAAAATGGCCTGATGCATTGTGGGGACGGCCGTGTACCATGTTGGCGTGGCATCGCGCATCCAACCAAAGAATTGCAGCGCATTAAAGCCTGGTGTGCACCAGACCGAAGCGCCCGCAGCCAGTGACGCCGACACGGCGGCCAGCAATCCGTGAATGTGAAAGAGCGGCATGACGTTCATGCAGCGGTCTGCTTGTGTGAGGGCAAGGGAGGCGCGGATATGTTCTGCGGAGGCCGCAACATTAGATTGTAACAGAGGCACGATCTTGGGGCGGGAAGTGGTGCCGGATGTGTGCAAAATAAGGGCGACATCGTCCGGACCGGGGGTGGCAGTATCCGCGCCGCCGCTTGCGTCTGAAGACAATGTGAACTGCCCGGCAGGCGTGCCATCTGCTGTTGAGATGCGCAACAGGGAAATGCCGAGCCTTTTTGCTGCGGCGACAGCAGGGCCTTCGTCATCAGCCATGACGACGAGCGCCTTGGCTTTCAGATCCTCGAGATAGAACACATATTCGTCTTCACGATAGGCGGGGTTCAAAGGGGCCGTGACGGCGACCTGTGCGATTGTGATGAAAGCGGCTGCCATCTCAGGCCCATTCGGCAGAACAATCGCCACTCGGTCACCACGGCCAATCCCGAAGCTGTTCAAAGATGTCCGCACCTCTTGGGACAAGGTGCGCAAAGCGCCATAGCTGAGCCAGCCTGCGGTTGGCGAGCCAAAGGCTTTTGCGTTCTCATCATGATCCGAGATTAAACCAGCGACGGTAGTGTGCATCGTATTGTCCTAACGTTGTTATTCGGCGGGCTCACCCGAACCCTTTTGCGCACGTGGTGACTTTTTGACGTACTTGAGCAAAGGCAGCAAGAAGAACACCAGACTTATCCCAATGAAAGTAGCTGAAATCGGACGTTCGACAAATGCAAGGATGTTGCCTTGTTCCGCGATCAGCGTCTGGCGGAAGCTTTTTTCCATCAACGGGCCCAGTACAAGGGCCAGAACCAGCGGTGCCATGGGGTAATCTGCCTTGCGCATGAGATAGCCCACGACCCCGAAGCCCGCAATGAGCCACACGTCGTGCATCTTTTGACTGGGAGCAAAGCCGCCGACGATGCACAGCACCAGAACAAGTGTGCACAGAACCGTAAAGGGCATTCTGAGCGCCCAGACAAACAATGGGATTAAGGCGAGGTTCACTAGAACTGCCGCAAGATTGGCAGTATAAAGCGAAGAAATCAGTCCCCAGACAAAATCAGGTTGCTCGATAAAAAGCATCGGGCCAGGCACCAATCCCCACATGACCATGCCACCTAACAGCAAAGCGGTTGTCGGTGATCCGGGGATTCCCAGCGTCAGCATGGGCAGCAAAGATCCGGTGGAGGCGGCGTTGTTGGCTGTTTCAGGCGAGGCCACCCCTTCGATCGCGCCTTTGCCGAAGGTTTCCGGCTCTTTGGACATCAGCTTTGATAGGCCATAGGACATTAACGCGGCAGGAGTCGCTCCCGCAGCGGGCAACATGCCCACGAAAAACCCCATGAAAGACCCAAAAGACAGCGTTCTCCAGAGCTTGTTCACCTCTTTGAGGCCAAACCACAGGTCGCGAAACGTCAATCGTGCAGGGGTCACGGAGGGCGCGGATTTGGACGTCTCGATCGTGTAGAGAATCTCTCCCACTCCATAAATACCGATGGCGAGGACTAGAAAGCTGATGCCGGAGTAAAAGCCTGGTTCGTCAAAGAAGATCAGCCGGGGTTGGCCTGAAATCAGGTCCAGACCCACGGTGGAAAGCGCAAGCCCCAGGCAGATCATGATGATTGTCTTGAGCACATCATCGCCGCCAAGCCCGACAAAGGTTGTGAAGGCCAGAAGGACAAGCGCGAATTCCTCCGCCGGACCAAAGGCGAGGGCCACGTCTGCGAGGGGCGCTGCAAAAAGCGTGAAAAGAATGACGGAGATCGTTCCGCCGACAAAGGAGGCTGTCGCCGCGACGATCAGCGCAAGACCGGCCTGCCCTTTTTGTGCCATGGGTCTGCCGTCAAAGGTCGTCGCGACCGCGGTGGAGGCGCCCGGGATGCCAAGTAGAATAGAGCTGATCGCGCCGCCATACATGGCACCGTAGTATATTGCGCAGAGCAGGATGATCGCGGAAGACGGAGGGACGATAAACGTCATCGGCAGGACGATGGCAACGCCATTGACCGATCCCAGGCCCGGCATGGCACCAATGAACAGCCCCGCAGTTACGCCGAGAATGACAATTAACAGATTGAGCGGCGAAAGGGACGTGGCAAAGCCGTCCGCGAGATGTGAAAGCAGTTCCATGCAGCGGCGTCCTTAAAAAAACCGCGCGTAGAGCGGCAGAAAGAATGGTTCTGTCAGACCCTTGGGCAGCAGGATCTTGAGTGTGACTTCGAAGAAAAAGAACAGAAAGACCGGCGTGGCCGTGCAGAGTATTCCGGTCAGTACCCATCCGTGTTTGCCAAAGATTTTCAGGTACCAGAACATAAAGAGTGGCAGGGCAATGTATGCGCCTGCCCAAGGCATCAGGGCGATTGTTGCGATCAGGGCAATGGAGACGCTAATCACCCATGTGAGTGTTTCCGGATCAAAAAACGTGCCTGAATAATGACTTCGACCGCGAAGGCTACGGACCAAAACGCCACCTGCACAGCAAAACATGATGGCCGAAAGCCAGAATGGAAACGCACCTCCACCAGGGCCGCCGGTCATGCCATTCCATCCAATCGGCAGCGCTACTGCGTGCCACATGAAATAGAGGGACAACGCCATAATGGACGCTGCGATGATGCGGTCAGCCATCAGCATAAGGAACTCGTTTTCTTGGGGGGAGGGGCGAGGGGGCCTCATTAGACGCCCCCTTCCGGATCTTAGTGGTTTAGATATCGGAGGACCCGATCAGGACCCTTCGCTCATGGCGTTCAGCAGATCTGCGTGCTTGGAGCGTTCCAAGACGAAATAGCTTTGCAGATCTTCGCCAGTCAAAAATTCCGGCGCGAGGGATTTTTCCTGCGTATACGTCTGCCATTCTTGCGAGGCGTTCAGCTTTTCAAACATCGCTGTATAGTAAGCGACAGCCGCAGGATCCATACTTTTGGGAGCGACGAACGAGCGCTGCATATCGTACACCAGATCATGGCCCAGTTCGGTCATGGTCGGCGTATCCGGGAAAGCGGCAAGACGTTCAGGCGTAAATGTCGCGATTGGACGCGATTTACCCGCGCTGTAAAAGCCCAATTGCTCTGAAGGGTTGTTGACTGTGCTGTCGATGTGACCACCCACGAGGTTCTTGGCGACATCACCGCCCCCTTTGAAAGGCACATACGTGACGTCGAGGCCAAATTCCTTCTCCAGCATCGCGGTAACTAAGCTGTCTTCTTGACCGGTTCCGGTGCCGCCCATTTTCCACGTTCCGCCCGCAGCTTTTACTGCCGCCACGTAGTCATCCAGGTTTTGAATATCACTGTCCGCGCTGACCCATAGCACAAAGGTATCGAGCGCCATGCGCGCGATTGGTGTGAATTCTTCGATGTCGACGCCAATATCTGTACGCAGCGGCGTGGTGTAATAGCTGTTGAGGGTCGCCATGATGGTATGGTTGTCACCCTCTTTGTCCTTGAGGTAACGCAACGCCTCAGCGCCTGAACCACCGCCCTTATTCACCGGAAGGATCGGCATGGAGGCCAAGTTTTCCTTTTGGATAATGGATTGGAACAGTCTTGCCAGACGATCCGCACCACCGCCTTGGCCAGCCATGATCACCATCTCGACCGGTTTCTGTGGTTTCCAGTCCCCAGCAAGGGTTGGGGCCGCAGCAAGCAGCGCAGCAGAAGTGGCCATCGCAACTGCAAAACGACGCGTAAATTTGTTAGTCATGTAGTGTCCTCCCAAAGACGGTAATCGGATCAAGCGACCGGCTACGCACGAGAAACTGCATCCTCGGCAACTATCGCGACAAAGTACCTAGATGGGCGAAATAAAATTTCACTAAAATACGTGTAGATGTGTTAATTGTTGCATTAACGGAATTAATTTTTGTAATGTTGTAAACATGCGAAAAACACTCATTGGTCCTCAATTGCGGCAGTTGCGCCGGTCTTTCAATCATACCCAGGCGGAGATGGCGCGGCAGCTAGGTGTCTCTGCGGCTTATGTAAATTTGCTTGAGAACAACCAACGCAGCCTTTCCGTCAAAGTGCTCATGTCCTTAACCGAAAGTTATGGTGTCGATTGGCGCAATCTGGTGAATGACGCCGAAATAACTCATTTGGCGGATTTGCGCGCAGCCGTTCGTGATCCGGTTTTTGGAGACGATCGCCCGGATTTGCAGGAATTGCGCGCGGCGATCGATCATGCGCCAAAGCTCGTGGCGCAGTTCTTGGACCTTTATCGGAACCACGGCAAACTTCGCGATACTATGCGTCAGGTAACTGCGGATGGCAGTATGGTCGAAATGGTGGCCAAGTCGCCAGAGACGGCCATCTACGATTTCTTTCGGGACCGGTCCAACCATTTCTCCGAGCTGGAAACAGCCGCGATGGCTGCGCGCAGTGCCGTTGGCGGGCAACAGGACGAAATCTACAGTGATCTAAAGCGTCACTTGGTCAATGCCTATGGCATGCATGTTGATATCGTAGGTATCGACGATATGCCCAAAGCTCTGCGGTTTTTTGATGAAGATGCCGGGCGCGTTCTGCTGTCCGAAGCACTGGACCCGGTCAATCGAAATTTCCAACTGGCGCATGTATTAGCTCTGGTCAGTTGTAGCAAACTGCTGGATGATCTGGTCGCCAGCGCCAACATTCCAACGCAAATGGGTGCCGCGCGCTGCCGGGTGGAACTGGCCAATTACTTCGCGGCAGCTCTGCTCATGCCTTATGATCGTTTTCTGAACATGGCGCGTCAGACGTCTTACGACATTGATCGAATTGCGAATTCCTTTGGCGTTTCCTTTGAGCAAGCCTGCCAGCGTTTGACCACGCTGCGACGTCAGGGCGCGCAAGGCGTTCCGTTTTTCTTTTTGCGGATCGATAAATCAGGGAACGTGACAAAGCGGTTCAACGCGACGGCCTTTACCTTGGCTGAACAGGGGGGCGCGTGCCCTGTCTGGAACATCCACAGCGCGTTCACGTCACCGGGTCGCATTGTGCCACAGTTCGTTGAGCTTCCGGACGCGGGGCAGTTCTTTACCATCAGCCGTACGACGGACCGTCCTGTGGTCAACCGCCACATGCAGGACCGTCGCCTGGTTGTCACTTTGGGATGTGAGCGTACGCATGTGAACGAGATTGGATATGCCGCTCCCTTCAGTCTCGAAGATCGCGCAAACATCGCCAAGATTGGTATCAATTGCCACATCTGCCCGCGACAGGCCTGTACGGAGCGGGCTCATGAGCCACTGCATGTCAATTTGCCTGTGGATGCCAATCGGCGTGGTTCAACCCGTTACGAAAGTTAATAAAAAGGGTTCGGCACCGCGTCGTGCCGAACCCTTATACAGTCTTAGATACGGATCAACCTATGATGTCATTGAGTGCCTTTGAGGGACGCATGACAGCCGCCGTTTTGTGATTGTCCGTATGGTAATATCCACCGGTATCCGCCGCAGCGCCTTGCGTGGCCGCAAAATCTGCAAGGATTGTGGCTTCATTCTGCTCCAAAGATGCAGCAACGGGGGCAAAGGCTGAAGCAAGCTCAGCATCGTCGTTTTGTTCTGCAAGGGCCTGCGCCCAATACAGCGCAAAATAGAAGTGGCTGTCGCGGTTGTCCGGTTGACCCACGCGACGGCCAGGCGATTTATTATGATCCAAAATGCCTTGCGTCGCCAGGTCCACGGCATTGCCCAAAACCCGCGCCTTTTCATTGCCCTTCGCATCAGCAAGGAATTTCAGACTTTCCCCGAGCGCGCAGAATTCACCAAGGCTATCCCACCGCAGGTGGTTTTCTTCCTGGAGTTGTTGCACGTGTTTTGGCGCCGAGCCACCGGCACCGGTTTCAAACAAGCCACCGCCCTGCATCAGCTTGACGATCGACAGCATTTTCGCTGACGTGCCCAATTCCAAAATGGGGAAGAGGTCGGTCAGGTAATCACGCAGCACATTTCCGGTGACGGCGATGCTGTTTTTGCCCGCCCGGATCGTGTCAAAGGAAGCTTTGGTCGCTTCGCGTGGCGCCATGATCTGGAATTTATCCGACACACCTGCAGCATCCAGCAGAGGTGTCACGTAGGCAATCAGCTCAGCATCATGCGCGCGTGTTTCATCAAGCCAGAAAATCGCCTGACACCCTTCGGTTTGCTGACGATCCATCGCGAGTTTTACCCAGTCTTCGATGGGCGCCTTGCGCGTCGAGGCTGCACGCCAGATGTCGCCTGCCTCCACGGCATGTTCGTGCAGCAAATCACCGTTAGCGGCAAACATGCGCACGGTGCCGTTCTGGGGCATTTCAAATGTGGTGGGATGGGAGCCGTATTCTTCGGCCTTTTGGGCCATCAGACCGATATTCTGGACAGTCCCGGCGGTGGAAGGATCCAGTGCGCCATGCTGTTTGCAGTTTTCGATCGCCTCTTCATAGACCGCTGCATAGGAGCTATCGGGAATCACGCAGTTGGAATCGCCCTCCGCGCCGTCTGGACCCCAGCCTTTGCCACCCGCCCGGATCAACGCCGGCATGGAAGCATCGATGATCACGTCCGAGGGCACGTGTAGGTTCGTGAGGCCTTTGTCCGAATTGACCATATACATTGGCGGGCGATCCGCCATGACCGCATCCACTTTGGTGAGGATTTCGGTGCCGTTGGGCATCTCCTTGATGCGTTCTAGAACGTCACCAAGGCCCGAATTCGGGCTGACGCCAGCTTGCGCCATTGCTGCGCCGTATTCATCGAAAACGGGTTTGAGGAAGGCTTTTACCGCGTGGCCGAAGATGATCGGGTCCGAGACCTTCATCATCGTGGCTTTCAGGTGCAGCGAAAAGAGCGTGCCTTCCGCTTTGGTTGCCGCGATCTGTTCTTCTAGGAACGCGCCGAGCGCTTTGGCTGAAATGAAAGTTGCATCAACCACTGTGCCTGCTGGAAAATCGAGACCTTCTTTCAGAACGGTTACCGATCCGTCGGCACCTGTCATTTCGATCTTCGCAGGGCCCGCTTGCGCAGCGCTGAGCGTGACAGAAGTTTCGTTGGCGCGGAAATCGTTTCGTCCCATGGTGCTGACGCGGGTTTTGCTGTCTGCTGACCAGGTGCCCATAGAGTGTGGATTGGATTGCGCGTAGTTCTTGACCGCAACGGCCGCGCGTCGATCCGAGTTGCCTTCGCGCAGGACGGGGTTCACGGCGGATCCCTTGATGGCATCATAGCGGGCACGGGCGTGCTTTTCAGCGTCGGTTTGCGGGTCTTCGGGGTAGTCGGGCAGCGCATAGCCTTGCGATTGCAATTCGTGAACTGCAGCAACCAGTTGCGGCACGGATGCCGAAATGTTTGGCAATTTGATCACATTCGCCTCGGCTGTTTTCACCAGGCGGCCGAGTTCTGCCAGATCGTCGCTTTGCTTTTGCGCATCTGTCAGGTTTTCCGGGAACGCGGCAATGATCCGGCCGGCAAGCGAGATGTCACGCGTTCCGATCGAAACGCCGGCAGCGGCGGCAAACTTACGAATGATGGGCAGCAGGGACGCAGAGGCGAGCTGCGGTGCTTCGTCGACAGTGGTGTAGATGATGTCAGGGGAGTTCGTGTCAGACATTGTTCAAAGCCTTTCTTGCCAGTCAACGCTGCTTAACCGACCCGTGAACACAGGTCCACATGCGCGATAGAGATTAAACGAAAGTTCTGTACCCCATTGTATACATTTTCTGGATTCTGCAGGAGGTATTGGCTGGCGCCTGTGTCTAAATGGCGCTGGTCATCACACATCAAGGCTTTTGGTGATCAGCTAACGCGTCGCTTTCATGCGGCGCTTTATTCAGCGGCCAGTGTGAAGGGCGGGCTTTCTGCGTTGGTTTCGGGCGCGGACTTGGGATCAAGGACACACGCGTGACGGTGCGTGCGCGCGTAGATGAGCGCAAACATTGGAGGGACAAAGTAGAACGATACAACAGCAGATAGCAGGACGCCTCCGGCAATGGCCACGGCGAACGGAGGCCAGAAGCCGCCGCCTGCAAGAATCAACGGAAGGAAGCCGCCAAAGGTCGTGATCGTCGTTGAAATGATGTGCCTGCTGGATCCGCTGACGACATCTGCCATGGCCTCGATGTCACCTGCCCGTGCCGCGTCGTCTTCCTTTAGTCCGGTCAGAATAATAATCGCGGCATTGATCGACACCCCGATGGAGCCAATGACACCAATGATCGCATTGATGCCGAATGGAAACTGCATGATCGCGAGTGACAGCATCGACAGTCCGGCAGATAGAACACAAACGATCAGCGCGACGGCCGTCAGTCGGAAAGAGTTAAACGTCAGGGCAATGGTTGCGATGGTCAGCGTAACGATCAGACCGACAGAGGCCATCAGATTGCCAACCGTGTCTGAGCGCGCATCGGAATCGCCACCCAGTTCCATGCGATATCCCGCGGGCACTTCGAACCCGACGTCATCCAGAGCGACAAGCACGGATTGCAAGGCTTCTTCGGGTAGGATGCCAGGGACGATGTAAGCCTGCACAGTGTTGACTCGTTCGCCGTTGCGCCGCGTGATAACGCTTTCGGCCGGTTCGATCTCAGGGCGGGCGAGTTCCGAAAGCGGTACTGCCGGATAGAGCCCTTGTGCGGAGAGTGCGGCGGCATTGGGCAACAAGATCGGCAGGTCCGACATGACCGAAAAATCCCCTTGCGCTGATGCGCCAAGACGCACCCGCACAGGCGTCTGATCAGTGCCTTCCACGAGGCTGCCTCCGACAGACCCTACGAGCCCTGTTTGCAGTTGTGCGGCAATATCGATGACATTCATACCAAGCTGCCGTGCCGCTGTTTCGTCTATTGCGAACCGTAGTTGTGGAGCCCCTCCGGTCACCGCAGAACGTACCTGCGTGACCCACGGCAAATCAGCCATGAGCGCACGCGCCTCATCCCCCAGAGCGCGCAAAACCTGCAAATCAGATCCAACCAGACGGACTTCGACAGGGGCCGCGACTGGGGGGCCCTGAATGAGATCCCGTACGATGATCCGCGCCTGCGGATGCGCGGTGTTCAGGGCGGTTTGCAACTCAGGAACCAGACGAGATGCGGCATCGGCATCGGTCGTCTTGATCATCGCTTGTGCATAGCCAGGTTCAGAAGCGCGGCCCGAGACGATATTGTAGTAGAAGGCAGGTCCTGATTTTCCTACGGACCAATAGGCGCGATCAATGCTTTGGATCTGCGCCAATTTTGCATCTACGGCTTGTACCACTTTGGCTGTTTCCAGGATGGCGGTGCCGGGTGGCATTTCGATTTCGATATAGAATTGATCCCGCTCGACACCGGGGAAGAACTGCGCGGTCAGGGTTGGAAAAGCGCCAAATCCTATGAAGGGCAGGATCAACGATAAGGAGATAGATTTCAGGGGGTGTGTTACCGACCACTTGAGCGTTGCGTGGAAAATCCGCCCCAACCGGGGCAGCGCGATACCGCCACCCTTGCTACTTTTCAGCAGATGCCCGGCAAGGGCAGGCGTCACGGTCAGCGCCACAAACAATGACCACACCAGCATCAGGACCACTGCAATGGCTATTGCGCCGACGAAGTCTCCTGCAGGTCCGGGCAGCAGAATCATGGGCGTGAAGGACAATGCGGTTGTAACTGTCGAGGCGAGCAGAGGCGTGGCGAGTCGACGCGTGGCGTCCCCGACGGCTGTCAGCCTGTCCATGCCGCGCGCCAATCGCTGGCGCACTTCATCGACCATCACGATGGCCGCGTCGACGAGAAGACCAAGGGCCACGATCAATCCAGTCACTGACATCTGGTGGATCGGTAGACCAATGAAATTCATTGTGGCCAGTGTCGCCAGTGAGACAAGCGGCAAGACTACCGCAACAATCGCTGCTGCACGTGCACCAAGCGTGACAAAAAGTACGGCGACCACAAGCGTTACGCCGACAGCCATATTGAACCCCACCTCCGACAGACGGTCAGCGGTATAGGTGCTTTGGTCGAACATAAGTGTCTCGGACAACCCATGTGGAATAGTGTCGGCACCCGCCTCGAGTTCGGAACGCACAAACGACATCCAGCGGTCAATCTGTACGCCGTCCTGCGCCAAAACGCCGACAAGGACAGCAGGGCGGCCATTGGCAAACCCCATTTCCTCCGGCGGATCCGCAACAGCGCGGCGCATGGTTGCAATGTCAGACAGTAAGACGCTAGAGCCTTCGGTGTTTTCGCGCAGCACTACGTTGCCGAGCCGCTCCAGTGTTTCAATCTCGCCTGATATATTGATCGCTAAATCGAGGGCGGTGTTTTGCAAGCGCCCAGCTTGAACCTTGCCATCTGCGGCTTCGATACGTGCCGAGATGTCCGCGATGGTGAGACCCAGCGCCACGGCCTGTTCGGGATGAACTTCAACACGAATTTCCTCTTCTGGCGCGCCAAAAAGGTCAACAGCTCGGGTGGCGGGGATATTGCGCAAACGGTCGGCGAGCGTTTCTGCATGGTCATGCACAATAGAGAGCGGGACGTCGTCGTGATCAGGCGTGACAGAGATGACGGCGGAATAGGCAGAGATCCCTTCTGCATCAAATTCCGGGGCCTGGACGGCCGCGGGGAATACACTTCGCGCCCCTTCGACTGCGTCTCGCGCTTCGCTCCAGACCTGCTCAATCGTTGCCGCGTCCAGTGTTTCCTGCAACTCAACCGAGATGACCGAAACCCCCGAACGGGAGACGGATTCAATGATGTTTACCTCTGCGATTTCGCGCAATTCGTCTTCGATTTCTGCGGTGACTAGGGCTTCAACGCGGGCTGGATCCGCCCCTGGGAACGCTGTCGTGATTGTCGCGAAAAGATTCGTGATGGTCGGGTCTTCTTGGCGCCCAAGCGACAGGAATGATGACAAACCCGCCGAGATGAGCACCAGGAGGATCAGCGCGACAAGACGCGGTTGGCGGAATGTCAGAGTGCCCATGGGTCAGCTCCCTACGCCAATGACGCTAACGGTTTGGCCGGGTACAATGCGATGTGCGCCTAAGGCAATGAGCTGATCGCCGTCTTCGAAGCTGCCGCGCACGAAGGCGCGCGGGCCGTCAATATGCATGATTTCGACAGCGATACGGCGCGCCGTTTCTTCTATCACAACCATAGCGGTCCAAACGCTGCCATTTCCAGATTGTAGTGCGTCCAATGGGATCCAGGCGCCTGATACTGGAACGTCGACCTGCATAACCAAAGCGGCAGATTGGCCAAACAGCAGATCCTTGTCTTGCTCTATGGTCAGGATCGCCGTCCGCGTGCGCGTGACCGGGTCAATGTCCGGGCGCAGTCGTTTCAGCGTTGCATTCAAGTGGCGATCCGCCACCTCAATCCGGAAGTCTCCAAGTTGGCTTGCATCAATATGTAGAGGCAAGCCAACGCGTAGTTCAGGGTAATCCATGTCCATCACTATGACGATCTGTTGTCCAGCCTGAACAGTTTCACCCGGATCTGCGTCCTGGGCTGCGATCCGGCCAGAGACGGGCACACGCAACACGGATTTTTCCAAATTTATGTTTACGGCCTGTAAGGCTGCATCTGTCTCCGCGATCCTGTTTGTGAGCTCGTCGCGTGCGGCGAGTGCTTCATCAAGTGTTTCCTGGCTGGTAAACCCCTGTTTTTGAAGTTCTTTCGCGCGGGTCAGTCGGCTTTCGGCAAAGACCAACTGCGCTGCCAATGCCGCGCGCCCAGCATGCAGCTGGGTCGCTTCAGCATCCAGCAAGTCCGTGTCCAGACGCGCGATGACCTCTCCTTGCGTGACTGCGTCGCCTTCATCGATCAAAAGCGCTTCGATCTTTCCCCCAAGCTCAAAGGAGAGCGACACGGTTGCGCGCGCTTCGATTTGGCCGACAAAACGACGCGGCACTGAGTAACCATCCGTGATGCGCAGGGTCTGCACGTGAACAGGCAAGGGCGCGGCAGCTTGTGGATCGGGCACAGCGGCTGCGCGGTCACCAAGTACGCCGACGCCCGTCACGACGGTGACGCCAGCAATTGCTGCGACCCCCAATGTCAAAGTGCTGCGTCCGATCCATGCCAAAAGGCGTTTCATCGTTTTTGGTTTTTCTGCGCCAGCCATCAGGTCCATCCTTTTAAGTTAGCACCTCTAACATAAGTTAGAGTCTCTTACTTTGACAAGGCTTACGTGTTCTGAAAAAGATCAGATCATGGAAAAGACCGAAAAGACCGAAAAGACCGAAAAGCGCGATAGTTACCACCATGGGGATTTGCGTGCGCAACTCATTGAAGCGACGCGTGTTTTGGTGGAGGAAAAAGGACCGGATCATTTTTCGGTCTCTGAAGCATGCCGTCGGGCGGGCGTCTCAACAGCTGCGCCGTACAAACACTTCAAGGACAAGGGAGAAATGCTGCGCGCTGTGGCGTTGGCAGGGATGCACCGGCAGCGCGATCAGATGTTGGCAGAATTGAAAAAGTTCACCCCCGGAACGCTGGATCGGATCAATGCGATGGGGCGGGTGTATGTGCGTTTTGCTATGACAGAACCAGGCGTTTTCAGACTAATGTTTGGTCTTTCAGAGGAACATGGTGATCATAACGAATTGATTGAGACCGGCGATAATACGTTTGCAGTGGTTCAAAAAGAGGTGGCGTGCTGCCGCGGCAGCGACAGTGTCGAGCCTCGCGATGAACATCAGGCTTTTTTACTTTGGAGTTTTGTGCACGGTCTTTCATTTCTCACAATCGACGGCAAGTTGACCGAAAAGCGAATGACTGTAGATCTGGAAACAGTATTGAACGACATAGCGCTGCGTGTGGTTGGCGCTGACTTGCAATGACGTCAAAACTGCCTTGTGCTTTCTGCCGGGAAGTGAGCATTTTATCCAAACACACAAAAACGCCTGAATATGCCCGCGTCTAAGCACCCTCACAGGAGATACGCCATGAAAGATCGGAACCAGTCAGCGGCTGATTTTGCACGGATTGGCGGCGCGTTGGCGCTGGACTATTTTAAGCGATTGGACAGTCTCACGATTGAAGACAAAGGCCCGCAGGATTTTGTCACAGAAGCGGACCGCGATGTGGAACGGCACATTCGTGCGCAGATCACAAAAGCCTTTCCCGAAGACGGGATTGTGGGAGAAGAAGACGAAGATAAGCCTTCACAGTCCGGCTTTACCTGGGTCATTGACCCGATCGACGGGACGGCGAATTTTGTAGCGGGTATCCCTGTCTGGACAGTCGTGATTGCTGTGGTGCACCAAGATCAAACGGAAGTCGGCGTAATTTTTGACCCGATCCACGATGAAATCTATCAGGCGCAACGTGGGATGGGGGCAACGTTGAATGGCCGAACGCTTTCCTGTGGTCCCGAACTTTCGATCACACGAGGTGCCGTTGGTGTCGGATTCTCGCGCCGCACCCCGCAAGAACAAACGATACGCGTTGTCAGTGAAATCATGGCACGCGGCGGTGTCTTCTATCGGGTCGCTTCTGGCGCAATTTCATTGGCTTATGTCTCTGCGGGTCGCTTGGTGGGGTACATCGAAGGGCATATGAATGCTTGGGACTGTCTTGCGGGGCAATTGTTGGTCAAAGAAGCGGGGGGATGCATTGAATTTCAGAGTGCCGATGAAATGCTCGTTGAGGGGGGGCGTGTCATTGTGGGCAGCTCTGGAGTGTTTCCTGATCTCGAAGAGATTGCAGCTTTGGCCTACACGGACGCGACAGTTTAGGTGCTGAACGTCAGATCTTTCTGATCCTTCGTCAACACATGACCCGATAGTTGCGCAGGCAGCAAAGTCGTTCGTTTCGCGGCTCATGGCGAATGTTATTTAAGAGTCCATACCCGCCGTATTCGATAAGCCTGTTGGCGTTTAGTTGGAGCAGTCTTCGGATGCGTACGTCTTTTATGCCGTGAGGTTTTTCGGTGTCGATCAAAACGCCAACCTCCGATGTTGAAATGACGCTGCATTCCATTTTTACGTCAAATGGAAGCGTGGCCTCGACCACAGGGATCTCTACGCCTACTACGGGCAACTTTTCATGGAAGGTAATGACTTCTCTCGTTGCATCAACGCACTCAAACTCCCCAAAAATTGGAAAACTGGAATCAGTGATACGGGTAAGTTTAGGCTTAATAGATGCCACGTCTTTGCCAGTAAAGTTGCTGTTAAAGTTCAGACAGTGTGGTGATACTGGTAGGGAAAAAGGTGGCGTCAAATTGTGATCGATGGCAATTAAGCCCAACATCCGGCCAATAGTCACTCTCGTGATCAAGTTCCAGTGCGGTGAAAAACGGACTCGAATTGCTTTAAAAGGTGAATGACGCGACCGCTTGGATCACCACGGTTGCATCGTCTCACCGGGTCAGTTTATGAAATTCTCGGTTACGAACGTCAGGTGGTTTCCTCGACTAGGAAATCTGGCGTCAAAAGGTGGTTTTGCGTCGTTAGGGCATTAGGCATATCATTCTCGTCTACTTTGCGTTCAGCGTCTTCCCGCGCATATCCATGATCATGCCACCGTTGCAAAAGACGGGCCCTTAAAACTGCGTTGGGTACCGAAAGGTAAGCCGTCAAATCCCAATAGGCCTGGAGGTTTCGCCAACCTGGTGCGTCCAACAGAAGGTAGTTTCCTTCGATGACGATCGTGCGGGTCTTTGCATCGACGCAGCCCGCACCGGCGATCGCGCAATCTCGCGTGCGATCAAACAGAGGATAAATCACTTCAGTGTCCGTGCGCAGGCGCGACAAGAGATGTTGGAAGCCGTTCACGTCAAATGTCTCTGGCGCACCCTTGCGCGCGCGCAAATTCCTTTGATCAAGCAGTCGATTATCAAGGTGAAACCCGTCCATAGGAACGACGCAAGCGTCTGGAAGTGCCCGCACGACTTTTTGGGCCAACGTCGATTTTCCGCTCGCTGGCGGGCCAGCAATTGCGATTAAGTGACGATCTTCATGTGCTGGCAACGCGCTAACTCTTGCGACAACAGCGTCGACGGCCGCGTCAAGCTGCATTGACGCCATCCGGTACTTTTGCCCCGGTCATATAGGCTACTGCATCTGACATGCTGTGCGCTTTTGGATCAATGACGCAAAGCCGTTTTCCCAGACGGTGCACGTGGATGCGATCCGCGACCTCAAACACATGCGGCATATTGTGACTGATGAGAATGATCGGAATGCCGCGGCTTTTTACATCCTGGATCAGTTCAAGCACGCGTCGACTTTCTTTTACCCCGAGTGCGGCCGTTGGTTCATCCAGGATGATGACCTTGGAGCCAAAAGCAGCCGCACGCGCCACGGCAACACCTTGGCGCTGGCCACCTGACAGTGTTTCGACTGCCTGATTGATGTTCTGAATGGTCATAAGCCCGAGCTCTGAGAGCTTTTCCCGCGCCATCTCTTCCATTTTCTTGCGGTCCAATTGCCGCAGTATACTGCCGCGCAACCCTGGTTTGCGCAATTCACGCCCCATGAACATATTGTCTGCGATAGACAAGGCAGGCGACATGGCGAGGGTCTGGTAAACTGTCTCGATCCCGGCTGAGCGGGCTTCGATGGGCGAGGCGAAGCGCACTTGCTTACCTTCCAACTCCACCGTGCCCTCATCAGGGATCACCGCGCCCGAAACGGCTTTGATGAGCGAACTTTTTCCAGCACCATTGTCGCCGATTACAGCGAGGATTTCACCGGGCATCAGGTCAAAATCGCAATGATCAATCGCGGTGACTTTGCCGTAGCGCTTGACCAGACCGCGGCCTTTCAAGATGGGTTCCATTATGCCGCTACCTTTCTGATCCACTGGTCCACCGCGACCGCTGCGATGATAAGAAGGCCGATCAATAGAAAGGTCCACTGCGCATCAGCGCCCAGAAGCCTGAGCCCGAGGGTGAAAACACCAACAATCAATGCGCCAAAAAAAGTGCCCAGGATCGACCCTCGACCACCGAAGAGCGAGATCCCACCAATCACAACAGCTGTGATGCTTTCGATGTTCAGCAATTGACCCGACGTAGGAGACACCGAGCCGATCCGCCCGATCAGCGCCCAACCTGCAAAAGCGCAAATCAGACCGGCCAGCGCATACACAGAAATCAGGATCTTCTTGACGTTTACCCCGGAGAGCGCGGCGGCTTCCGGATCATCACCAACCGCATAGACATGCCGCCCCCAAGCTGTGTGTTTGAGCACGTAAGCCAGAAACAAGACAAGCAGCAGCATGAATATCACGCCATATGTGAAATTTGCCCCGCCCCGGCCTTCGGCATCGGCGCCAATTTTAAAGGTCGTCCCTAAAAATTGCAAAAGTGGCGCCTGTTCAGCGATGTCCTGACTGCGAATTGTTTCGTTGGCAGAATAAAGGAAATTTGCTGCCAGAACGATCTGCCACATTCCCAACGTAACGATAAAAGGGGGCAGTTTCATTGCAGCGACGAGCCAGCCATTCAATGCGCCAATTAAAGTGCCAAAGATCAACCCGAATGCAACTGCAACTTCAACGGGCAGACCATAGCGAAATGTGAATTGACCCATGATGACCGACGAGATCACCGCAATGGCACCTACGCTGAGGTCGATACCCGCGGTGAGGATGACAAGGCTCTGTGCTGCTGCAACAATACCAACAATTTGCACCTGCTGGAGGATTAGTGTCAGGGCAAAGGGTGAAAAGAACTTAGACCCAAGCAGAGCGCCAAAAATGGTGATCGACGCGAGAAGGACGATCAGTGGCACAAGTGCTGGCGTGGTGTGCAGCGCATGGTGAAATCGACTGACAAAACCCTTGCTGCCATCATCGAAAGACGCAACCTCCGTCGCGGCGTCAGAAGCGGCCGTTTCGAAACTATCAGGAATTGACATGGGAGTACTCCGTCAGGGCGCATGCACTTTTGCGCGCTTGTGAAAGGGGGCGGACGATTGCCGCCCCCGGTCTTTTGTGTTCAATGAACTGGCCAGATCAGCCCCAGCAGAGATCCGTACCTTCTTTGGTATCGATACTGTCGACACCATCTGCTGGGCTGTCTGTGACAAGCGCGACGCCTGTATCAAAGAACCCCTTGCCTTCGGTCGCTGCGGGCTTGCTGCCATCTTTTGCCCAGGCGGCGATTGCTTCGATGCCCTTTGAGGCCATCAAAAGTGGATACTGCTGGGATGTGGCGCCAATCACGCCTTCTGCCACATTCTGAACGCCAGGGCATCCGCCATCCACGGACACGATGAGAACATCATTTTCCCGACCAATGGCTTTCAGTGCTTCGTAGGCGCCCGCCGCTGCAGGCTCATTGATTGTGTGGACAACGTTGATTGTCGGATCCTTTGCAAGCAGGTTTTCCATCGCACGGCGCCCGCCTTCTTCGTTGCCCTGCGTGACGTCACTGCCGACAATCCGAGGGTCGCTTTCATCGCCGATGACGTTGGGGTCCGCCAAGTCAATGCCGAAGCCTTGCAAAAAGCCCTGGTTGCGCAAAACATCAACAGTTGGCTGGCTCACAGCCAGATCCAAAGTCGCGATCTTAGCGTCTGCTGCGGCATCACCCAAAGCGGCTGCGGCCCATTTGCCGATCAATTCACCGGCTAGGAAATTATCCGTCGCAAATGTCATATCAGCGGAATCAATGGGTTCCAGTGGCGTGTCGAGTGCGATGACAAGAAGACCTGCATCACGCGCCTGCTGAACTGCAGGTACAATTGATGACGTGTCGGATGCAGTCAACAGAATGCCTTTTGCGCCATTGGCAATGCAGGTCTCGATCGCTGCTACTTGCGTTTCGTGGTCTCCATCTACTTTGCCAGCATAGGAATTGAGAGTTATGCCCAGTTCTTCCGCTTTGGCAGCAGCGCCTTCGCGCATCTTGACAAAAAATGGGTTCGTGTCAGTTTTTGTGATGAGACAAGCTGATACGCCATGCCCATCTGCAGCTGCTGTGCTTACTGCGCAAATCAGGGCCAAAGCGGTTCCCGCGATCAGTTTTTTCATGTTTTCCTCCCAGTTGTTTCAGGCGCCTTGCTTACGCGCTGCGCTCGAAATCTGAACGTGGGCTGATTCTAATGAGGTGTCAAATTGGTATCAGCGGCCAAATCACTGATTTACGGGTCATCTTTTGATACTGATCAAACTGCAAGTTTCCACATTTCGCCGCGCCTGTCTGTGCGCAGTCTTTGCATCTAACCGCCAAATTAGCAGATCCCAAGAATCGGTCGGGGCGGTTTTGATTTCTTTTGACAGGGTATTCATACTTTTCAGGCGCAGTGGCTCACGACGTTGTTTGCATTTTACCCTTCTGGCGTGAGAATTTAGACGAGACTCCCGCATGAGACACTAAAATTCGCGACTGCGAAGGGCTTTCGTTACTTTTTGGTAAATGGATGTAGCCCAAGGCGTTCTCTTCCTGTTAGCGTGATCGTTGGGTGGGTTTGGATGCGCATTGTGTTGTCGGCGTTCGCACGCATTTTTTAAACAGTACTAGTCATGGCCAACGTGACGCTACTTCTTGTACGCCGTTGGTTTGTATCAGTTATTTTTTGGAGAAGTGCTTAGCACGACAGAAGGTCGGGTAATGGATCGCGTTGTTGGCATCAATATTACACGCTTGATTGGATACCTTTCAGCAGGCGTGAATCGGTTTTGGGATGCAAGCTGCACTCCACGAATGCGCTCTTTTGCTGTAGAAAAAACGGCTTTTTGGTGCAGTATCCGCCGATTTGGCCCCTGTTTTCCTAAGTGCGCCGCTGATCATTCACATTCGCACCACGCCGATGCCTAATTTTGACACTCTATTAAAGTTCGTAAATCACGAGCAGGAGTTGAACCAATGTTGAAGCGATTGAACAAGTTGGACAAAACGATAACTGGAAAATCCAAGGCGCACGTCAAAGTGCCCAACGCAGGTTTGTCGTTTAAAGCGGCCGGATGGATCGTTGGACTTGGTCTTGCGCTTTCGGGGCTGACAAATCCTGTTGTGGCGGGTGGCTCGAACGCTTTTCTCGTTGCGCAAAAGTCTATTCATGCACCTTCGGGTTTTGTGGGTCTCTGCAGTAAGTATTCTTGGGTGTGCAAGTCGTCGGGCCATACCAAACTGAGCGCCGCGGAAAAACATGAACTTGCCAGCCAGATTAATCGTGCGGTCAATCGCCAGGTGCGCGAAATCGAAGATAGCGTACAATACGGACGGGAAGAACATTGGGCTTTACCGACCCGTCGTGGAGGTGATTGCGAAGATCTGGTTCTTCTCAAAAAGAAAATGCTGGTAGAGCGCGGTGTGCCATCGCAATCGCTTTTGATTTCAACAGTTTTAGACAAGAAGATGAACAGTCACGCGGTTCTCGTCCTACGAACTGCTCAGGGAGACCTGGTTCTCGACAATCTGACGAACAGAATACTGCCCTGGAACAAAACAGGATACACGTTTTTAAAGCTCCAAAATCCGAAGGCGCTTGCGCGATGGGATGCGGTGCTTGCTGGTGGCGTCATTCAAGATCGGCCTACAGCTTCTCGCTGATTTTGCCTGTAAACGGGAGCGGGCGACATATTTATTGTCGCCCGCGGTCGTCTTTCATTGTTTCTTAGCCTGGCAGGCCATAACCGCCGTCGCCTGGGCCTTCGCCGTCGCCGTCGCCTGGGCCTTCGCCGTCGCCGTCGCCTGGGCCTTCGCCGTCGCCGTCACCTGGGCCTTCGCCGTCGCCTGGGCCTTCGCCATCGCCTGGGCCTTCGCCATCGCCTGGGCCTTCGCCATCGCCTGGGCCTTCGCCGTCGCCTGGGGTGTTGCCATCGCCACCGCCGAGATCATCTCCGCCATCATCATCCGAACCGCCGGAAGGGCTGTCTGGAGAACGCGACGTTGTTCCAGGGCTATCGGCCTGCTTGTCGCGGCCTGATGAGTCTTGATCACTCGTGCTTGCTGATACAGATGCAGTTGGTTGATCTGTGAAGCCAAGTGCCGCTTCAGGGCAGTTGTCAAACATGCGGCGCAGGATGTCGTCGAAATCGGCGCGTCGCGAAATACGCGACAGAACGTCCTGTGGAATTTGATCCCAATTGCACATGTTCCACTGGCGCGCTTCTGTATTCCAGAAAGTGTTTGCTGCGGCAGGCGCTGGGGCTAAAACGGAAAGACCGGCTAGTCCTGTTACGATAACTGCGGCTTTAGCGGAAAGAAAATACTTCATCAATTTGATCCTTTTACATTCATCCGGAGAACCGGGTCTGGCAGACGCGCCCTGCTCGAAACATCGCTCAATCTATGCTTGACGGGTGCCGGGTGCTGCCTGGTGCTGGAGTGCGTCCGGGTGAACGCATCCCGTTTCGCTTTTAGGCGTTCTGCTCTTTGCGGCGTCGCATCATAAAGACGCCGCCCAGCCCACTGATCATCAGCCAGATTCCAGCAGGGAGTGGAACTGGTGAGACTGATCCATAAATGCCGATGACCGATGTGCCACCTTCGCGGCTTTCCCAGACACCCGTAGCTGGGTTGAATTGGCTGGCCGATGCTACGCCGTTGTGCATAAACCCATCTTCCGGAGTCCAAGCTGACCCTGGCGTCCCGGCAACGTCCAGCTGGAAGAAAATATCGCTCAGAAGAAGACCGCCACCCAAATCAATGGGCAGATCGAATGCACCTTCAGCGAAGCTGAGACCCGTAATGACATCAGGTATGCTTCCAGTCGACTCGTTGAGGTCCGTGTCCTCATAGAGGTCGATCGTATTGTCGATCGTAAAGCTAATGGGTAACGATTTCTCTACCACACCTTCTGGTGTATCCAGCGACAAGTTCAGCGTCATCGTGCTTTCCCAAACACCACCGGCGTGCCAATTGGATTCGTTGACCCACGTGATCGTGCCCAAGAGATAGTCGCCCGGCGCAATTGCGCTGTAGTTAAAGCTGCTGCTCTCAAACAGGAACTCGGAAGCGTCACCGTCTTCTACGGTTTCGGCTGGTCCAGATGACGCGCCCCAGGCGAAGTTGTCTGTGCCCGATCCACTATGGACGAGTTGATCGCCGGAGAAAGTCGTCGGAGCGACGACGCTTCCACTGAAATCGCCAGACAAAGTTGCGGAATACGCGGGGAGCGCCAGAAATAATGCGAGCGTACTCGCCATAATCGATGATCTTAACATGAACTTACCTACAAACTTACCAAACACCGACTGCATATCGCCACGATCCTCACATTATCAAGCCACAGTTGTGCTGCATTCCTGCCCTAATTCGGTAAATTGTTTATTTACGGAACGTTAGGTGGGGTGAGAAACTCTCAAGGCGGGAACGATAGTGAGAACGAAAACCGCATTTTCGGACAATTGTTGCTAAATTATCTCATATACACTTTTAGGCGAATCGAAATGAAGAGGTGCCAAGGACCGATTCTGATGCTTGAATGCAGGCCCAAGAGGGTCGAACATCGATGTTCAGACAGCCGTTCGCTCTCCTCTCAGTCCAATTAAATTCAATCTCGTAGCATTTTGCAGCAAAAGAGCACCCCGCGCTTATCGTGAAAGGTATTTGATCAGGCACGTACGTTTGAATTCTGCTCGGTAAACGCCAGTAAAAAGGACATGCATCGCTTTGAACCAAGGGATTTGAACTACGGTGAGAGCATAGACTTCAGAGTTTCTGCGGAAATTTAGCTTTTAACTAACCTCAATGCTCTACACACGACGCGCTGGCGTGAGGTGGGTATGAGTTTCGAGGCTCTTAAAATAAACTTTATGGATTTGACCAGCGATGCTGTCGCGGTTGGATACATCACGCCTGACGACGAAACTGCGCACATTGTCTATATTAACGACGCTTTCACGGAACTGCTCGGCTACACCAGCGACGAAATTCTGGGCGAATTCGTGGATATCATTCATGACACAGAAACCTGGGGCTCGTTTGTGGCGAGTATTGAACCGGAGTTTCAGGCTCGAAATAAAAAATTCTCGACTGATGCGCGTTTGGTGCGGTCTGATGGGTCGAAATTCTGGGCGAGCGTTTCCTTCCTTGTTGTCGAAGACGAAGTGGGTGGAGGCCGTCATATTTGCGCCACTTATCGAGACATAACGGAACGGATCCAGGCAGAAGCAGCCGCGAAACAAGCGTTGCATAAGCGTGACCGTGCTCTTGCGATGCAAAAGCGGATGAATGAAGAAGTGCAAGCCGCGCAAGCAAGGCTGTTTGCCGCTGTTAATGCCTATCCGGACCCGTTCGCCATCTTCGCTGCTGATGAGGGACTGTTTTTGTGGAATGACGCATTTGCAGACTCACTCACCGACCTCCGTTCAGAAATCTCGCCAGGTTTGACCGAAGTTGAATTGCTCAACATCGGGATGCAGAATGGGCGCTTTCCGGAAGCCGCTGGGTGCGAACAGGAGTGGACAGCTCAGCAACTAGCGCTCACAACGCAGCCTTATACAGACGTGGAACGTGCAGGCGATGTTCACTATCGGATTTTGCGCAGCAGAGCGCAAAATGGCGATACCGTTGTCATCCATCAAAATACCACGGAAGTGGTACGACAGCGCAAAACTGCGGATCACGCGCATGCGCGACTGGTTGCTGCGCTGAATGCCTATCCGGATCCAATTGTAATTTATGACATGGATCTGAAGCTCGTCTGCTGGAATAACGCCTATGCGCATTCAATGACGGATCACCCCGAAGACCTGCGTGAAGGCGTGCCCCTGAGACAGGTGTTACTGTGTGCGGCCAATAACGGACGCTATCCTGACGCTGTGGGCCGTGAAGTGGAATGGGTGGACGAAATCATGCATGGCGGCGGGTTGGAACGTAAATCGGAAGATGTGGAGATGGAAGGCGACATCCATCACCGCTTGCTCCGGTCGCGGTCCAGTATCGGGGACATTGTTGTCATCCGGTTGAATTCAACTGAACTGGTCAGGCAACGTCGTTCAGCTGAAGAAGCTCAATCGCGGCTCATCGCAGCACTCAATGCATATCCATCACCCTTTGCCATTTACGATTCTGACGACCGCCTTGTTGTCTGGAATGATGCCTATTGCGATTCCATGACGGACGATCCCGAAGTTCTACAGTTCGGTATGCATCGGACGGCCGTCGCCCGCCACGCTATTCAAACTGGCAAAATTGCTGCAGCCATCGGAAGAGAGAAGGAATGGATGTCCGATGAACACCAGCAAGCTGCTGTGGACAAACCCGTTCAGGATCTTGAATTGCCTGGTGACGTACACCACCGTTTGCTCCGAACGCGGGTAGCAAACGGTGACTTGGTTCTGTTGCGCATTGATACAACCGAGCTCGTGCGCGAACGTCGCGCGGTCGAGCAATACGCAGAGAAGCTCGAACAGGCGAACCAGGAAATCACCTACACAGCCCTGCATGATGAGCTGACCGAGTTGGGCAACCGTCGATATCTGTCGCTCAAGTTTGAAGAACTTGTGCGCCGTCGCGATCGGGAGGGCGGTGAAATTGCCGCCTTGCACATTGATCTCGACAGATTCAAGCAGATCAACGACACGATGGGCCATGCTGCGGGCGATAAAGTCTTGACTGACACTTCGGAGCGGATCCGCAACAGTATGTCTCCTGGCGATGTCGTGGCGCGGATTGGTGGGGATGAGTTCGTCATATTGCTGCACGTGCAGAATAGTGCCTGTGACCGCCCAGAACGGCTGGCGGATAGACTGCTTGAAGATCTTGCACGACCAACACTTTTTGAAGGCAAGGAGTGCCGTTTCGGCGCGTCGATTGGTCTGGCACGCACGCCTCTGGCTGATGTGGATGAACTTCTGACCAATTCTGACGTGGCGCTGTACAAGGCGAAACGTCAGGGCAGGGGGCAGATGGGTGTTTTTGACAGATGCGATTTGGATGAAGTGCGTAACAACAAGATCTTGGCAGATGATATGCTCAGGGCTATCGAGAATTCCGAGTTTGTGCCTTTCTATCAGCCTCAAATTGACGCGCGCACCGGCGAGATAGTCGGGATGGAAGCATTGGCGCGCTGGAACCACCCGGAACGTGGTATTTTACAGCCGGGCAGCTTTCTTCCGGTGGCTACGGACTTGAATGTGGCGGCTGAAATCGATCGCATGATCTTCGAAAAATCCATTGTCGAGTGTCAGGACGCATTTGGCATGTTGCCAGAGCCACCTTCCTTATCATTCAACGTCAGTGCCAATCGGGTGTCAGAAGAAGAGTATGCAGCGATCGGTCAACACGTTCGCGCCTATTCGGGCAAAGTAGGTTTTGAGCTTCTGGAAACGATTTTTCTCGAAGAGGAAGACGACGCTTTCCTCTTTGAACTTGATCGCTTGCGCGAACTTGGTATTTCAATCGAAGTTGATGACTTTGGAAGTGGGCGCGCATCGGTAGTTGCCTTGCAGCGTATCGGTCCGGATCGTCTGAAGATTGATCGCAGGTTGGTTGCGCCCATCACAGAAACAGGATCCGGGTTACACCTTTTGCGCTCTATCGTCGAAATCGGGTTGGCGCTGGAGATGGGTGTTACTGCTGAAGGTGTGGAAACGCGCGAACAGGCAGAAATCCTAGCACGACTCGGATGCGACAGGCTGCAGGGCTATTATATCGCGCGCCCGATGCCATTTTCTGATCTTCGTGCTTTCCTTGATTTACGGACCGGGCAGAAATTCAGCGCATAGAGATGCGCTTTACCAAACGTTTGGTGAAAGACCCACTGAGCTGCCTCTTTTACCACTTTTTCGCCTTCTAACCCGTAGCGCCCAATTTATTTATAACACTAACATCAGCGTCTTTCGCACCGCACATAACACTTTGCGCGTCGTTTGCGGTCAGAGGTTTGAACAGTGCAAACCCTTGAACAAAGGTGATTTGATCTTCCCTCAATGCGGTAATTTCCTGAGGTGTCTCCACCCCTTCGGCAACGATTTTAAAATTGTTCATTTTTGCGAGGGTGCTGATTGCACCGATGATAGTGCGGTTGCTCACATTCTCATTGCAGCGATGAACCAGCGATTTGTCTAATTTCACGATGTCAATCGGGTACTCTGTCAAATAGCTGAAGGCTGAATAACCGGTGCCAAAATCATCGATTGCAATTTTCACGCCCGCCGCACGTAATTCTCCAAGCGCGTAATGTACTGATTTAATGTCCTTCAGAGTTTCGGATTCCGTGACCTCTAACCAAAGCCTTTCAAGAGGCAACTGTGCATCATTCGCGATTGTCATTATGCCGCTTGCGAAATCAATCCGTTTTAACTCATCCGGGTGAATGTTCACGGACAAGAAGCACTCCTCAGGCCATAGAATAGCGCACGAAATGGCCTCGCGTAGGACGTAGTGTAGTAAGGAAGTTCCCAGGCCTTCAGATTGTGCAATTGCCACAATTTTCTCTGGCGGTATGTCGCCGTAAATTGGATGACGCCAACGCAACAAGGCTTCCGCCCCTAGAATGTGGTCAGTGCGAATGTCGAGAATCGGTTGAAAAACCAGACGCAAGTCTTTGTTCTCAATTGCGCCTTCAAGCCCAAGTGCAATTTCACGATCACGGCGGAGTAACCTGCCAATAGCAGCTTCGTAGACTTGCGCGCGCCCTTTGCCTTGAGATTTTGCGAAGTAGAGCGCCCGATCAGCTTCCAGCTCGAGTTTGGACAAAGCAGCTTCGGCAGTGTTCGCTTCGCTCAGCCCAACGCAGCATGACAGCGGGATTTCCATCTGACCGAAACAGAAGGAATTGGAGACGCCGTACACAGTGTCCAGTGCAATGTCTCTCGGGTGCGCAAGATGGTCGCCGGCGATCAGCGCGACAAACTCATCGCCCCCTTTCCGTGCCACGATACTTCCGGGTGGTAGGCAATTGTTTAAACGGGCGGCTAATGTTTCAATCAAACTGTCGCCTGCCGCATGTCCAAAACTGTCATTCACCGATTTCAGATTGTCCGCATCGATAAACAGAAAATAGACCTTTGAGCCGGTGTCCCGCAGCATGGAAATACGTGCATTCGCCTGCCGGATGAAGGCCGTGTAATTCAAAAGACCGGTCATGGTATCCCGCGTGGCCAAACGGAAAATCTTTTCTGCTGCGTGTATGTCCTTAGTGATGTCTTTCACATAGCCGTGGTATCCGGGTGTCGCTGCTCCGCTTTGCGCGTCTTCTCGGCCAACAAATTTCAAAATTAAGCCGTTCCTGCATCGAATTGTACACTCAAAGCTCTCTGGGAGCTGATCCTGAGATTGGCAAAGCGACAACAAAACAGTGGTGTCTTCGACTTCATGTCCGGTCGCGTCCGCCGCACGAAAAATTTCCAACAAATTGTGCGTTTGATCCTGTGATGCATCCAGACTCAGCAGATCGAGCAGGTTTGAGCGGTCTACCATAAGGTTCAACATTGGATCACTGCGCCACAAGAACTGCCCACCGCTATGTTGATAGGAATCCAGCAGAAGGTTCACCATGTCACGCTGCTGCTCTGCCTCCAGTTTACCAACAAGTTCAGCAAGGAACATTCCTGTATGGCGCCGTACGGAAAACGTGACCACAAGGGTAAAGGCAACCATCACGAAAGCGAATGGAAGCACCGGTAGTGTAGTGCTGCCCAAGACAACCCAGAAAGACACGAGTGTTAATATGGATACGTAAACAAAGGCCGCCAAAGGTACCGGATAAAGGGCCAGTGCGCCGCCTGCGACCATTCCTGCTGTGAGGGCTGTCACGAATGCAATTTGAAGCATACTGCCGTTTGGCACCAAAAAAAGCGGCGGGTAGCACCATATCAGTGCGAGGATCGTCGAAGAAATCAAGATTTTCCCGGGCGCTTTTACACTAGCGGTTGGTCTGTCGCGCGACTTTCCAAATTGTCTTGCGTTAGAAATTCCAAGGCCTGCGAAACCAAAAACAATCGCAGCCCAGGCTAAGTCCCGACCAGAGAGTCCGCTTTCCTGCCATTGCAAAGTAATGAGGGCGATCGCATTGAGAATATTCGCAAGCATCATGATGACCGAGGTTGCAATAATCGCAGACAGCTGAGATTTGCGAACAAATCCAGTGCGATGGCGGACGAGTTCGATGCTTTGCGATCCGTTGTGCATCGCAAGCAGTTTACGCGTCAGTTGGTCGGATAACCGACCCAAAAAAGAAACAAGTCCCAACTCGTCCCTTCTCCTCAAGAAGTTTCAGCTACTGATATCGCTTAAAAGGTTTCCAAAAGGTTAACGGGGATCCTAGAAGGTTAACTTTAGCGTGGCTTTGCACAGGCTTTCCAAGCCTGTTGACTGCCACTGGGCAACACCGCTGCGGGTTTTGGACATTTTGTGTAAGACGTATGCTTCAGTTAACTTGGACGATCTGCACTGCGATGATGGGTTTGGATAGGTTGAGCTCTTACGACTGTAAAGCCGCGCGCATAACAGCGTCGCGGTCGAATGGAAGCCTGCAAAGACGCAAACCGGTTGCTGCGTAAATTGCATTGGCAATGGCCGCGACCGTTGGGGCAGGGCTGGCCTCGCCCGCACCCACAGCCTGTTCGCCTTCCGGCTCGATCATCTCAATGGAAATCTCGGGCACATCGTTAAATCGCAAAACCGGATAGCTGTCCCAATCGTTGCTTTCTCGTCCATCGGGCCCCCATTCAACCTTTTCATAAAGCGCCCAGCTTGCGCCTTGCAGAACGCCGCCCTCCAGCTGCGCCGTCAGGCCGCTGCCATCTATAATCCGACCTGCATCTGCGACGAGTTGAACACTGGAAATCTGAACGGAGCCGCAGTCTTTGACGGATAAATCAACGGCGACCGCCACACGTGTCATGGCATTTTTATATTGCGCGTAGGCAATACCGCGCCCTGACCCGTCTGTTGGTTTGCTTTTTTCTTGCAAGATTTTGTGCAACCTGGTGAGCACGGCCTGTCCACGCGGATCAGACATAGACTGAATGCGGTACGCAATAGGATCATAATCACAAGCCTGCGCTAAATTATCGATCATGCTTTCGATGGCGAAAATGTTGCAGGGCGCGCCTAGGCACCGCAAGGCAGAGGGGCGCAGCGGAAGGTCAGGCACAAGTGCCTTGATCAGTCGCAAATCGGGGATATCATAGATCGGATCAAGGTTGCGATGCAGACCGGCATGTCGGTTCAGGTTCGGCTCTGGCACAAAACGTGGTACGTCGCAGTCGCGCGCGATGTTGGCGGCAAGCCGCGCGGGTCCGGCGCGATTTGGCCCGCTACGGGGGCGTCCCCGATGGGTATCTCCACGTGTTTCGATCAAAGCGCTTTTCAAACGTCCATTTTCCGTCACCTGACTTTGGATCGAAACAACCATGGCGGTGCCGAGAGGTTCTCGGCGGTGTTCATCTGTACGGCTGTATTTTAGCAGGATGGGCGTGTCGGGAATGGCGCGGGCAATAATCGCGGCTTCAAATGCTGCATCATCCGCACAATTGTGACCATAACAACCAGAGCTTGGCACGAACTCTAGAAGAACGTCGCCGACCGCCATGTCGAAACTATCAGCAATGCTATCACGCAGCGGATAGACGCCTTGGCTGTGCGTCAGGATTTCCAACTGGCCGTTGCTGAATTCCGCCAGTGCAGCAGACGGGGCAAGCGCGGCATGCATAGTATAGGGCCGCTCAAAGCGCGCGGCGTAATCTGGCGATTGTAGGTCTTTGGGGACGGCAAGTTTGGGGTCGGGCGTGCCGTTTTGAACAGGAATTCGGTGCGCGTCCCGCTGGGACATGATGTCAAAGATGTCGCCATGCTCAAGCGGGGCATCGGTCTCCCAGCGACAACCAAATCCAAGACGCACTGCCGCCTGTACGACCGTCCATTCCACAGTGCCTGCCACAGCCAGAAAAGATCCATCCCTGATAATCTCAATTCCTGAGGCATCGAGGCGGGTCATTATCGCTTCGTCCAACTGCACCAGTTTCGCATCGATCCGTGGTGGGCAGATAATCCGCGCGTGCAGCATATCTTTGCGTTCGATGTCGTGAATGTAAGTATACTTGCCTTGTACCATTTCTATAAGGCCGCGCGGTGTGCTGCCTGGCAGGGGCATCGTTTGTGCGCGTAAACAAGCATTTGGATCGACGACCAGGTCCGCGGGCAACTGGACTAAAAGGTCGAGTGGTTGCAAAATTTCATTGCTGCTGCGGCACGAGAGCGTCGCATCTCCCAGGCGCACGTCTTCGAGATTACAGCCTAAAATGTCTGCGGCGCGCTGCATGATCTCAATGCGTGCGGTTGCACACGCGAGGCGCTGTGCCTTGCCGGTTTGCTGGATCGAATTGCTGCCTGAAGTGATGCCTTCATCGGGACTTGCACCGGTTCTGACAGGGGCCACTTCCATCTGATCAGACGAAAGCGTAAGTTCTTCGGCGGCAATACGCAAAAGTGCCGTGGAAATGCGCTGGCCGATATCAACCTTGCCGGTGCGCAAAACCAGCTTGCCGCGAGACACTTCGAGCCAATCGCGCACTAAAGGATATGTTTTGAGGCTCACCCGTCGATCCCCAGTGCAGCCTCCGCAGCGGCAAGGATGCGTGGGTGCGCACCACAGCGACAGAGGTGGCCTTGCAGTTCGTTTTTGATACTTCTGCGATCTTTTGTGACGCCAGCACGCACCATTGCAGCAAGTTTCACCACAAGCCCTGCAGTGCAGTAGCCGCATTGTGCAGCCTGTGCTTTGACAAAGGCGTTCTGCACCTTCCGTCCTTCGGGGAGCGCGGCAAGCCCCTCGACCGTCGTGATCTCCTGTCCGTCAAATTGATCTACGGATGAGACGCAACTTTGCATCGCAATGTCGTCCACAAGCACTGTGCAGGCGCCACATTGCTCAAGCCCGCAGCCGATCTTTGTACCCTTGAGCTTTAGTTCATCGCGTAGCACGTAGGCCAGCGGCGTGTCCGGAGCGGACCGGATGTCGTATTGTGTGCCATTCACACGCAGCTTCAGCACGGCGCAACTTTTTCCCAGGTCACGTTCAGTGCCACATCCGCAGAGGAAAAGAGATTCATTACCGGGCAGCGGTATTCGACGTTTTTGCGCAGGCGTTCCAGGCGTTCGTCGGTTTCTACAGTGTGGATTCGAATGCGCATTTTCACCTGAGTGAAGTAGGGGCGCACGCCTTGCACGCCGCGACTGCCGCGCTGGTCGACCTCACCGTCCGCTTCGATATCTACCGCCGTATAGTCGAATTTCATGGCGTCCGCGCAGCGGTTTATGATCACCCCTTCGCAGCCACACAGCGATGAAAGCGTCATTTCCAAGGGCGTAGGGCCGGTGTTGCTTTCCTTCTCGTCCGTGATGACCACGTGATCGCGCACCATCATGACACTACGGGTCGAAGCCTCGTTACGCATGGTCACGCGTCGAATGCCAAGCGCCTTGCGATTGGGGTCCACGCTGGGGGGCAGCAGGTCGGTTGTATCGATGGTCATAAGTTTAACTCCAGTATGTCGAGACCGCTTATGCGGTCGAGCAGGTAGATGCGGCCGTCTTCGCCGACGTCTACATCGTTCGATTGCGGCGCAATGTTGCCGGGGCCCCGGTCGGGCATGAAATATGCGGCCTCCTTTGGCTGCATCGGGTCAGCCAGATCAAGAACGCGTAGACCACCAGCAAACCAAGTTGCGTAGACCAGCGTGCTGTCGAGCTTTTCGCTGAACTGATGGGCCCCGAACCGTGCGCCCTCTTCGCCTATGAAAGGGCAGGCACGTTCCGAGAGATCCCAGGCAGCCACAGGTTCCATGTTGCTTAAATCAGTCACATCCATCACCCACAGAAACCCATGCAGGCGGCCGGGTTGATGGGCGTGTTCTTCATCGATGGCCACGGCATAGCGACGCCCGTTGATCGCTTGTTCCAGCGGCATCACTGTGTGCGTGGGCTCGGGGATGGCCTTGGGCCAGACGTAGCTGGCGATCTGGTGCGGCGCGGTCAGGTTGGAGGCGTCAAGAACCCGCAACCCGGCGTGCCAGACTGCTGCCCAAAGTTCATCTCCGCAGCGCATGGCGTGGTGTAGACGGTGGCTATACCCCACGCCCGTGGGTGTCTCGCCGGCCGCGACATGTTGGCCCGGCATATGCCAGCGCGATATTTCACGCGGGGCCTTGGGGTCAGCCAGATCGTAGATCACCAGAATGTTTCCGACGTAACCTTCCATCTCCGTCGAGATATAAGCGTAATTTTCATCCATATCAAAACGGTGCGTGCCAAACCCAAAGGTCTTAACGTAGGACAGCAGTTTGGGTGTGGTTTTGTCCGAGATATCCCAAACCCGAAACCCTCCGCCGTCATAGCCGCGCGCGCGTGCTGCATCGAGTTCAGGAATGTCTTTCAGCGTTATCCCCAACGTTTCAGCGATCTCTGCGTCCGAATGTCCTGCATCGCGTAGGACAGGGATCTTGTCGCCTTTGCGCAGAAAGTGGCGTTGATCCTGCTCCACGTTGGTGATCATCAGATCGCCTGCGACCCGCACCTTGTGAGTATGGGAAAAGGCAGGCGGTTCGATATGGGCCACCACCTTTGGATCTGTCGCGTCAGATATGTCGATGATCGACGTGCCGTTTGGCGGTTTCATATGGCCTACGTAGGCATAGTTGCCTTCAACGACGACTTGACCGCCACCGGGGATTTCGAGCCGCCCCAGGTGGCGGATGTTTCGGCTCAGTTCTATGTCATATTCGACTTTCATTGTATCGCGCCCTCGCTCTTATTCTTGCGGCGCCGGTCCAGATAGACCGGCAGCACTAGAGAAATGACCAGCGCAACCCAGAGAATGTTGCCGAGGGTCGATGAAAACAGCACCGTGATGTCGCCCTGAGATTTCTTGAGCGCGCGCAGGAAGTAGGTCTCCAGCAAGGGTCCAAGAATGACCCCGATCAGGATCGCGGCCACGTGATAGCCTGTGCGGCGCGCGATGTAGCCGATGACGCCAAAGGCAAGGGCAAGATACATATCGAACATGTATTCGCGTGGCACAAAAGCGCCGACGAGCGTGAAGGAAATAATCATCGGAGCCAGATAAATCGTTGGCACCGTTGTGACACGGCTCATGTAGCGCGAGAGCGGGATGATCGTCAGGATCATCAGCAGGTACGTGACGGTCATGGCCATGAACATGCCGTAGCCGACCTTAGGGTCTTGCTGAAAAAGCGAGGGGCCGAAGCTGACACCGTGGTACTGCATCACCACGAGCATGATCGCCGCCGTCGCACCGCCAGGAATGCCCAGCACCAGCAATGGCACCAGCGTGCCGGATGTAACCCCATTGTTGGCACTTTCTGGTGCGATCAACCCTTCGATATGACCTGTGCCATATCTTTCAGGCGTTTTGGAAAAAGTGCGGGATTGCTGATAGGCAACAAAACTGGCGATGGACGCGCCTGCACCCGGGATCACGCCGATGATGAGGCCGATGATCGATGTCCAGCAGATGTGAACCCAGCGTTTCAAGGCCTCGCGCGCACCTTCAAATGTGGCGGCCCAAGACGGGTTTTTCATCGCTTCCTGACCCTGTTTCGTCAGGATCACACGTTTTTCAATGATGATGAACGCCTCGGAAACCGCGAAGAGACCGACCAGCGCAGGGATCAGTGGCACCCCGTCATAAAGCTCCAGAAAGCCCATGGTGCCGCGCGGTGTCGCATAAACCACATCCGTGCCGATGGCCCCCAGCATCAAGCCAAAGAACCCGGCGATAAGCCCTTTGAGCATGTCCTGCGCTGCGATCGAGGCAATCAATGAGATGCCAAAGAGCATCACGACGATCATTTCAACCGAATGCATGTAAAAGCCGACGCGGGCCAGTAACGGCATCGCCGCCAAAGCGATAATCGTCGTCAGCAACCCGCCCAGCGACGAAGAAACGAAGGAAATGGCAAGCGCCTGCTGTCCGCGTCCCTGTTTGGTCATGGGATAGCCGTCCAGCGGTGTTGCGGCAGCACCTGCCGTGCCGGGGATATTGACGAGGATCGCGGGAATACCTGCACCCATGCGCGCCGCACAATAGAGTGAGACCATGAAGACGAGGCCAGTCTGCAGATCCATCGCGAGCGTCAGCGGCATCAAAATGATAATCGTATTCGCTGCAGAAAAACCGGGGATGCCGCCGACGATGAGTCCCAGAAAAACAGTTGGGATGATCACCCACCACAGGCTCAACGTCTCGAGCAGAACTGTGGTCAGAAGGGTTGCTGTCTCACCCATTGGCCATCACCGATTGCATGAATTGCTCAAACCAACCACGTGGGAACCGCGTATCAAAAGCGAGGATAAAGATGGCCCATCCCCCTAGGGCCATGATGGCTGATGTGATGGTGACGAGCAGCAGGCGCTTGAACGCGCCCAGTACGGCCATGCTGAGCCATAAAAACAGGAAAGTCGTTAGCGTAAAGCCGAGCCGGTCGATCAGAACGCAAAAGCCCACGGTGGTGGCCAGCAGGGCGATACGACCTGTGCGAATGTCTTCGTAGTTCACAAGGCTGGTAAAGGTGAAGTGACCTTCGCCACGCTGATACTGGCTGCGTACCTTGATAAAGAAGAGGCCGCAGAGAAAAAGGAGAACACCGCCGATGGCAAATGCGCTGACCTGCGCCGTCCAAGGCGAATTCCAGATGGTGGAGAAATAATAGAGTGTGAACACGACCGCCAGGGCGGGGATCACGAGATCTGCGCCAAGGTGACGGGGCGCGCGCTTCGGGTCTTCAGCCATGGGACTTCCTGTCATTGTTTTTAGTCAAAAGTTGGCCCCGCGCATCGGGTGAAAATTACCATGCGCGGGGCACTCAACGATCAGGCGCCGGTCAGCAGCGGCTTGTAGCGTTCACCCAGTTCCAGCATATCTTTGACAAACTGCGCGCATTCATCGACGCCGCCTTGATTGAGGTATTCTGGTGTTCCACGTGCCGCGACATAGGCTTCCATCAAAGCTGGGTCTTCAAAGGTTGCGTTGAAGGTTTCAACCAACGTGTCGAAACGATCCGGGTGCGCATCTGCAGCCGCCTTGTGAATGCCAAACGCGCGGGACGACAGCATTTCGGGCAAGTCCATGCTGAAGGCGTCATTGATGCTTGGCGCATCGTTCAAAGGTGCACCTACGCGGTTTTCGCCAAACACCAACAGTGTTTTGACGCTTTCACCGGCTGAAATAACCGAACCTGACGTCAGCACGGAGAAGTCAACTTCGCCTGTCACTGCGCCGGCGACGGTATTCTTGCCGCCAGACAAGGGGATCAGGTTGAAGGACGCGCCTGTTTCTTCGCCCAAAGCCAAAAGCCCGATCGAAGCTGGGTGGGCCATGCGGCTTGTGCCCACGGTGAGCGTGCGTTTTTTACCTTCTTCGATAATTTTTTCCATCGATTGCAGTGGGCTTTCGGCGCCAACAAACAAGCAGCCCGGGTCTGTATCGACACGGCCAAAGTAGAAATAATCGCTGACGTCAAAGCTCGGTGCTTGGATCGCCCAGTTCAAAACTTCGGGCCCCATGTTGCCAAAGATCAGATTGTAGGCGTCGGGTTCGGCCTTGCCCATGTAGATTTCATATCCAACCCGACCTGACGCACCTGGGTAGAACCCCGGTTCAAATTCTGCACCAAGTTTTTCTTTCCAGATGCTTGAGAACGCGCGGAAATTACGGTCTGCGCCCCCGCCTTCACGTGTGGGGATATAGACGGATAGGTTGCGTTCGGGATAGGTGGCGCCACGCAGCAGATGCGGGGTGGCCAGTGTTAAAGTTGAGGCTGCGAGCCCTGTGCTCAACAGCGTTCTGCGGTTTATATGCAGTTTGGTCATTTGGTATCCTCCCTAAGAACACGTCTCGATTGGCGCCTGTTTTGATCCCCGGGTTTTGGCGCAAGTCCCCCGGGGAATGTCTGTAGCGGCTATGGGCCTGCCAAAAGCCCTGATCCCCCCGACCAGATCAGCCTGATTGCCAACAGGGCCAGAACCGTGTTGAGCAGAAAGCGAAAACTCTTGTTGTCGATACGTGCGAGCGCCATCCGCCCCACGATTGTCCCCGCAAATCCGGCGGCGATCAGAAGCGCGACAAAGCCCGCCCATTGCGCAAAGGCAAAGCCCAGAAAACCGAAGACCACAATTTTCAGCAGATGTTGAATGGTCATTAAGGCGGCGTGTGTGGCCACATGGTTCATACGGTCGAGATCTTGCGCTTTGACAAAGGTTGCCACGAAGGGACCAGTGCCTCCGAAGAACATGGTTAAAAAGCTGGAAATCGCGCCGTTCAAGGCAGCAGAATTGCGCATAAACCCTGGTGGATTCGCAAAGACTGACCACAGGATAAAAAGACCCACGCCAAGCTGAACAGCACCAGACGGCAGCTGCACAACCAACGTCCCCCCCAGCGCCACACCAATTATCGCGCCCAGAAGGAAAGCCGGAACAACGCTACGGTGGACGTGGCGCAACATGATAGAAAGGCGACCGGCATTCGATCCTAACTGCACAAGACCATGGACCGGGATAACAGCCGGTGCCGGCAACAGAACAGCCAGGACCGCCAACATGATAACTCCGCCGCCAATGCCAAAAGCGACTGTGATGAAGGAGGATGCGAAACTCAAGGCAACCAAAGTCAAGGCAATGGGCCAGCCAAGCCCGGCATGTATCAGTTCAGCGTTCATCGCACGCTCTCCGGGAAAAGCTCTTCCGGCGATACCGGACGCGCTGACAGAAACTGCTCGGTCGAATACCGGCACACTGTGCGAAGTTCTTCTTGGTTGGCCTCAAAACCATAGGGCCAATAGGCGTCACCCATGGCTGCGCGTGTGGCTTCCATCGTTTCGTTGAGCCAGGGCAAAGACAGCCGGTTTGCTGATCCGCGCCAGACGTCTTGAAGCCGGTCCATTGCGATGTCTCTGGCTTGGGTGAATGCGCTCATCAAGGCTTGGGGCAGCCATGGGTTGGCTTGAGCAACCGATTTGCGCAGGGCGATCAGATGCATAATTGGGAAAAAACCTGTGCGGGCATGATAGTCTCGCTCCGCTCCGCCAAAGTTGTCGAAAATGCGGGTAATTGCTGGATTTCCGGCCTGAAACGCTGTCGGCGGTGTCGGAGCGAGTACTGCATCAATCTCGCCTGCCAATAGCAAGTTCTGCAACGTCTCGCCGTCTGCGATGGGTTCAACGATCATGCCCGCGGGCAGGGTCAGTTCCAGCCGCTCGTGCCGGACCCCTGCATCCAGAGCGCCGGTGCGCCAATGGATGCCCGTGGGATCAACGCCATATTCATCGGACATCAAGCCGCGCATCCAAAGAGCTGCTGTCATCTGGTATTCCGGTACACCGACACGCTTGCCTTTTAGATCCGCAAGCGTCTCAATGCCTGCATCTGCACGGGTATAAAATCCACTGTGCCGAAAAGCCCGGCTGATAAAGGCGGGGATTGCGGTATAGGCGCAGTCTCCGCGTGAGACCTGCAGAATGTAGCTTGAGATCGACAGTTCGGTAATGTCGTAACGGGCCTCTTGTACCGCGATCGGAAAGAGCTTGCCGGTCGGTAGGATGTGGCTTTCCAGCTCCACACCGGGCAAGGTCACGCGCCCGTCGTGCAGGGGCATGCAACGATCATGATCCCATGTGGCAAGCGTCAATTTCATGCGTAGATTCCACTGCCCAAAAATGCAACTTGCATGGGTTTCTGATCAACGACCAAGACCGGGCAGGCAGGCGCTGCACGACATCCAGTGCAGGTGCATGTGGCCAATGGCTTGGCAACAGAGTCTTTGGTCAAAAATATGTCACTCCTCCCTTGGTACATGTCAAAATAGATGCCCGGTGATCCCTCTGTAGGAGCTCTTGCGGGTGTGATGGTGGCGTTTGTGCTGCAGGTCGCAGCTATCCTTCTTCAAACAATCGGCGCGAAACCGACTGCAAATGCGTCTGCATGGTATCCTGTGCCGCGGCCCGGTCACGCCTCGCGATAGACTGTGCGATTGCTTCATGTTCTGCAAAGCTGGAATGATTTACAGAGGGACGGGCCGTATCGCGTTTGACCGCGTCAAAGGCCACAGCACGTCTCACTTTGTTTAGCTGATCAAACAGACCCACCAATAGAGGATTGTCTGTTGCTTGCGCGATCGCGCGATGAAACAGGTCGTCCTGCGTTTCATAATCCTGCCAGTTAGTAGCAGCACTCGCGCGCTCCAGCGCATGCCGCATGCGGGTCAGGGCTTCAGAAGATGCGTTGACCGCAGCTTCGCGGGCAATTGCAGGTTCAATGCAAAGCCGCGCCCGCACCATGCGCAGGGGGGTCAGGTGGTGGGCGATGTCGCTTGTCCAGTCGCCCAAATCCGAGTGTGTCCCGTGACCGTCGCGAGACATGAAGGTGCCCTTGCCGACATGTCGCCAAATCATCCCTTCCCGTTCCAATGCATCAAACGCGCGTCGCAGTGCGCCGCGTGGAATAGCCAGTTCTGAGATCAATTGACGTTCTGCAGGCAGACGATCGCCCGGTTTGAAAGCGCCCTCATCGATGAAATCGCGAAGGCGCGCGATGACTTCAATATCACTACCTGTGCGATCAATTGTAAGATTGGTTTGATATTGGTGCGCAAGCTTGCTCATAATCAGAAAAAGTAACGGAAAAATCGCAATAATCAAAGTATTCTTTTGTATACTTTTAAATTGGTCTGGATTGATTTGCAAAATGGATCAGGTTAGAACACGTCATATTGCAAACGCCCAAGGGAGAATTCCATGTCTGACTACGTCATACCCGTTCCACCAACTGTATCTGTGCCTGTTGCGACGGGAGGCAGCTTTCCGGTGCGGCGCGTTTATTGTATCGGGCGGAATTATGCAGCGCATGCGGTCGAAATGGGGCATGACCCAGACCGCGAACCGCCGTTTTTCTTCCAAAAGAACCCAGACGACCTGAACACAACTGGCGCGTTTCCGTATCCTGCCAAAAGTTTGGACGTACATTACGAAGCCGAGGTGGCAGTCTTTTTGAAATCTGGCGGAACGAATATCTCTCTGGAAAACGCATTGGATCACGTCTTTGGATACGCGCTGTCGCTGGACATGACCCGGCGTGACCTTCAGGGCGTTGCCAAGAAAATGGGGCGGCCTTGGGAAATCGGCAAAGCCTTTGATGCGTCCGCGCCGGTTGGGCCGATCCACACCGTCGAAGAAGTGGGGCATTTGGATGCTGGCGCGCTGACACTGCATGTGAATGGTGAGCTAAAGCAGGAAGGTGACCTGAATCAGATGATCTGGAAAGTGCCTGAGATGATCTCCTATCTGTCAGACTATTACGTGCTCGCACCGGGTGATGTAATCCTATCAGGAACGCCTTCAGGCGTAGGCCCTATCCAGAAAGGGGACGTTATGGAAATCGCTGTTGAAAAACTGGGCTCGATGAACATTCCAGTCACCTGATCTTGAACAGAATAAGCGCACCGGTGTCTTAAAAAGCCGGTGCGCCGCGTGGATCAGAACCGCAGTATGCGTCAGATCACATCGCTTGAAGGCGTTTATACAGTGCAGACGTGTCCCAGCGTCCGCCACCCATTTTTTGCACGTCCTTGTAGAATTGATCCACAAGCGCTGTGATCGGCAGGCTGGCTCCGTTTTCGTCCGCCGTTTGAAGGCAAATCCCCAGATCTTTGCGCATCCAATCCACGGCAAATCCATGCTCGAAGTGATCATCCAGCATGGTTTCATAGCGGTTCGCCATTTGCCAGCTACCAGCTGCGCCCTGGCTGATCACTTCAACAACGTCACGACCGTCCAGCCCTGCTTTGGTTGCGAAGTGCAGCGCTTCTGAGAGTCCTTGCACCAGGCCTGCGATCGCGATCTGGTTTGCCATCTTTGTAAGCTGGCCCGCGCCGCTTTCGCCGATACGTTTTACCAGTTTGGCGTAGATTTCCATGACCGGTTCCGCTTGCGAAAAGTGGTTCTGATCACCACCGCACATGATCGACAGTTGCCCGTTTTCTGCTCCGGCTTGCCCGCCAGAGACAGGGGCATCAACGAAACCGATGCCCTTGTCTTGTGCAGCGGCATAGAGTTCCTGCGTTACCTTTGAAGAGACGGTTGTGTGATCGATAAAGAGCGTACCAGATGCCATTCCGGCAAAGGCGCCTGCGTCTCCCGTGCAGACCGCTCGCAGGTCATCATCGTTTCCGACGCAGGCCATAACGAGTTCGGCGCCTGCGGCGGCTTTTGCGGGTGTCGCAGCGCTTTTGCCACCATGTTGTGCAGCCCATTTTTCCGCTTTGGCGGAGGTGCGGTTGTACACTGTCACGTCATGGCCTGCCGCCTGAAGATGACCGGCCATCGGGTAGCCCATAACGCCGAGGCCGAGGAAAGCAATTTTTGTCATGTAGAGTGTCCTTTGGGGAGATTAGAGCAGATCGCAAGGCATTCGACCGGCGAAGAATGCGTCTAGGTTATCAAGTGCGCGAAAGCCCATGGCATCACGGGTTCTGCGCGTGGCACTGCCGATGTGTGGCAGCATGAAGATATTGTCATAACGGGAAAAGGCCGGATTTCCGCCGGGTTCGACTTTGAAACAGTCCAGACCCGCAGCCGCCACGTGGCCCCGGTCGAGCGCTGCCATCAGAGCGTCTTCGTCCACCAGTGCGCCGCGGGCTGAATTCACGATGATTGCCCCCTTTGGCAGTAGCGCAAAACGTTCCGCATTCATCAAATCAGTCGTTTCCGGGGTTGCAGGACAATGCAGAGACAAGAAATCAGCGACTTTCAAAAGGCTTTCGACAGTGTCGTGGTAGAAAGCACCATGGGCCTGTGCGTCCGGCAAAGCACTGCGATTGTAGTAGTGGATCTCCATGTCAAATCCGCGTGCCTTTGCAGCGAAGGCGCGTCCTACACGACCCATACCGATGATCCCGAGCCGGGCCCCCGTGAGCTGTGTGCCAACCATAAATGCAGGCGACCAGCTGTCCCATTTCCCAAGGCGCACCAGACCATCCCCTGCAACCGCATGACGCGCGGCCCCCAGCATCAACAACATTGCAAGTTCCGCCGTCGCATCCGACAGCACATCTGGGGTATTCGTCACAGCAATGCCGCGACCCTTGAGTGCGGTAAGATCACAGTGATCAACACCAACTGAATGGTTCGCAACGATCTTCAGACGGTCAGAGAATTTTGTGACCACCTCCGCGCTAAAGTGTTCAGAGTGACAGGGGATAATGGCGTCAAAGTCTGCGCTGGCAGCGATCAACTGATCTGCGGTGCCGGGGTGGTCGTCGTGATTGATGACCACGTCATAATCCCGTGACGCGCGCTCCAGCGTCGCATCGGACAAACGACGGGTGATCCAAAGGCGCGGCTTAGTCATTTCTTGCGCACACATTCGTCCCAGAAGTCATAAATGGCCATCGCACAAACGATGATCGCGATGATCATGAATGGAAGCCCCCCATCGAACCCCGCGAACCCGGTCGAGATGCTGTGGGACAGTCCGCCAACGAAGATGCAGAGGAATGCCGTTCCGATCAGGCCCACCAGTAGTTTGACACCATATGACATGTTTTCTCCTTCGATTAAGCTGCGTGATCGGCAAGATGTGTTTGCAACCAATGCGCAGTGCGCAGTAGCCGATCGTCTTTTTCGATTGGGCCTATCAGTTGGACCCCGATGGGTAATCCGGTTTCTCCGACCAGGATAGGAAGGGTGACGCAAGGCAGACCGGCCAATGTCCACAAGGTGCAGAAAATGGGGTCGCCGGTGCCATTTCCAAACCTGGGGGCTTCTCCTGCAGCGGCGGGCGCGATGATGGCGTCGTATTCAACGAAGAAATCGGCAAAGAATTTTTCAGCGGAAGTTTTGACCGCCAGAGCGTCTTCGTATTCGGTCTTCGAAATCTGACGCCCACGTGTAAGGACCGGTTTCAGTGTATCGCTGATCTGTTCCCAATGGGCGTCAAAAACGTCCGCAAGATGCTGGCAGATTTCGTATTCATGTATGCGCGCCTGCACGGCAACGAGGTTTGACAGAGTGTCTGCGGGCTCCATGCGACTGGCCTGCGGGCCAAGGATCTCAAGAACGGCTTCCAGCCCATCTTGCGCATCAGGCGCGAGGCGATCGTTGAAGGGCAGTTCGAACCACGCAAAACTTGGCGGTACAGGCGCCGGCGCCTTGGCACCCGCCGACATGTCAGGGCGCGGGCGGGAAAAGCTGGATGGGTCCGACTGATCATACCCACCGATAACATCTGTCAGTAGGGCGACATCCGTAAGTGTGCGGCCAAAGCTTCCAACCTGATCCAGCGACACGGATGTCTGCAGCAGGCCCGCGCGTGAGATCATACCGCGTGTAGGTTTGAACCCGAAGGTGCCACAAAAGGATGCGGGACGGATGACCGAGCCGTTTGTTTGGGTGCCAACCGCAAGCGGCACATGTTGAGCGGCCACCGCAGCGGCCGAACCACTGGATGAGCCACCTGGGCTGTGATCAGGATTGTGAGGGTTGCGCGTTTCGTTGGCGTGCATAAACGCCAATTCAGTGGTGACGGTCTTGCCCATGATGACTGCGCCATCCTCGCGCAGATTTTCAACCAGCCGGGCCACTTGGGTGGTTTGCCGTCCAGCAAAAATCGGTGTGCCGCGCTCGGTTGGCATCCGGGCTGTGTCGATAATGTCCTTTAGCCCGACAGGTATACCGTGCAATCGCCCAAGCGCCATTCCCGCGCTACGGATACGGTCACATTCAGCGGCCTGCGCTAGGGCCGCGTCTGCATCGAGAAAGGCCCAGGCTTTTATGGCGCTGTCTGTCGCAGCAATCCGATCCAGACAAGATTGAACAAGTGCAACAGAACTCAAACGCCCGGAGGCCATGGCTGTCATGGCCTCCGTCGCGCTGAGTGCGAAAGCGTCTTTGATCATGGAATGTAAGGCCCAAAGAGGAAGTCAGGGAACCAAAGAGCAATACCGGGGAACTGGTACATCAGCACCATCGTGAAAATCACGATACCAAGATAGGGCATGATCCCGCGGAAGATTTCCATCAACTCAATCTGGTTCTTGAGCACCCCTTTTAGATAGTAGGCCGACATTGCCATGGGAGGGGTCAGGAAGGACGTCTGAAGGTTCAATGCGACGAGCATCGCAAAGAAGTAGGGGTTCACCCCGAATACCTCAAGCAACGGCAGAAAAATTGGAACAAAAATGATCAAAATTTCTGACCATTCCAGTGGCCAGCCCAGAAGGAAAATGATGATCTGCGCAAGCACCAGGAATTCCCACGGCTCCAGATCCATGCCACCTACCCAATGGGCAATAATGTCATGGCCACCGAGGTAGGAAAAAACGGATGCAAACGTCCATGACCCGACAAATAGCCAGCAGACCATGGCCGTCGCCTTGGCCGTGAGGAACACGCTTTCTTTTAGTTTGGTCCACGTCATCGAGCGGTAGAGCACAGCGAGTACCATGCCGCCCATAGCCCCCATTGCCGCGGCTTCGGCAGGTGTTGCCAGACCGCCCAGAATAGACCCCAGCACCAATGCAATCAAAACCGTCAAGGGCACGAAGCTAATCAGCAGGTCCTTGTAAATCTCACGCGGGGGAGGGACGTCTTCCATGGTTGGTTTCGGCGCAAGCGACGGGTTCGACCAGACACGCACGATCACGTATACAATATAGAGCCCCGCAAGCAGCAATCCCGGAAACACGGCAGCTGCATAGAGGCGCAAAGGCGAGAGATCAGCGATGGCGGAATAGACGATCAACATGATCGACGGTGGAATCAGAATGCCTAATGTGCCGCCCGCACAGATCACGCCGGAGGCAAAGCTTTTGTTATAATTTGCATTCGCCATGGCCGGGAATGCCAGCAGCCCCATCAAGGTGACGACCGCGCCCACGATGCCGGATGCCGTGGAGAACACGGCACAGGTTAACAGGGCCGCAATCGCGAGGCTGCCGGGCAGGTTGCGCGCGGCCATGTAGAGCGAGAAAAACAGCTTGTCGACGATGTTGGCTCGTTCCACCACGTATCCCATAAAGAGAAACAGCGGGATCGCAACGAGGATGGGATTTTCCATCACCGAATACGTATTCTGGTTTAGCAAGTAGAAGATATTATTGTTGAAAATATCGCTGAACGTCTCGATCGGATGCCCTTGGTGATAAGCATAGTAGCCAAAGGCCACCCCCATCGCGAGCAATGTAAAGGCGATCGGGAATCCAAGAAGAACGAGGAAAATAAACAGCCCAAGCATCAACAGGGCGACTTCGGGATTTGTCATTTTTTTTCTTTCGTGAAGCGCTGGGCGGGTTATTTGTTGCTTGGTGAAACGGCGCGGATGGCGTCAAGATCAGCGGCGGCAAGAAGGTCTTCGGTTTCCTTCACATCCGCCAGTCGTTCCGGCCAGACACCGCTGCGCATCGCCATGACACAACGGACCAGTTCCGCACCGCCCTGTATGACCAGCAGAGATCCGGACAATGGAATGAGCGATTTGAAGAAATAGATCTGGATGCTCGCCGGGCTGTTGAAGCTCACTTCCTTCCAGCGCCAGCTATCGGATGCGATTTCATAACCAAACCAGACAAGGGCAGCCATTCCTGGAAAGAAGAACAGAAAGTAGAGCACGAAATCCAAACCTGCTTGCACCCGCACCGGGAACAGCCGGTAGACCACGTCAGCGCGCACATGCGTGTCCTGCGCCAGAGCATAGGCACCACACATCAAGAACAGCGCGCCATACATCTGGATCATCATATCAAAAGCCCAGACCGTGGGGGCGTTCAGCACGTAGCGCACGAAAACTTCGTAGGACACCGAAAGCGTCAGGATCAAAATGCACCATCCAAAGGCGCGTCCGACCCAAAGACTCAAGCCCTCAATGGCGTGAACAAATTTCATGTGATTACCGCTCCATCACTGATCAACGGGATGTTTGCGCAACGGGTCGCGCGGAAGAGGTCCGGGAACACGCGGCTCCCGGACATCCGTTTACTGTCCTGAAATCAACCGAAGTAGTGGTTGTACGCCAGTTTATAGTCAGGCTGGTTCAGGTTCAGATAGTTCATCACGTCTTTGGCGTAAGCTTTCTGGGACTCCATGACCTTGGCAAAGAACGGATCATCACCCGCAATGCGGTCTGTCACTTTGTCCCAAGCTTCCAGCTGCGCAGCCATGACCGAGTCTGGCGTGCGGTAGACGTTTACGCCATCCGCTTCCTGAAGTTTCAGCAGATCGTCTGAGTAACGCTTTGTATTGCCCCAGTAGAACCCTGAGTTCTCGGCCATGGACGCGTTCTTGATGATCGCCTGATGTTCGGGCGACAATGCATTGAATTTGTCCTTGTTGATCGTGACCTCAAAGAACTCCTGGCTCTGGTGGTAGGAGGCCAGGTGGTAATGCTTGGAAACATCCTGCATTCCAAAGTCACGGTCAGAGGTTGGGTTGTTGAATTCTGCGGCGTCGATCAGGCCAGACTTCATGGCAGGCTGAATTTCCCCGCCAGGCAACTGCACAACTGACATGCCCATTTCCAAAAGAACATCTGCGGCAAGGCCAACGGTGCGGTACTTGAGGCCGTCCATCTGGCTGGCGTCTGTGATCTGTTCTTGGAACCAACCGAGGGGTTGTGCAGGCATGGGCGAGTTGAAGAAGGAGACGACGTTCAAGCGCAGTTCGTCCATCAGTTCGTCAAACAGTTCTTGACCGCCGCCCGCATGGACCCAGCCCAGAACTTCTTGGCTGGACCAGCCAAAGCAGGGGCCGGTGCCAAATAGCGACGCCGCTTTGGATTTGCCATACCAATACGCGGGCACATAGTGCGCTGCATCGAGAACGCCGCGGTGTACCGCGTCCTGCATCTGGCTGGTTTTCACGACAGCATCGACGGAGAGAACTTCAATGGTCAGCGATCCGCCGGACATTTCATTGACACGTGCCGCGAAAGACTTGGCGTTTTCAAGGAAGATCCCGCCGCCCCACGCCGCCTGCATCTTGAGCGTTGTTCCGTGGCCGTCCGCGATTGCGGGTGTTGCCAGAGCTGCGGCACCGGCGACAGCCGAACCGCGCAGAAATTTTCTGCGGTTAATAGTATCAGTCATGTTTCCTCCCAAGGAATTGAATGCGCGTCTCGCTTGCGCGATTGTTCGCATACTTTATTCAGGCGCCTAGCGTTTCGCTTGAATTGATCACGTCCGAACTCCTCCGCTCCGACACAGATCGCAAAAACGCTTTGCACAAAGTAAGTTTTATGGCGAACCGGGCCGCTTACAAGTGCTTCTTGCCTCAACCGCACTGGCTCAGTCGCCGGGTCAACACTGAAAAGAGAGTGTTGAACGCGAGAATTATACATTACGGCACATTCAAGTCACGCTCATAATTGTGCGTAAGTATCTGGTTTTATGTAGTATTTAGCTACTATTTGCAGCGTTGTGGCGACAATTTTCCGATCTGGCTTTATGGGCCACCCAACAGGCGAAAAAAATCCTCCTATAGGATTGAAATTGTTTTTTTTCTTTTTGATCGCAAAGCAGTATTCGCCCATAGCGTGCTTTTGAACCGCGCGGTTCGAACCGGGTTCGATTCGTGCTGACCGAAAAGGGGGAGCGGTGCCGTAGCGCAACAGAAGCACGCAGAGTCGATCTTTTCATGCTACTGGATCAAGGTCATCTGGCACCAAGTCCCAGATTGGTCCTATCGGGCGGGAGAAACCTTTTGGCTCTTTAGAGATACCACCGGTCTTGAAAATTGTGCCGCTTCGTTTGCTTGAACGACGGGGAATGAACTGGGCCCGTTTTATGCGCCGTTATGAAAGGCTGGTCGTTCAGTTGTAATGTAAACATTCATTCGTTGTCAGCAAAGCTCTTTGAAGTGCACGCACCAGCTTTTCATCACCTAGATCCTTGGCGCACTCGGCCGTGTAGACGAGGATGGCACGTATTGCGAGAATTTCCTTTTCGCGATCGCACGCCTTTTCCAGTTTCGCTTCCATAGTCGCTGCCCTTTTTATCGCAGTTTTCTCTCACGTAAACGTGAAGTTGAATTCAATCAATCGATGTGGGAAAAGAAATCTATGGAAAATTTCGATGTATTTCGGCTTGATGGCCATACCCTGCGCGTGTTCCTGACGGTCTGTGATACGGGATCAGTCAGCAGAACTGCTGATGCTTTCCAGCTGAACCAATCGACCATAAGTCATACCATTGATAAAATGCGCCTTGCGGTTGGTGATCCGTTATTTGTCAAACTCGGTCGCGGGATTACACCAACTGAAAAAGCCCTCAGTATCATCCCCCACGTACAAAAAATCCTGGCCGGAATTGAGGGGTTGGTCATTGGGGAGAACTACGACGCAGCGACAGACACAAAGCCCGTCAGAATTGGTGTTCCGACACCGGCATTGATGCCTGCAATGAAAGCAGCCTACCTTCGTATTCAAGAGCTCGCGCCAAACACCAGTTTTCAGGTCGCGCGCCTTGCTCCGCGCGAGCGTTTGGCTGAGATGCTGCGTCTTGAAGCGATTGATTTTGCCATTTCAGTCAATACACCAAACTATCCTGCCTTTTTGAACGGTGTATCCTATGGGAGCGATCGTCTCGTCGTTTATTACGATGCATCTAGCCGTGACGCAGTGTACACAGCTGAAGACTACAGCGATGCAGACCATGCAATCGCGGGTTTCGGTGGAAACGACAAAAGTATTGTCGAAAAAGCACTTGAACGTCAGGGAATGCGCAGAAAAGTCGGATTTGTGTCACCGACTGCGTCAACCTTGGGAGAGTTTCTTCTCGGCACAAAAATGATCGCAACTATGCCTTTGGGTCTGGCTGAAAACAGTTTCTCCAAACTCGCGTATTGCGAACCGCCAGTTTCGTTGCCGGCACTCAACTATAATCTCGTGTGGCACAGGCGCTATGAACACTCAGGCCGAAGTGCATGGATCAAAAAGATTTTACTGGAAACTGCTGCTAGATAACTGTTTTGAAGCGGCCGAATGTACCTGCCACAGTGTCTGTTTAGGCGCCCACAGTATGTGGGGCATTCAAAATATTTATTTCGTCAATGCCAGAAGAATGTCTCATCGGGGTTACCCGGCCACATCCTGTGGGTTTGCGGCACGGCAACTGCATTCGGATCACCTGCCATTTCAAGCGCTTCGCCCATGCTCCCTGCCAAAGCGAAACCTTGGCGATGGCCAGCCGCGTTTGTCGAATTGCGCACTGTAATTTTCCAGACATACTTCATGGTTAAAGGCTGGCTGGAAATTCCAAAAAAAGGGTTAACGCCAGAGAGCGATTGGTGGATTCGGACGATTTTGATGGCATCCTTTGTTCCGAATGCCTCAAGACCTCACGTTGTGCTGCGAAATTGGGCAGATGCGGAATAGACGGGTTTGCGCAATCGGTTGATCCCGCCGAGGGGCGTATGTGCTGGCAATGCATGCCACGGCGTGAAAAGGAGCGGCTTGCATGCGTCCAATAAGTCCTGTGACTGATCCGGCTGAATGATCAACTTGGCCACTTCTACAGGTTCAAATTCTCTTTCGTTCCAAGGTGAAGACGCGTTCTCGATTAGCGTTAGTTCTCGCCCATCGATGTTGGCTGCCGCCGCGATTTGCACCCAGAAGCTCAGGGCAATTGTCTGCTTCTTGGAAATCGAGTCGTTTAACGCGCGAGATAAGTAGTCGGCGTGTAAAACCTCCATCTCTCCGGATTTTAAATCAGGCTCGGACATACCAGATTCACACGGCGTTACGGAAAATCGCATCACCCGATCCGGACCAAAGCGAAAAGGAGCCGCGCCGAAATACGTCGCGTTCAGCGGGTTTCTGACAGAGGTTCCCTGAATCTTGCGCACCACGTCAGTGGCGCTGAGTACGCCCTGTACATCATCGGAATCATAACCTGAAAATACGAAATCGAGGCTTTCAAAGAGACCGCGCAGGCGTTGCACTGTTTCCGACGCGCCAGACGTGACGGGCGCGAGTTTTCCCTGTCCATCCATCACGCCAAGCTCCAGCAGTTTTGCAGGTAGAAAAAACAAGTCTGGTGTCGCACCATCCTCCGAGGCGAGCAAAGCGGCTGTTAGCCGGCGATAATCGCGAACGTTGCGAAAGGCGAATTCTGGGGTATTGACCATCAAAAAGTCTTGGTTTTGCGACGCGCCATCCGCAAGGAGCACAGGCGCGTCCACATCCAACACCTTGATCGCCATGCCGCGGCTGCCATGCTGCATCACCTTAGTACCATCCGTCGCAATTTTCGTTTCGATGTCGGCGCGTTTCAAAACATCCGCATTCGAATATCGGATTTTCGCGTCAAAGCACCGACCAGGCGTTTGAAAGAGACCTACTTGCATGTGGTCCGGCAGATCCTTGTTCACGACAAAAGTTGCATTCAGACATCCGTGTGACTTCGGGTGAACACCGCGAAGAACTTCTCCGTCTTGTAATGGTTTTCGTTTTTCCTGCAGCTGGACTGTCATCGCGGTTATCTCGTCGCGCCAAGCTTCTTCCTGTTCGGGCACAACTTCGAAATCAATTGGGGAACCGCATCCATTATGTTGGTAAGTCATAGAAAGCTCCAAAATATCTTAAAAATACTCAAATTGGGTCTGGTTTGCCGGTGGCGAGCCACTGTTTGAGCTGGCATACCGCCGTATGGGAGAAATCATCCCGGTACCCGTATCATAGCTGCTTTTCTTCAAAAGATCGATTGAGAAGAAAACTTCATCATGCCGGTGCTTCGCAGTTGAACCTGAGTTTTAGGCTAGAAACCGATCAGCTGACGCATCAACCATCATGGTTTTTGTCTGCGATCAGATAAGGCTGCGAAGTTCACTAGTTCGGAATCACCTGTGTGGTGAGAGCTGATGAGGCGCATCCAGAAGTTAATTTCCCACAAGGCCGATCCGGACACAGGATTGGTGGCTCGGTCTGCGCTCACATATTTGTACTGAAGTCCATGCGGTTCAATTGAGATATGGAAGTCGCGATCCTGTACGTTTACTGGTCGGTGCCCTTGCGACGTTACCAGGAGGGATTGACCCCTTTGGCACTTTTGTCAGAGTGTCGGTCGTGGTCAATACCTCGGCTTCTTCTTTAGATGCAGTCTTCCGGGTTGAAGTTTCTGGGGTACGTCCGTTTGTGTGGAGTACCACTTGGATGCCGCTTTGATGTGTTTTTGATGCTGTGCCGGATTGGCGACCGGAAGCGACTTGAAATGGGGAGAGATAAGGGGTGGAAGGTTTTGGCGTTCATACATCCATGTGGACCATGCAGTGGGATCGAGAAGGTGCCGAGCGCACGATACCGGCCGCGGCTGCATATGAGATGGATTTCATTGAAATTGCGCTTTTAAATACGGATGTCGTAGAGGCGGCGCACACCCGTGATCTGCTGGAAAGACATGAAATGCGCGCAGTTTGCTCCCTCGGGCTTGCCGAGGAGAATTGGGCGAGTATCAATCCGGAGGGTGCCAGCGCGCATCTCAAGATTGCGTTGGAAATGACCAAGGAAATGGGTGCTGAAGCACTATCAGGTGTTACCTACGGCGGAATTGGTGAGCGAACTGGCTTGCCGCCCACGCAAGCTGAATACGACAATGTTGCCCGCGCATTGGAAGTCGCGGCCAAACACGCCAAATCCTTAGGCATCGCCTTTGGGATTGAGCCGGTGAACCGTTATGAAAACCACCTGATCAACACTGGGTGGCAAGCCGTCGAAATGATAGAAAAGGTCGGTGCTGACAACATATTCGTACATCTTGACACCTATCATATGAATATAGAGGAAAAGGGTGCGGGCAATGGTATCCTCGATGCACGCGACCATCTGCGATATATCCATCTTTCTGAGAGCGACCGGGGCACCCCTGGTGAAGGAACGTGCGATTGGGACGAGGTCTACGCGACCCTTGCAGCCATCGGGTTTAAAGGCGGCTTGGCGATGGAAAGTTTCATCAACATGCCACCGGAGATTGGCTACGGGCTTGCGGTGTGGCGTCCTGTTGCGCCGAGTTTTGAGGCTGTTATGGACAAGGGATTGCCATTCTTGCGTAACAAAGCAAGGCAGTACAGGCTAATCTGAGGCCTTGCGGCGATGGCTCAGTCTTGGACTTCGGTACAGTTTGGGGGTCGTCTAAGAATCTTGCTGGGCGATTGTCGTTCAAGAGGAGCAAACAATTTGTGCGCGACTCTGAGAGTTTGCAAAAGGTGTAATGCATGCGGCAACCGTTTGGGCACTGCGCGTTGGTCAGAAGCCGGAAAGAATGATCGAAGCAATGCTGGCATTTGAAGTTGTGCCGATTGTTTCAATGCCACTTGACACGAGATAGCTTTCACGAAGCCCGTCTAGTTGGTCGGTTTCTAAGAAATCCCTAACATTTTCAGTACCAAAGAATTGTTGAGAGCGATCTTTTAAAACCTGTAATTGCTGATCGATGTCAATACTTCCAAAGCTAGAAGGCAATCGCAAAGCACCTTCGAAAGCTTGCCGCAAAGGTTCCGAAGCCATGACCGAAAACCACTGCGCGTCATTGCTTTGTGAATTCTCAACGACTTGGTTTAGCTCTCTTTCCAGCGAGAGCGCTATGCGCATTTCGGGCTCAACGTCTCCAACTTGAATTTCAAACTGTCGGTCCAAATAGTTGCGCACGACTTCCTCTACGAAGCCTTCCGGATATGTGCGTTCGGTTTCTACCGGGTCAAAGGGAAACAAATCATACATAGCCGAATAGCGCTCATCCGGAAAAAGCGCGGCAAAAGAAGCTGGGTCATTTGGTTCAGAATCAAGTACGCGCTGAGCCAGCTGTCGCGCCGCGAAGGTCTGCGGCAAGCCTAGAAGGTCAAAAGTTGCTTCTTTGAAATCGCGGTTCAGCAGAAGGTCATCCGGTGTCGCAACGGTGGTGCCATTGGCATTTACCGCATCTAAGAAAGTCTGCAGTGTTCCTGTCTGGAATACTGTTTCACCTTCCTCGTCAAGAACCGGTACGTCGCTTTCATCTAGAACGGGTGTTGCAAAGTTGAACGCCGCTGCCAGTGCAGCAAATCTGGGATCTTGCTGTGTGTTGGCCAGAGACTCCGAGTCGTTCAGATCGGAAGCTAGAACGTCTGTCAGAAATTCAGTCGAGTAGATATCGGGCAAGCCGAAAATACCCAACGTGGCCTCTAATAATTCAGGGTCTGACGTCAGGTCTTCTGCTGTTTGAAGCTCGCCGAGCCGACCGTCAAAAGTCTGGAGAATCAGATCTAGAGGATTCTGGGATTGTTCGGCTTCGACACGTTTCTGATGGAATCCAAACGTTTCAGCGAAAGCAGTGAGACTTTCATCGTTAAATCTGTTCGCAAACGATTCTGGGTCGCTTAAGTCCGAGTCTAATACTTGCTGGAGAAAATACGTGTTTTGAAGATTATCTTCGAGACCAAATCTTTCGAGCGCGGCCCGTAGCAAGGAAGGGTCAGAAAGCAGATCATCCGAAGTTTGAATTCCCTCCAATTGCTGGGTTAATTCATCGCTACTACGCGCATTCGGTAGACGCGCGCCATCTGCACCACTAAAGTTAAATGTCTCGGCAAGGGCGAGATACCGTTTGTCTGTCAAGCGGTTTGCAAGCGACTGACTGTTACTCAAGTCGGATTCTAAAATCCGTTTCAAGAATGCGCGGTTGTCGAGATCTTCTTCTAATCCAAAAGCGCCAAGTGTGACCTTAAGTAGGGTGCGATCCTCTAACAGCTCATCGGGTGTTTGAATGGTTTCGAGTTTCTGAGCGGCAATGCCCACTTCTCGTGCATTAATGGGGTTTTGGTCAAAAATTGCCTGTTGCTGATCGCGGGTGCGTGCCAGATAATTATAGCCTGTGAGGCCGGATCCAAGGGTGATCGGAAAGAACGTCATATCCTTACAGCCTCGCTTTTGTCCAAAATGGTCATGTCAAAACCGGTCCAAACACAGTGAATGCGCGTCAAGCGCTTCGTCGCAAGGATTAGACCTACGTGACAAAAGGTAAACACTTCCTAAGATCAGGCTTGTCCATGAGTGAGTTAGTGCTGAGGATTTGACGAAAGTTATCTTTGAAATAGCGTACATGTCAGGGTGCGAGAATGGGCAAACTGTCTAATGGGAGGCATTCCTTTGTACTAATTGGGGGGAATCTGATCAAAGAGTGTATATTGCTTGCATTGCTAATGGCTTGGGCGCTTGAATTGCTGTTCTGAGAATTGGCCGTATATCATTGAGAAAAAGGCAAATTTGCCAGCTAATTTAGGTTCTCTCGTATGGTTGGCTTTCGGTCTCGAATAGAAAAGCGATAAGCTGCATAGAGATGCACCACATTTGCCTGAACGGTGGACCTATCAGGGTCTGCTTGCGCCCCTTTGATAGCATTTACTGTAGCAAAGGAGACTGACTATGGGGCTGAAATGGACGGAGTAATTCCGCAAGGATGGGGTGCGTACCGCGCTGACCAGCGGGCTAACGCGCAAGCAG
>JBGCDG010000021.1:0-39951 GCA_045105195.1 Roseobacter sp. | reverse complement strand
TCTGAAGCTTTTTCAACAGACATCACGCTGGATTATACGACGCGGGACGGATCAGCTCTTGCGGGAAGTGATTACGTGGCAAAATCCGGAAGCATTACGTTCATCGCCGGACAGACTGTCGCTTTCGTCGATGTGAATGTCTTTGGGGACTTACGCGCCGAAACGTTGGAAACCTTCTCACTGGTTGTAACACCACGGGTGCCGCTCGCAATGGATTTAACCGATGCAACCGGGATCGCAGAGCTTGTTGATGATGACACCTCAATCACTTTGCCGGAAATCTCGCTTTCTGCGGCTGAAGTGACTGAAGTTACTGGCGAAATTACATTTCGCGTGTTGCTCTCTGAGCCGTCTCTAAGCGATATTACTGTGCAATACCTCGCGGTGCAGGATGGATCTGCCATCGTGGGGAGCAACGACTTGGACTCAAGCACTGCAGATGACGTGCGCATGCTGACTATTCCGGCCGGTCAAACCGAAGCCATCATTCAATATTCGGTCAACCGTTCAACAATTGATGAATTCGACGAGAACTTTACCTTGCAGTTGTTCGATCCCGTAAATGCCGTTCTCGCGGGCCGTGGTCCTGTTCTTCAGGCAACAGGCGTCATTCTTGACGATGATGGTGGCAGCGACCGGGCACTTTTTGTTTCTGATCCGGTACTTTTTGAAACTGATGGGCCAGAGCAACTGGCGCGCTTTGAAGTGCGGTTGTCGGAAGCCTTTCAGGTTTCAGTGTCTCTCAACTACACGACGTTGAATGGCTCTGCCGTTGCAGGCAGTGATTATGTCGCACAGTCAGGCAGTCTGACTTTTCTTGCCGGGCAAACCGTCGCTTACGTGGATGTGCCCATCATCGGTGATTTCACGAATGAGACAGCCGAGCAGTTCTCCCTGCGCGTGACGCCCATCATTGGGATCAGCGGAACGGATGACAATGTCGGACGCGCCACGATTCTGAACGATGACGCAGGGCCCAAGTTGATCCTCGGTGACAATGCTGACAACCTTCTGGTCAGCGGCAACTTTGGAGACACGATCCGTGGCTTTGATGGTGTCGACGAGATCCGCGCGAACGGCGGCAATGACATCGTCAATGGCGGGAATGGCAGCGACCTTGTCTTCCTTGGCAACGGCAACGACACCTATACAGACACGACCCAAAACGACATTAACGGGCGCGATGTTGTGAACGGTGGCGATGGAAACGACAATATCAATGCCGGAGGTGGCAATGATACGCTGGATGGTGGGAATGGCGACGATACGCTGACCGGAGGCAATGGTTTTGATACCATCAACGGCGGCGCTGGTGCCGACACGATCAACGGTGGAAACGGCAATGACACGGTCAATGGCGGGGACGGGCGTGATACGGTCGATCTCGGTGCCGGTAACGATACCTATACTGACACATCGCAGAACAACGCGTTCGGGCGGGACACAGTCAACGGCGGTAATGGTAACGACTCAATCAATGGCGGTGGTGCTAACGACATCCTGAACGGTGGTAACGGCAATGACACCATCTTCGGCGCAAATGGCTTTGACACGATCAATGGCGGAGCTGGCTTTGACACCATTTTCGGCGGCAACGGCAACGATACGGTCAATGGTGGCGACGGACGCGACACGGTCAACCTTGGGGCGGGCAATGACACCTATACCGACACGGCCCAGAACGATGCGTTTGGCGCAGATACAGTAATTGGTGGTCTTGGAAACGACACGATCAACGGAGGTGGCGGCGCTGATATCCTGAGCGGTAACAATGGCTTTGATACGCTGATCGGGGGCAATGGCTTCGATACGTTGAACGGAGGCAATGGCAACGACACGCTTAATGGTGGCAATGGTGATGATGTGTTGAATGGTGGCACCGGAAACGACCTGCTGAATGGGGGTTCCGGGAACGATGTCTTTATCTTTGCCGATGGATTTGGCGCGGATACGATTGTTGATTTTGCTGCTAACAATAACCTCGAAGATATCGACCTGTCAGCAGTCAGCGCAATTGTGAACTTCATCGATTTGCGAGACAATCACATGAGCCAATCCGGCAGTGATGTTGTGATCGATGCAGGGGCCGGTAATGTCATAACCGTCGAGGACGTGAACCTCGCCGACATGAATTTCGGGGACTTTCTGTTCGTTTAACCGATCAGAAGATCACGCTCCAAAGGCGAAGAAGCAATCTGTAAAAAAAAGTCTCTACCGGTCGATCCGGTAGAGACTAAACCGCGTTTTAGAGCCTGTTTTTGGATCACGGCATAACACCGTGCCGGATTTTTTTCGACAGGCCGGACGAAAGCGCACCGAGTGTTCCAGCGGCGCTTTCACTTTCAATCAGGCGTTTACGTCAAGCACCACACGACCTTTAACTTGGCCCTTCAGTATGTCTGCACCGAGTTTTGGTAAGTCATCCAACGTCGCCGGTTGGACCATCGCCTCAAGCTTGTCCATTGGCAGATCTTTGGCGATCCGCTCCCAGGCCCTCAGGCGGTTCTCATAAGGTTGCATCACCGAGTCGATCCCCAGCAAGTTAACCCCGCGTAGCAGGAACGGGATAACTGTCGCTGGTAACCCTGCCCCACCGGCAAGACCGACAGCGGAGACGGATGCGCCATACTTCATCTGACCAAGAACGCGGGCCAGCATCGCACCGCCGACCGCATCGACGCAGCCCGCCCACACCTCTGCTTCGAGGGGGCGTTTAACGGTCTCGTTCAATTCTTCACGCGCGACGATTTGTGTTGCACCAAGTGTTTTCAGGTACGCGGCTGTTTCGGGACGCCCCGTCACACCAGCGACTTCATGCCCCAACGCCGACAAGATCGCGACGGCAACAGATCCAACGCCACCCGCAGCGCCTGTGACCAGAACGGGACCATCGCCAGCCTTTAACCCGTGATCTTCCAAAGCCATGACAGCCAGCATAGACGTAAATCCAGCAGTGCCGACAGCCATGGCCTGCCGTGTGTCCAAGCCCGCAGGCAGCGGTACCAGCCAATCCGCTTTGACCCGTGCCTTTTGCGCATAGCCGCCCCAATGGGCTTCACCAACGCGCCACCCCGTCAGCACGACCTTGTCTCCTGGCGCGTAGCGATCATCATCTGACGCTTCAACCGTACCTGCGAAGTCGATGCCCGGCACGTGCGGATACTTGCGCACCAGACCACCACCGGGCCCAATACAGAGACCATCTTTGTAGTTGACGGTCGAATACTCCACGGCCACCGTCACGTCACCTTCCGGCAATTGTTCCACGCCGATCTCTTCAACCGCGGCCGACGTTTTGCCGCTGTCTTCGTCCTTGTTCACCACAAGCGCTTTGAACATCGTATTCTCCTTTTAGAGACTTTTAGGGACGTGCCCCATTTTCTTGAATTCGAAAAATTCTGGCGCAAGGCAACTGCCCGCGTCGCGCCGTTGTCAGGTCCAGAAACCAGCCTGAACCGTTACATCGCGATCGCCTTCAGGTGTCGCAACTCTAAGCTGCGTGCCGGTATCCCAATGGGTCATACGCACCATACCAATGGCCACATTGGTCTGATAATCGGGGCTCCAGGCGGCAGACGTGACCTGCCCCACGCGTATATCCCCTGAATAGAGACCCCATGCGCGGTCACACGGCGGCACGGCGTCGCCATCAATGGTCAAGGCGCGGATCTGTTGCACTGGCCCTTCCTTGGCCACCCGCAGCAGCGCATCCCGCCCAATACAGCCAATCGCTGTTTGCGTATCACAAAACCGCCCCAACCCGCATTCATGCGGCGTGTTGTCATCGGTCATGTCATTTCCGTAGGACAGCAAGCCGCTTTCGATCCGTTCGATGGCATTGGGACACCCTGCCCTGACATTGAGGTCTTCGCCCGCCTTAAAAAGGGCATTCCATAGTGGCATCGCAATATCGCTGCCTTCCACGTAGATCTCAAAGCCGCCTTGTTTGGAGTATCCCGAACGCGCAATCACCAATTCACGTCCTTCAAACTCAAACAGACCAAAGCGGAAAAACTTCACGTCTCGGATACTTTCGCCAAAAATGCGCGCAGTCAGGTCTTCGGCCTTGGGCCCCTGAACGGCCAATGGGCTGACATCTGGTTCGTCTATCAACACATCGAGCCGATATCCATTGGCGATTCCCTTCACCCAAAGCATCAGATCGCTGTCCGCGATAGAAATCCACCAACGATCCTCCGCCAGCTTTACAGCAACAGGATCGTTCAGCATCCCCCCGGTTTCATCAACGATCGGTACATAAAAACAGCGCCCCGGCAACATGCCACGCAAATCGCGGGGGGTCAGCATCTGCATCAGCCGTGCGGCATCCGGACCACGCATTTCCACCTGGCGCTCCACTGAAACATCCCAGACCTGAACATGGTCCTTGAGGTGACGATAGTCGGCTTCAACGCTTTCAAACACCGTCGGCAGGAGCATCCTGTTGTACACCGTATAGGACGAGACCCCAGCCTCTTCGACACCGTCTGAGAAAGGGGTGCGCCGCAAGCGTCGCGAGGGAGAGATAAACGCCATGTCAGCTATCCTTTGGCATAAACGCAAGGTCTGATACGGGCGCGTTTCGGCCGGCAGCCGTGAGCATGGCGTGTATCTGACCCCGATGATGGGTCTGGTGATTGAAGAAATGCACGACTGCAGTGCTGATCGGAGATGACATCTCACCCGGTTTCATTGCTGAAAACCACGTCATGTCTTCTGCCAGATCTGCGGGTGTTAAAGCGTCAGCCCAACGCATTATCTCCTTATCCATCCGACGACGATCCTCTGTCCAACCCGACAGGCTGTCATGCAGTCTGGTGTGGTCCGCAGCCGCACAAGCCGGCCCGCTGATCGTTGAATCAAAGCGGCTCATCCAAAGGGTATCCCCCCAGAGCAAGTGGTTCGCTGTCGCCAGTAGACCGCCAAAGAACGCCCCCCGGTCTGCCGCGAGTTCATCCGCCGTCATCGCTGCTAACATTGGCACCAACTGCGTGTTTTGCCAAATGTTGTAGCGCGCCATGGTCTGGGCATAGCGCGGATCGATCACGGCTTGGGACCTTTCCAGTCGATGGGACAGATTTCCGCGGATTTTCCACCGAAATCCCAGATCCGGCCATAGTCACGCACGCGGCTTTTCAGGCCGGTCGCTGCAATGATGTCAGGGCCCATCCAATACTTCGAATTGCTAACCATGACTGGATGCGCAGGATCCTGGCCTGCCAGCATTTCAATCTCACCCTGAATCTTGCGACCAATCATGATCGAACGGCGGTTACCTTCGCGAACAATTTCCACCGGCGCGCGTTCCGCCCCGATGATTTCACTCACTAACATGGTGAAAAGCCCGGTTGTGCCACCCGCTGCACCTGAGAAGATCTGCAGGATCCCGTTGTATGCCTTGCCCGAGGCGCGCTCGTCCACATAAGCCGCAACCTTCCAGTTGCCTTCTCCCATGCGTCCGGGGATATCAACGAGAAGACCAACGTTAAGCCCCGACAAATCTTCTCCCTCGAAATGACCTTCGTCGATGGCAATTGCCATCCACGCGTGACAGTGCCCTTCGGTGGGCGGATGTGCGCCCAGACTAACCACGCAAGGGCAGAACACAGTACAGGAGCAATTGAGGAAAAGCTCTCCCTTGATCGCCCAGTTCGTCGGGCTCATCTGACGGCGTCCAGGATTTGGCATCCGTTGGTCAATCCGTTGCGAAATAGGCAGCTTATCAGCCTCTGCCCGTCTGTTTTTCGCCATGTCTTATCCTCCCAAGATTAAAGGCCAGCCTAATACCGCGATCCCCGCAGCGATCAGGGCAAACCCCATTGGTTTCGTCACTAAATTCCCCAATTGAGGCAGTTTTTCGATCACCATGAACAGCGTGGCCAAGCCCATCCACGCCAGGTTCATCACACCGCCGACAAACCCCAACGCCATAAACCCCCAGCAACATCCCACACAAAAAACGCCAAGGCCGAGCCCCATCCGCAATCCGCCCGCAAAGCCGGTGCGCCAGTGACCCAGGAAATACATCATGGGCGCGTGACAGACACCATGACAGACTTCCTTGGCGCGGGTAAACTGGAACGCCCCCACCAGGATCAGCAGTGCGCCTGAGACCCAAGGACTGCGCGCAATGCCGAGCATGTCGATGACCCCCCCAAACAGCAGCGCAAGCTGTACGCCGGTGATCAGCGCCGCAAAGGCCACCCAAACGATGAAATAACCACATAGGACGCCCATCCACCCAGATCGCGTGCCCGTCGCGCTGCGCATCAGGTCTTCGTAAGCGCGCAGGGTCGGCACAAGTGTCGGCAGCATCATGGCGGCCATCATGATCGCCCACATCCAAAAGAGCGGGCCGAAATGTGCCATCGGCATGTACATCGGCATGCGCGGGTCCATCGCAGCCATGCGCGCGCCCATTTCGCCGGGACGACCAAACAGATCCAGATCCATGTCGACACTCATGGCATACATAGCCCACCAGGCGGCCAAAATAGCGCCAAAGAAGCTCAACCATAGCGTAGATCGCAGAATCCCCTGCACGGACATCTCCCTTTGTCTTGCGATTCAAATGCCAGACAATTAGAACTTGGGCAAACACTAAATGTAAGACATATGAAAATTGATCCTGAAAACCCCGCCGATCTCTCTGCCCAAATTGCTGGAGCGATCCGAGATGCCATTGTCGCAGGTACCTTGATTGTCGATGAACGCCTGCCCTCAGAAGCGGAGCTTGCAGAGCAGTTTTCCGTGTCCCGTCCGACGGTGCGTGAAGCACTGAAACGCTTGGCTGCACAGGCGTTGATCCGAACGCAACGCGGTGCAACTGGCGGGGCTTTTGTAAACCGGTTGTCCTTCGAACAGGCCTACCCGCAACAAATTACCACATCGACGCTTCTTCTTTCAATGAACGCCGTTAGTTTCGAGACCGCCTGTGAAGCACGCTATGCGCTGGAACGCGCCTGTGCGCCGCTTTCCGCTGCGCGTCGCACAGCCGATCACCTAGCAACAATGCGCGCTGAAATCCATCGTCAGGGACAGCCGGGCCTGACCGACGAGGCATTCTGCGCATCGGATGTAGCCTTTCACCGCGCGCTTGTCGACGGCGCAGGCAATCCTGTACTGAGTTATCAGTTGGCGGGCGCAGTGGAGGCCATGCAGCCCTTGATGAATATGGTTACCTTCTCCGCAAGGGACCGCGCGCGCATTCTAGCGCTGCACACCGACATCGCTGATGCGCTCGAGCGACAGGAAGGATCCATAACCGCCGCTGGCCTCACCGCACTGGAGCAGGAAACGCAAGCCCTAGCATATAGTGTTTTCGCAGCGCGTGCAGCACAGAAATCGAACGGCATTTCGCCCCCTTCCGGGGCGACTTGAGCATGCGTATCCCAGTCGCTGCGGCCGCTCTTTGTGCATTCCATTGTGCAGGCCTTGCGAATGCGGATGAAAACGACTTCATCGACGCCAACATCCTGTCTATTTTTTATCACGAATTGGGGCATGCAATAATCGACCTGATGCAGGTACCGATTTTTGGTCAAGAAGAAGACGCGGCTGATGTTGCTGCCGTCCTGATGATTGACTGGTTCTTCGACGAAGATACCGCCCAAAGCATCGCATACGATAGCGCGTTTGGATTTGTTGCGGATCCCACAACGTTGGAAGACACAGTGTATTGGGATGTCCATGGCCCCGATGAGCAGCGTTTTTACAACCACGTATGCATTTTTTACGGCGCCAATCCTGATGTGCGCGACGATTTAGCAGAGGAATTGGGGCTCCCGCAGGAACGTGCGGATACATGCCCCGAAGAATATACACTCGCCGCAGAGAGTTGGGGGGCTGTTTTTGAGGAGCTTGAGGGGAATGCGGGTTCTGGCGCGCTGCGTCTTTCTACAGATACCTCGTTTTCGGCTGCGCGGATCTCGGATATTCTGGCGCCAGAGATTTCTCAGATGAATAATGATTTCAGTTTCCCAGAAACAATTGATGTGCGGATCGAGCACTGTGGCGAAGCCAACGCTTTTTATGATCCAAATGATGTTTCGATCACATTTTGCATCGAGTTTGTCGATCTGTTGCGTGGAGCATTCTCTGCAAATTAGGCGCAGGCTCGGGCAACAACTGCGCAACATGCGTGCTGAGAACTTTCCGTTTCCAACAATATTCCTGCAGACCCGTATAACATTGAAAGGATAATAAAAAAGTCGCTAAGTCGCGTTCAACACTCTGCATTTGGGTCCGTGTGTGACCAGAACTGAAACAAATAGATCCGAGTTCCGTTCGGGATCTGAACTAAAATTTCATGCACTGCCGGGCTTGAGGTATCATCCAAAGAAAAAAGGACCTAGCGGATGTGCGCTAAGTCCTTGAATTTTTTGGCTCCGGCGGTAGGGATCGAACCTACGACCAATTGATTAACAGTCAACTGCTCTACCGCTGAGCTACGCCGGAACGGTGCGCGGGATATAGCAGTGACAATTTCCCTCGTCCAGAGGCTTTTGGTGGAAAATTGAAATTCTTACTGCGCCTCTGATACAATTTCAAAAACCGCATCCGCTGTCAGAGTCCCTAAGGATTGAACGCGGGATTTCCCATATAGATCAATAAGGTGAGATAGAACGTTTCGTTCGGCCGCAGGACGCAAATTTTCCGGGGTATCCGTGTAGACTGCAGCGGTGATCGCACTTACATCAGCCGCCCGCTGCCTTAAAACAGCAAGAATAGCGGCTTCGCGCGCCTTTCGATGTGTGATGAGCCATTCCAAGCGGCCATGCGGGTCATCAATTATCTCACCATGCCCTGGATAAAACCTGCGCCACGTACGCGCTTGCAGACGCTGGCAGGACGCCATGAAGTCGGTCAAATCTCCATCCGGAGGTGAAATCAGTGAACTTGCCCAACCCATGACGTGATCAGCAGTGAAACATATATCGTTGAAGCCCAGACAAATATGGTTTCCAAGATGCCCAGGGGTGTGAAGCACTTCTAGGCACCAGTCCGAACCAGAAAGTACCTGGCCATCCGCGACGGTCTCATCGGGAACAAATGCCGTATCTATCCCCTCGCCTCCTGACGTATGATCGGCCCAAAAAAGCGCCTGCATGATTGCAGACCTCCCTGCGCTGGCATCTCCGAAAGCGCATACGGGCGCACCGGATATCTGTGCCAACGGTCGCGCAAGAGGTGCGTGATCCAAGTGGCTGTGCGTGACCAAGATGTGCGAAATGTGCTGGGATGAATCAATCGCGTTCAAGATTGCATCGAGATGTGCCGTGTTTGCGGGGCCTGGATCGATGACGGCGATGTCGGTCGTTCCAACCAGGTAGGTGTTTGTCCCAGTAAATGTCATGGGCGAAGGATTAGGCGCAACAATCCTTCGAATACCTGGCGCAAGATCTGTTGCGGTACCGTAAAGCGGGTTGAATTCCTGCGACATGACCATCGGGTCTTTCTAATGAGGGACACCACCGCTAGTGTTTAGCTATGTTGTTTCGATGGCTCAAACACTATATGCCGCGCAGCCTTTACGCACGCGCCGTGCTCATCCTGCTGTTGCCGGTTGTCGTGCTCCAGATCGTTGTGACTGTGTTGTTCATGACCCGTCATTTTGAAGACGTAACCCGGCAAATGGTCAATACGGTTTCGCGTGAATTGCTGTTGGTGCGCGATGTCGTGGACAATGCGCCTGATCCCGGATCCGTCGCGACAGAGGTCGTATCAAAAGTGGGTCAGTTGGCGATTACAGCAGCGCCAATGAGCGCAGATCAGATCCCGCAAGGTAAATTGCGCAGTTGGTACGATTTTTCCGGCCTCTACATCATGTCGCGTTTGCCAATGCGATTATCCGATGTTTTGGCGATCAACCTGCGCGAAGATGAACGGGTGCATGTGTATATGGACACCCGGCATGGACCCGTGCGCTTGAGTTTTGATCGTGATCGCGCCTCCGCCAGCAATCCGCACCAGTTGTTTGTCAATATGCTGTTCTTTGGCGGGTTGGTAACAATCATTGCTATTCTTTATCTGCGCAACCAACTGCGCCCCATAAAACGATTGGCACATGCCGCTGAGGCTTTTGGACGGGGACGCAATGATCCGTATGTGCCTGCAGGCGCAATGGAAGTTCGCGCCGCGGGGAACGCATTTCTGGACATGCGCACTCGCATTGAACGTCAGATAGAACAACGCACATTGATGCTTTCAGGGGTCAGTCACGATCTGCGGACACCCCTGACCCGCATGCGACTAGGCCTCTCCATGTTGGATGACGCAGAGCGCGAACCGCTCGAGCAAGACGTAAACGACATGCAGGAAATGCTCGATCTGTTTTTAAACTTTGTCAAAGGTGCCAGCGAAGGCGAGCCTGAACCTGTGGACCCGCGCGCGTTGGTTGAAAGCATCGTTGCAGACGCGCAGCGCGCAGGGCGGAATGTGACGCTTGTGGTGCAGGACGGCATTGGTTCGGGCGATGTCAATCTGAATGTTCTATCCATCCGCCGTGCAGTAGATAACCTGATTTCAAATGCTGTTCGCTACGGAGCGCATGCAGAGGTCTCTGTTATGCTTAGCGAAAAATCGTTGCGGATACGTGTGGAAGATGACGGCCCTGGTATTCCCGAAGACCGTAGAGCGGAAGCGATGCGCCCTTTCACGAGGTTGGATAGCGCTCGCAATCAGGACAAAGGCAGCGGCGTTGGGCTTGGGTTGGCGATCGCGACAGATATCGCGCGCGCGCATGGCGGCGTTCTGCGTCTAACCCAATCTGAGCGACTGGGCGGGCTGCGCGCTGACATTGTAATTGCACGCTAGGCGCCCGTATCACGTGTATCTTCTTCCGGAGCAAGAAGGTTTAATTTCACTCATTAAAACAAGTATTTATCCGGAACTTTGAATGCATGTACATGCAACGCCTACTTTACCGGAAAACCACCAGTTCTTTGCAAAGCGATAGTGCAAATTGTTCTCAAACGAGAACTTCAAAACAAAGTCATTTTGCGTTCGGTCGGCGCGCTTGTTTTTCTTGGGATTGCTGAGCAAGCACGACGGCGTTTTCGATCGCCATGGGTCTGCCTAGCAAGTACCCTTGGACCATAGGGCATTCCAATTCCGCCGCGAGCTCACGTTGCAACTCAGTCTCTATCCCTTCTGCGATGAGAGAGAGATTCAAGTCGCGGCACAGACCGCATAGTGCGCGAAAAACAGAACGACTGGCAAGATCCTCTGGCAGTCTAGCCATCAGGCTCCGGTCAAGTTTCACGAGCTGAATATCAAGGCTGACCAGCTTTGCAAGACCTGTATTACCCGCGCCAAAATCGTCGAGCGCGACCCGAAAACCTGACTTGGCTAACCGATCTATTGTCTTTGCTGTCCCGCTTTCAGGGTCATTGATGATGGTGGATTCGTGTATCTCTACGGTGATATCCGTCGGGGCCACATCTTGCGCATCACATTCCCAGAGGAGAATATCGACGTAATTTGAACGACTTAGAACTTCTGGAGAGGCATTGAATGAACAAAAGAGATGCGTCAGATTTGCCTCAGCAAGGCGCGCCTTGGCACGTATTGCGAGACGCATGGACAAGTAATCAAGTTCTGCCATCAGACCGTGTTGGCGCGCGAGACCCAGAAACGCATCTGGGGTCAAGATTTCACCCGACGGATGCCGCCAACGCAAAAGGCTTTCGAACCCCAATATCTTATGATCACTAGTACGACAGATTGGCTGCAACAGAATTTCAAACGCACCGTCAGCGATTCCTTCACGTAGCTGAACAAGCGTTTTTCGCGCATTCAAATGCACCAAATGCATCGAAAGGTCATAGAAACTCAAACGACCCTTTCCTGCGTTTTTCGCGGCATAGAGCGCAAAGTCTGATCGGCGTAAGAGTTCGTCAGCCGAACAACCCGCTTTGGCTTCTACTGCAGCTCCCAAACTGACCCCTACGCGTAAGGGTGAGCCATGCCAATCGAGTGTCCAATCGGCAGCTGCGGCAAGAATACGCTGCCCCAATGCGTCCAAGCCTTTTTGATCCTGAAGCGGGGAAAGAACGACAAATTCGTCCCCCCCGATGCGTGCAACCAGATTTTCAGGACCTGCTAGCTCCTGCAAGGCCGATGCAACATGAACAAGCACGGCGTCGCCTGCAGCATGACCATGGGCATCGTTGATCTCCTTAAATCCGTCGAGATCAATGTTTAAAACACCGGTGTCAAATTTCTCAAGGCTGGTCGACAGGGCGCGTTCAAATCTGAAACGGTTTGCCAATCCTGTAAGCGGGTCCGAGTTCGCTGCCGTTTCGAGACGTAGCCTTGCGTCCTCTAATGCCTCACGCTGCTCCACCTCGCGGGTCACATCACGCGCAACAATCACGTACTTTCGCCGACCATCCCGTTTTTCAACAGTTCCAAAATTGAGCTGGTTCCAAAATATTTCGCCATTTTTCCTGACGTTTTTGACCACCTCATACTGATCAAGATATTTGAAATTATCAGGAAATTGAAACGCGGCGATTTCCGCGTCCGTTGGACGATCTTCAGGCGGCAGCAAAAAAGACTGTGGATTGCGTCCGATTATTTCGTTTCGCTGCCATCCAGTCATCCGACAGTAAGACGGGTTACACCATTCGATCGTACCTGACTCGTCCTGAACCACCAGTCCATCTTGCGCGGTGTTCACGACTAACTGCAACGCCTCCGGCCACAGGCCGTGGTCGGCCTCGATTCCGCGCAACAACCAAGCGCGCAGCGATGTGAACAGTCTTAGCATCCTAGTCCAGAGTCCCCTTTGGGATCTTCAACATGCATGAAAGGAGAAAACATCACGTTAAAACGCCTCAGACAGAACTCGGAGGTACCGCATCCAAAGCACCGGGCAATGGATGGCAATTATGCCAGACAAAATCTTTCACAGCGTTATTTCGAGCAATTAATCCACTAATTGCTTTATTAGAGACTGTATAGCGTTCGGCCCGCGACGGAGGTGAATGCGGTTTCACCAACTGAAATCGACCGAAGGTGGCAATGCGTGTCGACGCTGTGTGGGTTGGCAACAAAAACGCGCTAAGGCGGGTGTTAGCGTATACTGCTGGCGCGCGCGTCCCTCCTCGTTCCGCTGTGTGAAAAATTGTTGATGGGGCACACTTGTTGCTTGAGGCATTGCAAACGCATGAACCGCGTCCAGAAAAGCGGGCTGCGCAGTAGCACAGTCACTGCATCTTTCGCAAAGCAGCGGATTTCTGCATACCCGGCCAGACACGTTAGACGCACTATTGTCGATCGTGCTGCATTGAACGAATATCGTACAGCTTGCCCTGATTTATTGGCGGCATCGCACCAATTGTCCTTTTGAATCATGTCCCTTTTGCCCGCTCACGGTTTCGTGAACAAATTAAATGAACCAAATACCTCTCCCCGGGCACTTACCTTCACAAGTGAGGAACCCGCCAATGCAAGCGATACACATTGTGACAGAACAAACGAACATAGACAGTGATGCCACATTGATCGCAGAAATTGCTGCTGGCAGCCGCGTGGCATTCAGAAGATTGCACAAGAGCTTTTATGGAAGGCTTGTCGGCTTTGCGCTGCGTACAGGGTTGAGCCCGGATCTGGCCGATGAAGCTGCGTCAGACACGTTACTTGCGGTCTGGAAGTCGGCGGCGCGCTTTGAAGGAAGATCCAAGGGTTCCACCTGGATCTTTGGCATTGCGTACAAGCAGACCATGCGGCGACACCGTCGCACACGTCTGGATCGTGAATCCGTTCCATGGGAAGATGTCTCCGAAATTACCGGCGGCAATATTTCCTCGCTTCAAGCCGAGAACCGTACCGATATCGTGGCGGCCCTGTCTCAACTGCCCGCAGACTATCGCGCTTTGGTCGAGATGACGTATATCTGGGGCCTGTCAGTCCATGAAGCGGCAGAGATCGCCGGATGTCCTGTCGGTACAATCAAATCACGTATGTCACGCGCAAGGGAGATGCTGCGTGATACGCTTAAAGGATACGGCCATGACACCTGACACACTGCTGAGCTGTTCAACCGTCCGGGAACAGTTACCCTGGCTGCTGAACAACACCCTGACACGCGCAGAAACAAACGCGATGAACGACCACATCGCCCAGTGCCCGGCTTGCGCAGCCGAGCTTGCCAGCGAACGTGCACTTTCGGATCAGTTACAAAACCTCGATGCGCTTGCGTTTCAGGAGGCTGCTTCGTGGGATCGGATGATCGACACACTGGACCCACCTGCGCGAAACGGATTCCTGACGGCGTTGGGGGAAGCTTGGGAAAAGCTGCGCGCACAGACGTGGTTTTCCGTTGGCGCGCCTGCCTTTGCCCTTGCAGTTCTTTTGGTCGGATTTTTTGCCGTGGATTTCAACACGATCCAGGCGCCAGGCACCTTCGAGACGCTTTCGACGCCATCTGATTCTAGCCTGATTGGCTTGATCGAAGTACGGGTTCTGCCTGCGGGTGCAGATGCAGTGAGCGATCTGTCAGAATGGATGCAGGAATTGGGCCTGACCGACATTTCTGGACCTTCTGAAGCGGGATTATTGCGCGGCAATATATCCGAAGATCAACGCGTTGAAATCCTTGCTGCTTTGCGGGCGGATGCAAGGGTTGCACTTGCTGTCACGGATGCAACGGAATGATGCGCGCGCGATCCTTCTTCCCAGTCGTTCTGCTAGCCAGCCTTTTTATTGCAGCCTGCGGGGACGTCGTGAGCCAGAATGCAAACGGCGGCATCGGGCTGGTCGACGCCCGCACGCTTGGGGCATCTACGACCGTTATCATCTCCGTTCCATTGTCCGAAGAAAGCCAGACACGCGCGTTTGCCGAGGCTTTGATTGACAGACATGGCGGCGCGCTGGTCACGGCTTGGCCTTTGGCAACGGTCGATCTCTTTTGCCTCGTGCTTGCCGTGCCCGCCGGGACCTCGGCAGATCGCTATATCTCGAGCCTCTCTGACGACCCGCAGATTGTCACGGTCTCCCGGGTTAACCGTTTTGACACGATGGCTGTGCCGCCGGGCTACACTGACGAACTCTACGGAGCGCAACACGGATTGCGCGCGCTCAACACGCAGGACTCTCACGCATTTGCGCGGGGTGCGGGTGTGCGCGTTGCTGTCATTGATACGGCTGTGGCGACGCAACATCCGGACCTTAGGACACGGGTCGAGATGTCGCGTGATTTTGTGGGCATCGCCGGGCGCGCGCCCTCCGCAGAGGCGCATGGGACAGCGATTGCCGCTGTGATCGCAGCAGATGGGAAAAACGCCGCTGGTATTGTGGGCGTCGCACCAGAGGCCAGGATCCTTGGGCTGCGCGCCTGTTGGGAGAGTGATGCAGGCGGGCGCTGCAATTCCTTTTCGCTGGCGCGGGCCTTGAATTTCGCAATTGCGCAGGATGCGGACGTCATCAACATGAGCCTATCCGGGCAATACGACCCCTTGGTGGACGCATTGATCGACAAAGCTGCCGAGAATGGCGCGGTACTGATCGCCGCCCGCGGAACAGCCGGTCGCACCGGGTTTCCTGCGTCTCATGAAGACGTGCTCTCCGCTCACGTTTACGGCAATTCAGGTTCCAGAGACTCTATCGCTTTACCAGGTCGAGACATCATTAGTGCGCGCCCCGCGTCAGATTACGATTTCTTTTCTGGCGATTCCATCGCAGCGGCACATCTGTCTGGTGTGGCAGCACTCATCAAGTCTTCGCGCCCCAACATCGACCAGGATGCCTTGGATGCGGCTTTGCAAGACGCTACCAAAGGAAACACAGCGGATGTTGTGCTGGATAGCTGCAAGGCACTGGCAACCGCGTCAGGTCAACGCTGCCGATAGAATTTTCTCTCCGATCTGCACTGCATCGAACCTTGGCATTCAGTGCAGTGGTTGATCACAAGCAACCAAATGACCCCGCCGTGAAAAACGGTCAACCCGTCAAAGGCAGAAACGCAGATTGCCAAGGGGCGGCATTATGCTAACTCCCTTCACATGATTGATGCTTTGAACGTGATCTGTGCGCTTTTGACGATTGGATTTGGACTGTTTGGCTTTCTTGCGCCGCGGTACACGGCCGCGGCGCTGGATTTACAATCCACCCATAGCACAATGGGTCTATCGGAAATGCGCGCCTCTGTGGGCGGGCTGTTCGTCGTTGCGGGCCTTGCTGCGTTGATACTTCATGCACCCTTGGCCTATGCGATGATAGGGTTTGCCTTTGCCGGCGCGGCCCTTGGTCGAATTGTATCGATCGTGCTGGATCGTCCCCCTTTACGAAAAGTGCTTCTCTTTGGCGGAATAGAAGCTGCGCTTGCCGCGTGGTTGCTCGCGGCCAACTTGTAGATCACACAGCTAAACCGACGCATTTGCGAAATTGCTTTCGGTCAAGGTTCTGCCTTTTAAAGAGGAATCGTTTCTGTCGCGTATTTTACGTGATCAGATGAGGATCGGCCTTGTTTGTTTTGTACACAAAACATGCTGTGCCGCAGGTTCCGAACATTTTCTGCTCAAGGCGTTTTTCGGCAGATGGGCGTTACGCCTTGCACCTAAAAGAACGCCATATCTTAACGTAATGGGTGAATAATGAAGGATATTAAATTGATAAATCAAAGAAAAATAGATATAAAAAATCAGATACGACCAAGGCTTGAGAGATCGCCCGCGTTCACCTATATCTAAGTTGTCCGTAAGGACTATGAACATAAACGCGCTCGTAATAAGCGGATCGGACCCGGGGGCGGTACCCGGCGACTCCACCAAACATCCTTCATTTGAGGATCATGGGGTCGAAATAGGATCGACGAACGTCTAAAGGAGTTTGCTTTGTTTCGGCTGTCTGCCACCGTTATCGGCGAAACATGTACAATTGCAAATGACAATCGTGCTCCAGTAGCAATGGCCGCGTAAGCGACTTGAGATACTGAAATCTAAGTCCTTACGTTTAGCGACCTAAGGCGGGGTTCGCAGGCACCTGGCAACAGAAGCCTGCACTTACCCCCAAGACACCGAAAACCCAACTAATGGTTGTGGCTATTTACCCTTTGGTTGTGCATTGTTGATATACCATCTCTCACATTGCGAAGAGGTTCTGATGCAAACCAAGGCAGATATCATTCATCGCTGGTACAAAGACGTCTGGGAAAATGGCGAATGGGACAAGATCGAACGTTATTACACACCGGTTTCTGACAATGCATGCTTGATACCCGGCGGCACCATCTCTCTCGATGAGGTGCGTGAACTGATACAGGTTCTGAATGATTTAATTTCGAATCAACGCGTTAACGTTGTCCATACCATCGAAAATGGGGACTGGGTGTCGGCATTGGTTCAACTAGATGGTGTGAGGGCCGGCACAAAAGAGCCGGTATCACTACGATGGCAAGCCTTGGTGCGCTTCGAGGACCAGCGAATCGTGGAAAGCTATCCAACTGTCAATTTCCTGAATTTCTTCGAACAACTGAAGCAACTACCCGAGAATTCTTTCGAGCTTTTGCTCAGCGGCACTGTCCTGCGTTGACGATTGCGAATTGACCGCGCCTCTCCCGTCATGGCAGGTCTGTTTGCGGGGAAAACGCGATTGCCTCAAAAACCAAGCCCAAGTATCGCTCCCTTCCCTCTAACAAGGGGTGCCTGGGATGGCTTATCCGCAGAATTTGATACTCACACCCTGCGTGACACGCCTGTGGTGATAAGGGGTCCTCAACAAACTATGCAGCAGAGCCACCATCCATGAGTGGCCCTACCCATCGTGACTTATTTCGCGTTTTCGGCAAGATCGGCATTCTCTCTTTTGGCGGGCCAGCGGCGCAGATATCGCTGATGCATCAATGCTTGGTCGACGACGAAAAATGGCTTGATGAGGACACCTTTTTGCGCGCTTTGTCGCTTTGCATGCTGTTACCCGGGCCAGAAGCCATGCAGCTTGCGACCTATGCGGGATGGCGGCTACGCGGCACTTCGGGCGGATTGATTGCAGGCTTACTGTTCGTTTTGCCCGGAGCGGCCGTGATTGCCGCGTTGGCGGTCATCTACGTTGCAATTGGAGATGTGCCACTTGTGCAGGCTGCTTTTACAGGGATCAAAGCCGCAGTCATCATCATCGTGCTTCAGGCACTTTTGAAACTGTCCCAAAAGGCGCTGGGCACACCTGTGTCCTGGACATTGGCAGCGGCTGCTTTCCTCGCGCTTTTTGCCCTTGATGCGCCCTACCCTCTGGTCATCGCCGGAGCTGCGCTGGTTGGTGCCATTCTCACAACACCATCAAACACCGCGCCACCACCTCAGTCACCTATTGCTACAAAACCGATTTCCGTAATCGTAACCTGGGGCGCGCTTTGGGCCGCGCCTATTATTTTAATTGCGCTGACGGATCAGGCATTCCTGCTGAACATCGCCTTGTTCTTCTCTAAGCTTGCCGTTGTTACCTTTGGCGGCGCTTATGCGGTGCTCGCTTATATGACGCAGACTGTTGTTGCGGACTACGAATGGATCACGACAGCGCAAATGATTGACGCCCTTGGATTGGCGGAAACAACACCAGGGCCCCTCATCCTCGTGACACAGTTTGTCGCCATTTTGGCGGGCGCCACGCAAGAAGGGCTGTTGCTGGGGATCGTTGCCGGTCTGGTCGCGCTTTGGGTGACGTTTGTGCCCTGTTTTATGTGGATTTTCCTCACAGGTCCTTACCTTGAACGCATTGCAACGCGTCCCCGCCTGTCAGGCGCTTTAAATGCGATTACCTCAGCAGTTGTGGGGGTCATCCTTAATCTGGCTATCTGGTTTGCCATCCATGTTCTTTTCACGCGCACTGTTCAATTAAGCGGTCTTGCGGTACCAGTGCCGGACTTAGCATCACTGGATGTTTCAGCGCTGGCTTTGACATGTGTCGCGGCAGTTTTGCTGATTGCGCTGAAAAGAGGGATGGCAGAAACGCTTGCAATACTGGCAATTTGCGGGCTTTTCGCCGCTGTACTCTAAGCGTTTACGACAATCCGCAGAGACCTCTTTTATCCCGCAGGGAATCGGCTATGATCAGCACAGAAGCGCCGCAGTGTTCAGAGGACGAGGATGAGCCGCACAATAGACTACGGCAATCTGATGCACGAGGCCATGCGTGGCCTGATCCGCAAGGTATTGCTTGATGTGCGCGCAAACGGCTTGCCCGGAGAGCACCACTTCTTCATCACATTTGACACCAGTCATCCAGATGCAGAACTCGCGGATTGGCTATTTGACCGGTATCCCGGTGAAATGACAGTTGTCATGCAGCATTGGTACGACAAGCTAGAAGTTTCGGACGAAGGCTTTGCGGTCACACTGAATTTTGGCGATGCACCGGAACCGCTCTACATTCCGTACGACGCGATCAAAACTTTTGTCGATCCGTCCGTCGAATTCGGACTGCGCTTTGAAACCCAGTCGGACGACGCAGACGAAAGCGATGTGCCCACCCAACTTCCCGTTGCGACCGCTCCCTCGGAAACGTCTGACGTCGAAGATATTGAGGTGGAAGAGGAAAGCCCGAAAGATGCGGAAATCGTATCGCTGGACAGCTTCCGTAAATAGTCGCCGCGTCTACTGCTTTTCAAGAAACGTTGACACCGTGCGTAAGATTTCTCCGTTGCGCACGTTTTTGAACTCCAGATCAAGCCCGCCCGTCGTGAGCGTGCGGTCAAATTGTTGGATTTCATAGCCTCCGCTGTCGGTCACGAACATGGAGTACACCGTCAGAGTATCCCCCTCAACACGTCCCCAGACGTAGGGCTCTCCCTTCATCGGATCAAGCTGCACATCATGCCCGAACACGTTGCGCTTCATGGCAGATGCATAAACACTGTCATAATGACTGGGCACGAAATCGATTGTATAGGATTTTTCCTTAGCGCTGCCGTCAGCGCGATATGTTGTAGACGTCCAACTGACACGAAAGCCCTCGCGCATTTCGGCGATGGTGACGCTCATATCGCGCGGCTTTTCAGTCCCATCCGACGACAACACCTTTGCGGATCCTTCATAGACCCCGACGAAGCGCGAAATATCCGCGCGCAAAGCTGACGCGATCAAAACGGCCAGGCACAGCCCCAAAATAAAACTGCGAAATGCTAACCCAACACCCAGCGAAGTTGTCTGTCGTAACATCTGAGGATGTCTCCCTTACCAGTCAAACCGTTTGGGTGAGCGAAAATCACCTTCGATTCACATCCTATAAGATAGTACATGAGACGAGGCTTGCAATGGAACACCTTCATCCAGCCCCGTTGCACCCCGGCGCGCAGAGCGGTAAACCCAGTGCAGATTTGAACCTTGGAGCGCAGAATGTCCCAGACCCGTACGGAAACCGATAGTTTTGGCCCTTTGGAGGTCCCATCCGACAAGTATTGGGGTGCACAAACGCAACGCTCCATCATTAATTTCCCGATCGGCTGGGAGAAACAGCCCATCGCTTTGGTCCGTGCGCTGGGGGTGATCAAACAAGCTTGTGCCCAGGCAAATATTGAGTTGGGGAAACTCGACAAGGCACGTGGTGACGCCATTGTGCAGGCCGCCAGCGAAGTTGTGGCGGGCAAGTTTGACGACAATTTCCCACTGGTCGTTTGGCAGACCGGATCGGGTACGCAATCCAACATGAATGCCAATGAGGTGATCGCCAATCGCGCGATTGAAATCCTTGGAGGAGTTATCGGATCTAAAGACCCCGTGCACCCCAACGATCACTGCAATATGGGCCAGTCGTCCAACGATACCTTCCCCACTGCCATGCATATTTCAACCGCAATGACCGCGCGGGACGTTCTTTTGCCAGGCCTCGAAAAGCTGCATGCGGCGCTGCAGGTGAAGGTCGTCGAATTTGACGGGATCATCAAGATCGGGCGGACCCATACGCAGGATGCGACACCGTTGACGCTGAGTCAGGAATTTTCCGGGTACACGCATCAAGTCGCTATGGGAATTCAGCGGGTCAAAGACGGTTTAGGCCGCATCTATGAGTTGGCGCAGGGCGGCACGGCTGTGGGCACCGGGCTCAATACGACCATAGGCTGGGACACAAGGGTAGCCCAAAACATGGCAGAGATCACCGACCTGCCGTTTGTCACCGCACCCAACAAGTTTGAAGCGCTCGCCGCTCATGATGCGATGGTAGAGATTTCCGGCGCTCTGAAAACCGTGGCGGCCAGCCTTTTCAAGATCGCAAATGACATCCGGCTCCTTGGATCCGGCCCGCGCTGCGGTCTGGGGGAACTCGTTTTGCCCGAGAACGAACCCGGCTCCTCAATCATGCCCGGCAAAGTCAATCCGACCCAATGCGAAGCACTGACACAAGTCTGCGCCCATGTGTTTGGCAACGATGCCGCTGTCGGCTTTGCAGGATCACAGGGGCATTTCGAGCTCAACGTCTATAAACCTATGATGGCCTATAACGTACTGCAATCCATGCAACTTTTAGGCGATGCCGCATCTGCCTTTACGGACAATCTTGTTGTCGATCTGAAAGCTGACGCAGACAGGATCGAACGGCTGATGCGCGAAAGCCTGATGCTGGTGACCGCTTTGGCGCCAGAAATCGGCTATGACAACGCCACTAAAGTTGCCAAGACCGCGCATAAAAACGGCACGACGCTCAAGGAAGAAGCCATAGCACTTGGGTTTGTTGATGCAGAAACGTTTGAGCGTGTTGTCCGGCCGGAAAACATGATCGGCCCGAAGTGAGCACGCCGATCAATCTTAACAAGGCGAGAAAAGCCCGGGCAAAAGCGGAGAAACGCACCCGGGCGGATCAAAACGCGGTTAAATTTGGCAGAACCAAAGCGCAAAAGACCGCAGAAAAGACCGAAGAGATAGCCAAGTCTCGCCATCTTGACGGGCACAAGCAGGATCCATGAGCAAGCGACCGGTCAAGCATTCGGTCACGCTTAAAGGCCACCGTACCTCTATCTCTCTGGAGCATGAATTCTGGCTGGCGTTACGTGATATCGCCAGCGAAAAACACGTTCCAATCAATGCTCTGATTGCAGAAATTGATGTCGAACGCGGCACGCAATCTGGTTTGGCATCGGCCATACGCGTTTACGTGCTGCGCTGGTTTCAAGATGGGCAGCGCTCTGAGTAACGGTCTCTTTCTCGCCTTATGCAGTTGACGCCTCGTAAATCTTGGCAATGCTAGCGCCCAGGGCTGACCCGAATTCTGCGTCTGTCATTTGAACGCTCAATCCTTCGGTCAACGCGCGGCTAAAACTCGCAATCATCAATGGATTTTCCGCCAGTTTGACGCAGGCTTCATCCGTGGAGTAGCCGCCCGACAACGCAACAACCCGCAGCACACGCGGATGCTTAGCCAGCCTGTCGTAGATACCACGGACCGAGGGCAAAGTAAGCTTAAGCATCACATCAACATCTTTACTCAATCCATTGAGTTTTTGAAGTATTTCAGATTCTAAAATACTTTCGGCTTCCGCTTTAGTTTCTGAGTGAATATTCACTTCCGGCTCAAGGATCGGTACCAACCCAGCCGATGTCACGGTTGCGCCAACCTCAAACTGTTGGGCCACAATAGCTGCGATACCGACTGAGTTCGCGTCATGAATGACAGAACGCTCTTTAGTACCGAAGATGCCTTTTGATTTCGCGACCTGCAGAACATCTTCCAAACCCGGCATAGATTTCATCAGCTGAGCGCCATCGGCTTTGTCTTCCAAGCCTTTGTCAATCTTGAGAAACGGCACAATACCCCTGTTTTGCCAGAGCAGTTCGGCAACGGGCGTGTCGTTGATCGTATCATGCATCGTACGCTCAAACAGAATGGCACCAATGACTTTGGCGCTGGTAAATGCGTCCGCAAGAATGATCCGGGCGCGCATATCGTGCATGGCGCGGAACATTTCGTCGTCACCCGAGTAATCTGTTGGCTCCACGCCATAGAGTCCGAGTGCTTTGGGTGTCGAGCCGCCTGACTGATCAAGCGCGGCGATAAAGCCTGCGCCGGTTTCCATCTGCGTACGCATCTTTTCAACGTCGTTCATGGTGGCCCTTTCTGATGATTCCATCTTCTAGGGCATGCATAGATGAACCGATCCGGCGATGGTACATGTTAGCGCCGGACATATTGAAAGCAGATCAAAGCGGTCGCTCAGAGCTGTGAAATCCTGTGCAAATGCAGAAATTGTTGCACACATGCAGTGCTTATCCGAGTGTCGCGAGCGCAGGGAAGCGCTCCAGCAACCACCAGGAAAAGGTGGTGAAAGCGCCTGTGACCATAGCCAGACCAACAGCTAGCAACAGCCCCCCCATGACACGTTCGATCATCTTCATGTGGCGCTTCAGGCGATCCATCACACCCATTGCGCGGGTGATGAACATGGCTGCAAGTAAAAATGGGATCCCAAGACCTGCGGCGTAGACACCCAGCAGCAACGTCCCGCGTGTGACAGATGCTTCTGAGGCAGCTAGTGACAATATCGCGCCTAATTGCGGCCCGATGCAGGGCGTCCAGCCGAACGCGAAAGCCAGGCCCAGCACGTAGGCGCCAAAGCTTGAACCGCCCTTGTCACCCGCATCCATCCGCGCTTCGCGGTCTAAAAAAGAAATGCGAAAAACACCGAGAAAATGCAGACCAAAGACAATGATCACAACACCCGAAATCCGCGCGAACAACAACTGGTTCTGCAGAAAGAATGCCCCAAACGCGGATGCCGTAAACCCCAGGATCAAAAAGACTGTACTCAACCCCATAACAAAGAAAAGGGCCGCGATGATTGCTCGACGACGGGCAGCAGCCTGCCCAGACATCTCGTTCAGGCTCACACCGCTCATGTACGCCAAATACGGCGGCACGATCGGTAGGACACAAGGGCTCAAGAAGCTGACAACACCAGCGACAAGCGCTACCAACATTGCTGGCAAAAGACCCGCGTCTATGATTTCGATCCCAAACATAAGAAGTGCCTAGCCTATCCACAGCCCAGCGTCACCCCGCAACGCGGTCACAACCTTGTGGACACTCTGTAATATCGCGCCTATTTCCCACCTATGACGCATGATAAAAACACTCTCGACGCGACGGGGCTGCTGTGTCCCCTGCCCGTCTTAAAAGCGCGCAAGCGGCTTCAGGCATTGGAAAGTGGTGAGACGCTGACCGTTCTGGCAGACGATCCGGCAGCCATTGTGGATGTGCCGCATTTTTGCGCTGAAACCGGGCACATATTGGTGTCCAGCGACGCCACGGGGCCCGCGCAACGCTACGTGATCCAAAAAGCCTGACAACTATAAAAAAAGCGCGCCCGAGGGCACGCTTTTCCGTATTTACGTTCTTGAGCGTGTCAACTGCCGCCGAGTGACCACCAGCCGCGCCGTTTCGGCTTGGCAGGTTTTTCTTCCGCTTGAACAACAGCCGCAACTTCTTCCGTCGCGTTTGCAACGACTGGCTCGGGCGCTGCTGGCGCTTCGACAGCAGGCGCTGCGGCGGCAACAGCCGGAACCTCTTGTGCTGGCTCAGCGGCTTCAGGCGCTGGTGCAACCGGTTTTTTCGCACGGCTCGCACGTTTGCGTTTGGGCTTCTCGACAACCGGCTCTTCAGCGGGCGTTGCTTCGGCCTTTACTGCTTCTGCAGGCGCTGCAGCATCCCCTGTTCCTTTTGCGGTGTTGGCTGTTGGTGCTGCATCCGCTTCCGTCGCCTCTGCGACAGGTTCTGCTTTCGGCTTCCGACTCCGAGACCGCGTACGTTTTGGTTTGGCCTCTTTTTCTTCTGTGCTGTTTTCGACCGGAGCGTCCTGTGCCCCGTCTGCGTTCTGTGTGTCTACAGCGGCTGCGTCAGTTGCCTCAGATACCTGTTGCGCTTCGGGTGCCGCAGAATCTCCGTCTGTAGCGTCATCGTTTTGAGATTCCCCATTTGGATGATCCCCGTTCGATTTATTGCGGTTACGCCGCCGCCGACGTCTGCGGCGCTTGGGCCGACCTTCTCCTTCACCGTCACCTTCACCATCAGTGCCTGCGTTTTCTGCGGCTGGTGCATGATCCGGGATGACGTCATCGGCCTCTTCGGTGTCGACTTGATCCATGATCGATGTATCAACCGATACGACATGCTCAACCGCAGCAGAGACCACGCGGGTCGCGGTTTTGAACTTCTCCAGACTGAAATCCGGGCTCACCAGCGCTGGATCGCCCTCAATGCGCACAGACAAACCATAGCGCGCCTCAATCTGAGCGATATGTTCGCGCTTTTGGTTTATCAGGAAGTTCGCAATACTGACCGGCGCTTTGATCAGGACCTCGCGTGAGCGTTTTCGTGTGCCCTCTTCTTCGATCTGCCGCAGGATAGACAGTGCTAAATTGTCATCAGAGCGGATGAGCCCCGTCCCATGGCACGCCTGACAGGGTTGCGTCGTTGCTTCGATCATACCGGGACGTAGACGCTGACGGCTCATTTCCATGAGGCCAAAGCCCGAAATTCGACCGACCTGAATACGCGCCCGATCCGTTTTCAGCTTGTCCTTCATCCGCTTTTCGACGGAAGCATTGTTCTTGCGCTCATCCATATCGATAAAGTCGATGACAATGAGACCGGCAAGGTCGCGCAGGCGCAACTGTCGGGCCACTTCATCTGCAGCTTCGAGATTGGTTTTGAGCGCGGTTTGCTCGATGGAGCCTTCTTTGGTGGCGCGACCAGAGTTCACGTCAATCGCGACAAGTGCCTCAGTGACGCCGATCACGATGTACCCGCCGGATGGTAACTGTACCGTCGGGTTGAACATGGACGCCAGATAGCTTTCGACCTGGTAACGCGCAAAGAGCGGCAGGCTCTCTCCATAGAGCTTCACGTTTTTGGCGTGGCTCGGCATGATCATTTTCATAAAGTCTTTGGCGATCCGATACCCACGGTCCCCTTCGACGAAAACTTCATCAATGTCGCGGTTGTAAAGATCGCGGATCGATCGCTTGATTAGGTCGCCTTCTTCGTAAATCTTCGCCGGAGCGATGGACTTGAGCGTCAGCTCGCGGATCTGTTCCCATAGGCGCTGCAGATATTCGTAGTCGCGCTTGATTTCCGCCTTGGTGCGTTTGGCCCCGGCAGTGCGCACGATCAGGCCGGCACCCTGCGGCACTTCGATCTCGTTTGCGATATCCTTAAGCTTCTTGCGATCCGCTGCATTGGTAATCTTGCGGCTGATCCCGCCGCCACGCGCTGTGTTTGGCATCAATACGCAGTAGCGTCCTGCAAGGCTGAGGTAGGTTGTAAGCGCCGCGCCCTTGTTGCCGCGCTCTTCCTTAACGACCTGCACGAGCAGTATCTGACGGACCTTGATGACTTCCTGGATTTTGTAACGCCGTGGGCGTGGTTTACGTGCAGGGCGGATGTCATCGTGATCATCATCATCCGCGACGGACTCGATAGTGTCATCCTTGGCCGATGCGTCGGCTTTGCGCGGCGCATCTTCGTCTTCGACCGGATCTTGCACGTCCGTATCGCCAATCGGCGCTCCATCTCCGTCAACGACGGCCGTGTCCGCCTCTGCGACGGCAGCGGCAGCAGAATCTTCTGTTTTGTCGGCTGTTTCTTCAGCAACTGCATCCGCAGCCAGCGCTTCAGGTTCTTCGACCGGCGTTTCCGCCACCCGTTCCATCGGCGAAGAGCCCTCTTCATCGTCCAGATCAATGGTTTCCATACCCTCGATCTGATCGGCGTCCACATCTTTGGTCGCTACCGCATCCTCAGCAGACGCATCGGCCGCTTTGGATTTGGTCCGGCTGCGCGTGCGGCGCCTTTTGGGTTTTTCTTCGTCTTCTTCCTTGGCCTTCTGGGCCTCAGCGTAGGCACGTTCCTCTTCCATCAACGCCTGACGATCCGCAACCGGGATTTGGTAGTAATCAGGGTGGATCTCTGAGAACGCCAGGAACCCATGACGATTGCCGCCATAGTCCACAAAAGCCGCCTGAAGCGACGGTTCTACGCGTGTTACTTTTGCGAGATAGATGTTGCCAGCAAGCTGGCGTTTATTCTCAGACTCAAAGTCGAACTCCTCGACCTTGTTTCCGTCGACCACCACAACGCGAGTTTCCTCAGCGTGGGTGGCATCGATAAGCATTTTCTTAGCCATAAATCCAAATTGCACAAACGCATATCGTCGTGACCCGGTGGATCCGACGTATGGGGTTTGTGTCTTGTAAGGGCGATGTGGGGCGCGCGCACGGGCCGGAGCGCTTGGGCTCTGGTCTTTCTGCTCACTGCATCGTCGCGCGTCATCGCGGTTCTTCTCCGACATGCGTGTTTCAAAACAGCCGCATGTCCATTATTAACTGCATTTTAGGGGCAAACACGCCCGTCAAACGTCAGTGGTTCCTCAACCGTTTCCGGTTCAATCGGTCTGCCTGGCGCTTGTTCTATTGCGAACAATCCACGCTCAACGCAGCGAATCTCATGTGGATAAGACGTATTGAAAGCAACGTCCTCCCGCTCAACTAGATAATGCGACAACGGTCCGATTGACAATGGTCAATCTCAATTTCTTGCGTCAAACGTGAGCAGGAGGACAAAAAATGCAGCGATTTATATTCTACTAGAGGTAGTCGGACCGTTGCAGGCCGTATTTCGCCATTTTTTCATTAAGTGTGCGCCTTGGAAGACAAAGCTCATCCATCACACTTGCAATCGAACCGCGATGACGTCGCATCGTGTTATCGATCAGCATGCGTTCAAAAGCTTCGACATACTCTTTGAGCGGCTTGCCTTCCGTGGTCATCACCGGCTGCATGTCTTCATGATCATTCATGAGCAGTGAAGAGATTGTTCCTGCGCCACGACGCGACTGTAGCACCGCACGTTCAGCAAGGTTGATCAACTGGCGCACATTGCCCGGCCAAGGTGCCTGTAGCAGTTGCGCAGCTTCCTGTGCAGAAACCTGTGGCGCCTCGCAGCCATACTCATCGGCAAACTGCTCACCCAGGCGGGTAAAGAGCGTCAGAATGTCTTCGCCCCGCATGCGCAGCGGTGGCACAGTGATCCGCAAGGCAGCCAGTCGGTAGAAAAGATCCGCACGCAGCACATCTTCGGAGGTGCGACCTGCCTCTTGTAGATTCGAGATGGCGACGATGCGCGTTTCTGCCGGTGTGCCCTGCTCGTTGATGACGCTCAAGAGACGCGCCTGCATCGTCTCTGACAGGGACTCAATATCTTCAAGAACCAGAGTTCCGCCACGCGCTTCTTCGATAGCGGGCAATTGACCATCTTCGGGCATCATCGGCCCGAACAGGCGTTTTGCAAGTGCGTCTTCTTCATAGGCGCTGCAGCTGACCAGCACGAATTTACGACCCGCGCGGCTGCCAACAGCATGCAAGGCGTGCGCAACCAGTGTCTTGCCCGTGCCTGTCTCGCCGTCGATCAGAACATGTCCGTCTGCCTGGCCAAGATCCAGGATGTCTTCGCGCAAGCGCTCCATCACAGGGCTTTGACCAATGAGCTTTTTCATGATCTGCGAGCCGTCAGAAAGTTCGCGGCGCAGAGCGCGATTATCCATCACCAGCCGTCGTGCACCCGTGGCCTTCTTGGCCAGTTCCGACATCCGATCGGGGTTAAAGGGTTTCTCCAGGAAATCGAAAGCCCCGACGCGCATGGCTTCCACCGCGATGGGCACGTCACCATGTCCGGTTATCATGATCACTGGCAAAGCGCTATCATTGCCCATGAGCTTTTTGAGGAACTGCATCCCGTCCATACCCGGCATCTTGATGTCCGATATGACGATTCCAGGATACTCCGGGCCCAGTATCTTGAGCGCATCTTCCGCGCTGCCAAAGGTCTCTGTGTCATATCCGGACAGAGCCAGCCATTGACTGATGGATTGCCGCATATCCTGCTCATCGTCCACGATTGCGATTTTCATTGCTTGCGTCATGCTTTACTCCGCCGCCGTTGTTTGCCCAGCCGTCAGGTCTTCGCTTTCCAAGATAGGCAGTTGCATTTCGAACACTGCGCCCCCGGATTGCCCGTTACGTGCCGTCAGCCGGCCCCCAAGATCTGTCACGATCTGTGATGAAATGGCAAGCCCGAGCCCCACCCCGTCGCCGGGTTGCTTGGTGGTGTAGAAGGGCTCGAACAGCGCATCGAGGTCTTCGATACCCGGTCCGTTGTCACGTACGGTCAATGTCGCTGTCTCCCCGGCTGACAGTATAATATCAACTTTTGGTTGTCTTTCAGACTTGGTGGCATCGATCGCATTGCGCAAGAGGTTCACCATCACTTGTTCAATGCGCAGACGATCTCCGAGGACCTCAACCGGTTCATCTGGAACGATACGGCTGATGCGTACCATCCTTTGGCGCAGTTGCGGCTCCATCATAGCCAGGCTGGAACTGAGCGCATCGCCCACGTTCACAGGGGAAAAAGCATCCTGTCCCTTGCGCGCGTAAGATTTCAGCTGACGGGTGATGCCGCCCATGCGTTCAATCAGATCGTCGATCCGTCCAAAGGACGACAACGCCTCCTCGCCACGGTTGCGTTTGAGGAGCAGTCGCGCGCCCGCAAGGTAGGTTTTCATTGCAGCCAGAGGCTGATTCAATTCGTGACTGACCGCGGCGGACATTTCGCCTAACGCAGCCAATTTACTGGATTGTTCCAGGGTCTGCTCGGCCACTGCGAGGGTCTCTTGGACCCTTTTGCGTTCGGCAATTTCCCGCTGCAACGCGGCGTTGAGCGACCTCAACTCGGCTGATTCCCGCTGGAAAAGTGCGGCGCGCAGCGCTGTGCGTCGGTTGAGGGCATAGAACGTCAATGCCAGAAGAATCGCAAAACCCATGATCTCCAGCGCGAGCACACCGTTCACCCGCTCGCGCACAGACGCGTAGGTCGTGTAACTCGTCATCCGCCAGCCTCGGAATGGAATCCGGTTTTCCAACCGCATCACCGCTTCACCCTGCAAGTAGGCATCCGGCGGCAGCGCCGTCCAATCTGCGGTCGCCTGAATCGCACGCTGAATTGCGTTTTGCGGCGTTTGTCGCTCCAACGCTTCCTCTTCGGTCCGGCCCAGCCAGCGCGGCTCGGTGGTCAGGATGATCGTGTTGGTGCTGTCCGTGACAATGACCGCATCGGAAATACCCGCCCAGGCACGGCCAAATTTCTGCAGATCCACCTCCACCACGATAACACCGAGAACATCCGATGCGTACTGCACCCGACGCGAGTAAAAAAAGCTGTAATTGCCTGCCTCACCAATCGAGACCGTGAAAATCGTGGCATTCGCGCGAATGGCATCCACAAAATAGGGTTCCGCGCGATGGGCCTCGCCCAGGCGATTGCGATCTGTGGCAGCCACTGTACGTCCATCAATGTCCAGCAGCATCAATGATGCAGCACCAATTTCTTCGACAAACGAAATCAGCCGCCGAGTTGATGCAGTGTAATCAGCAGAGTTCAGAGCACCGATCAATTCTGGGTCGCGGGCAAGCAGCTGCGGCACAATCGCATTCTGACGCAGCTCTGCAAGCAGGTTACCACTGTAAAGCGCCAGGCGCAGTTCGGCTCTGTCCCGCGTGGTATCCGTAAACCGGTCCGTGAGCAGTTTGTTCGTGATAGAAACAACAAGAACGGCGATCACAAGCACAATTCCAACGGCCATGCGCATACGCCATGTGCCCACAAACCCTTGCTGTTTTGATCCCGTGTCGCGCTGCATATTGTGAGTTTACGTCAGATACAGCGTGTTGCTCAAGTCACACGACCGCCAGTGCGCCTGCAAGTGCGCGAAAGAGCGCTTGCCCATCCGTGCCGCCATGCACGGCGTCTGCGGCCCGCTCAGGGTGGGGCATCATACCCAAGACGCGACGATTGTCAGACAAGATCCCTGCGATATCGCCTTTGGCGCCATTTGGGTTGTGCGTATAGGTGAAGGCGACGCGATCTTCGCCTTTCAGACGTGCCACCGTGTCATCATTCGCAAAATAGTTTCCATCGTGATGCGCGATTGGGATGTCGATCACATCGCCGGCGTTATAGCCTTCGGTGTAAACAGACCCGGAGGTCTCGACGGTCAGACCCACCGTCTTACAGATGTATTTCAAGCCAGCATTGCGCAAAAGCACACCCGGTAACAGGCCCGTTTCAGTGAGAACCTGAAACCCGTTGCAAATCCCGATGACATAACCACCCCGCTCAGCATGCGTTTTTACTGGCTGGCAAATCGGCGAGTTCGCCGCAATCGCCCCGCAACGCAGATAATCGCCAAAGGAGAACCCCCCTGGAATGCCAATGACATCAACGCCCGAGGGCATTTCCGTGTCTTTGTGCCAGACCTTTGAGACTTTCGCTCCGGCGGCCTCGAAGGCGACGGCAAGATCCCGGTCACAGTTGGATCCGGGGAAAACCACAACTGCTGCATGCATCAGGCCATCTCCACCGTGTAAGATTCGATAACTGTGTTGGCCAGAAGCTTTTCGCACATCGCGGTCACATCCGCCTGCGTCGCCCCGGCGTCCAGATCCAGCTCGATGACTTTCCCCTGACGCACGCCGTTTACACCTTCAAAGCCAAGCGCTCCCAAAGCGTGGCGGACCGCCTCACCTTGCGGATCAAGAACACCGTTTTTCAGCATGACATGTACGCGCGCTTTCATGTTCGTCCCACCCTTTGGTCTTTCATTCAGTTGATCAGTGTCGGCTTATTCATCGGTGTGGCATTTTTGGGCAACACACCCAAACGCTGCGCAACCTCAGTATAAGCATCTGCAAGATTGCCAAGATCACGACGGAACACGTCCTTGTCGAGTTTTTGACCGGTTTCTATGTCCCAAAGACGGCAGCTGTCAGGGCTGATCTCATCCGCGATCACGAGGCGCTGAAAATCGCCGTCATAAACCCGTCCGACTTCGATCTTGAAGTCCACCAGTCGGATCCCAACACCAATCATCAAGCCCGACAGGAAATCATTCACGCGCAGCGCAAGGCTCAGGATGTCGTCCATGTCCTGCTGACTGGCCCAGCCAAAAGCGGCGATGTGTTCTTCAGTGACGAGCGGATCACCCAGTTTGTCGTCTTTATAACAGTATTCGACAATCGGACGCGGCAGCTGCGTGCCTTCTTCCAACCCCAACCGCGTCGACATGGTACCTGCGGCATAATTGCGCACAATCACTTCGAGCGGAATGATCTCGACGCTACGCACCAGTTGTTCGCGCATATTGAGGCGTCGGATGAAATGCGTCGGAACGCCGATCTGGCCCAGGCCCGTCATAAAGAATTCCGACAAGCGGTTGTTCAATACGCCCTTGCCTTCGATGACCGCCTTTTTTTCAGCATTGAACGCTGTCGCATCATCTTTGAAGTACTGCACGATCGTGCCCGGTTCCGGACCTTCATAGAGTATTTTTGCTTTGCCTTCGTAGATTTTCTTGCGCCGGGCCATGGGCGTCCTTTCGCGACTGCGCTCCGTGTGCCGGAACGTACATTCGCCCGTCTTAGTGCAAGCTCGGGATTGCTGCAAGGCGCAGGCATCTTGCACAGTTCCCCTTGAGGTCGCATATCTGTCACAACAGCGGATCTATTTACGGGAGAGACCACATGTCCACATTCGACGATCGCGAAAACGCATTTGAGAACAAATATGCGCATGACGCGGAAATGCAGTTCAAAGCAGAAGCGCGTCGCAACAAGTTGCTTGGCCTCTGGGCGGCTGACTTGCTTGGTAAAAGCGGCACGGACGCGGATGACTACGCAAAAGAAGTCGTGAAGTCCGATTTTGAAGAAGCTGGGGATGAAGACGTCTACCGCAAAGTTTCCGGCGACTTGGGTACGAAAGCTGAGGAAGCTGTGATCCGAGCAAAAATGGCCGCCTTGATGGTGGAAGCCAAACGCCAGATCATGGGAGAAATCTGAACACACACCCCAGTTTGAAGGGTTTGGCCGCGTCTTTTGCATAGACGCGGTTTTTTTATGGGCTGTCTAAAACTTGGGCACCCGCGCCCGCCCTTGTAAATAAATTCATGAAAATAGTGAGAAATATGAATTTGTTTCAAAACACATCCTGTGCAATAGCAAACGCGTAATTGATGGAGTGTTCCAATGTCCGATCCGCTGACGTCTCTGCTGAAAATCAAGGGCACCTTACTGGCCGACGGTGCCACGGGAACGAATCTTTTCAACATGGGGCTGATGTCAGGGGATGCGCCCGAACTTTGGAACACGGACGAACCTGAAAAGATCAGACAGCTTTATGCCGGTGCGGTGGACTCTGGCAGTGATGTTTTCTTGACCAACTCTTTCGGAGCAAACGCCTCACGGCTCAAGCTGCATAACGCCGAAAAACGGGTGCATGAACTCAGCCGCGTGTCGGCAGAAATCGCGCGCGATGTGGCCGATACCGCCGGGCATGATGTGATCGTCGCCGGGTCCATTGGGCCAACAGGCGAAATAATGGAGCCCGTCGGCACGCTCAGCCACAGCATCGCCGTTGAAATGTTCCATGAAACTGCGGACGGGCTTAAAACTGGTGGCGCGGATGTGGGCTGGCTGGAAACGATCAGCGCGCCCGAGGAATACTGCGCCGCTGCCGAAGGCTTTGCGCTGGCCGGTCTGCCTTGGTGTGGCACCATGAGCTTTGACACCGCCGGGCGCACGATGATGGGCGTGACCAGCGCAGATATGGTCAAGATGGTCAACGACCTGAAAGACAACGCCCCACTCGCATTTGGGGCCAATTGCGGTACTGGTGCCTCGGACCTTTTGCGCACCATTCTTGGCTTTTCGGCGCAGGGGCCGGAACGTCCTATTATCGCAAAAGGCAATGCGGGTATTCCGAAGTACGTCGAAGGCCACATCCACTATGACGGCACACCGGAACTGATGGCGGACTATGCCGTCATGGCCCGCGCCTGTGGTGCACAAATCATCGGTGGCTGTTGTGGCACACAGCCTGAACACCTGCGCCACATGCGTGAAGCGCTCGACACCCGTACCATGGATCATCCGCCAGCACTGGAAGAGATCGTCGCGAGCCTAGGCGCATTTTCCTCCGCAGCTGATGGTACCGAAGCGGATGGCGGTCCCGCGCGGCGGGAAACGCGTCGCAGACGCAGAACCGGATAAGCCGAGAGGCCATGATCCGACCAATCTACGAATACAACCACCAGTTTATTCATGGCGCGAACAGTTCATAAAGACCTGATAAAATGTGCGAAATCAGGCGTTTTTGAGCTCCGAGCGTCGCACTCCGCTGCCTCCGTGTCGCAATTCGGACAGTGAAATTTGATTGAAGTGCCAAAGATGCTGGAAATCTCTGAACGGTTTCGGCCCAAGATGAAGGAAATATCATGTCGGATGAAGACGATATCATTCTCTCCGAACTCGACGACGAAGAGCTTGTCCAACAGATGTTTGACGACCTTTACGATGGCCTCAAGGAGGAAATCGTAGAAGGTGTCAACATCCTGCTTGAGCGTGGCTGGGCGCCTTACAGGGTCCTGACCGAAGCCCTCGTTGGGGGTATGACCATCGTCGGCGCTGATTTCCGCGATGGGATCTTGTTCGTGCCTGAGGTGCTTCTGGCAGCAAACGCCATGAAGGGCGGCATGGGCATTCTCAAACCATTGCTTGCGGAAACCGGCGCGCCTCGCGTTGGCAAGATGGTAATCGGCACTGTCAAAGGTGACATTCACGATATCGGTAAAAACCTCGTCGGCATGATGATGGAGGGTGCGGGCTTTGAAGTCGTAGACCTCGGCATTAATAATCCGGTGGAATCCTACATGGAAGCGCTGGAAAAAGAGCAGCCCGAGATTCTCGGCATGTCGGCACTTCTCACAACCACAATGCCCTATATGAAAGTTGTCATCGACACGCTAATCGAACAAGGCGTGCGGGACGATTACATTGTGCTGGTTGGTGGCGCACCGCTGAACGAGGAATTTGGCAAAGCGATCGGAGCCGACGCCTATTGTCGGGATGCCGCTGTTGCCGTGGAAACCGCCAAGGAATGGGTCGGACGCAAGCACAATCAGAAATCCGCCTGAGCCAGAACACTCTTTCCAGAGGCCTGTCTCGTCCATGCGAGGCAGGTCTTTTTCGTGGAGCCCTTTGCTATGACAGAGCTGAGTGACGCTGAACTGACTGAAAATGGACTGCCACTGACGCAGGAAACCGCACAGATCCTCATCATTGCCTGTGGCGCTTTAGCGCGTGAAATCCTTGATTTGCGAGCCGCAAATGGGTGGAACCACCTGGATCTGACCTGTCTACCTGCAAGCTATCACCTTTATCCGGACAAGATCACCAAGGCCGTGCGCGACGCCGTTACCAAACACAGGGATTCCTATCAGAGGATATTCGTCGCCTACGCCGATTGCGGGACGGGTGGTTTGCTGCAGGCCGCTTGTGCAGAACTGGAGGTCGAGATGATCGCCGGGCCGCATTGCTACAGCTTTTTCGAGGGCAACGCACGGTTCGAAGCGCAAACCGAAGCAGAAATGACGACATTTTTCCTGACAGATTTTCTGGTGCGCCAGTTTGATGCTTTTGTGATCAAGCCCATGGGGCTCGACAGGCATCCAGAATTGCGGGACGTGTATTTTGCCCATTACGAAAAGCTGGTCTACCAGGCGCAGACAGAGGACCCTGCCCTCACGGCAAAGGCGCAGGCCTGCGCTGACCGCCTTGGGTTGCAGTTCGAGCGCCGTTTTACCGGATACGGCGACCTCTCCGCGGCGCTCTCTGAACTCTGACGCGACGTATCTGTTTAAACGCCCTGCGCTGCGACCTCGCGAATGCGTTCAATCATGGCACGCAAGCCGTTGGACCTCTGAGCAGACAGATGATCGTTCAGACCAAGCCGCCCCATTTCAGCGCGGGCATCAATGGACAACACATCAGTAAGGGCGACGCCATTGTAGAGCCGGCGCAAAACCGCGATGAGCCCATTGACGATCATCGCGTCACTCTCACCTTCGAAATGCATTACACCGTTTGCCGGTGTGACATGTAGCCAGACCTGGCTAGCGCAACCATCCACTTTCGTGGCAGGCACTTTCAGCGCATCTTCCAATACCGCCATTGCCTTGCCTTCTTCGATGACCAGACGGTAGCGATCCTCCCAGTCCTCAAGGAATTCGAAGTCTTCCACCAATTCTTCAAATGTTTCTTGTGCCATTGCCCGTCCAATCCTTTCCGTCAGAGGTAGGTCGCGGCATGCAAAAGGTCCAGCCTCTACACGCATGCTTTTCAACCGTCGCCAGATAGTCTAGGTCAATTGACAAAGCTTGGATGAATGGCAAACAGATGCAGACGACAGTTCCAGCCCTTATGCTCTCTCTTCTTGTTCTCGCAGGGTGCGGCAGCAAGGCCAACCCGGTGAATTGGTTCGACAACGATCCACCCGATGAATCGGTACTGGAACCGCTAGATGCTGATAACCCGTTGATCCCGGAACAAACCGGTCTGTTTTCGTCCAGCGCGCCTGTTGATGTATACCAGGGCACGCCTATCGACGCGATTGCGGATTTGACTATCGAGCGCATTCCAGGCGGCATCATCATTCGCGCGACGGGACGCGCCGCGACCCTGGGCGCTTTCAATGCCCGGCTGTCCCCTAAGACAGGAGAAGAGCTGCCCGTGGATGGCGTTCTGACCTACACGCTGGATGCCGAGTATACGCAGATTGTCGGGGGTGCGCCTGAGACACGCGACATCATTGTAGCGCGTCAACTGACCGATCAAGAACTTTTGGGCACACGCACGATCCGCGTCGAAGGGCTGCAAAACGCTTTGGAACGTCGGCGCTGAGCCACCCGATACGAAACAGCTGCATCAGTCCAGTGGTATAATCGCCACCGACGCGCCATCCGCAGTTAGCGCCACTTTCCCGTCGCACAGCCGTAAGGCTTCTTCGCCAAATACTTCACGACGCCACCCCTTCAAGGCTGGCACATCCCGTAATCCGGCTGCAATGGCGTCAAGATCGGCTGCAGGCGCTATCAACTTGGCCGCGACGCCTGCGCTTTCTGTTTTGGCTTTCAGCAAAACCCGCAACAGATCCGCCAACGCCGGGTTGACCTGCAGCTTGTCACGCGAGCGATCCGGTTGTGGCATCTCTTCGGTGGGACATACGACACCCGCCTGAACCGCCTCCAAAATGCCATCCGCAATGTCACCCCGGCGCGCTTCTCTTAGCAAAAGTCTTGAACGTCCAAGTTCTTCGATCGTTTTGGGCTTGTTTGACGCCAGCTCGACCAGCGCGTCATCCTTGAACACCCGGTTACGCGGAATATTGCGCTGTTGCGCATAAGTTTCCCTAAAAGCGGCCAGTTCACGCACAACGGCCAAGAATTTTGGCGAGTTCGTCCGCGTCTTGACCCGACGCCAAGCTTCTTTGGGCGCGACCACGTAAGTCTCCGGGCTCGTCAACACGGTCAACTCTTCGCGCACCCAGCGGCTGCGCCCTGTTTCCTCAAGCTTTTTCGCAAGAAATTCGTAGATGACGCGCAAATGCGTGACATCGGCCAACGCGTATTTCTTTTGCGCATCCGTTAACGGACGGCGCGACCAGTCCGTAAAACGCGATGTTTTGTCGAGCGGCTTTTGCGCGATACGACGCACGAGCGTTTCATATCCAGCCTGCTCACCAAAACCACACACCATCGCAGCGACCTGCGTATCAAACAGCGGCTCAGGAAAAACCTTGGCGTCGACATAAAAGATCTCAAGATCCTGACGCGCGGCATGGAACACTTTGACAACAGAGGTGTCTCGGAACAGTTCATAGAGCGGCTCTAGCGACAGCCCTTTTGCCAAGGGGTCCACAAGACAACCCGTGCTGTCATCATCGCCAGGCATCGCAAGCTGGATAAGGCAGAGCTTTGAGAAATAAGTTCGCTCTCTCAGAAACTCGGTGTCCACCGTCACATAGTCGTGCCGGGCCGCTTCGGTACAGAATGCTGCCAAGTCCTCGGTGGTTGTAAGTGTTTTCATACGGTTGGTTCTTTTTCTTCAGCCGGTCCGCCCACCGCCTTTGGTCCAGTGTTACACCACCCGCCCATGATTGACCAGAACCGGTTCAACAGCGCACTACCCGCGCAAAAAAAGCGGCGCGCGCGTGCCAGCGACAAAGCGGTGCAAGACCTTGGGATAGAGAATATGTTCCTGCGCCAGAACCCGCGCTGCCAGACTTTCTTCTGTATCTTCCGGCAGGATTGGCACTGTTGCTTGCCCCAGGATGGGCCCGTCATCCATCCGCGGGGTCACCTCATGCACCGAACAGCCATGTTCAGCATCACCAGCGTCCAACGCACGACGGTGTGTATGCAGGCCTTTGTACTTTGGCAACAGAGACGGATGAATATTGAGCATACGCCCCTGCCATGGATCCACGAAATCGGCTGAGAGAATACGCATAAAGCCTGCAAGACAAATAATGTCTGGCGCATGCGGAGTGAGAGCGCCAAGGATTGCGTGTTCAAATGCGCTGGTATCGCCATGAAAGGGCTGATGTCGCACGATTTCAGTGGGAATACCGCGCGCCTCCGCTTTTTCCAAGCCTGCCGCCTTGGGGTTGTTCGACAAGACCACACAGGCGTGCGCCGGGTGATCCCCATGCATGCTGTCCAGCAGTGTCGCCATGTTCGACCCACTGCCAGAAATAAATATCGCGACTTTTTTTGTCACAAAAGACTTCCGCTGTAGCGCACACCGGGCGTGTCACTCACCACACCGATACGAGTGACGTCCTCGCCGTTGGATGCAAGCAGAGCCGTCAACGCATCGGCTCGGTCATGCGACACGACGAGGATAAGGCCCAGGCCGCAGTTAAAGGTTTTGAGCAGCTCGGCTTCGGCCATCTTTCCGGTGTCGGCCATCCAACGGAAAACCGCTGGCAAATCCCATGTATCAAGGTCAATCTCGGCACCCAGCGTTGATGGCAACACGCGTGGCAGATTCTCTGTCACGCCACCCCCAGTGATATGAGCAAGCCCGTGCACACCGCCTTCGCGCGTCGCAGCGAGAGCCGATTTCACATACAGCCGCGTTGGCGTCAAAAGAGCCGCTCCCAGAGATGTGTTCGACCATGGGCACGCATCATCCCACCCGAGGTCCGATAATTCGACAAGTTTGCGCACGAGGCTGTAGCCATTTGAATGCACACCATCCGAACTGAGGCCGAGTAAAACGTCTCCGACGGCCACGTTTGCGGGCAGGTCCCTGCCCCGTTCCATAGCGCCAACGGCAAATCCCGCCAGATCGAAATCTCCTGCGGGATACATCCCCGGCATCTCTGCAGTCTCTCCGCCAATCAGCGCACAGCCCGAGCGTTCGCAGCCCAAGGCAATGCCCTCGATGACGCGCGCTGCCGTGTCCATATCCAAGGCGCCTGTTGCAAAATAATCGAGAAAAAACAGCGGCTCAGCGCCCTGACACACAAGGTCATTCACACACATGGCCACAAGATCGACGCCAACCCCATCCACATGACCTGTATCGATTGCGATACGCAGTTTAGTGCCAACACCATCCGTGGCTGCAACGAGGATCGGATCAACGTAGCCTGCGTCCTTCAGATCAAAGAGCGCACCGAACCCACCGAGACCAGCCATAACGCCGGATCGCGTAGTCCGCTTTGCAGCAGGTTTGATCCGTTCGACGAGTGCATTGCCGGCGTCAATGTCGACGCCTGCATCTGCATATGTGACCCCTTTGTCGGGCAAACTCATGGCGCTCTCTCCTGCGTCGGCACTGTTGGAGGCGGGTTAGAGCATTCCTTTCGCAACTGCAATCCAAAGACAGCCACACACACCCTTGACGCGGACCGTTTGGCGTCATACGCAACGGTTGTGGCGGGCCTGTAGCTCAACTGGTTAGAGCAGAGCGCTCATAACGCTTTGGTTGCGGGTTCAAGTCCTGCCGGGCCTACCACCTTGTTTCATGTGAACATTCCAAAGGTGATCCCCCCGCCGGGACACCGCGTGCGCGC
>JBGCDG010000020.1:0-55876 GCA_045105195.1 Roseobacter sp. | reverse complement strand
GCGCTGTAAATGGCGCAGCAACATAGAGGGAAGCAGCATGTCCATTGATGAGAGCACCGCCGCGCGCGTCGCGAAACTCGCCCGGATCAAAGTCGAACCGGAAGCCCTTCCCGCATTGGCGGGTGAATTCAACACGATCCTGGGCTTTATTGAGCAGTTGAACGAAGTTGATATCGAAGGAGTGGACCCGATGACTTCCGTGACACCGCAGGTGCTCAAACGCCGCGCGGATGTTGTCACGGATGGCGACCAACAGGCGCGGGTGCTGTCGAACGCGCCCGATTCGCGTGAAGGGTTCTTTGCTGTGCCGAAGGTGGTTGAATAATGAGCAAGCTGAATGAACTGGGACTGGCAGAGGCACGTGACGCCCTGCGTGCAGGCGAGACAACTTCCAAAGAGCTGACCGAAGCCTGCCTGTCCGCCATCGATGCCGCAGGTGTTTTGAACGCTGTGGTGCACAAGACCCCCGAGATTGCGATGGAACGTGCGGCTGCAGCAGATGCACGGCTGGCGGCCGGGAACGCACCGGCCATGTGTGGTCTGCCTGTGGGGATCAAGGATCTTTTCTGTACAAAAGGCGTGGCCAGCCAGGCGGGCAGCCGGATTCTCGAAGGATTCCTGCCGGAATACGAATCCACTGTGAGTCAAAATCTGGCGGATGCGGGGGCGGTGATGTTGGGTAAACTCAACATGGACGAATTTGCGATGGGGTCATCGAATGAAACCTCTGTCTACGGTAATGTGGTCAATCCCTGGCGGCGGGGAAACGACGAGACCGCGCTGACGCCTGGCGGTTCTTCGGGCGGTTCGGCATCTGCTGTCGCGGCGGATCTATGTCTGGCGGCGACCGGGACAGATACTGGCGGCTCGATCCGCCAGCCTGCAGCTTTTACCGGAACGGTTGGCATAAAGCCAACTTACGGGCGGTGTTCGCGTTGGGGTGTTGTGGCGTTTGCCTCTTCGCTAGATCAGGCGGGCCCGATGACGAAATCTGTGCGGGATGCGGCGCTCATGCTGGAAGCCATGTGCGGTCATGATCCGAAAGACAGCACCTCCGCGGATGTGCCGGTGCCGAATTTCGAAGCTGCCCTTACGGGTGACATTCGTGGCAAGAAAATTGGTATCCCCAAGGAATACCGCATGGACGGCATGCCGGACGAGATTGAAACGCTTTGGCAAGAAGGCATCGCGATGATGAAGGACGCGGGCGCGGAGATCATTGATATCTCGCTGCCGCACACGAAATATGCGTTGCCGGCCTACTACGTGATTGCGCCGGCTGAGGCGTCTTCAAACCTCGCACGCTATGATGGTGTGCGCTATGGCCACCGGGCCACACTTGGTCAAGGCGATGGCATCACCGAGATGTACGAAAAGACGCGGGCCGAAGGCTTTGGTTCCGAGGTTCAGCGCCGTGTGATGATTGGAACCTATGTGCTTTCGGCAGGGTTCTATGATGCTTATTATAATCGTGCGCGCAAAGTGCGGACACTGATCAAGCGTGACTTCGAGACCGTATTTGCACAAGGCATTGATGCCATTCTGACGCCCGCCACACCTTCAGCGGCCTTCGGTCTGGGCGAGATGACCGATGCAGATCCGGTGGCGATGTATCTCAATGATGTCTTCACAGTGACGGTCAATCTGGCCGGTTTGCCGGGTATTGCGGTGCCTGCGGGGCTGGACGGGCAGGGGTTGCCGCTGGGATTGCAATTGATTGGACGCCCTTGGGAAGAAGCGGATCTGCTGAACACCGCTTTCGCACTTGAGCATTCGGCAGGCTTTGTGGCGAAGCCATCGAAATGGTGGTAAGATTGCAGCCAGAGAAAGTGAAACAGGGAATGACCATGAAAGCCGTGCGTCTCGTGTGTTTTACCGTCGGCGCTGCTGCGCTGGTGGCCTGTGCGCCACAGGTGCCTGACAGCGCGCGCGGGGTCGGTTTTGATTCACCTCAAGCCATTCAGGCGCGTGATGCCGCTTTGCAGGGTTCCGGGGCACGGGTGCCCTACACCATCCTGCCGCCTGAAGGTGGGACGGGCGCGCCACAGCCCGTGACGGGCACTGCTTCGATCCCCGGTTCTGCCGAAGCGACAGCAGCTGAAACCGCGCGTATCCTTGCTGAAACCCGCGCCGACGGCAGCCAAGGCGCACCAACCGCCACGGTGTCCACTGGGTCTGCTGCGAACAGCAACGGGATCTCGAACGAGAACAATTTCGACGCCGTGTCAGAACAACGCTCGATCGAAGGCGATGCGGCGCGGCTGGCGCAAAGCAAGGCCCAGTATCAGGTAATTGAGCCGCAAGCCCTGCCTGAACGTAGTGGGACCGAGCAGCCTAATATCGTGGCATTTGCGCTTTCCACCAACCATCCGGTGGGGTCCAGCGTCTATGCGCGCGCGGGGTTAAATGGTGCGGCACGTGCAGAGCGCAATTGCCGGTCCTACACATCACCCGACAAGGCGCAGATCGACTTTCTGGCACGGGGTGGACCAAAGCGCGACCGCAAAGGGCTTGATCCAGATGGCGACGGTTACGCCTGTGGCTGGGATCCGTCTCCGTTTCGCAAGGCGGCGCAGGGTTAGGCGTTGAAGTGGCGCGCCTCTCCTAATTTTGGACCCAGGCGCGCCGGGCTAACACCGTCGCTCATTGTCATTCACTACACGGCCATGCAGAGCGCAGAGGCTGCGATAGAGCGCCTGCGTGATCCCAAAGCTGAGGTATCCGCGCACTACCTGATTTCACGCGACGGGCAGGTCACGGGCATGATCCAAGAGCAGGATCGTGCCTGGCACGCGGGTGCTGGGCAATGGCGCGGTTTGGGGGATGTGAATTCTAGATCGATCGGAATCGAGTTGGACAATACCGGCGCGCACCCGTTCCCTGAACCGCAAATGGCCGCTTTGGAACGTCTTCTGATCGGGATCTGTGACCGTTGGCCGATTGCGCCCGAGGACATCATTGGTCATTCCGATATGGCGCCGGGTCGCAAGATCGATCCGGGACCGCGCTTTGACTGGGCCCGTCTGGCGCGCCAAGGACTAGCGGCGCGCACGGGTCACGACCAAGGACCACAGGACCCCACACCTGCCGCATTTCGCACCCTCGCGCGTGATGCTGGTTTTACCGCTGATGTGGACGACGCGACACTCTTGGCAGCTGTGCGTTTACGCTTTCGATCACATGCGACGGGCCCGCTGCAACCCGAGGATTTCAGCCCGCTGGGGCATACGGGTCTCTGGACCTGAGCCATGCGCGACAACGCCCATTGACGCGATCTGCATTTGCGCGCATGACGCTTCTCGCGCGGAGGGCCGGATGGCCGCTTTGTCAGGGCAACCTGACGGGGAGGAAAGTCCGGACTCCAAAAAGTAACGGTGCCGGGTAACGCCCGGGCGGAGAGCGGTAGGGAAACCCACCGGGAACCCGACGGAAAGCGCCACAGAAAACAAACCGCCGCATCCGTGCGGCAAGGGTGAAAAGGTGGGGTAAGAGCCCACCGCGCCGCTGGCAACAGGGGTGGCATGGCAAGCCCCACCGGGAGCAATGCCAAATAGGGATCGCGTGTCGTAAGACGGGGTTGCTTTTGCCCCAGCAGATCCGGGTTGGCAGCTAGAGCTTGCACGGTAACGTGTCGGCAAGAGGAATGGTCATCGAACCGAGCATGCTCGGGGAACAGAATCCGGCTTACAGGCCCTCCGCGCGTTTATTGCCTGGCCAGAACTGCATATTTGGAGCTGTTGCATGCAACAAAGATGCACGGTCTCGCTACCTGCGCATCGCAAGGGCCAAAGCTCAGAATTCCCGGTATGTTTGCGCCTTTTGCAGTTGACTCGGGCGGGGATCACGGTAAAAGCCGGGCTTCAGGTTTACGTGGCCGCTCACCCGAGCCAGGCCGCAGCAGGAGACATATCATGGCCAAGCCAACCACGATCAAGATTCGTCTGAACTCCTCGGCGGGGACAGGCCATTTCTATGTGACAAAGAAAAACGCGCGTACGATGACCGAGAAAATGGTGATCAAAAAATATGATCCCGTCGCGCGCAAGCACGTTGAATACAAAGAAGGCAAGATCAAGTAAGCTTCTTGGTTTTTGACAGGATTCAAGCCGTGCCGTCAAGGCGCGGCTTTTTCCGTTCTAAAAACGGGTTAGTACGGTTTTTCAGCAGGATGACCGTTCAGGTCGGTGTAGCGACGCGTATCTGTCGTGCGGTCATAATGCAGCACGCGTTCAAGTATTGGATATGTGAATCTGTCCTGTGGCGCGCGTGTGCCAATCACCAGATAGCGCACAGGCTGATGTGACGTGTTGCGCAGGCAATGTGCAGTGGCTTGGCCAGCAGGCCAGCACGCAGCGTCTCCGGGGTGCAAAATCTGTTCTGTACCATTCTCGCGCAAGGTGACGTAACCCTGCAGCACGTAGACCATTTCGTCTTCGGTTTCATGCCAGTGATCATAGGAAGATGCAGCACCGGGCATGAGCTCTTCGATGAAGGCGCCGAATTGCGTGAGGCCTCCTTTATCGCTCAGAAGGTCAGCTTTAAATTCGCCAAGAGGGTCGTCGGGTGCTGCAGTCTCCTGCTGAGCGTCTCCAATACGGATTATTGCCATGATGTCCCCAAAAAGAAAAAGGCCGGGCGCTTTCGCACCCGGCCATCAAACGTCATTTCTGTACGGCGTTACTCGCGGTTGCCGAAGAGTTGCAGCAGCATCATGAACATATTGATGAAGTTCAAATAGAGGCTGAGTGCGCCCATGATACCCGATTTCTGCATCCATTCCTGATCGCCGTGGTGGGCGTGCGCCAGATATGTGTTCTTGATGTTCTGGGTGTCATATGCCGTCAAACCCGCAAAGATCAGTACGCCAATCGCGGAAACCGCGAACATGATCGCTGGCGATCCAATGAAAATATTCACGATCGATGCGACGATGATGCCGATCAAGCCCATGAACAGGAAGCTACCCCAGCCAGAAATGTCTTTCTTTGTGGTGTATCCCCACAGCGACAGACTTGCGAATGCGACCGATGTCACGAGGAAAATCTGAGCGATTGAGAACCCAGTAAATACGAGGAAGATCGAGCTGATGGAGACTCCCATCACTGCTGCGAATACGTAGAACACCGTTTGAGCCGTGGCTGCAGACATTTTATTAATGCCTGCACTAAATCCGAAGATGAATGCAAGCGGCGCGAACATAACCACCCATTTGAGAGGCGAGGTGTACAGCGCGGCACCCAGACCCGTCAGATACTGGTTCGTGCCGATTTGAGCTGCTGCTTGCGACGGATCGGATGTTACTGCCAATCCAGAAATGGCCCACGCTGCTGCAAAAGTGATCAGCATGCCTACGGACATTGTCGCGTACACTTTATTCATATGCGCGCGCAAACCCGCATCAATGTTAGCAGCGCGCGTTCCGGCCGCAGACCGGATTGTATTCACGTCAGCCATTCTTAAGACCTCCATCTCGAAATAACCGGCGCGACAGTTCTTCTGCGCGCTCTCGCACACGAATATCGTGTTCAAGCACCGTCATTTCAAGGCTTTTCGGTCGGGAATATTGGCAATCCGCAAATATTGGTGAACAAAATGTTAATCTGCGACCGTTGCGTGCATGTTTTCTACCGGCGATTCCAGGTTTCGGGGACATCCCACACGGTTAGATCGGCCTCGTGGCGCGCTTGTGCGGCGCTTATGCCGACATCTTTAAGAAGATGTGCGTCAAGCCGTGCCAAAGCGCGGCGCGTGCGCCAAACCGAGAGCCTTTTCGTGATGCGAAGCGCGACACCGCGCAAGGACAGAGGCCGATCTGCGACTCTTTGTTCAATCAATGCCATGTTCCGTTCCTTTCAGAAAAATGTGATGGGTGAGCGTTTTTCCATCACGTTGCTTGATGTATATGACGATTTGGCTATAATTAGTAAAATGAATGTTTGTGTCCGTATACATAAGGTTTGGTGATATGAGAAATCTCGATATTACGACTCTTCGATCTTTTGTGGCCGTGGCGGATTCCGGTGGTGTAACCCGCGCTGCAGGCTTTTTGCATTTGACACAATCTGCTGTTTCAATGCAGCTCAAACGCCTTGAAGAGCTTCTGGGGATCGCGCTGCTGGATCGTTCTGGGCGAACGATTGCGCTTACGGCTCAGGGAGAACAGTTATTGGTTTACGCGCGGCGTATGATTGCGCTGAATGACGAGGTGATCGGTAGGCTTACGGATCAAGCTTACGAAGGCGAGGTCGTGCTTGGTGTACCTCACGATATTGTCTACCCGGCGATTCCTCAGGTGCTGAAACAGTTTCATGCGACTTTCCCGAGAGTGAAGGTGCAACTGGTGTCTTCATATACACGTGCGTTGAAGGAAAAATTTGGGCGTGGTGAATGTGATCTTATCCTGACAACGGAAACCGCGTTGGATCACGGGGCAGAAACGCTATGCCGAAAGCCATTGTTGTGGGTTGGTGCGCCGGGAGGGGCGGCTTGGCGGCAAAGGCCACTCAGGCTGGCTTTTGGTCGCCAGTGCACGTTTCGCCCGCGCGTCATAGAGGCGCTTGATGTTGCCAATATCCCATGGGAAGTTATCGTGGAGACCGAAAGCGATCGTACAATTGAAGCAACGGTTAGCGCTGATCTCGCTGTTCACACAATGATTGAGGGCACCGAACCGCCTCATCTTGAGCGCATCGCACATTGTGGTGATCTGCCGGATTTACCGATGCAGCAAATTAACCTTTACGGTGCCCACACACCCAAAGGTATGGTGCACGACACACTTGCTGATTTCCTACGGCAAGTATTCTCCGGAGTGGATAGGCGTCATTTGAAAGCCGGTTGAGACCGTTAGTCTCAACGCCTAGGTGAGTCGCACATCGGGTGATTAAAAAATAGGCAGTCAAAAACCGCCCCCGGCAAGATATCGCTAGTTTTTCGAGTTTAGCGGGAACTTCACGGGATTGTTTTGTGGCATTAACCAGTCTGGTGGTGACTTTCTGGGCATGCTTTGCAAGAATCAGACATTGTACTTTGCAATGCCTGCACAACTTTGGGATGTGTAATTTTATGGCTCTGATTGCGAAAAACATAGACTTTTAAGTATTTTTGCCGCTTTGGAGGCAGCGGCGCTAAGCTTTGGAAGAGTCAGGCAAAACAAGTCTAAGTTGTCTGATCAAACCAGATGCACATCAAAGCGGACGGCATTAATTGTTGAAATATACAGGCTTTTTCGTAATGTTAGGCTTTGTAAATGGTTTTTGGTGCCGCAACGCATGCACGGGTCGTGCAACTATTAGTGCTGAGGCACCTTGTGGACAACACAGGTAAGAGTAAGGAAATTAAAATGGCACATATCGTCGACGTACATGTAGGCAAACGGATTCGGCAGAGACGGTGGCTGGTCGGCATGACGCAGCAACAACTCGCGGAACGTGTTGGTATCAAATTTCAGCAGATCCAAAAATACGAAACCGGCGCAAATCGCGTAAGCGCTTCCCGTTTGTGGGATATTGCCGATGCGCTTGAGGTTGACGTGTCCTTCTTCTTCGAAGGGCTCAAAGATGGTGCTGAAGCAGGCGATTCCACGCCGTCGAGTATCCCAGCAGATATGATGGGCGATAAAGAGGCGATGGACCTTGTGCGCTCCTATTACGCCATTCCAGAAAATCAGCGTCGCAGGCTTTTCGAACTGGCGCGCGTTTTGAGCGACGTCGCCTGATCGTTACACAAAAGCATGGCTTTGCGTTGTTTGTTCCCGTGATCTCTTGCGGGAACACACCAACCGTGTAACGTCCTGAGACATGGACAGATCAAGCACAGATCATCAACACGTAGAAGATGTTGCATCACATATGGCTGATGCGGCGCGGCACGCAATACTGCCGTTTTTTCGTTCCTCGGAACTTAGTGAAGAGAACAAACAGCAGGAGGGTTTTGATCCTGTAACCGAAGCGGATCGGGCTGCAGAACGTGCGATGCGGGACATCTTGATGGATATGCGTCCTGATGACGCAATTCTAGGCGAAGAATACGGGCACCAACTCGGCACCAGTGGTTTGACATGGGTTCTGGACCCAATTGATGGAACGCGTGGCTTTATCAGCGGCACGCCAACGTGGGGCACCTTAATCGCCTTGAGTGATGCGCAGGGCCCTTTTTTCGGCATCATTGATCAGCCCTATATCGGGGAACGGTTTTTCGGTGGCGTGAACGGTGCGCGGCTCGAGGGACCGGCAGGAAAATCTCCGCTTAAAACACGTGCGTTTCGAGACATCTCGCAGGCGACTGTGTTCACCACGTTCCCCGAAGTCGGAAACCCGACAGAAGGAAACGCGTTTGAAGCGGTCGCGTCCCGCGCGCGGCTCGTGCGATATGGTATGGACTGTTATGCCTACGCGTTGTTGGCCGTCGGGCAAATCGACCTCGTGATCGAAGCTGGCCTCGAAGCCTATGATATCCAAGCCCCAATCGCGGTAGTTGAGGCCGCAGGCGGCATCGTTACCGACTGGACGGGCGGGCCTGCGCACGCTGGCGGTCGTGCCATCGCCGCTGCAAACCCGCAGATACACAGCCATGCGTTGGCCATTCTAAAGGACGCGCTGGCGTGACGGGCCGCGTCATTCGTAACGCGGCTTTTTTGATAACGATGGATGACGATCGACAGGAATTAGTGGGGGCTGATATCCTGATCGACAACGGTACAATTCGAGAAATCGGATACAACCTCGGGCACAATGTTCCTGTTATTGATGCCAGGGAGTGCGTTGTGACGCCGGGGTTGGTCAATACGCACCACCATCTCTATCAAACGTTGACGCGCGCTGTGCCAGGCGGGCAAGACGCTTTGCTTTTTGGCTGGCTGCAAACGCTGTACCCGATCTGGGCAAAATTCACCTCAGAGCATATGTTCACGTCAGCACAAGTCGGATTGGCCGAGTTGGCGCTCTCCGGGTGCAGCATGAGCAGCGATCATCTCTATCTCTACCCAAATGATGCGCGGCTCGACGATACGATCCATGCTGCACGCGATGTGGGTCTGCGATTTCACCCGACCCGAGGTGCGATGAGTATTGGTGTCTCAGACGGAGGATTGCCCCCGGACGCATTGGTCGAACACGAAGCACGCATTCTGGAGGATTGTATCCGGGTGATCGATGCATTCCACGATCCGGATCCGGGCGCGATGTGCAGGGTCGGTGTCGCCCCTTGTTCTCCGTTTTCAGTCAGTCGTAGTTTGATGCGCGATGCGGCCCTTTTGGCACGCGACAAGGGCGTCATGATGCATACGCATCTGGCAGAAAATGAAGAGGATATCGCTTACTCGCTGGAACAGTTTGGGTGCCGGCCGGGCGAATATGCTGAAAGTTTGGGCTGGGTTGGACCTGATGTTTGGCACGCCCACTGCGTCAAGTTGGACGCTGCAGAGATTGAACTATTCGCTAGGACGGGCACTGGAGTTGCGCATTGTCCCTGTTCAAATTGTCGTTTGGGCAGTGGGATCGCTCCTGTTCGAGCGATGCGGAACGCAGGTGTGCCCGTTGGTCTGGGGGTCGACGGCTCTGCGAGCAATGACGCAGGCAATCTGGTTGCTGAAGCGCGTCAGGCCATGCTTTTACAGCGGGTCGCTCACGGCGCAGATGCGATGAGTGCGCGCGAAGCGCTGGAGATCGCGACGCGCGGTGGCGCGGATGTACTGGGGCGCCCGGAATGCGGCCGCCTCCAGCCAGGGGCACGCGCTGATATTGCGATTTGGGATGTCAGCGGTATCGAGAGCGCCGGCAGTTGGGATCCTGCTGCCTTGTTACTGGCAGGCCCAACAACTGTACGGGATTTGATCGTCGAGGGGCGCGATGTGGTGCGAGACGGGCAGATTGTCACGCTAGACCTGCAGGCGGTCGTTGCTCGGCAAAACAACTTGGCACGTAAACTGGCGGAATGTGTATGAAACGAGTGTTCTTTGCGATTTTCGTATTGTGGGCGACCCATGCGGCGAGTGATCCACAGATGACGCAGGCGTTAAACACGCTGCGTTCCGAAAACAGTCTAGAGGCGGTTGCGTTCTCGGCGCCTTTGGAAGTTGCGGCGCAACGACACGCGAACGATATGGCGCAAGCCGGGATCTTCTCACACACGGGTAGCGATGGTTCTGACGTGTCGCGACGTGTGAGTGACACCGGATACGCTTGGTGCGTCGTTGCCGAGAACATCGCCAAGGGTCAGCAAAGCCTTGAGGAAGTCATGCAGGCCTGGGCCGCATCACCCGGGCACCGCCGCAACATGCTGTCAGACGAAGTCACGGAATTTGCCTTGGTTCTGGGTGAGGACGACATCTGGGTTATGGTGCTGGCGGCGCCTGGCTGCTAACTCAGGTAGGCTCGTGGCGGTTTCCAGCGATCCAAACATCAGCGACCGCGCGGTCATCCCCCATCATGATGGTAGGAAAAAGCGCCTCCCAGACAGTATCTGCTTGTGCGGCCCGTTGCGCGATGGCCGAGGTCGACGCCAAATCAAGCACGACCAAATCGGCTTCCATCCCGATTGCGAGCCTACCGATCCGGTCATTCAGATGCAGGCTGCGTGCAGACCCCGCAGTGGCCAGATACATCAGCTGTGCCGGATGCAACGCCATTCCGCGCAGTTGTGCTATTTCATAGGCCGCAGCCATTGTGCGCAACATGGAAAACGACGACCCCCCGCCGGTATCCGTGGCCAACCCGATGGGGACGCCGCGCGCAGACAGTCCCGCCAAATCCATCAGCCCTGAGCCGATGAAGCTGTTGGAGGTGGGGCAATGCACCAGAGCGGCACCGGTTTCCACGATGCGGTCAACCTCGCGTGGCTCCAGATGGATGGCATGGCCAAAAACGGATCTCTCCCCCAAAAGCCCATGCATTTCATAGGTTTCAAGATAATCGCGGGCCTGCGGGTAGAGGCTCCGTACCCAGTCGATTTCCGGCACTTGTTCGCTGAGGTGCGTTTGCATCAGGCATTCAGGGTGCGCCGCCCACAACGCGCCCAAAGCATCGAGCTGCCCGGGCGTCGAGGTCGGCGAAAATCGTGGCGTAATGGCATATTGAGCGCGGCCGCGCCCTTGCCACTTTGACAATAGTGAAGCACTTTGATCATAGGCGCTTTGCGCGGTGTCGCATAGCCCATCTGGCGCATTTCGATCCATGCAGGTTTTACCGGCGACACTTCGCATTCCGCGGCGCTCTGCTGCTTGGAAAAATGCATCGACGCTCACGGGGTGGATCGTTGCAAATGAACACATGCTGGTGGTGCCATGGGCGAGCGCAAGATCGAGATAGCGCGCTGCAATCCTCTCAGCATAGGCAGGATCGGCAAATCGAATCTCTTCGGGAAAGGTGTAAGTGTTGAGCCAGTCGATCAGCTGTTTTCCCCAGCTCGCGATCATAGCCGTTTGTGGGTAGTGCACATGTGCATCCACGAAACCCGGACAGATCAGATGCTGCCCATAGTCCGTGGCCTCAGCTTGTGGATGCGCACGCTTGAGGGCCGCAGCATCCCCGAGCGCTGCAATAAGCCCGTCGCGCACCAAGACCCCGCCAGATGTGTTGATCCGAACAACGTCCCGCCAATGGGTCGCAAACGGATCCCCGCTGACTTCAAAAGTGTGCCCTAGAAGAAGTTTACCATGCTGCATGACCAAGCTTTAGGCGCTTGCGTGAAACGGCACAACGGTGATCTGTCAACCATTGTATCCGCATAGGCACGCGCTTAAGGTCACGCATAAATGAGGAGCCGCAGATGTCTGAAATCTCCGAACAATCAGAGAATGCAGCTGAGGATGCCTATTATGTACTCGGCCCCAAAGCCATCGCTGCTATTCTCTATGCGGTAGAGATCGACGACAAGGAAAAGCTCACGGAGTTGATGGAACCGCTGCACGCGGCGGACATCGCAGATCTGATGGAGCAAGTGAACGCCTACGACCGCGCGCGCTTGATCCGCCTTTATGACCGCGAATTCGACGGTGACATTCTGTCGGAGCTTGACGAAAACATCCGCGAAGACGTGATTGCCGTGCTGACGCCGCAAGTACTGGCCGAAGCGGTGCGGGATCTGGACAGCGACGATGTGGTGGATCTGGTTGAAGATCTGGAGGGGGAAGCGCAGGAAGCTATCCTCGATGTGCTAGAGGATTCCGATCGGGTTGCGGTAGAGCAATCGCTGTCCTACCCCGAAACCTCTGCCGGTCGTTTGATGCAGCGCGAAGTGGTTATGGCACCGGAGCATTGGACTGTCGGCGCCACAATCGACCATTTGCGCGCCACGCCCGAGGCCGATCTACCGGATCAGTTCTATCATGTGATCATTGTGGATCCGCGTCTGCATCCGGTTGGGAATGTCACCTTGGGCAAGCTCATGCGTTCACCGCGCGCCACACGGCTGATAGACCTGTTGGAAGACACATTCGAAGTCTTCCGTGCAACACAACCCGAAGCGGACGTGGCCTATGCCTTTAATCAGTACCACCTGATTTCTGCACCGGTTGTCGATGATGAGGGGCGTCTGATTGGTGTGATTACCATCGATGACGCTATGGCAGTTCTTGATGAAGAACATGAGGAAGATATCATGCGACTTGCGGGGGTGGGTGAAGGGTCTCTCTCGGACAGGGTCTTTAATACGACCAAACAGCGTTTGCCCTGGCTTGCCGTGAACCTTGTGACTGCAATTGCAGCATCTCTGGTGATTTCAATTTTCGAGGACGCTCTGTCGACCATTGTGGCGCTCGCGGTCCTGATGCCCATCGTCGCGTCCATGGGGGGCAATGCGGGCACGCAGTCTCTGACGGTTGCAGTGCGGGCATTGGCGACCAAAGATCTGACCGGTGCAAACGTCTGGCGCGTCATCCGGCGTGAAGTTTTAGTGGGGCTGATAAACGGAACAGTTTTTGCCGTCGTGATGGGGGTCGTTGGCGTAGTATGGTTCGGCTCCCCCGAAATTGGTTATGTGATCGCCGCCGCGATGGTGATCAATCTCGTTGTCGCAGGGCTTGCGGGAACGGCGGTGCCGGTGCTGATGGATCGTTTTGGTGTTGACCCTGCGCTGGCTTCGGGCACCTTCGTGACCACAGTCACCGATGTTGTTGGCTTCTTTGTGTTTTTGGGACTGGGAGCGTGGGTTTTACTATGAAGGGTATGGACGCGATGAAACAGGATGCGCGTGCGGCAGGCTTCGCGCGACGCAAGGCTGCCCATGCGGAGGATACCGGCACTGGCGCGGGACTCCTGTCAGAAGTGCTCGCAGGGTATCGCGGTGTCCCTCTGGCTGGTTATATGCCCATCCGAACGGAGATAAACCCCTTGCCGGCAATGGCTGAAGCCTGCGCCTATGGTCCAGTTGGAGTGCCCGTAATCGAACGGCAGGATGCGCCCTTGCAGTTTGCGCGCTGGGAGCCCGAAATGCCAATGGTCGCGGGACTCTTTGGCGCACGCATTCCTGAAACGCCTGAATTTTTCGAACCGGAAATCCTGATCGTGCCGCTCGTGGCGTTCGATGCGCAGGGCGGGCGGTTGGGCTATGGCGGTGGGTTTTATGATAGAACACTGGAAGAATTGCGCGCTAAACATGCCACGCTGGCCTTGGGCTTTGCCTATGCGGCTCAATTGGCAGAACACCTGCCGCTGGAGCCGACAGATCAGCCGCTCGACCTGATCGTAACGGAAGTGGATGTGCGGGATCTACGCACCCTGTGACACGCGCGGTTGTCCTTTGCCTATGAGCGTCAGGTTGAGCGCGTCGCACTAAATATTTGTTCCTACCCTTGCCCTACCGCGCACACGCGCCTAGGCATCTGTCATGAAACTCCTTTTTCTCGGCGATGTTATGGGGCGGGCTGGACGGCGCGCAATATCGGAAAACCTGCCAAGGCTCCGGAAGGAATGGCGTCTCGATTTCATCGTGGTGAATGGTGAAAACGCGACTTCTGGCATGGGGCTTTCCGCATCGCACGCCAAATTGCTTTTGGAAGCGGGTGCGGATTGTATTACATTGGGGGACCATGCGTTCGACCAAAAAGATATGCTGCAGTTCATCGAGCATGAACCGCGCGTTCTACGTCCGCTCAATTTCTCCAAAGCTGCTCCGGGAAAAGGCGCGCGTCTTTTGTCAGCGCAAAATGGCCGCAAGGTGCTTGTGGCGCAGGTCCTTGGCCAAGTCTTTATGAAGCGCCCGTTTGATGATCCTTTCTCAGCGTTGGAGCCTGTGTTGAAAGCGCACCCTCTTGGGGGCCAAGCTTCGGCGGTGGTCGTGGATATCCATTGCGAGGCGACGTCGGAAAAAATGGCGCTCGGCCATTTTTGTGATGGTCGTGCCAGTCTGGCTGTGGGCACGCATACCCATGTGCCCACAGCGGATGCGATGATCCTGGCCGGCGGCACCGGTTATCTGAGCGATGCAGGCATGTGTGGCGATTACAATTCGGTGATCGGAATGGAAAAAGCCGAACCATTGCGTCGCTTTATCACCGGCATGCCTCGCGACCGTTTCACACCTGCAACCGGAAACGCCACACTAAGCGGAGTTTACGTCGAAACCGATGATCGAACCGGCAAAGCAACCCGCATCGCCATGGTCCGAGAAGGCGGAGCTTTGCAAATGGCGGGGCCATGAGCCCCAAAGAGATTGCGTTTTTCAGCGTTGTTCTGGTGATACTTGGTGCGGGATGGGGTGTGACGATCCCGTTGACGAAAATTGCCGTTTCCACGGGATTTGGTCACTTTGGCTTAATCTTCTGGCAGTTGGTCATTGGCGCTGCTTTGATGGCTGGACTGTCGCTCGTGCGTGGCAAAGGACTGCCGTTCACGTGGGGAGCCTTGCGCATCTGTGCATTGGTTGCGGTCATCGGGACCCTGATCCCCAATACGGCGTCTTTTCAAGCGGCCGTGCATGTGCCCGCCGGCATTCTGTCACTGCTGTTGTCAATGATTCCGATGTTTGCGTTTCCCGTCGCGCTGGGCTTGCGGCTTGAACGGTTTTCATGGCAACGGTTTTCAGGTCTTGCAGCGGGTTTGCTTGGCGTCTTGATCCTGATTATGCCCGGTACGAGCGGTGCTCTGAATGCCCCTGTTTTCTGGACGATGGTGGCCTTGATCGCGAGCCTTTGCTACGCGTTGGAAGGGAATGCCATCGCCAAATGGGGGACGTCCGGATTGGATGCCATCCAAGTGCTCTTTGGGGCGTCTGTTTTGGGCGCGATTGTGGTTTTGCCACTGACGCTGGCACGAGGCCATTTCATACCGCTGCAGGATCTTCACAGCGCAGCAGGCTACGCATTGATGGCGGCTTCCGTCATAAATGCCTTTGTCTACGCGGGGTACGTCTGGCTTGTCGGGCGGGCAGGGCCCGTCTTTGCGGTGCAGGTTAGCTACCTCGTTACCGGGTTTGGCTTGCTTTGGTCACGCATCATTCTGGGCGAAGCATATCCGCCAGCGGTTTGGGTGGCCTTGGCGTTGATCTTTCTGGGCATGTATTTGGTTCAACCACGCCGCAATGCGACGCTTGCCCCCTCTTGAGCAATCAGCGACACTGAAGCAAGCAGTCGATACACAGGTGCCCGCGCTTTGATATCCCTTTTCGAGCTTCCTCCATTGGCGGCACCTCTGGCCACGCTTGTGGTTGTTGCGGTGATGTTCATCCTTTTCGTGCGCGAAACCTATCCCACCGAGGTTGTCGCGCTGGCGGGCGCGGCACTGATGCTCGTGCTCGGCGTCTTGCCATACGACAACGCCTTGGCGGTTCTGAGCAACCCCGCACCTTGGACGATCGCCTCTATGTTCATCGTGATGGGGGCTCTGGTGCGTACGGGCGCGCTTGATGTTTTGACCCGTGCGGCGGAAAAAGCGGCAAAACGTCGGCCCAAAGTTGCTGTTGTCGGGGTCATCCTCTCGGTCATGGGGGCGTCGGCCATCATGAACAACACGCCGGTGGTTGTCGTGATGATCCCCGTGATCGTGCAGTTAAGCAAAACCCTTGGGTCAAAAGCGTCCAAGTTCCTGATCCCACTGAGTTATGCAGCGATTATGGGCGGTTCTCTAACGCTCATCGGGACATCCACAAACCTGCTGGTTGATGGCGTGGCCCGCGCAGAGGGTCTGGCCCCCTTTACGATTTTTGAGATTATGCCGATTGGCCTTGTGGTCTGTCTTTGGGGGCTTGTGTACCTTGGCCTGATCGCACCGCGGCTGTTGCCGGATCGAGACAGCATGGCGAGCATGTTGTCGGACCGCTCCAAGATGAAATTTTTCACCGAAGCGGTAATCCCGCCTGATAGTAATCTGATTGGTCGGGACGTTCTTGGAGTGCAGCTGTTCAAGCGCGAAGGTGTGCGTCTGATTGATGTAATCCGTGGTGATACATCGCTGCGGCGTGATTTGCGTGGCGTGACGCTCGATGTGGGTGACCGCGTTGTTCTGCGCACGCAGATGACAGAGCTGCTGAGCTTGCAAGCCAACAAGGAACTAAAGCGGGTGGATCAGGTTTCTGCCGTGGAGACCGCGACGGTTGAAGTGCTGATCACCCCAGGATGTCGCATGGTGGGGAGGTCGCTCGGATCCATGCGTTTGCGTCGGCGTTATGGCGTTTATCCGCTGGCTGTGCACCGGCGAAATCAGAACATTGGGCGTCAGCTGGATGATCTGATTGTCCGTGTCGGAGATACCTTGCTGCTGGAAGGCGCCCCGGCAGATATCCAACGTTTGGCCAACGAAATGGACATGGTTGACGTTTCGCACCCTTCAGAACGCGCCTTTCGCCGCAGTCATGCTCCGATTGCGGTGGCGGCCCTTGCGGGGATCGTGGTGTTGGCGGCTCTTAACGTCGCTCCGATCTTGCTGTTGGCAGTGGTTGCCGTTGCCTTGGTGCTGGTCACAGGGTGCATCGATGCGGATGAGGCCTTTTCTTTTGTGGACGGGCGGTTACTCGCGCTTATTCTGTCCATGCTGACAGTTGGAGCGGCTTTGCAGAATGCGGGATCGATTGCGCTTGTCGTGGATGCGGTGGCACCACTGCTTATGCAAATGCCGCCGGTGCTGGTCGTGCTCTTCGTCTTTTTGATGACCTCAACGTTTACTGAGATCGTGTCCAACAATGCAGTTGCCGTGATCATGACCCCCTTGGCGATTGGGTTGGCATCTGCTTTGGCGTTGGATCCGCGTCCGCTTGTGGTCGCTGTTATGATCGCGGCGTCTTGTGCTTTTGCGACACCGATCGGGTATCAAACTAATACTCTTATTTATGGTCCAGGAGGGTATCGTTTTACAGATTTCACCCGCGTGGGATTGCCGTTGAACGTGACAATGGCGATTATTGTATCTTTGGTCATTCCATTGATCTGGCCCCTTTAGGGGACCGTGTATCGCGTCTGCTATTCTGGGCCGTATACGACAGGCTTTTCGCCAAAAGTGACCGTATTGCCCGCCTTGTCCAGCAATGACCAACGGGCAACGACAAAGTGGTAGGTTCCCGTCACCCAGCCGCCATCATCACGCTGCAAACTGCGGCGCCACGCGCCTTCGGCCCGAACGGGAAGGCGTAGCTTTTCCACTGCCGGAGGAGGGTTGCCTGCGGCCTCTGCTTTCTTGCGCGCTTGAGACATGATGGCTTTTAGTTGCGCCACGAGAGGACCGGTTTCAGCGGTACGACGGCCTGCAAAGAAGATATCAATTTCCGTCTTGCGGTCAACAAACCCACGCACGATCAAGTCCTCACGTTCATTGTGACGTGTTTGGGGAATGAGTTCCAACATCATGTCGCACAAAGCTGTCTTAAATAGCCCAGAATCCTCAAACGCCGGAGTAACCTCCGACGGGTGTGTGCGCTGGTGATACAAATCGCGTTTGGGGTAAGAATACATGGTCCCGGCTCGTTTTTTCGCCTCAGGCACAGTATGTCGACACCAGTTAAAGAAAAGTTTCGCAACGCGGAATAATCCAAGTGCATCGGCGCATGTCCCAAAGGACGTGGCCTGCTAGACGAGGCAAAAGAGGACCGATAAGCCTGTCTGCGCCGGATTAGAGTGGCCAGAACACAAGGATGGCGGGGATCGAGACGGCCACGACAATGATTTCCAACGGCAGACCCATGCGCCAGTAATCACCGAACCCATAACCGCCGGGCCCAAGGATCAGCGTGTTATTTTTATGGCCAATGGGCGTGAGAAAGGCACTAGAAGCGGCGACCGCCACGGCCATGAGGAAAGGGTCTGGCGATACGCTCAAGGTGGTGGCCATTTGAATACCCACAGGGGCTGCGACGATGGTCGTGGCTGTATTGTTGAGTACGTCCGACAGTGTCATCGTCACGATCATCAAGACCGTCAAGACTGCCCAGGCGGGTAGGCCTTCGGTCCAGGTCAGCAAGGCGCCGGCGATCAATTCCGTGCCACCAGAAGCCTCCAATGCCGCACCTAATGGGATCATCGAACCCAAAAGGACGACCACCGGCCAGTTAATGTGATCATAAAGCTCACTAAGGGGTACAATGCGGGCCAGTACGTAAAAAACTACCACAAGGCCGAGTGCTATGGGCAAGTAGAGAAGTCCGAAACTTGCGGCAAGAACCGCTAGAACAAACGCACATATCGCCAACCACACCTTGCGGTTGGCCGTCACCGCAAGCCCTCGATCCGCAAGTGGCAGTGCGCCAAGCCAATCAGCGACATCCGAGCCCGATTCGCGTGGAACAAGCAAAAGCAGGATGTCTCCCGTCTCGATCGTGGTCTGGCGTAGGCGTTGTGTCAGACGTTTGCCGCGGCGGCTGATGCCCATCAAGATGCTGCGTTGACGCCATGCCAAACCGATGGCCTGTGCGGTCTTGCCGTTGATCCGGGCGTCTTCCGGGATCACGACTTCGATGATCTCTACGCCTTCGCCAGCGGCATTCAACGCATCCTCGCGTTTGGCATCCGCCACGGCCAGATCAAGACCGGAACGAAATTCATCAAGCGCTTCCGGTGTGGCTTCCAAGACCAGCGCATCATTTGCTTTCAGCTCGGTGTTGCGGGCTTGGCCATATTGTCTTTTGCCGTCCCGTATCAGCCCAAGGATGGCGACATCGGCCTTTTCTGCGGCATCTGATAATTCTACCAGACGCTTGCCAATATGTTTGCTACTTTCCGGTACAACCAGTTCGGCGATGTACTGAGAGACGTCATTTTGTGCATTGTTGGCCGCCCCGCGTTGGGGAATGAGCCGCCAGCCCACAAGGGACACAAACGCCAACCCGGCAAGCGCAGCAGCGCCTCCCACCGGCGCAAAATCAAACATCCGGAACGGCGCGCCAAGGCTTTCTTCACGGATCGAGGCAATGATAATATTAGGCGGTGTGCCGATGAGCGTGGCCATCCCACCCAGAATGGTGGCAAAGCTTAGGGGCATCAGGCTCAACCCAGGCGCGCGATCCGCTTTGCGTGCGGTTTGTATGTCCACAGGCATCAGCAGCGCCAGAGCGGCCACATTATTCATAAAGGCAGACAGCACGCCACCGATGGCCCCCATCAGCGCGATGTGCGCGCCCAAACTGCGCGAGGCATCCACAAGGGTGCGCGTGATCAGGAACACCGCACCGGAACGCACAAGCCCAGCCGACACAACCAGCACAAGTGCGACGACGATGGTCGCCGGATGGCCAAACCCGGAAAACGCAGCTTCTGTCGGCACCACGCCCAGCACCACAGCGATCATCAGCGCGGAAAACGCGACAATATCGTATCTCACGCGGCCCCAGAGCAGTAGTGCGAAGACGTTACCAAAAAGGGAGAAAAGAATGATCTGATCGCTTGTCATGTGCTGTGATCTACGCACAAGCCGGGTTCAGGTGGAAGGGGGAATTTACGATCAAAAGATCAGAGCGCTTTTTTCGCGATCCCGCGCATGGATATTGCACTGGCGCACGTTTGGGATCGATATAAGCCGCGGCAAAGTGCAGAAAGTACACGGAAGGTCGGCATCGGTTCCGATCGAGGTTGTCTGCACAAAAGGTTCGGGATGTTTTGACGTCACAGAACTGAACAACAAGGGGCGTTTACGGGTATCCAAAACGTGTGGAGACCGGGTGCCTTGGCTGACGCAAATAGCCTCCGGTGCGCGGGTCCCCTTGCCCCAAGCCCTGCACCTGTTTTATAGACAGCGTTCAAAGAGATCTTACAGACGGACGTACCAATGGCAGGCCACTCAAAATGGGCAAACATCCAGCACCGCAAGGGGCGTCAGGACGCCGTGCGGTCAAAACTTTTTTCCAAGCTAAGCAAGGAAATTACCGTTGCCGCAAAGATGGGCGATCCGGATCCTGACAAGAACCCGCGGCTGCGTCTTGCAGTGAAGGAAGCCAAGTCGCAGTCCATGCCCAAAGACAACATCGACCGCGCGATCAAGAAAAGCCAGGCGGGCGACGGGGACGAATACGAAGAAATCCGCTATGAGGGCTATGGGCCCAACGGCGTTGCCGTGATTGTCGAAGCCATGACTGACAATCGCAACCGCACGGCCTCAACAGTGCGGTCAACATTCACCAAAAATGGCGGAAATCTGGGCGAAACGGGAAGCGTCGGATTTATGTTCGACCGCAAAGGCGAGGTGACCTATCCATCCGAAGCCGGGGACGCGGACACGGTCATGATGGCCGCGATTGAGGCGGGCGCCGAAGACGTCGAGAGTTCTGAGGAAGGACATTTGATCTGGTGCGCGGACACTGACCTAAATGATGTGGCGACAGCCTTGGAGACGGAACTGGGAGAATCGGATTCAACCAAACTAGTCTGGAGGCCTACGACGACCACTGAAATGGATCTCGACGGCATGCAAAAGCTGATGCGGTTGATCGATGCGCTGGAAGATGACGATGATGTACAGCGGGTCACAACAAATTTTGAAGCGCCCGACGACGTGATGGCGCAGCTTTAGGTATCCAGCCGTGTGTAAGGCGCTCTTGCCAAGAGTGGACGCGCCTTTAATGCTTAGTGGCCTGTCACCGTGTCTGGCTGCACTGATTGTTTGTAGAAAACATATTGCGTGCCATCTGAAGGAAAGACGTCGCTGCGGCAGGTTTGCATGTAGGCCGTGTGCGTCCGATGCGTGACATCAGATGTTTGAGCTCACTCAACTTTTGACGCGCGCCCGTCCCACCAGCTTCACTTTGCACAGACAAGATCTTTTTCTGCGTGCTTAACGCAGACTCGATAAGTTCGAGGTCTTTGTTCGTCAATTCCAGATTGTTCAAGTTGTTAAGCATCTCAAAAATATCCTTGTTACATGACATAGTATATGGGTGTCACAGGGTAATACGCCAATAAGACTTGTTCAGATTTGTGTGATTGAACGGAAACATTTCAGTAACCATAAATTCTGTGATGAGCCCGGCGTCGCTATATGGGGGTAAACCCCTTGCAGCGCTGGACAAAAGCAGGTGTTTATGGCGCATGGATAATCAAGCCGCCTCCCAGCCGTTGGTTGGAATTTTCTGGATGTTGGTAACGGGTGTATGTTTTATTTCCGTAACCGCCCTTGTGAAATACATGGGGACAGGGCTACCACCTGCGCAGATGGCCTTCTTGAGGTACCTGTTGGGGCTGGTGTTTTTGATCCCGGCGCTGCGGGCGCTGCGGGCCGCCCATTTGACACAGCGGCAGATGAAGTTTTTTGCGTTTCGCGGCGTTGTGCATGGGTTGGCCGTAATCTCCTGGTTTTACGCGATGACCCGCATCCCAATCGCGGATGTAACGGCGATGAATTACCTTGCTCCCATCTACGTCAGTATCGGAGCGGCACTGTTTCTGGGCGAAAAACTTGCGTTTCGGCGTATTGCAGCGATTGTTCTGGCGCTTGTCGGGGCGCTGATCATCTTGCGTCCAGGGTTTCGCGAAGTCAGCTCGGGGCACCTTGCCATGATCTTCACAGCGATCGCCTTTGGTGGGTCTTACCTCTCGGCCAAGGTCATGGCGGGGGAAGTTAAGCCGTCTGTTGTGGTGGCCATGCTCTCTATTATTGTCACCATCGTGCTGGCACCTTTCGCGTTCGCCAACTGGGTGACGCCCAGCACGACGGATCTGATCTTGCTTTTCGTGGTCGCGTGTTTTGCGACTGCGGGCCATTACACCATGACCCTTGCCTTTGCAGCCGCACCCCTGACGGTCACACAGCCCGTAACGTTTACCCAGCTGATCTGGGCGGTTCTTCTGGGATATTTTGTCTTTGGCGAAGCAGTGGATATTTGGGTGCTGGTGGGCGGCGTGCTGATCCTGGGTTCGGTCAGTTTTATCACCTGGCGTGAGGCGGTGTTAAAACGAAAACACCGGACGCCCACAACCAACGAGACCAAGGTTTGATTTTTTATTGATTGACGAGTCAATAAAGAAACTCCTACTGCAGTAATGCAGCTGGGAGGAATGGGATGCCGAAAGTTGGAATGGAGCCGATACGGCGCACTGCCCTGGTCGAAGCGACCATCGCTGAAATTGGCGCGCGCGGATCCTTGGATGTTACCGTAGGGCAGATTGCCAAGCGGGCGGGCATGTCTACGGGGCTTGCGCATCATTACTTTGGTGGCAAGGATCAGATTTTTTTGGCCGCCATGCAGCAGATTTTGCGTGACTTCGGCACTGAAGTGCGCCGGGCTTTGCGCGCGGCGCCTGATCCTTATGGCCGCGCGGTGGCGTTGATTGACGCGAGCTTTGCGCCTGCGTGTTTTGCACCTGCAACGATCAGTGCCTGGATGACACTCTATGCTTCGGCGCAAACACATCCGCAAACGATGCATTTGCTCCGACTTTATCAGGCGCGGCTGAAATCCAACCTGATCCACGCGCTGCGCCCCATATCACCAAAGCCCGAGAGCTATGCGGAGATCATCGCGGCCTTGATCGATGGTCTTTATCTGCGGGCGGCTTTGGCGCAGATCAAAAGTGCAGAGATGGCCCGCCAAACTGCGCATGACGCGCTGCACACCTTGCTGGAGAACCGCTGATGCGCCCGAATATCCTGATCCTCATGGTCGATCAGTTGAATGGCACCTTGTTCCCCGATGGTCCCGCAGAGTGGTTGCATGCGCCGAACCTAAAGCGGCTTGCTGCGCGGTCGACGCGCTTTCAGAATGCTTATACAGCAAGCCCACTTTGCGCACCGGGGCGGGCGGCGTTCATGTCCGGGCAATTGCCCTTGGCGACTGGGGTTTACGACAATGCGGCAGAGTTCTGTTCCTCCATTCCGACCTATGCGCATCACTTGCGCCGTGCGGGCTACCAAACGTGTCTTTCGGGCAAGATGCACTTTGTTGGACCTGACCAGCTTCATGGGCTCGAAGAGCGGTTGACGACGGATATCTATCCGGCCGATTTCGGCTGGACGCCAGACTACCGCAAGCCGGGCGAGCGCATCGACTGGTGGTATCACAATATGGGATCTGTGACGGGCGCAGGTGTTGCCGAGATCAGCAATCAGATGGAGTATGATGACGAAGTCGCCTATAACGCGATGCGCAAGCTTTATGATTTGTCCCGGGGTGCCGATGACCGCCCCTGGTGTCTGACAGTCAGTTTTACCCACCCCCATGACCCCTATGTGACGCGGCGCAAGTACTGGGATCTGTACGAAGACTGCGCGCATTTGCAGCCAGAGGTGCCCGCTTTCGACTACGCAGATCAGGACCCGCACAGTAAACGCATCTTTGATGCCAATGACTGGCGGAGTTTTAACATCACGCAGACCGATATCGAACGTTCCCGCCGGGCTTATTTTGCAAATATCAGCTATCTCGACGACAAGGTCGGGGAGGTTTTGCAAACGCTCGAGGACACCGGACAGGAAGCGATTGTTGTTTTTGTCTCAGACCATGGCGACATGCTTGGCGAGCGCGGGCTTTGGTTCAAAATGTCCTTTCTTGAAGGGTCCGCGCGCGTCCCTTTGATGATCGCAGCACCGCAAATGACGCCGGGTTCGCAGCAGACGCCGGTCTCGACGATTGATGTCTGCCCGACTCTTTGCGATCTCGCTGGGGTATCGATGGAAGAGATCATGCCCTGGACGACGGGCACGTCTTTGATGCCCATGGGACAGGGTGCGACCCGCACAGAACCGGTGGCGATGGAATACGCGGCGGAGGCGTCTTATGCGCCGATGGTGTCGCTGCGCTATGGTAAATGGAAGTTCAATCGTTGTGCGCTTGACCCCGACCAGCTGTTTGATCTGGAGAGTGATCCGCATGAGCTGACCAATCTGGCGGAGGAACCCGCGCACCAGGGCACGCGCACCAGCTTGCGCGCAAAGTCTGAAGCGCGCTGGGATCTTGATCGCTATGATGCGGAAGTCCGCGCCAGTCAGGCCCGTCGCTGGATCGTCTATGAAGCCTTGCGTCAAGGGGGCTATTACCCATGGGACCACCAGCCTTTGCGTGCGGCGTCAGAGCAGTACATGCGCAATCATATGGATCTGAACATTCTTGAAGAACGTCAACGTTTTCCGCGGGGAGATTGATGTGTTGCGCTGCGCAAACCAATTTCGCCAGACGTTCGGATTCCAGTCAATTTTGATCCAGAGGAGCGCTGCGCGCACGCCATGATTTGGCGCGTGCCGCGCGGGTGCCGTCGCAAAAGAGAGTACTTTAATGGAAGCGGATTTTATCATTGTTGGGGCTGGCAGTGCCGGTTGCGCCATGGCCTATCGGCTGTCAGAGGCAGGCTGTTCGGTTATCGTTGTTGAATATGGTGGCACAGATGCGGGCCCCTTCATTCAGATGCCTGCTGCGCTGTCTTACCCGATGAACATGAAACGTTACGATTGGGGCTATCGCACGGCACCTGAGCCGCATTTAGGCGGCCGCAGGCTTGCGTGCCCGCGCGGCAAAGTGCTTGGCGGGTCCTCGAGCATCAACGGTATGGTCTATGTGCGCGGGCATGCGATGGATTTCGATCATTGGGCAGAGCAGGGCGCGTCTGGGTGGGCTTATGCTGATGTTTTGCCCTACTTCAAACGCATGGAAAATTGGCATGACGGTGGACATGGGGGTGATCCGGCTTGGCGCGGGTCGGATGGTCCTTTGCATGTCAGTCGGGGCCCTCGGGACAACCCGTTGTTCGAGGCTTTTGTAGAAGCAGGAAAACAGGCGGGGTATGAAGCGACTGCAGATTACAACGGCGCGCAGCAGGAGGGCTTTGGCCCGATGGAGCAAACTGTTTGGCGCGGGCGGCGGTGGTCTGCTGCGAATGCTTATCTGCGACCAGCGCTTAAGCGCGATGGATGTACGGTCGTGCAGGGGTTAGCACGGCGCGTGGTTTTTGAAGGCCAGCGGGCGGTTGGTGTCGAAATCGAGCAGGGCGCGCGTCGCCAAACATTGAGAGCACGACGCGAGGTTGTGGTGGCGGCGTCATCGATCAATTCGCCAAAGCTTTTGATGCTCTCGGGCATCGGGCCAGCCGCGCATCTGGCAGAGCACAGTATTGATGTTCTGGTGGACCGCCCCGGTGTCGGACAGAACCTGCAGGATCACCTGGAACTTTACCTTCAGATCGCATCTCGCCAACCCATAACACTTTACAAATATTGGAATTTGCTGTCGAAAGCGACGATCGGTGCGCAATGGCTTTTCACCAAGACAGGTCTTGGCGCGTCCAATCAATTTGAGAGCGCGGCTTTTATCCGGTCGCAAGCCGGCGTGCCCTATCCTGATATTCAATACCACTTCCTACCTATGGCGGTGCGATACGATGGTCAGGCAGCAGCAGAGGGCCATGGATTTCAGGCACATACAGGGCCGATGCGCTCGTCCTCGCGTGGGGCAGTCAGCTTGACGTCGGCGGATCCGCAGGACGCTCCGCATATCCTCTTTAACTACATGTCTGACCCGCAGGACTGGGATGATTTTCGACGCTGCATTCGCCTGACACGTGAAATTTTTGCGCAGGACGCATTCCGCCCATTCGTCAAGCATGAGATCCAACCAGGGGAAAGCGTGCAAACCGACGACGAATTGGATGGCTTTATCCGCGAACATGTGGAAAGCGCGTACCATCCATGCGGGACATGCCGTATGGGCCGCGCGGATGATGCGATGGCTGTCGTCGATGCCGAAGCGAAGGTCATCGGTGTCGAGGGGCTGCGGGTGGCGGACAGCAGTATCTTTCCGCGCATCACAAACGGCAATCTGAACGCGCCCTCAATCATGGTCGGTGAAAAGGTGTCCGATCACTTGCTGGGCAAAGACCCTCTGGCGCGGGCAAACGACCAACCTTGGCAGCACCCTCACTGGCAAGATAGCCAACGCTAAACATTGAAAGATCTTTCTAATCCACAAGCCTTGTTCTGAGGCGTGTAGCGGCCCATGTCAGGTGCGTGGGTAAAAAACTGTGGGTCATCGGGGTCTGCGCCGTTTTGGCGCTGTCTGCGTGTGCAAAGACGCATGCGGAGGTCAATGGGACTATTCGAGTGATTGATGGCGACACGCTGGATGTGGGCGCGACACGTGTCCGGCTCCATGGGATTGACGCACCGGAGGCTGATCAAACCTGCAGGAATGCGGATGATGCTGTGTGGAACTGTGGTGCTTGGGTGTCCAGCGTTGTGCGCAATCGCTTTCAGGGTGAAACCGCACGTTGTGAAATGACCGATCGAGACCGATACGGACGGGTTGTTGCCCGCTGTTTTGTGCAGGGCGTAGATGTCGCAGAAGCCTTGGTGCAGGACGGTTTGGCCTTTGCCTATCGTCGATACGCTTTGGACTATGTATCCGATGAAGTCTATGCCGCAAAGCGCACCTCGGGTCTGCATGCCAGCAAGATGCAATCGCCCGAACGGTTTCGCCAAAGCGGCGGCATGACCTCAGCGCCTCCGCGCGACGGTTGTGCCATCAAGGGCAATGTTTCAAGCTCAGGCACATGCATATATCACAGGCCAGGCCAACGCGACTACGATGTAACCCGCATCTCTGCTCACAAGGGTGAGCGCTGGTTCTGCTCTGCTGTTGCGGCAGAGGCAGCAGGGTGGCGTGCGGCGAAAAGGTGAAAACCGAGTAGATGCTGTTGTTGTGTTGTCAGTTCCCATCAATTGAGCCTGATGGGGCGGATTAATTCCGTGTTTCCAAAAAAAAAGCGAAAATCTATTTTTCAAGGTCTCCGCCGGGCGCTCAAACAACCATCGTTCAGGCCTGAAAGGATGCGATCCTAACCCACGCGATAGGGCAACACGTCTCGCTCGTTCGGATCCACAATAAGCGGCCGTTCCAGCGGCGGAATGGCGCGCTGATGGCATTGTGTGCGTTCGCAAATGCGACAAGATATTCCAATGGGTTCAAACACCTGATCGTTCGCCAGATCCATACCATCGGCATAGATCAGATGGCGGGCATGCCGGACTTCGCACCCTAGTGCGATGGCGTACCGACGGATGGGCGCGCCAAAGCGACCGGCGGGTTTCGTGACATCCCGGGCAAGGCTGATATAGCGAACGCCGTCGGGGGTCTCTGCCAATTGTCGCAGGAATTGACCAGGCAATTCAAAGGCGCGATGTACATTCCACAACGGACACGCGCCGCCGAACCGGGCGAATTGAAGGCGTGTGGCAGAGTGACGTTTGGTGATCGTGCCGGCCTGATCGACGCGCACGAAAAAGAAGGGAATGCCCTTTGCACCCGGGCGCTGCAGCGTGGACAAGCGATGCGCGACTTGTTCAATCGACGCCCCGAACCGCCCGGAGAGCACTTCAAGATCGTGGCGACACGCACTCGCAGCCTCCTGAAACACAGCATAGGGCATCAATGCCGCACCCGCGAAGTAATTGGCCAGCCCGATCTTGGCTATTGCGCGCGCTTCGCGACTGTGAAAACGTGCCAGATCAAGCGTAGCTTCTAACAGCGCGTCCTGTTTGACCAGCGCAACCTGCAAAAGCAGTTGAAATGTCTGGCTTTCCAATGGTGCACGCCGAGAGAGCGTGAGCTTTTTCGTTTCGGGATCAAAGTGGCGCACCTTGTCGGTTTCGGCGAATTCAACCGTCACGCCACTGTTGCCCAACGTGGCGACGGAGGCGACGCGGATATTGCGGTACTTGCCTTGTCCATCAGCGAAATGTTCTGCGGCTCGGTCCACCGCGTCGATGTAGTTGTCACAATAGTGAAAGAAGTCCCGGACCTCTTCCCACGGACCCGGAGTCGTGCGTGCATCATCGCGTCCAAGAGCCTCATCAAGAGAAGCAAGCCGCTCCTGCATCTGCCGATAGGTGCGGTGCAGTTCTAGAAACGCATGGGCAAATGTGGGTGCATTTGAAGCCGCAAGACGCAGATCAGCGACCGGTGGTAACGCATCGGCAAACAACGGATCAGCCAAGGCCTCGCGCATGTCGCTGACCAGCCGCTCGCTGTCCCCTTCGCTCAACTCGGTCACATCCAGACCGAATTCTTGGGCCAGGGCGAGGACGACAGTCGTCGACACCGGACGATTGTTGTTTTCCATCTGATTTAGGTAGGGCAGGGACACGCCCAGTTTTGCTGCAAAGTCTTTTTGCGTATGACCCAAACGCGTGCGTAATTCGCGAAGTTTTGCGCCTGCGTATAGTTTCTGAGTAGCCATGCGTTCTCCCGTGCCCGACAACTTTGCAAAGCCTGTGTTTTTTGTCGAGTGCAGCTTTGCAAATTTTTGCGTCAAGATCGTACATCTTGGTTAACGCATGCCTAACAGTCGAGGGTCAGACCCGTTTGGATTGATTTGCCAGCCGTCTTTCGCGCCAATAGACCGAGAGTATCGATATGACAGCCGCGATGCCCGTTGCCAACATGATGTAAAGCAATGGAAACGCGCCGGTTTCCTTGTCCAAAGCAGCACCTGCGAGCGCGCTTAATCCAGCACCTCCACCAATCATAATGGCACCACCAAGCCCGGAAGCTGTCCCCGCGAGGTTTGGTCGGACAGAAAGCATGCCCGCTGTTGCATTCGGAATAACCAACCCGTTGCCCAATCCAACAAACGTCATGAGACCGAAAAAGCTGAGAGGGGATCCGAGGCCGACGGCAAAAATGAGCAAAGACAGCGAAAGACCGCCAGCATTGATCAATGTGCCGGTCAGGATCAGCCTGTTGATGCCAAAGCGTTGGGCAAAAACGCCGGTGAACATATTGCCAAAGAAATAACCGACAGCGGGCGCACCAAAACAAATGCCCAACCAGAATGGGGTCATGCCAAAAACTACCGACCCGACAAAGGGCCCGCCGCCAAGATACGCGAAAAATGCCCCAGAGCAGAAACCTGCGGCTAGGGAGTAGCCCCAAAAGCGCGGGGAGGTGAGGAGTTCGGGGTACTCGGCAAATTGTGCGGTTAATGTTTTGCCGCTTTTGGTGGCTGTCTCGCCAAGATCTGACCAAGCTAGCCAAAGTGTCAGCAAACCAATCCCGAAAAAAGCCCAGAAGCTGCCCCGCCAGCCAAAAACTTCGTCGAGGATACCGCCGAACATTGGGCTGATCATGGGCACTATGGCCATCCCCATCGTGACAAACCCGATCATGGAAGCGGCTTTGTCCTGTTCAAACAGGTCCCGTACGATTGCACGGCTCAGTACCATTGCCACGGCAACCACGGCCTGGCACATGCGAAAGAACAAAAAGCTTTCAGCGGTGGGGGCGAAAATGCAGCCCAACGTCGCGATCAGAAATCCAATGAGACCCGCTAGAAGAACGGGTCGACGCCCATATTTGTCTGATATGGGACCAATAAAGATCTGCATAACGCCGCTCACACCCAGATATAGGGCTACGGACAGCTGCATGATCCGATAGTCCGTATCAAAGTATTCCGTCATGTTAGGCAAGCTGGGCAGGAACATATTCATCACCATTGCGGACATGCCGGCAAGGATGATCAACGTCGCGATATGCGGGGGGGTCGTCCGGTCCAGAAAACGGGCGGTCGTACTTTTTGTCATGTGAGACTACTAGGTGAGCGTGTTGTTGATGTCCATGATCCAAGGTTGAGACGTGAAGGGAGTTTGCGGATTTGCACTTAGCAGCGGAGTATTTGAATAAGATTTGCAAATTTGCTCAATTCCGCTTCGTTTGAGGGATTGTTTTCGATAAGAAACACAAAGTTCAACTGCGGGGAATTGTATGAAGGACATTCTGGAGCAACTCGAAGATCGACGCGCGCAAGCACGTCTTGGGGGTGGCCAAAGGCGTATTGATGCCCAGCACGGACGCGGCAAGTTGACCGCTCGAGAACGCGTTGAACTGCTGTTGGATGCCGGTAGCTTTGAAGAATTTGACATGTTTGTCACGCATCGCTGCACAGAATTCGACATGGAACAGCAAAAGCCTGCGGGTGATGGCGTCGTAACGGGGTGGGGGACGATCAATGGCCGTCTCGTCTATGTGTTCAGTCAGGACTTTACCGTTCTGGGGGGATCTGTTTCCGAAACCCACGCTAAGAAAATTTGCAAGATCATGGATATGGCCGTTCAAAACGGCGCGCCTGTCATTGGGATCAACGATTCAGGTGGTGCGCGGATCCAGGAAGGCGTCGACTCGCTGGCAGGCTATGGCGATGTGTTTCAGCGCAACATCACCGCCTCTGGTGTCGTGCCGCAGATCAGTGTCATCATGGGCCCATGTGCTGGCGGTGCAGTCTATTCGCCCGCCATGACCGATTTCATTTTCATGGTCAAAGACAGCTCGTACATGTTCGTCACGGGCCCTGATGTTGTAAAGACAGTGACCAATGAACATGTCTCTGCTGAAGAACTGGGCGGGGCCAGCACGCACACACGTAGGTCCTCGGTTGCCGACGGCGCCTTTGAAAATGACGTCGAAGCGCTGGCTGAAGTGCGGCGCCTTGTCGATTTCCTCCCCTCGAACAACCGTGAAAAGCCACCGGTGCGCCCCTTTTTCGACGATCCGAACCGCATCGAGCCGTCGTTGGACACGCTTGTGCCTGAAAATCCCAACACCCCTTATGACATGAAGGAATTGATCGTAAAACTTGCCGATGAAGGCGATTTTTATGAGATCCAGGCTGAGTTTGCCAAAAATATCGTCACGGGCTTCATTCGGATCGAAGGTCGTACGGTGGGTGTCGTGGCCAACCAGCCGCTTGTGCTGGCGGGATGTCTGGACATCGATAGTTCACGCAAATCCGCGCGATTTGTACGTTTTTGCGACGCATTCGAAATTCCTTTGCTTACTCTGATTGACGTGCCCGGATTTTTGCCCGGGACAAGCCAGGAGTATGGTGGCGTGATCAAACACGGTGCGAAACTGCTCTTTGCTTATGGCGAAGCGACGGTGCCCATGGTGACAGTCATTACGCGCAAAGCGTACGGGGGGGCTTATGTGGTGATGTCTTCAAAGCACCTCAAATCGGATTTTAATTACGCGTGGCCCTCGGCTGAAATCGCTGTGATGGGAGCAAAAGGCGCGACAGAAATCATCCATCGCGCCGATCTTAATGATCCGGAAAAAATCGCCGAACACGCGGCTGAATATGACGAGAAATTCGCAAATCCTTTCGTTGCGGCTGAGCGCGGGTTCGTGGACGAGGTGATCATGCCACGCACGACGCGAAAACGGATTGCCCGAGCATTTGCTTCGTTGCGCAATAAATCCGTTCAAACGCCGTGGAAGAAGCATGACAACATCCCACTGTAAGGGGACGTGAAAAAATGAAATTTCACAATGTAGCAGATGCACCGGAACATGTGGCACCCTTTTCGCATGCAGTTGAGGTGGATGGCTGGGTGATCCTCACCGGGCAAATGCCAACGGTCGCGGGCGCTCCCGAAGCGCCGCTTGTCGGCGGTGTTGCCGCGCAAACGCGTCAAGTGATGGAGAATTTGCAAACTGTTCTGCGCGGGGTCGGCCTTGATTTGACCGATGTCGTGCAATGTCGGTGTTACTTGACGGACTTTGAACGGGACTACACGGCATTCAATGCAGCATATGCGGGCTTTTTTGCGCGCGACTGTCTGCCGGCGCGCACAACGGTAGGCGTGACGGGGCTTGCAGTTGGCGCATTGGTCGAGATCGATTGTATGGCGCGCCGGAAGGTGGATGGTTGATGCGGGTCGGCCCTCATGCCAGACGTTTGAACTTTGCGCCGTCGAGTGAACTGCGTGTTCAGCAGTTTGTGCCCTCAGGACAGCCGGTGGAACTTTTCGAAGTCTTGATTGACGAGGTGGGAGCAGAGGCGTGGTTACGGTTCCGCTTTTTGGCGCCTTCTATCGGCAAAGCGTCCGGCAAATTGACTTTTGTCGAAGCGCAGGACGATTTTGAGCATCTGTGTCAGGCTGTAGCGCTCCCTTATCTTGTAGAATTTGATCTGAGCGCGGATGTGGTCGTCATTGCCCTGCTGGACAGGCTGGTCGTTTTCGGTGAAGCGGACCCGGAAGCAACCCAATACATCGAAGCGTTCCATGTCGCAGAAGGCGATTGTGTTCAGGAGGGAGAGTGGTGACCTTTCAACATTCTACCTCATGTCATTCGTTTGCTTCTGGCGGATATGACAAGCGTTGTGCCGTGTGTGATCAGGGCGCAGCGCATCTTGCTTATGTGTCATCTAGCCGCCGGACATTGTGTTTGAGCAAAGCCGCTTACGCGTTTGCTATTCGCCCTGTGGTTGCTTTCGGCCCCATTGTCGGTCGCGAGAAAAAGCACCATCGCTGTGCCGGTAGGCAACCAATATCTACCTTACTGATTCAAGAGAAGTATTCAGCATGTTGAAACACAAGGGTTTCCCCGGGAGGCTTCACGGCACAGATTTTCAATTTACGCTGCGCCGTTTTAATCCACGCGGGGTTACTCCTCTGATAGCGCGCGAGCGGTTCAGGGATCGCAAGGCGGCGGACAAGCGTGCCGACGCTGCCTTTTTCGAGGCGCTTTGGTTGCATTTCGGCGATCAACCATTCGAACGAGGTAATCTGGACGCGGGCAGATTGTCCTGGTTTTTCGGCCGCGAGGTACTGCCCGCCACAGATCCATTTGATCCGGCCAGCTATGAATCGCTACTGGTGATCGATGAAAGGGTGGCGCGAACAACCTTTCCAGAAGCATTTGGAGGGGCATCGGCGTGATTTCGCCAGCGAGTCCACGTATTTGGCAGGACTTGGCCCATGCGGCTGGGTACTTGAATTTTGCGCTTTGCTTTTCAACTAAGGCGGGTACTTTAATAGGAGCAAAGGGTGGCGAATATCCCCGCCACAACTTTGTGTACACTATTCGTACCCCTTCCCCTGACGGGCAACACTGCTCTACCCGGCAAATGTTGCCCGTCCTTTTCCAACCAGACTCAAGAGCCGCAATTTCGTTCGCCTGTGAAGTAGGCGGCCAGCCCGCAAGGATGAGTGTAAAAACAAAGCTCAACAGAGGTGGAAAAACATGCAGTTCAAGAAGATCTCAGTTGTACTCCTGTGTCTCGGGCTTGCGGCCTGTGGCGACTCAATCGGAGAACAGGCCGTCGGTGGAGCTGCAATTGGCGCCGGTGCGGCGGTGCTTACCAGTGGCAGCCTTGCACAAGGCGCGGCCTTGGGGGCAGGAGCCAACGTGCTCATCTGTCAGCTTAAACCAAGCCAATGTAACTAAGCGCCTTCGATACAATCACACAGGTAATCATGAACCACGCGGAGCATTTCTGCGTGGCTTTTGTCGTTCCCGGACGACGCCGCCAGCAACACCCGACCTGCCAAGGAAAGACATGCCATGTTCGACAAGATACTGATCGCAAACCGCGGTGAAATTGCCTGCCGTGTGATCAAGACGGCCCGCAAGATGGGTATTGATACCGTTGCAATCTACTCTGACGCGGACAAACAGGCGCTGCATGTGCAGATGGCCGACGAAGCGATCCACATCGGGCCGCCACCCGCAAACCAGTCTTACATCGTCATTGATAAAGTCATGGATGCGATCAAGGCATCAGGCGCTCAGGCGGTGCATCCAGGGTATGGTTTCCTGTCGGAGAACGCGAAATTTGCCGAAGCGCTTGACGCTATTGGTGTTGCATTCATCGGGCCGCCAAAAGGCGCGATCGAAAAGATGGGCGACAAGATTACCTCTAAGAAAATCGCGCAAGAGGCGGGCGTCAGTACGGTGCCGGGGTACATGGGGCTCATTGAGGATGCGGATGAGGCGGTAAAAATTTCCCGCGAAATCGGCTATCCGGTAATGCTTAAGGCGTCGGCTGGCGGTGGCGGTAAGGGGATGCGGATCGCTTGGAGCGACGCGGAAGCGCGCGAAGGTTTCCAATCGTCTAAAAACGAAGCCGCCAATTCCTTTGGGGATGATCGGATTTTCATCGAAAAATTCGTTACGCAGCCCCGACATATCGAAATTCAGGTGCTGTGTGACAGCCATGGCAACGGTATCTACCTGGGCGAGCGTGAATGTTCGATCCAGCGCCGCAATCAGAAGGTTGTGGAAGAAGCGCCGAGCCCATTTCTTGATGAGGCAACGCGCACGGCGATGGGAGAGCAGGCCGTGGCGCTTGCCAAGGCGGTTGGCTATGCCAGCGCGGGCACGGTCGAGTTTATCGTCGATAGCACGAAGAAGTTTTATTTTCTCGAGATGAACACTCGGCTTCAGGTAGAACATCCGGTTACTGAGTTGATCACTGGTGTAGATCTCGTCGAACAGATGATCCACGTGGCGAGCGGAGAGGCACTGAGCATCACGCAGGATGATGTGACTCTCACAGGCTGGGCCATTGAAAACCGTCTTTATGCCGAAGATCCTTATCGCGGGTTTCTCCCGTCGATCGGTCGTTTGACGCGCTACCGCCCACCTGCAGAAGTCGCCGCTGGACCGCTTTTGGAGAAAAACACCTGGCAAGGAGATGCCGCGGCGGGCGACATGGCGGTGCGCAATGACACCGGCGTCTACGAGGGCGGTGAAATCAGCATGTATTACGACCCCATGATTGCAAAACTGTGCACTTGGGCGCCAACGCGTGCCGAAGCGATCGAGCAAATGCGTGTTGCTCTGGACAGTTTCGAAGTGGAAGGAATCGGGCATAATCTGCCCTTCCTCTCCGCGGTTATGGATCATCCTAAGTTCATATCTGGCGATATCACGACTGCCTTCATTGCTGAGGAATACCCGGATGGTTTCGAAGGTGTCGCGCTGCCGGAAGCCGAATTGCGCCGCATTGCGGCGGCCTGTGCTGCGATGCACCGGGTGGCCGAAATTCGGCGCACGCGTGTGTCCGGGCGGATGGACAATCACGAACGCAAAGTTGGTTCGCAGTGGAACGCAAAGCTTCAGGGTCAGTCCTATGATCTCGCGATCGATGCGGACCCGGGCGGCGCGACAGTGACATTCGATGATGGTTCAGACCTGCGTGTTTCTGGGGCCTGGACGCCGGGGGACCAACTGGCCGAGATGACTGTCGCAGACGCGCCGCTGGTGCTCAAAGTGAACAAGATCTCCGGCGGTTTTCGCATCCGAACGCGTGGTTCTGAAATAAAGGTGCATGTGCGCACGCCGCATCAAGCTGCTTTGGCCCTTAAAATGCCGGAGAAATTGCCACCCGATACATCGAAAATGCTGCTTTGCCCGATGCCGGGGCTGGTTGTGAAACTCGATGTTGCGGCTGGGGATGAAGTCCAGGAAGGGCAGGCGCTGTGCACCATTGAGGCCATGAAGATGGAGAATATTCTGCGTGCAGAGCGCAAAGGCACCGTCACTAAAATCAACGCCGAGGCGGGCGACAGCCTTGCGGTAGATGATGTGATCATGGAGTTCGAATAGTCAGGATGATGTGCAGTACGGCTCTGTGGCGACACCTGCCCAAGGCGGATTATCCGCCTGCTGCGCGCGCCTTTCCATCACGGATTTCGCGTTTGCGGATAGGCATTTTGTCGATGGTTCGGCTGATTTCGCGCACATCCCACGGGAAGGGCTTGCGGACGTTAACCGTCCCTTCTTTGTTGATAATGACGAGCATAAATCCACGCGGGCGCAGTTTTCTGCGCAGATCCGACAAAGGCTCTGGTACCGTGTCTGTAATGACGACGACATCACGCGCGCGCAACTCATCCGAACGCGACCGTAAAAATGCCATCTGTTCTACGAAAGCAGGATCCAGTTCGGATTCGGCAAAGACCACCACTGGTCTTTTTTTCCACTTAAATTGGTTCAAATCCACTTCGTTCATAGAAACAAAGATGTCTTCCGCCCCTTTCAAAGAAGGCTCTTCCGCGAGACTGGGAGCAGCAAAAAAAGCCGCTAAAACAAGGGGTAGAAGTGTTTTCATGTGTTCTCCTGTCGAGTTCAATATAGACCTCTTTTTACAAGATGCGATGGCAGCAACACTCAAATTTACCATTAAAGCTGCATCAAGGGGTTTGCTGTAATGCAGTTGACATCCCTGAGACATGTGCCGGCCGGGGCGGCGTTGAAAAAATGGACGACCCGCGTCATGGACGTGATCTTGCATCTGGGTGCGCATCGCACTGCAACGACGAGTTTTCAATACTATATGCAGCGCCACGCCATCCCGCTGGCGGAGCAGGGTGTGGGCTATTGGGGTCCACAACGCTCTCGGCGTGGCGTGTTTTCCGGAACGTTACCGTCAGGCATTGATCCGACCCAAGACGACGCTGTGTTCACGGATGTCCGATCGCCTATTGATCAGTATCTGGAGCAGGCGCAACAGCGCGGCGTCCAGTCTTTGATTGTTAGTGACGAAAACATGATCGGCGATCTGCGAGGCAACATTTCTGCAAAAAGGCTTTATGCGGATGCTGGCGCGCGTATGGCAACGTTTGCCAAGGCCTTTGATGGTTGTATTTCAGCCATGGTCCTTAGCCCGCGCAGCCTTGAGACCTATTGGAGCTCTGTGCTTGGCCATGGTATTGCATTGGGGCACGACGTGCCCGAAAGAGCGGATTTGCGAGATATCGCGATGCATGCGCGCGGTTGGCGTGATGTGATCAGCGACATAGCCCAAGCTGTGCCGGGTGTGCCTTTGCGGATACTGCCATTTGAGAGGTTTATGGGGCAACCCGACGTCTTTTTGGCACGCGGGGCGCAGTTAGACGCACCATTTGACACGCAACGTGCCTGGCTGAACCGGGCGCCAACATTGCCAGATTTGCGCCGGATCCTGAAAGAAAAAGGCGGCGCGCCCGTGGAACTGCCATTTGGCATGGGGCGGTGGAACCCTTTCACCAACGAAGAAAATGCCGCGCTGCGAGAACGCCATGCTGATGATATCATGTGGTTAACCGCAGGTGCCGACGGCATAGCGACACTGACAGAAGACAGTCTCCAAGACAGAGCAGGGTCAACCCCGCCGTTTGGAGGTATTGAAAAAGGACTATCCAATGAGCTCGAAGAAAGACAATTGGCGCGCCCTGGCTGAAGGCGAATTGCGCGGGCGGGCGCTTGACGATCTAACATGGAAGACCCTGGAAGGGATCGAGGTACAGCCTCTTTACACGCCCGAAGATCTTGAAGGAGTTGACCATCTAGGGTCGATTCCGGGGGAAGCGCCTTATACGCGGGGCGTCAAGGCGACGATGTATGCAGGCCGCCCCTGGACTATCCGTCAATATGCCGGCTTCTCAACAGCGGAAGAGTCCAATGCATTTTACCGTCAAGCGCTCGCGAATGGACAACAAGGTGTCTCTGTCGCCTTCGATCTGGCGACGCACCGCGGCTATGACAGTGATCACGCCCGCGTAGAAGGAGATGTCGGCAAGGCCGGTGTTGCTATCGACAGTATCGAAGACATGAAAATCCTCTTTGACGGCATTCCGCTCGACAAAGTGTCTGTTTCCATGACGATGAACGGTGCAGTGATCCCGATCCTTGCAAGTTTCATTGTCGCCGGTGAGGAACAGGGGCACGATAAATCTGTGCTTTCAGGCACGATCCAGAATGATATTCTCAAGGAATTCATGGTGCGCAACACCTATGTCTATCCGCCTGAACCATCGATGCGCATCATCGCCGACATCATTGAATACACCTCCAGCGAGATGCCAAAATTCAATTCGATTTCGATCTCTGGGTATCATATGCAGGAGGCAGGTGCGAACCTCGTGCAAGAGCTGGCCTTCACGTTGGCCGACGGGCGTGAATACGTTCGCGCGGCGATCGCCCGGGGGATGGATGTGGACAAGTTTGCAGGTCGGCTCAGCTTCTTTTTTGCCATTGGTATGAATTTTTTCATGGAAGCGGCGAAACTGCGTGCGGCCCGCCTGCTTTGGTCCCGCATCATGTCAGAATTCAACCCAAAGAACCCGAAATCATCGATGCTGCGGACCCATTGTCAGACCTCGGGTGTCAGCCTGCAAGAGCAGGATCCGTACAACAATGTGGTGCGGACAGCCTATGAAGCGATGAGCGCCGTGCTTGGTGGAACGCAATCCTTGCACACCAATGCGTTGGACGAGGCAATTGCGCTGCCAACCGAATTTTCCAGCCGTATTGCACGCAATACGCAACTGATTTTGCAGGAAGAAACGGGCGTGACCAATGTCGTGGATCCGCTGGCGGGTTCTTATTATGTGGAAAAGCTCACCCACGATTTGGCCGAAGCGGCCTGGCATTTGATTGAAGAAGTCGAAGAAATGGGGGGGATGACAAAGGCTGTGGCGTCGGGCATGCCAAAGTTGCGCATCGAAGAAGCGGCAGCCACTCGGCAAGCGCATATTGACCGGGGATCCGAAGTGATCGTGGGCGTGAATAAATACCGCCGTGATAAGGAAGATCCGATTGATATTATGGACATCGACAATGCTGCTGTCCGTCAAAACCAGATCGCTCGGTTAGAAAAACTGCGTGGATCACGTGACACGGCTGCCTGTGCGGCGGCGCTTGAGGAACTTGGTCGGCGCGCGTCTGAGGGAGGCAACTTACTGGAAGCCGCCGTGGAAGCGGCGCGCGCACGCGCGACAGTGGGAGAGATCAGTATCGCGATGGAGAAAATATTCGGTCGGCACCGCGCTGAAGTAAAAACTCTGGCTGGTGTTTATGGCGCCGCTTATGAAGGGGACGAAGGCTTTGCCGCCATTCAAAAGTCTGTGGAGCAATTTGCGGAAACCGAAGGGCGCCGTCCGCGGATGCTGGTCGTCAAAATGGGGCAGGACGGTCATGATCGCGGTGCAAAAGTGATTGCGACCGCTTTCGCCGATATCGGGTTTGATGTGGATGTCGGGCCGTTGTTCCAGACACCGGATGAAGCAGCACAAGATGCGGTCGACAATGATGTCCATGTCATCGGGATCAGCAGCCAAGCCGCTGGGCACAAGACGCTTGCGCCACAGTTGGTGCAAGCCCTGAAAGACGCCGGCGCAGAAGACATACTCGTCATCTGTGGCGGTGTTATTCCACAACAGGACTATCAATATCTATATGACGCGGGCGTCAAAGCGATCTTTGGTCCGGGGACCAATATTCCGCAGGCGGCTCAGGATATCCTCAAGCTGATCGGCGACGCGCGCGCGTGATCTGGTTCGATCATATTGCGATCGCGGGGGAGACTCTGGAAGAGGCGCAGGAGTATGTCGAAAACGCGCTTGGCGTGCGTTTGCAGCCTGGCGGGACACATGATGTTTTCTTCACCCATAACGCAGTGCTGGGGTTGTCAGACGGGCTATATCTGGAAGCGATTGCGTCCAATCCAGAAGCGCCAAAACCAGCGCGGCCACGTTGGTTCGACTTGGATCGCTTTTCTGGTGCGCCCCGGCTAACCAATTGGATCTGCCGGACAGACAACATGGAAACCACTTTGGCACTAGGCTTGGCGGGATGGGGCGCACCTGTCGCGTTGCAACGCGGCGCTTTGAAATGGCGTATGGCCGTGCCTGATAACGGAGTGCTGCCGTTCGACAACTGCGCCCCTGCGCTGATTCAGTGGGACACGAGCACACATCCGGCGGATATGCTCGAAAAATCGGGTGTGCGCTTAACGCGGCTGATTGTGCACCACCCGCAGGCGGACACCTTGAAGGTCATGATAGAACCGTTGATGCTAGATGATCGCGTTGTCTTTGAAACAGGTCCAAGCCAGCTTCAGGCGCAGTTTGAAACGCCGCATGGCGCGCGGATGATTGCGCCTTGATCCGCCCGGCCTCCCTGGCCGACGCGCCAGAGATCGCAAAGTTGTGGAACTGGATGATCCGGGACACACTTGCGACTTTCACAACAATTGAGAAAAGAAAAACAGACATCCAGGCGATGATTGCAACGCGGGTCAATGCGTTCTTTGTGGCCATCAATAAGGAGCAGCTTATTGGATTTGTTACCTTCGGCCCGTTTCGCGGCGGACCAGGCTATGCGCAAACGGTTGAATTGAGTATTGTCGTATCGCCTGAAGTGCAGGGACGGTCCATCGGCGAAAACCTCATGGCGCACGCCGAGCGTGCTGCAAAAGAGGATGCTATCCATGTTATGGTTGCGGCAATTAGCGGTGCAAATGATCAAGCCTTCAAGTTCCATCAAAAGGTAGGCTTTGTCGAAAGTGGCAGAATGCCAGAGGTCGGGCGAAAATCAGAACAGTGGCTGGATTTAATTTTGATGCAGAAAATCCTGAACTGACGCGCAACATGGCCTGACACGCCGCACCGCAGAGGGTATGATCGCACCATGTCCATTTGGTCCCGCATTTCCGACGCGCTTTCTGCGCTAGCCACAGGTGAAGGTCTGTCTGCGGTGTTCGACCGATTGCGTAGCCCACCGGAGCGTTCCGTTGCCTTTACCATCGCGGTCATTGCCCTTGGTGCGAAAATGGCCAAGGCTGATGGTCAGGTCACGCGAGATGAGGTCACAGCATTTCGGGAAATTTTTCAGATCGCTGCGAAGGATGAAGCAGGCGCGGCCAAAGTCTTTAATCTGGCGCGGCAAGACGCTGCGGGGTTTGAGGAATATGCCCGCCGCATCCGATCTATGTTCAAAGGCCACCCCGACACATTGCGCGATCTGCTCGAAGGTCTGTTTCATATCGCGATGGCAGATGGGTTTTACCACCCAAATGAAAATGCATTTCTTGAAGAGGTGACGCGCATTTTTGATGTGCCGTCGTCGGAATTCAGCGCGCTGCGCATGCGTTTTGCCCCTGATGCACCACAGGACCCCTATACGGTTTTGGGAGTGACGTCAGATATGGCGTTTTCTGAAATTCGGTCAGTGTTTCGTAAACTCGTCCGTGAAAACCATCCAGATGCCATGATCGCGCGGGGGGTGCCCGAGGAGGCGTTGCTCTTGGCGCAAAAACGCATGGCCGATATCAACAGCGCCTTCGAAGAGATTGAGGTTTTGCGCGGATAATGCGCATTGCAACGTATAACGTCGAATGGTTCAACGGCCTTTTTGATGAGACTGATTGTTTGATACGCGATGCAAAACGGTCGGGGCGCTATGGTGTGACCCGTAAAGAACAAGCAGATGCGCTTGGGCATGTGTTCACCAAGCTTGATGCGGATGCCGTGATGGTGATCGAAGCGCCAGACAGCAGCGAAAAACGCAATTCAGTCGCGGCCCTGGAAGGGTTTGCCAAGGCGTTTGGTTTGCGTACGCGCACTGCAATCACGGGGTTTGTAAATGACACAAAGCAGGAAATAGCGCTGCTTTATGACCCTGACGCGCTTCACGTCACGCACGCGCCAAGGTCAGGTACGACCGAAGCCCCACGCTTTGATGGAGTTTTTTCCATTGATCTGGATGTTGATGCGACGCGGGATGAGGTGCGGTTTTCAAAACCGCCCTTGGAATTGCGGGTACAGACGCGTAAGGGCTTCCAGTTCAACATGATCGGTGCGCATTTGAAGTCCAAAGCCCCGCGTGGTGCCGAGACACCTGATGATATGAAGCGGATCAGTATTGCGAACCGGCGCAAACAATTGGCACAAGCGATCTGGTTGCGCGCCCGGGTCGATCAGATACTCGCTGACGGCGCGGCTCTGATGGTGATGGGTGATCTCAACGATGGTCCGGGTCTTGATACATTTGAAGATCTCTTTGGCCGCTCTTCGGTGGAGATTGTTTTGGGATCAGAAAAACAACCAAAGCTCTTTGATCCGCATGCTGCGCGCGCATTGACGCATCGTTTTGGTGCTGTGCCAACAACTTCGCGGTTCTGGATTCACACAGAAAAGCGGTTTTTTCAAGCGCTACTGGACTACATTATGGTGTCTAAGGATGTGCGAGCGCATAACCCTAAGTGGCGGATATGGCATCCTCTTGATGATCCCGCATGCTGGGGCGATCCGGAACTGCGTGACGCTTTGGTGCGTGCTTCAGATCATTTTCCGGTGTCCATTGATCTGGCGATCTGACCTGTCAGAATCGACGCAAACCGCATAAGGTATTTCTATGAGACGGATTTTCGTTGCCATTTTTATCAGTGTGTGTCTCGGGCACCCTCTTTTTGCCCAAGACGACGACGCGGGCTCGTTTTGGGAGCGCAGCACGCAGCAATTCCTGGAAAACCTGTTTCAGGACATGGAGCCTGCCTGGCAGGATATGCAGGATTTTCTTGAGCAGATGGGCCCTGCGATGATGGGACTCATGGACGAGGTCAAGGATTGGTCAATGTATGAAACGCCAGAAATCCTTGAAAATGGCGACATCATCATGCGTCGCAAACCGCAGAATAGTGAAAAAGCGGTTCCGATCCCGATGCCTGAACCCATGCCGCAAATTGAACTCTAACGTTTTTTCTTGATTTCGACTGTGGCATTGAGAGATCCGGCAAGCGACATAAAACGCGCTTCAGCCACCTCTCCGAACAGCGGGACCATGTTGGGCGTCAACCGCAATTGCAGGAGCTTTTTCTTTGGAAACCAAAGCAAAGCACCTGGCTCTGCTTCCCGCGTCATCCACAACATAGCACCGAAGCGCATGGCCTTTCCGAGGATTTCTGCTTCGTGCAGTTCGTTTTCGTCGATCAGATCTACGAGACCTGCGATGCGCGTCCCATCGCGGTTGTTAGAATACCGGTGCAGCAGCGCGAGCCCTAGAAACACGCGCTCTGAATGTTTCAAGCCACCCAGGTTTGCCCGCGTCGCATTGTCAAAACAGGTTTCGGCACGGTAATCGGGGTGCGCGCGCCAGCTGACATCATGCAAAAGACAGGCCGCCTTGACCAATCTCAGTCGGGTCTCTGGAAGCGACTTGAACAAGGGCAGGATGACATTGAACAGAGACTTGCCAAAGCCAGGAAGTCGGGCGTCTTTAGCTTCTGCAAAACGGCAGGCTTCGATCAGTGGGTCACGATCACGCAGCCTTTGCGGCATCTGCTCATACAGCATCCCTTCGCGTATCCCATAGCTCGAGATCGCAATATCCTTGGGCTTGAACGTAGAGACTAGGCGCTTGAGGACTTCAGCGGCAAAGGGCACAAGGCTCATCCGTGCGCTGGAAATACCACAGGCGCTGCGTATTTCGTCCAAGTCATTGTTTTTAATGAATTTTGCAGTGGCCGTCACAGAGCGGGCAGTCATTCGATATTCGTGCAATACTTGGAGCGGATAATCGCGACGGAGCATGTCGATCCGTGCGATCGCGCGCCAAGAGCCTCCTACCAAAAAGAGCCGATCGCGCTGTGGGCCCATCGCATCACGTAGTTCGGTCATGACCGTTTTGATGTGCGTCTGTCGACCCTTTTTGCCGCCTTTGACTTCGCGCAGCTTCAAAGGGCCAAGTGATGAGGTCACACGGCGACCGACGCGGCCCTCGGAAATTTCGGCCAATTCCATGGATGACCCGCCGATGTCGCAGACCAGACCATAAGACCCGGGCCACCCCAAAAGGACGCCCTGAGCGGATAGGCGGGCCTCCTCTTCACCGTCGATGACCCAGATGCGCAACCCGGTTTCGCGCTGCACTTCTGCGCAGAATTCGGGACCATCTTCGGCATCGCGCACGGCGGCGGTGGCCACAACTGTCAGGTTTGGCAGTCCCATGCCTTGTGCAAGGTGTTGAAAGCGGCGCAGCGCGCTGAGTGCCCTTTTCCGCCCTGCCGGATTGAGCACGCCGGTTTGCGACAACCCTGCGCCTAGAGCGCATAAGATCTTTTCGTTGTAGAAATACGCGGGACTTCGGGCGGCGCCATCGAAAACCACCAACCGGACGGAGTTTGAACCTACATCAACGACCCCGACACGCGACAAAGCCCGCGCGCTCGGGTCCTGGAACAGCGGCTGTCCGAACAGGTTTGAGTCGGAGGCGCCGTGAGGTGTTTCTTTGGTCGATTGAGGCGCTTCGTTCATAAACATGCCGCGATAGTTTCGGTGCACCCTGTGCAAAAACATCTCAGGGGTCAATGCATCTGTTGTGCCAAAAGCCAGTTTTGGGAGCGCTAGTCTTCCGTGTGGGTCAGCTTTGGAACATCCGATGCACCCGCAGAGCCGCGCCCCGACAGAGAGGGGTTTTCCATGAAGAAACGATGGCAGTTAAACGCAAAGGTGCCATCTGGCACGGGCGGTCTGTCAAAGGTGCCATCCGGCAACATAACCCAGCTTTGCGCGACATCGGCGAGGTTTGCGGCCATGATCTGACTGACAATCTGCGCCTTGACGGTCGCATTCTGGATTTCGATCAGCGTTTCAACGCGACGATTCAGGTTGCGCCCCATCCAATCGGCGGATGAGATGAAAACCCGTGCTTTCTTATGCGGCAAGCCCGCGCCATTGCCAAAGCAGACAATGCGCGAATGCTCCAGAAACCTACCCACGATAGATTTGATCCGAATGTTCTCGCTGAGCCCTTTAACGCCTGGCCGCAATCCGCAGATGCCGCGGATTACGAGGCTGATTTTGACCCCTGCCGCGCTCGCAGCATAGAGCGCATCAATGACTTCGCTGTCGATGAGCGAATTCATTTTGGCCCAAATGGCTGCAGGTTTGCCTTGCTGGGCGTGATCGGCTTCTGCTGCGATCAGTTCGAGCAAACGCGGTTTCAGCGTGATCGGCGAGATCGCCAGGTTGTCCAGTTTTTCTGGTTGGGCGTAGCCGGACAGGTAGTTGAAAATCTTGGTGGCATCCCGGCCTAGTTCCGTATCGCAGGTAAAGAACGACAGATCGGTATAGATCCGGGCTGTGATTGGGTGGTAGTTGCCCGTGCCATAGTGCGTGTAAGTGACCAGTTGATTGCCTTCGCGGCGAACGATTGTCGAAATTTTAGCATGCGTTTTCAGATCGATGAACCCGTAGACCACATGGGCGCCTGCGCGTTCCAACCGGCGCGATTGCCGGATGTTTGCGGCCTCGTCAAAGCGCGCCTTGAGTTCGACCAGTGCCGTGACTGATTTACCGTCCTCGGCTGCTTCACACAATGCTTCGACGATGGGACTGTCGCGCGAGGTGCGGTAGAGCGTTTGTTTGATCGCCACAACCTTCGGATCCCGTGCTGCCTGTTGCAGGAACCGAACGACCATGTCGAAGGTTTCATAAGGATGATGCAGCAGCATATCCTTGTTACGGATAGAGGCCAACATATTGCCCTCGTAGTCAGTTACCCGTTCGGGTACGCGGGGCGTGAAGTTGGGCCACAACAGATCGGGCCGGGCATCAAGAACCAGCTCTTTCAGATCTGCCATGCCGATCATGCCGTTGAGCTGGATGACCTCGTCTTGGTCGACCCCCAGTTCGTCCATGATGAGCGCTTTGAGTTGTTGCGGAGCACCGGCAGAATGGGTCATGCGGACGACCTCACCACGCCGCCTGCGTTTCAGCGCGACTTCGAATTCGCGCACTAAGTCCTCGGCTTCTTCCTCGACTTCCAGATCACTGTCGCGCAAGACACGGAATTCGAAGTGCGATTTCAACGCGTAGCCTGGAAACAACTGCGAGATGTTCATCACCAGCAGTTCTTCGAGCGGTAGAAAACGGTGGGTGCCGTCCTCGGCAGGCAGGGAAATGAAGCGTTCGATCTGACCTGGCACCGGCAGCAGGGCCTGCAAGGGACGCTTGTCCTTGGTGCGTTGCAGTTGAATCGCCAGAACATAACCGGTGTTTGGGATAAAGGGGAAGGGGTGTGCGGGGTCGATGGCCAATGGCGACAGAACGGCAAAAACCTGTGTAAGAAACACGTCTTCCAGATATTTTTTCTCCGCGCTGTTCAAGTCATTGCGCCCCAGAACGGAGATATTTTCCGCTTCCAGTTCCTTGAGCAAAGCGACGAGAACCTGTTGCTGTGTCTCCATCAGCCTGCGGGCGTTTTCATCGATCAGAACAAGTTGTTCTGCCGGGCTGAGTCCATCTGCAGCAGGCGTCGTGTTACCTGCCATTGCAAGTTCACGCAGACCCGCCACGCGCACAGTGTAGAATTCATCCAGGTTGGTGGCCGAGATGGACAAAAACCGCAACCGTTCCAAAAGTGGGACACGCTTATTCTCGGCCTCTTCTAGAACGCGCCAGTTAAAACCAAGCCAGCTCAGCTCGCGATTGAAGAACCGCGCAGGACCACTTGCGTCGAAGTCCGGCAGTTCGGTCGGATCGGGAAAATCGGAGGCGAGAAAATCAGCGTGTGTCATGGAACTCTTGTGCGCGCAGTATGTAACGGCAGAGTGACAACTATCGCGCAGCAGTCTTCTGCTTGTCCAGCACTGAAGCTGCGAGTTGCCGCGTCATTGCGCGTTTTAACGACAAGGACGCTGTGTCGAGTTGCGCCACGATGTCGCGTGCGGCGGAAAATGATCTGTCGATGCGAGAAGTCAGGTAGGGGATTAGGTCTGCTTTGGGCGTCAATTGGCGATCTGCCAGCAGCTTTGCGATGACAGCGGACAACAAAGCATCATCTGGCGCGTCTATGATCACAGCCTGCGTTCCGATGATGCGGCTGGCCAGATCGGGCAGGTCGAGCCCCCAATGCGCGGGTGCGCCTGTTCCCGTCATCAAAAGCGTGTGGCCTTCGGCGAGAACCAGATTGTGAAGGTGAAACAGTGCGGTTTGCGCTGCCAGGTCCCCGGCAATATCCGAAATGTCCTCGACCGCGATACACCTATGCGCCAGTGCGGGAATGCCTGCGTCCTTGAGCGCTTTGGCCGATACAATCTCTGCGCCACTTTGGCTGGCCCAAACATGCGTAAGGTGCGTTTTACCTGCGCCTTCTGGTCCGCACAGAACGAGTTTGCGACTGGTCCAGTCATGCCAGTTTTCGATCATTGCGACCGCAATAGCGTTCGAGGGGGCAACTAGAAAATCCGCGCGTCCCAGCGCGGTGACGCTTGGCAATTGAAAGCTGAGTTGCTCGGGCATATTAGCGTGCGCCTGGATCTGACATGCCGCGATAGAGGAGGGAGTTGCGGTACTTTTTTACACCAAAGCGGGCAATGACGCCCAAGGCAGCGGCGACTGGGACGGCGATTAGCATGCCGACGAAGCCAAAAATTGCGCCGAAAACAGAAAGTGCAAGCAGCAACCAAACCGGATGCAGGCCGACCGAATTGCCGACCAGCTTGGGCGTGATGACATTGCCTTCCAAGACTTGTCCAACGGCAAAGATCGCAGCAACAATCCCCACCGAAAGCCAGTCGCCCCAAAACTGGAAAAGCGCCAGCCCAATGGCCAGTGCACCACCGATCAGCGCGCCCAGATATGGGATGAACGTGACCAGGCCGGCAATGAAACCGACTACAAGACCGAACTGCAAGCCAGCAAGCATCAAAGCGATGGCATAGTAAGATCCGAGGATCAGGCAGACGGTACCCATGCCGCGAATAAAGGCCGCTAGCGTTGCATCAATATCCGACGCGAGCATGCGAATGGTCGGGGCGTGGTCGCGCGGCAGCAAGCTGTCGATTTTAGCGATCATGTTGTCCCAGTCGAGCAGAAGGTAAACCGCGACAACCGGCGTGATCACCAACAGCACGATCACATTGACGAAGGACAGCGCCGAGGTCACCGCCGTTTGAAGCAGTTCGGCACCACGGCTTTGGATGGTCTGTCCAAGAGCGTCCAGCGATTGGCGCAACGCGGAGTCTTCGTTGAGCAAAGTGGGAAAGCGTTCGGTTAGAAACGCGCCGATGTTGCGCGCATATTCCGGTGCAACGTTCACCAGCTGCAACGCTTGCTTGATGAGCGTTGGCACGACAGCCAGCGCCAGAACGACAAAAATCAAAACGCCAGAGAGCGTGATGACACTGGTTGCCGCGATGCGACTGAGGCCGATGTTTTCCAGTCGATCTGCAACTGGATCCAAAAAATACGCGATCGCACCGCCGATGACAAAAGGCAGCAGCACATTGCCGATCGACCACAACAGGATTAAAAAGATCGCCATTGCGATCCCCCAATACGTAATCTGTGCGCGCATGGGCAGCGCCATAGGTCTCTCCTGCGTTTGTTGTTTCACATTGCGCATCAGGCAGGGCGTTGCAAGGGGCGCCGGCGGGATCCGCTGCTGCAGATTGGCGCAGGGAAAAGGATAAAACAGCCAATGTCAAAGGCATCTTCACCTCTTGGCGCGTGTGCGCCGACTGCTGGATATGCCGATCGGAGAGGTTTGCTGATTGCGGCACGCGGTGGTTTGGCCTAATCAGTTGCAGAACACCAGAAAAGAGGATCCGCTATGCGCCTGACCCGTTATTTTATGCCCGTTCTGCGCGAAAATCCGGCGGAGGCTCAGATCGTAAGCCACAGGTTGATGCTGCGGGCAGGCATGATCAAGCAAAATGCTGCAGGTATTTATTCCTGGCTTCCCATGGGTTTTAAGGTGTTACGCAAACTCGAAAACATCGTGCACGAAGAGCAAATCCGCGCCGGGCATATTCCCATGCTGATGCCGACTCTACAATCGGCGGATCTTTGGCGTGAGAGCGGGCGTTATGATGCGTACGGCCCTGAAATGCTGCGCATTCGCGACCGTCAGGATCGGGACATGCTGTACGGGCCCACAAACGAAGAGATGATTACGGATATTTTTCGCGCGCATGTCGGCAGCTACAAGGATCTGCCGATGACGCTTTATCATATCCAGTGGAAGTTCCGTGATGAAATGCGCCCGCGATTTGGCGTCATGCGTGGTCGGGAATTCTTTATGAAAGATGGCTATAACTTTGATTTGACGAAAGAGGATGCGTTGCATGCATATAATCGCCACCTTGTCAGCTATCTGCGCACGTACGAGCGCATGGGGCTGCAAGCTATTCCGATGCGCGCAGACAGCGGTCCTATTGGCGGTGATGATACGCATGAATTCCTTGTGCTCGCTGAAACTGGCGAGTCGGAGGTATTCTACGACAGCGCAGTGACCGATCTGACGTTCGGAGACCGGGACATTGACTATGATGATGTTGCCCAATGCCAATCGATCATGGAAGAATTCACGAACCTCTATGCCCGCACGGATGAGACCCACGAAGCTGAGCAGTTTGATCAGATCCCTACAGAACGCCGCCGGACAGCACGTGGTATCGAAGTTGGCCAGATCTTCTATTTCGGCACCAAATATTCTGAGGCCATGGGGGCAACAGTGCAAGGCCCAGACGGCAAGCCTGTGCCTGTGCATATGGGCAGCCACGGCATCGGTGTGAGCCGGTTGGTGGGCGCGATTATCGAAGCCTGTCACGACGACAAAGGCATTGTCTGGCCCGAAGGTGTGACACCGTTCCATTGTGGGATCGTTAACCTTAAGCAAGGCGATGAGGAAGCCGACCAAGCCTGTGACGCGCTATATGCGGCTCTGAAAGCCGTTGGTTTGGACCCGCTTTATGATGATCGCAAGGAGCGGGCAGGCGGTAAATTCGCGACGATGGATTTGATCGGTCTGCCTTGGCGGATAACGGTTGGTCCGCGCGGACTCAAAAACGGCGTGGTGGAATTGACCAGTCGTAAATCTGGTGTCAGCGCTGAAGTTTCGCCAGAAGAAGCGGTGGAAAAACTGGTAAGGATCTACGCCGCCCATCACGCAAACGGCACACTGAGATAGCTCTTGTTTCTGATGCTTTGCCAAAACGAACGCATCTGCTAAACTGCATGCTGTGCTACCCTGGGGGGTGTGCAGGAGAAGGCGATGATCCTTCGAACGATTGTTCTGGCCTTGGGACTTTGTGGCGCGCTTGTTGCGGCGCAATTCCCGGCCTATTCCCAGCAGTATCTGCAACGGCTTGGCGGTGCGGTCGCGGCGTTGGATAAGGTTGTTGCGGATTTTGATCATTCCGCTGCAGCGCAGGGGATGACCCGCAGTGCAGCGCTTGCACAAATGCGGGGTACGGCTTTTGTAGATGCACGGCGTCTCGATATGCAAAGAACGTTCGCACGTCATACCCGTTTGCGGGCCGATCTGGCGCTGTTGGAGGGGCACGGACCGTTTATGCGCGCCTATTTCGCCGCGCGTCTGACGGACCGTGAGATTGCGACAGGCGCATTCGCAGCTTTTCGTCCCGCCTTGCCCTTGTCCTTTGCTGGCGCGCTCTTTGCCTTTTTTGGGTTTTTGGTGACAGTTGCGGCGGTGAACATGTGCGTGGCGTTGTGTGGCGCGTGGGGGCGCAAGCCACAACAGGCTGCTTGACGCCTGCTGTTCAAAGCCGCAGGTTGCGCGCAATCGAGTGATCGAGTGACAAGGATGCCGCATGGCAAAAACGCCCCCGCCTTTTGCCCCGTTTGAATGGATGATTGCGTGGCGCTATCTTCGGGCGCGTCGTGCAGAAGGCGGCGTGAGCACGATGACGTGGATCAGCCTCATCGGAATTACACTTGCAGTTTTCGCACTGATTGCGACCCTCGCTGTCCGGTCCGGTTTTCGAGCGGAATTCGTGGATACGATACTCGGTGCAAATGCGCATGTGACTGTCTACACCATCGGAACCGTCTCTGAGACAGGGCAGATCGAACGCAGTATCAGCGACTACAACGAGATGACAGCACGTGTTGCGGCTGTGCCCGGTGTGACGCGCGTCGCGCCTTTGGTGCGTGGTCAGGTTATGGCTGCACACAAAGGGCGTAACGCCGGCGTTGAAGTCCTTGGGATCGCGCTAGAAAACCTGATCAGCCTGCAGCGCATCGCCGATCCTAATACTGGGCGTGGCGATATTGCGCGCTTTAGCGACGGCGTGGCTTTGGGGGCCGGCGTGGCGCGCACGCTGGGAGCCGGCATTGGAGATCGAATTCGGCTGATCTCACCGGATGGCGTCAAAACCGCCTTTGGCACCTCGCCTCGCGTCAACGCATATGAGGTGACCTATATCTTCTCTGCAGGACGCTATGATATCGACCAGACGCGCGCTTACCTGCCTTTTACAGAAGCGCAGAGTTACTTTAATCGCGATGGTTTGGCGGATGAACTTGAGGTCATGGTGGAAAAGCCGGAGGCCATCGATGATCTGCGCCTTCCCTTGTTGCAGGCTGCCGGGGAACGTGGACAGATCTGGACGTGGCAGGATGCTTCCGGGGGATTCTTACGCGCGCTGGAAGTAGAGGACAATGTCATGTTTATCATTCTGTCGATCCTCGTGCTGATCGCCGCGATGAACATTGTCTCTGGCCTTATCATGTTGGTGAAAAACAAGGGACGCGATATCGGTATTTTGCGCACCATTGGCCTGAGTGAAGGGTCCGTCCTGCGGGTGTTTTTCATCTGTGGTGCATTTACAGGCATTATTGGCACGGCCTGCGGTGTTGTTTTAGGCTGTCTTTTCGCGCTCTATATCGATCCTATCTTTTCGTTCGTAAATGTGGTGATGGGCGGCGGGGTTTGGGATCCGAGCATCCGGGGGATTTATGCGTTGCCGGCTGAGTTACACCTTGATGACGTGCTGTCGGCGGTCGCGCTCTCTTTGGGGCTGTCGTTTGTCGTAACGTACTTTCCTGCTCGGCGTGCTGCACGCATGAACCCGGTTGAGGCGTTACGGTATGAGTAAACCAGCATTGGCTTTGCGTGGGATTGATAAATCCTACAACCCTGGCCAGCCGAACGAGGTGGTTGTGTTGCGCAACCTAGATCTTGAGGTGGCTTCTGGAGAGGTTGTCGCGCTGGTGGCGCCTTCAGGCGCAGGAAAGTCCACGCTTTTGCATATCGCTGGACTGCTGGATGCGCCCGACGCAGGCGCCGTTGAAATCGGCGGGCAGGCGATGGATGGCTTGAGTGACGCGCGTCGGACAGCTGCGCGTCGCGAAGACATTGGGTTCATTTATCAGTTCCACCATCTGCTTCCCGAGTTTACCGCTGCCGAGAACATCGCCCTGCCGCAGCGCGCAAACGGAACACCGCGCGCCGAGGCGCAGAAACGTGCGCTTTCGCTGCTTGATACAGTAGGTGTGGCGGATCGTGCGGGCCACCGCCCGGCTGCCTTGTCTGGAGGCGAACAACAGCGTGTGGCTTTTTGTCGGGCGCTGGCGAATGAACCACGCGTTTTGCTGGCGGACGAGCCGACGGGAAATCTGGATCCGGCAACCTCCGATCAGGTCTTCGGCACATTGATGGAACTGGTGCGCGCAACGGGGCTTTCGGCATTGATTGCCACGCACAATCTAGAACTCGCCGCGCGCATGGACCGTCAGATCAGGCTGGATGTCGGGAAGATCTTGCCCCTATAACCTTTCTAGACGCCAACTGCTTTTGACAGGCTGTAACGCTCAGACGAAAAGGACGAGAGATGCCGTTTCATTCGCTCGACGAAATTGAGGACGTCACGCAGCAGGCGCTTGCCGCGTACGGAGCAACCTCGTCTGTCGCTGGGGACGTCGCGCGCGCCGTGCGTATCGCGGAAGGGTACGGCAACAAGATTTGCGGGCTTTACTATGTCGAAAGCTACTGCCTGCAGTTGGAAACCGGACGGGTCAACGGGAGCGTTACACCCAAAGTTACGCAACCCCGTCCTGCTGTCGTTGATGTTGATGCAGGCTTTGGGTTTGCGCAACCGGCGTTCAAATGCGGATTGCACCTGGCGCTAGAAGCGGCAGCGCAATTTGGAACTGCAACGCTGGCTGTCGGGCATGCACATACCTGCACGTCGCTTGGATATTTTACCGAACAGATTGCCTCTGCGGGCTGTATTGGGATCGGTTTTACCAACGCGTCACCCATCGTTGCCGCTCCCGGCGGAAAGAGCCGTGTGATCGGCACGAACCCTATCGCCTTTTCTGTCCCAGACGGAGAGGGCGGCATTGCGCTGCAGTTTGATCAATCCACAACGACGGTCGCACTGGGCAAGATCACCATGGCCAAAGCGCTTGGTCAGGAGATCCCCTTGGGCTGGGCGCTCGATGTTCATGGCAAACCCACAACAGATCCAGAAGCTGCTTTGCAAGGCTCATTGGTTTCAATCGGGGACTACAAGGGGTGGGGGTTTGGTCTCATGGCGGAAATCCTCGCCGCTGGGATGACGGGCTCGCGCTTGTCATGCGATGTCAAACCGCTGAAGTCCCCAGGTGGTGCGCCGCATGATCTGGGCCAATACTACATTCTGATCGACCCTGTGCAGGCGGATGCCTTTTACGAAAAGCTTCATTCACTTGCGCAGGCTGCCACGGTTGACCCCGGCGCAAGGCTGCCTGGGCAATCGCGAAAGCTAGCTGAAGCGGTTGAAATTGAACCGCGTCTCTGGGCAAGAATGCTGGAATTGGCAGCAGGCCCTAAGCTTTCTGAGTAAGAAACACACCGGTCGCCATCACGGCGATACCCAGCGCACGTGTCGTATTCAGTGGGCTGACACGCGCGCCAAACAGCCCGAAATGATCAATGAGCGCCGCGCTGACAAGCTGACCCAGAAGAACCAGGAAAACCGCATTTCCGACACCAAAGCTCGGCGCGATGTAGGTGATGCTCAGTACGTAAAAAGCAACGAGAGTGCCCGCAAAAAGAAGATGTTTCGGGGCTGTTGCGAGCCGTGTCAAAGCAGCAGGCCCAGTGATCAACATCACGATCAAACAGCACGAAAAAGCAACTACAAAAAGGACTGTAGCTGCCGCCGCAGGCGACCCGATGCGGACGCCAAGAGCAGAGTTGAGCGCGGCAAGAACCGGAATGCCCAGCCCTGCAAGCAGCATGATCAAAGCGTGTTGCGCCACGGGTCACCTCGGTTGTGTGGGTTTCACGCACACCATGGCGAGGCGTTACCGGATCGGCAAGGTTATTCGGTTATGACTTCAGGTAGACGTGTTGAACGGAGGTCTTCATGATAAATCGCGTTGCTGTCGCAGTGGCTTTCTGTGTTGCTCTTACGGGTTGTGGTGGGGACCGGTCCGTTACGCGAGGCGCAGCACTTTATGCGGAGCATTGCGCAATTTGCCACGGGCAGAATTTGCGTGGGGGCGGCGGCGCCGGTGTTGAAGGGTTGAGCCGCACGCCTTCGGATTTGACAGTTCTCGCGCGTGAAGAGGGCGGCATTTTTCCGCGTGGGGAAGTGCTTGTCATTCTCGATGCCTATGCCAATGGGCGCCAACGCGGGCGTATGATGCGGCCTTTTTCGCATCTGACATCCCAAAAATCTAAAGCCGTGAAAACGGAAGATGGCCGTACCAAAGTACCCTCACCGCAGGCAGCCTTACTGGCTTTTCTAGAGGCGTCGCAACGTCCCTGATTATCGGCAGATGCCGTCAATTTTTGCGTCAGCCCAAGGCAATCCGACCGAATGCACACGGCCCTTCGGTAAGGGTTGAACGGGCATCACCTCTAACAGCATGTTATGTAGCCGTTCGGTCCGGGGCGCGGTTGGATCAAGCGCGCGACAGCAAATGTACTCCTCCACGATTGCACCTTGCTGTTCATATCCAAAGTCACCGAATTTCGGGGTTTCGTCCAATTCAAAAAGATACGGATCGCTGCTGCCGCCATGTTCGAATGCCGCGCGCCAAGGAGTATAACCCGTCTCGCGCCGGTTCTGCCATTGCCAGGCATGGGTCAGCTCATGCGCAAAGAGCATGGCCGCGACCAGACTGATCTGATCTGGATATTCGGGCATATAATCGTCCAGATACCAGTCCTTGTCGAACAAAATGGTATTATAAAGCGCGACAGCTGCCGGTTTAGACGTCACAGTCTCAGTCTTGGGGGGCGGCAAAATACGTTGTCGGCAGGTCGTGCGGGGGCGCGCTTTGCGCTTGAATGTGACCGCGCGGGTTGGCGCACCTTCGACAATGCGAATTTTATGGGTGTCCAGCGTGTCGCCATGCAGCATCTGCACGAAGGCAACCTCGTTGTCAGTCATTGGGCGACCGCAAGACGTCAGCAAAACAAGACAGGCTAAAACTAGAACACGCATCCGATAATTCTGCCCAATTCCAGCCAACGCGCAAGCCTTTGATCGCAAGTGCACGCCGGGTTGATCGAAATCAGGGTGCGCATTTATTAACTCTGATAAATTCTATGCGTGGGGTAAAACAGGAGGTATCGATGAGACGTTACTCGACTTTGATCCTAGCGGGCGTGATTGCAGCCCAGTCGTCATTTGCGCAGGATGCGGACACCGGCGCTCAGATCTATGCGCGCCATTGTGCAACGTGTCACGGAGCGGAGGCTACTGGCAACGGCCCTATGGCACCCGCGCTGGTTTTGCAGCCGCCTGATCTGACGCGTCTAGCTGCACGTAACGCCGGCACTTTCCCGATGACCCGCGTGGTGATGCGCATCGACGGGCGTGACCCGTTGGTCAGTCACGGCTCGCCCATGCCGATCTATGGTGATTTCTTTCTGGGGGAGGATTTGTCGCTGCGCGCAGAGACCGGTCAGCCCATTCTGACGTCACCCGCAGTGGTGGATCTGGTGGCCTATCTTGAAGGGCTGCAACAGTAGGATCTGTTACAGACCGGTCGCGCAGCGGTGAAACGACGTGACGGTTTGGGGGCTTTTTGTGTCAAAACATCGCCTCCATCTCTTTTCCAGATCGCGGAGATAAGGTCCTCGCGGCACACACCGCAGCCCCAGTGGGTTGCCTGGAAAGGAGAGCCAGAATGGCGAAAGTTATTTTACCGACGGTCGTTGGATTTGCAGCAATGATGGGCGTTTGGGTGGTCTTTGA
>JBGCDG010000019.1:0-12944 GCA_045105195.1 Roseobacter sp. | reverse complement strand
AAACTTCGCCGCCGCAGCGGCAGTTGCAATGGTGCTAATGAACACAGTCGTTCTCGTCCGCTCTGACCTTGGCCTTGGCGCCCTCCAAGTTGCCATAACCCTCGGCGCTTTCGGCGGCGGATCAATGCTAGCCGCACTTCTGCTACCTCGGCAGCTGGACAACCGGCCCGACCGCTCGGTGATGATCGGCGGCGCACTGTTTTTGGTAGCTGCTCTATTAGCGCTGTCGTTGACGACGCTGGTTTGCGAGAGGCAATGGAGAACGCTCTTGGTGGGGTGGTTCATCATAGGTATCGGGTATTCCAACGTGCTGACTCCGTCGTGACGCTTGCTCAAGCGCTCTTCCCATGCAGAGGAATGTCCCGCCGTTTACGCCGCCCAGTTCGTCCTTTCCCATGCCTGCTTGCGGGTGCCGGTGTGGTCTGCGGGATTGCTCTCTGACCGCGGGAAAGCGGCGGACCAGTAACACACTCGCACGACGATCTGCCGAAAAAGCACCCGCATGTGCAGGATGGGCGAACTCATAGTCATCCGATTGTCATTGATGATTATCACCCGCATTGGCCACGGATACGAAAAGTGGATATTGGCATCGAATAGACGTTATGGTCGTTGCGTCGAAGCGGTCCTTGGGTGCTATGCTCTCCGGCGGGCCAGTTCACGATACAGAGCCGGAGATGAGACGCCGATCTGGTCGGCTACGGTAATCCATTTGCCTTTTGACGGTTCACCATACAAATCGATCCACGCGTCCAGCCGATCTGCGACGCGTCGCAATCTCAGGATTTCTATCCGCGTGCGCTGCGCCTGAACTTCTTTTGCATGGGTCTCAATGAGACTCAGAGCTGCATTGGGCCGATCCTCGAGAGCAGAAAGGAATTTGGACCTCGGCAGAACCGCGACTGTTGTGACTGTTCGCACAACGGCATCGCAATGATAGGTTTTGGCGAACAGGGATGCTTCGGCCACAGCTGCGCCAGCAGTCGCGATATGAAGCGTCAGCGGCGCACCATCTGCCAGTGGACGTTCCAATGCAATTGTCCCGGATTGGACCAGATACATCGACTTCACGGGGTCTTCCCGACGAAACAGAAGCGTCCCTTTCGCGATCTCACGAACGGGTGCGTCATCAAAGATTTGTATCCAGTTCGACATGATAGAAATCATACGTTGAATGACACGGATCCGATAGGGTGCAATGAAATTACAAAGGAAAATGAGGATGCGGTTCAAAATCTATCTTACAGTTGCGGGCCTTATAGGCGCAGCCGCAGTTACCGTCGCGCAGACCCATGGTTCAGAACACGGGGATGGCATGGATCACACGATGTACGGTCAAGGTGGCGAAATAAATGACACTGTTCTCACTGAACCCGGTCAGGGAGCGTTCGCGGCGCTTTCCGAAGTGGTGCGTGTGCTGGAAACCGATCCCGACACCGATTGGGGTCAAGTTAATCTGGCAGGCCTTCGGGCACATCTTGTGGATATGGACAGACTGATTTCGGATGCCGTGGTAGCAGAAACGGACCTTCCTGATGGCATTGTTGCAATGGTCACAGGCGACGAGGACACTGTGGCGACGCTCCGGCGTATGGTGCCTGCGCATGCTGCACAGCTGGCGCGTGATGATCGATGGACTGTGGCCGCTTCACCATCGGCGACAGGTATAGAACTGCGTGTAACCAGTGATGATCCCGCTGTCGTTGCCCGTATTCAGGGCCTTGGGTTCTTTGGGTTGATGGCCAGTCAGGATCATCACCGCGCACATCACCTGATGATGGCGCGGGGTGAAAACGCCCATGGCGAACACTGACGCCGCGACTGCATCTCACAGGTCGTTGGCTTGCAAATCGGCATACAACGTAGGTACGCTTCGCTATGGTTCCTATTCGATGCCTTATCATTGTTATGCTGACGCTTTCCGCAACGTTTTCTGTGGCGATTGAGGCTGGACACGCAGCCAATTTCGACAGTGAACATACTGTCGCGAAAACGATGTCAGATGATATGCCCGCGTGTTGTGATGACAGCACCGAGCGCGGGCAAACCTGTCACATCCTGTCTGCCTTGCTACCGGGCGCAGAAGGGCTGGTCACAGGACCAATCGCTTGTAAAGACGTCTTTGTGGCAGCGGGTCTTTTGCTGACCGGCATTGAACCGTCCGGCCCTCTCGATCCTCCGCGCGTGATGTGATCTAGCCTGCGCTATCCTAGCGCAGCCCCCCTGAAATCACATCCACAGCGGGCTTTGCTCGCGCACTTACTTATCGAGAGGACTTCTCATGAAACTCATCAAAGCAATTCTCAGCCTTGTCCCGGCGGCGGTACTGACCTTTGGCCTCGCGTCATTTGGCATTACCGGCATGGCGCATGCAGAAAACCATCCGAGTATGACCGATCACGGCACAATGCATGTCACAAAAAGCCCGACCTGCGGCTGTTGCGGGGCATGGGTCGCGCTGGTCCGCGAAGAAGGTTACGACATCACAGTGACGGATACGGGTGACATAACAAACGCAAAGCTGGACGCGGGCGTACCCGGTAATATGTGGGCCTGCCACACGGCCATGATCGACGGCTATTTTGTCGAGGGCCACGTGCCATTTGCCGCGTTGACCAATCTGCTTGAAGAACGTCCCGACATTGCCGGGATCGCCGTGCCGGGGATGCCCGCCGGATCGCCTGGAATGGGGGATGACCCTGACGCCCGCTATGACGTGGTCGCCTTTGGTGGTGCGGCGGGCCAAGGCGCAGTCTTTTATCAGGCCGGTTTGTGAAACGACTTCTCTTGAACGCACTCGTGGGAGCGGCCCTTTTGGGGGGCGCTTTCTATGCCCTTTGCTCGTTCTACGTGGATTCCGACAGCGTGGTGTTGCGCAATGACAACCGCGACTTGGTGGCACGCGGCGCAGGCGTCTATCTGGAAAATTGCGCGTCCTGCCACGGGGCCAATCTCGAAGGCAAGCCAAACTGGCGTGTGATAGGTGCGGATGGGAGGCTTCCGGCGCCACCCCGCGATGCCAGCGGTCATACGTGGCACCACGACAGCGACACCTTGTTCCGCCTGACAAAGTACGGAACTGGGGCGTTGATCGGCGATCCTGACTATGCTTCAAATATGCCAATTTATGAGGGTGTGCTGGCGGATGATGAAATCATCGCCGTCCTCGGCTACATTAAATCAACCTGGCCGGATGACATCCGCGCGCGTCATGACGAAATGGAAAACAGATGATGAAACAAATCATTCTTGCAGGCCTTTCAGCGGCTGTACTGGCGACAGGCGCGATTGCGCACTCGAAGGCCGAAGACACGACGCCAGCGAATGAAGCGATCGTGGACACGCTTGAAGCAATTGAAATGCGCTTCGATGATCCGATGCGGGTGACAGCTATCACCGTGACCGGGGCAGATGGCCATGTGGCGGTTGAGCGTGAAACTGGTATGGATGCTCTCACTGAATTTCGCGCGATACCGCCCGCCGACCTGCCTGCGGGGGCATACACAGTTGATTGGCGGGGGCTCGCGTCTGACGGCCACCCTATGCAAGGCACGTTTGGCTTTACAATTTCCGACTGACGCGTGGAGGGGCTGGCGCAGATCGACGGATGGACGGTCGCGGCCATTCTGGCGAAGGCACTGGGCTATGGTGCTGCACTGCTCGCAATGGGCGGGCCGCTCTTTGTAGCCGCTTTTCCGTTGGCTTCGCCGGACGTCCGACGGCTTGCTATCCGTATCGCGGTAGTTGCGGCTGTCCTTCTTATCGCGGTTCTGGCACTGAGGTTCGGCATTCGGGCCGCACGTATATCAGGCATGGGCCTGCCGGGGATGGTCGATCCGATGATGCTTGGCTTTGTGTGGGACAGCCAGCTGGGCACCACCGCACTTTGGCGCGGTGCGGGTATAGTTTTGGTCTTGTTCCTGCTGGTACACGGTCCGTTTAGCATTGTGGCTGCTCTGGTTGGGGCGCTTCTAATCGCCGTGTCGTATACATCCATAGGGCATTCTCTTTTTGAGCCGCGTTGGCTATTGGCCGCGTTACTGGTCCTGCATCTGCTTTCCGCTGCATTCTGGGTCGGGGCGCTGGCGCCACTTCACCGTGCGGCAAGTAGCGCAGAGGGTGCGGCGCTGTTGCACAGGTTCGGTAAAGCAGCCGGTATCACAGTTCCGCTACTTATCATTTTCGGCAGTATCTTTACGTGGTTCATGGCTGGTTCGCTGTCAGCCCTGTTTGCAACAGCTTACGGCTGGACCCTGATCGCTAAGCTAACACTTGTTTCGGGTTTGCTAGGCCTCGCAGGTTTGAATAAATGGCGGTTTGTCCCTGCTTTGGCCGATGATCGTGCAGGAGGGAGCACCAGCCTGCGCCGCTCAATCGTTCTAGAGGCTACAGTTGTCTTTTTAATCCTGTTTGCGACAGCCACTCTCACAACCATAACAACCCCGCCCATTAACTTGTAATGAAGTCCACCTCGCTCTGCTGGGCTGAACGATGGGTTTCGCAACCGCCGTTCAGACTCTACGCCAAAAGCATCTTCAGTTCAGAAAAGCATTCAAACAAACGTCTTGCAGTTTTTGCATTTACCACGCCAAGTTCGGTATGCACGTTGGCACGTCCGGGGCGGATCAGAGCCGGGTCAAGTATTTCCCTATAGTTTTTGGTCATGATTAGCGCGCGTCATTCTTGTGCTGCAACACCGTCAATGGCTTTCTGCAAACCAGGAAACCTGACACCAGGGCTTTTCTTGCCACCATCACGTTTGCAAACACTGAATCTACATCTTCGATGGGAATCAATGAAACTTAGGGCGCAGAGATAAGCGCTGCGCGCAGATTATCGTCTGTCACAAGGCTAGGGAGGATCAGTTAGCTTCTCGATCATATCTGCGATTTCACAAAGTGCCTTAGTCTGTTCTGGCGAGCTAGATTTTCTTTGTATTTCAGCGTTTAGGGATTGGTGTTTTTTGGAGCAGTAGACATAAGCGCCACACGCCTGTGCGAGCGTTTCGATGGCAACGGCCTTTTCATGCCATCGGTCAAGCTGTGGCCAACGTTTCTCGGACATGTTGTTTTTCTCTAACACCTTTTCGTTTGTACGAATACGAGATTTTTTCATGAGAGATCACCAAAGCGTCGGTTAAGCGCATCTTCTCATAGCACTCATCACGATATCAGGTGAGTACGTTCTCAGGAATCAGTCCGCTTGTTTGGTTTGCGATGATGGAGCACTCAAAATGGCTTCCTTTGAGGAGGGTGAGGCTCGTATTGAAACCTTAGAACGGCAGAATGAAATGCTGCTGGAGCAACTGAATTGGCTGCGTCAGCGTTGTCGTCGTGAGAACATAGAGATCGCAGAAGTTAGTCGGCCGCTGAAGTTCTCTGCAAAATGCTTGTGGATTGAATTTTGCCTATCTGACTAAAGTGTGTTGGGCAGTTTGCTCTTCTATACTTCCTAAGGTGCGTTGCAAAATACTCGGTTGGTATCCCAGCGGTTACGTTCTGTTGATAATAGGCACTTTCGGAACCGCATTCTTTCGCATAAGCGTTGTCTCGTGTCCGATCCAGTCCAAGATATCCATCCGCTCTTTCGGGGAGCGCCTCAAACGACCGAATTCCGGAAACTGCGCAAACGGGTAATTCGCCTAGTGCGGGAAGCGGTCGAACAATATGGCATGGTTGAAGGACGTGATGCGCGTTGGCTCGTCTGCCTGTCTGGCGGTAAGGACAGCTATACGCTCCTGGCAGCGTTGCAAGAGTTGAAATGGCGTGGGCTCTTGCCGGTCGACATCTTGGCTTGCAACCTCGATCAAGGTCAACCTGGCTTCCCGGCGACCGTACTGCCGGAATTCCTCGAAACGATGGGGGTGCCGCACCGGATTGAATACCAGGACACCTATTCCATCGTGATGGACAAAATACCGGAGGGCCGGACGTTCTGTGCGCTGTGTTCGCGACTGCGACGTGGGAACCTTTACAGAGTTGCACGAGAGGAAGGATGCAGCGCGGTTGTCCTTGGTCATCATAGGGATGACATCTTGGAAACCTTTTTCATGAATCTTTTTCATGGCGGGAGGTTAGCAACAATGCCGCCAAAACTGGTCAATGAAGAAGGCGACCTATTTGTTCTTCGCCCGCTTGCACATGTTTCGGAGAAAGATTGCGAGCGGTTTGCCCAAGCCATGAGCTACCCAATTATTCCATGCGATCTGTGTGGAAGTCAGGATGGTTTGCAGCGGCAGCAAGTTAAACAAATCCTTGATGGCTGGGAAAAGAATAGCCCCGGACGACGACAAGTAATGTTCCGAGCATTAATGAATGCGCGCCCTTCGCATTTGCTAGACCCAAAACTATGGGACTTTTCACAGCTAGCGCTTCGCACCAGCCTTGACGACAAGACTGTCAAAGGTGACACTGAATCCCGATAGGACTAAGAGTGTTTCACACACATTCATGCACAGAATTATGCGTCTGAGCAAAACTATGCACCGACAGAATAGCAAGCAACGGAATTAGTGAAGCTTTCTTGCGTTTGATGTGATGTTAGTTCTGCATTACTGACGCATATCATCTCGGTGATGACCCAACATAGCGGCCGAACAGCCTTTATCGTGGGCCATGCGGTATGGATGTCCGCGCCGCAAGCGAGAACACAGCGCGCAAAATGTGCGTCCTTGTGGGATCTTGTCTACATCGACCGATTAGGTGGCTTAGTATTCGATACGGTGTGGAACACCCATTCTTTCCAGAAACGCTGGCAGAACGGTTGCCGGAAACCCCGGCTGCCTTTGATCCAGGTTACAGGCCAACAGATCGACGGGCAGGAGCCCGCGCCATGTCAATTCGTACAGCACAGCAAGTAATGTGTAGCTGTCTTTGCAACCCGAGAGGCACACAAGCCAGCGTGCGTCTTTCTCGATCATCCCGTATTATTCGATGGCTTCCCGCACATATCGTACAATTCACTTGCGCAGTTTGCGAAATTACGTCGATCTTGGCGCGCCGTGAAAGAGTGCATGTATGTCGTTTGAAACGTCCAACGTGAGTGGTGTCTGGCTAAGGTTCAGCATGTGTATCGACTGCGTTTGCGCCTATCAAAAGCCTATTCGAGCGTTGTATCGGACCCCCTCCAGTGCGAAGGACGTGATTGGTAACGAGCGACGTTTGCAGCAAAAGCTGAATGCTATGTTTATACCCCGAAAGAGCCCCCGAACGCTGAATTCAGGACGATCACAAGCGCAGGCGTATTTTGGTTTTAGTCGTGCTTTATCCGCTTTTCCGTGGCATCCGGAACAGGATCGTAACCATTGGATCCCCATGGATGACAGCGCAGGATCCGACGTAGCGCCAGCCACCCTCCCTTGAGGCCGCCATGGGTTTTCAACGCTTCAAGAGCATAGAGACTACAGGTAGGTTGATAACGGCAATTGTGCCCGACCCAAGGACTAAAAATCAAACGATAGGCGCGTACGGGTAGCGCGATAAAATAGGCTAGGGGGGTCAAGAAGCGGTCTTGCTTAGTTTTTGGACGGCGCGTTTCAGGTCGTCTTGCATTTGCGCGAATGGCCTTGAAGCGGTCACGTCGGCGCGTCCGATCAAGACATAGTCAGCGCCGGGGTCCCCGTATCCTGGAAGGACATGCGATGCGAGGGCGCGAAGCCGACGTTTTGCACGGTTTCGTGCGACCGCATTACCTACTTTTTTGGAACAGGTGAAACCGACCCGGATGCCATCTGCCTCTCCAGCCTCGCGACGACGCATTTGCAAGATAAATCCAGGCATTGCAGCGCGCCGCGCGCGCGAGGCGCGCAGGAAATCAGCACGTTTCTTTAGGACGTCGATACGCAAAGAAGCCGCCGGGCACGTCTCATTTGGTGTTTGGTCACCAGAGAGGCTTGCATGCGACGGCATCATGTTTGTCCAGAACAGCTCTGCAGCTTTAAGCGCTGAGAGATTTCCGGCCCTGTGCACGGCGTGCATTGATGATCTTGCGACCCGCTTTCGTCGCCATGCGCGAGCGGAATCCGTGGCGCCGTTTGCGCACAAGGTTCGAAGGTTGGTAGGTGCGTTTCATCGCTCCGTCTCCGTTTGCTTTCGTCGGGCTTGGCGGAATCGCCGCAGACCGGGTCATATTGTGAAGCCCGTCGTCTACTTTGCATCTTTACACAAGTCAAACCCCAAGGTGCTACATTCTCCCCAAACTGCAACAAAACCAATTCTAAGGCCTGCATGATGTTTCAATAAACCCGTAGACGTGGGGTAAATCCACCCAAAGACGTCACGGATGTTCAAGCGCGCGTGAGCGGCCTATCGACCGCGCCCAGAAACGATAAATAAATGGTCAATTGAAACACGCGCCTGGAAAGGTAAGAGTAATGAGCGACATGACAGAAATCCCAAAATCCGGCTGGATGCGTCGGCTGCCTCTCTATTTCATCCTGGCGGTAGCTGCGATTGGGGCGTTTACCCTCAAGGATTACTTCACTTTTGACGCATTACGGGACAACCGAGAGGCGCTGATTGCATTTCGTGATGGAAACCTGTTGTTGACCGTAGTGCTTTTCACTGCGGCATACGTCACCATCGTCGCTTTCTCTCTGCCCGGCGCGTTGGTTGCGACTTTGACCGGGGGTTTCCTGTTTGGCACGATTGGCGGCTCTTTCCTGAGTGTTTCATCCGCAACGATCGGCGCTGCGCTTATTTTCCTGGCCGCCCGGCACGGGTTTGGAGAGCGTTTAAAAGCGCGCATGGACGCATCCGAAGGAACGGTTGGCAAGATTGCGAAAGGCATTGATGAGAACCAATGGTCGATGCTCTTCTTCATGCGATTGGTTCCGGTCGTCCCCTTTTTTGTGGCAAATCTCGTTCCCGCGTTTCTGGCCGTTCCGCTCTATCGATTTGTGATTTCCACGTTTTTCGGGATCATCCCCGGTTCACTGGTCTACTCTTCCGTGGGAGCGGGCCTCGGAGAGGTGTTTGCCGGTGGCGAAACACCAAATCTGGGAATTATCTTTGAACCGCACATCCTATTGCCTATTCTAGGCCTAAGCCTGCTTTCGGTGCTGCCCGTGCTTATCAAGGCCGTTACAGGCAAAAAGGGACTGTAACCCATGAAAAATCTGAAAACAGATATCCTCGTTATCGGCGCGGGGTCTGGTGGCTTGTCGGTTGCGGCGGGTGCTTCGCAAATGGGTGCAAAGGTCGTTCTTCTTGAAGGGCACAAAATGGGCGGTGATTGCCTGAATTTCGGGTGTGTTCCATCAAAAGCGCTGATCGCAAGTGCAAAAGCGGCGTATGGTCAGCGGCATAGCAAAGAATATGGCGTAGAAAATGCTGCCGGTCTGGCTGATTACGCCGCCGCCAAGGATCATGTGCATGACGTGATCGCACAGATTGCTCCGGTGGATAGTCAGGAACGGTTTGAAAGTTTTGGGGTGATGGTGATCCGTGAGTTCGGGAAATTCATCTCGTCCAATGAGGTGCAAGCCGGCGAGACCATAATTCGGGCTCGTCGGGTTGTCATTGCAACAGGGAGTGCGCCTTTTGTACCGCCTATACCCGGGTTGGACGCAGTGCCCTATGAGACGAATGAAACGCTTTTTGATCTGCGTGAGAAACCTGATCATCTCATCATTATTGGTGGCGGTCCCATCGGAATGGAAATGGCACAAGCGCATATCCGTCTGGGATCCAACGTCACTGTTGTCGAAGGGGCAAAAGCGCTGGGCAAGGATGATCCAGAGTTGGCCACTGTTGTTCTGGAGAGTTTGCGCGCTGAAGGGGTCGTGATCGAAGAAGACGCAGAAGCTGCAGAAATTAAGGGCGAAGCTGGCGCCGTTGAAGTCCTCACCAAGGACGGTCGTTCCATCAAGGGGTCGCACCTTTTGATGGCGGTTGGTCGTAAGGCCAACATCGACAACTTGGGTCTGGATACTGCCGGGATCCGGAAAAAAGGCAACGGGATCGAAGTGGATGCAGGTCTGCGTACCAGTAACCGCAAAGTATATGCCATCGGAGACGTCGCAGGCGGTCTCCAATTCACCCATGTGGCGGGCTACCACGCAGGTGTAATAATTCGGTCAATGCTCTTTGGACTGCCCTCCAAGGCCAAAATTAGCCATATCCCATGGGTAACCTACACAGATCCGGAGCTTGCTCAGGTGGGTCTTACCGAAACGCAGGCTCGAGAGACGCACGGCGACACCCTAGAAGTCGTGCGGTTTGATTACGCGCACAATGATCGTGCGATTGCTGAACGCAAAACCAACGGGTTCATTAAAGTTATGGTGCACAAAGGTAGACCGGTCGGGGTTTCGATCGTCGGATATCAAGCGGGTGAGTTGATCAACCTCTGGGCACTGGCTTTGGCCAATCGTATGAAAATGAGCCACATCGCTGCGATGGTCGCCCCGTATCCAACGATTGGAGAAGTAAATAAGCGCGCCGCGGGTGCATATTTCTCGCCTCGATTGTTCGACAACCCAACGGTTAAAAAGATCGTAGGTCTTGTCCAACGCATCATCCCATGAAACGCTAAAGCATGTTGAATTCGCTCTCAGGTCGGTTGCTTATTCTCACAACTATCTTTGTGATGGTTGCAGAAGTGCTGATCTTCGTTCCTTCTATTGCCCGGTTTCGTGTTGATTACCTCAACAACCGGCTGGAGCGTGCCCAGATTGCGTCATTGGCCTTGTTGGCTGACGATATGATCGACAGCGCGCTGGAGCAGGAACTTTTGGAAAATGCAGGTGTGTTTAACGTTGTACTTCGACGTGATCAGGTGCGGCAGCTGATGCTGTCTTCTGACATGCCGCAACCCATCTCCGCGACTTTCGACATGCGCGACGATAGTGCGATAGTGCTGATTCGAGACGCAATATCCCGGTTCACGTCGCCGCAAAATACGGTCATCCGGGTGATCGGTGCACCTGTCAGAGACGCAGGAATTCTGATTGAAATCACCATGGAAACCAACGCCTTGCGAATGGCAATGATCGACTATGGGATCCGCATCCTCGTTCTTTCAGCAGTTATTTCTGTAATTACGGCCGGACTGCTGTTTTTGGCAATGCGCGCGCTTTTGCTCAAGCCCATCAAGCGCGTTGTGATGGACATGCAAAACTACACTGCAGCGCCGGAAGACGCCCGTCGGATCATAACGCCATCGGCCAGTGTTACCGAACTGCGCGAGGCGGAAGAAGCGCTGCAAAAACTCGAAACGGATCTCACGCAAGCGTTGCGGCAGAAAGAACGGTTGGCGCAGCTGGGGAGCGCGGTCAGCAAAATCAGCCACGATTTGCGCAACATCCTGACGACGGCGCAGCTTTTCACAGACCGGATCGAGATGAGTGAGGACCCTGCTGTCAAACGTATGGCGCCTAAGCTGGTGGGTTCAATCACTCGAGCAGTGCATCTTTGCGAAAGTACGCTGGCCTTTGGAAAGGCGGAAGAGCCGAGCCCGACCCTTACAATGTTGCCGCTGCGCGATTTGGTCGAGGAAGTGATCGACAGTGAGGCCTTGGCAGTTGGGGACTACGCGTTGGCGCTCGAGTGTGAAGTGCCGTTCACAATGATGGTACGTGCAGATCCCGAACAAATGTATCGCGTCCTTTCCAATCTCGTGCGCAATGCACGCCAGGCCATTGTGGCAACGGGTGACCCGGGGTGTATCACGATTACCGCGTGGGAAGATGCAGAAGCTTGGTGGTTCAACGTCGCTGACACAGGTCCCGGATTGCCGAAAAAGGCAAAAGAGTATCTTTTTACACCGTTCCAAGGCGGTATGCGGAAAGGTGGTACTGGTTTGGGATTGGCGATATCGGCGGAACTGGTGCGTGGACATGGTGGCGCCCTATCGCTGGCGGAATCTGACGAAACAGGGACATGTTTCAAGATTTGCTTGCCGAAGGGTGACGGGACGCTTGTTTCCAGTAACGTCGAAGCCGCACTTCCAGCGCGCGCGTAAAATCCGCGTAAACGCTGGTCAATGTTAATTTCCTTGATTGGCTTGTTTCTTTTGACTTGCACAACCTGCGCCACAGGACTACACCCCGCGACCAGTGGACCGATAGCTCAGCTGGATAGAGTACTTGACTACGAATCAAGGGGTCGGGGGTTCGAATCCTCCTCGGTCCGCCACTGCCCCATCTGCTGGAATTTGGTTTGGTTGCCTTGGGCGGTCTTTTCTCTTTGAAATATAGGGTTTAATCCGCTTTACTGATTGCCTTGAGTTTCTTTCGATGGTGTCTATATTCGTTCCTTGAGTGGTATTGAATGTGGTATTTTTAAAATGGCCTTATCCGGTAAGCTGACAAAGAAACTGGTCGAGAACCTTGGCGCTGGGCGGCATGGCGATGGCAACGGGCTTTATCTGGTGGTCGATCCATCCGGTGCGCGACGCTGGATCGTGCGGGTGGTGGTCAAAGGTCAGAAAAATAAAAAGGGCGCACCCTTGCGTACGGACTTTGGTTTGGGCGGCGCTGATATCGTCACGATCAACCAAGCCCGCGAACGCGCGCTGGAATATCGGCGCATGGCCAGGACGGGTCTGAACCCGCGTTTCAATGCCAAACGCGAAATCCCGACTTTTGAGGAATTCGCCAAACAGGTCCACATTGACCGCATGCCCACATGGAAAAACGCCAAGCATGGCCAGCAATGGATCAACACGCTGCGCGATTATGCCTTTTCCAAGATTGGTCGGATGCCGATTGATTCTGTGCATCAGCCCGAAGTGATGATGTGCCTCGCCCCGATCTGGACAGAAAAGCACGAAACCGCCAAACGGCTGGCGCAGCGGATCAAGACGGTGCTGGACGTGGCGCGCTCGAAAGGGTTTCGCGACGGTGAAAACCCTGTGACCGCGATCAAGGACGCCCAAGCGTTGCCCAAGGTCAAGGCCAAGGTCCAGCACCACAAGGCGATGCAATGGCGCGATGTGCCTGCCTT
>JBGCDG010000018.1:0-89652 GCA_045105195.1 Roseobacter sp. | reverse complement strand
GAGGTCGATGTTTTGATTGATATGTTCGCCAACGATGGCCCCTTCGTTCATCACGACAATGCGGTCCGCAATCTCGAGTGCTTCGTCGATCTCAGCCAGAAACACCAAGGTGGCGCGGCCCTGCGCCGTGGCCCGAATATGTTTTCCGATGTCGCGCCGCGCGCCAATGTCGACACCTTGAAAGGGTTCATCCATCAAGAGCACCTGCGCTGGTTCCAATAGCCAGCGGGCGATCATCACCTTTTGCTGATTACCGCCGGATAGGGTGCCAATGCCGTCACCGACGGATTGGCAGATGATCCCAAGTTGATCCACCATTTGTTGTGCCGTACGGTTTTGTTGACGCGCTTTCAGGAAAGATCCCACGCTTAGGCCTTCAAGGAACGGCACTGTCATATTGTCGGCAATGTCAAAATCCGGGATCACAGCATTCGTGCCCCTGTCTTTGGGCGACATGAAAACACCCTGTTCGACGGCATTCTTGACCGAACGCGGGGCGTAAACTTTTCCGCGAATGCGCACAGATCCCTGTGTCGGACGCTTGATGCCAAATAGGATTTCCGCCAACCGGCTCTTGCCACTGCCAAGCAAGCCAACAAGTGCTACGATTTCTCCGTCATGTGCTGTGAGGTTGATCGGCGCGCGCGCATCGAACAAGTGCAGATCTTGTAATTCCAGAACCGGCACTGTGCCGTCTTGGACGGCGATATCAACGTCGGTCATGCGGTGACCCAACATCGCGGTCACTGCCGCTTCGTAGTCCAGCGGATCGGTCTCGAACACACCGGAAATTGCGCCATCACGCATCACCACGATACGGTCGGCAATACGACGGATATCCGACATGCGGTGTGAGATATACAGGATTGCCACTCCCTGTTCACGCAGCCGATCGATCAAGGCAAAGAGGCGGTCGGCTTCGGTCGCGGAGAGAGATGAGGTCGGTTCATCCAGTATCAGAACCTTTGGAGCGCGGGCCATTGCGCGCGCGATGGCAATCATTTGGCGGTCTGCAACCGCGAGATCGGACACCCGTGCGCGCAGGTTTACATCGATTCCCATGGCGTCAGCGACCTTGGCCGCTTCGGCGCGCAGATGGCGTTCGCGCACAAACAGGCCGTGGCTGCGTTCAACCAGCCGGTCCAGCATCAGGTTGTTGGCCACGTCCAAGTCCGGGATGACACCGTCGTCTATGGATTGGTGTACCGTGACCACGCCGTGTGCGATTGCATCCGCTGCATCTGTTGGATCAAAAGTGGCACCGGCCAGTGTCATGGACCCACCATCGGCGCGATGATGTCCACAGATCACCTTGACCAACGTCGATTTCCCGGCGCCATTCGCACCCATGAGAACAGTCACGGACCTTGGTGACAAGGCCAGGTCAATGCCGCGCAACACATGGTTTCGTCCGAACGATTTTTGCAAACCGCTCACGTTGAGCGCAGTGTCGACCACCCGTTTCCTCCCCTTGGTGGCGCGACGGTAGCCATGCGGGAATACATTTGTCAAATGAATTGACATAAGTATAAAATCGCGGGTACGCAAAAGGGGAACACATGTCGGAGCAACAAGGGGAGCCGCTGATGAGCGCAGGCACAACGTATGAAGCCTTGACTGTGGACAGCTTACCCGCGCGGTTGAAAAGCGTCGCTGCATTGACGGATCAGGTCGGCAAGGATGCAGAGGTTTGGCAGGTTGAAGAGGTCGGGGACGGCAACCTCAACCTTGTTTTTATCGTGACAGGCGCGGATGGCAAAGCAATCGTCAAGCAAGCTTTGCCCTATGTGCGTTTGGTGGGGGACAGCTGGCCGCTGCCGCTGTATCGGGCATTCTTCGAATATCATGCGCTGACCCGTCAAGCGGTCCGCGATCCGGGCGCGGTGCCAACTATATTGCATTTTGACGAATCGCAGGCGCTGATCGTTATGGAGTTTCTCGCCCCCCATGTGATTTTGCGTCGTAAACTGATTGCAGGCGAACGTGTGGCCGGGCTTGCGGCATTCATGGGCCAGTACTGTGCCCGAACGGCTTTCCGGGGTTCTGAACTGTCGATGGCCAGTCCAGACAAGAAAGCAGATGTGGCGCTTTACGCGGGCAACGTGGAGATCCCCGCGATCACGCAAGCGCTGGTCTTTACCGATCCCTATTTCGACGCAGAGATGAACAACCACACAGAAGGACTGGCGCCTGTTGTCGCGCGGTTGCGCGCTGATGTGACGCTCAAGATCAAGGTCCAGCAGGCGTTGCAGCGTTTCGTCTCAAATGGTGAGACGATGCTGCATGGTGATCTGCACTCCGGGTCCATCATGTCGACAGACAGCGATAGTCGCGTGATTGATCCCGAGTTCGCCCAATACGGCCCGATGGGATTTGATATCGGAATGCTCTGCGCGAATTTCCTGATGGCGTATTTCAGTCAACCTGGTCACCGCGGGGCTGATCTGGACTCATATCAGGCGTGGATCCTCGAGGTAATCGCCGATACCTGTCGTGCCTTTGAAACGGAGTTTCGCCATCTCTGGGCCACCGAGCGGACGGGTATTCTTTTCCCAGCGTCTTTGTTCGAAGATCAGGGCCAGGACAGCACGCCTGCCTGTGACGCGGTTCTGGCGGGAATCTGGCGGGATGCTTGGGCGGTATGCGGCATTGAAATGCACAGGCGCTGCCTGTCTTTGGCTCATAACGCGGATTTTGAGGATATTACTGATGTGTCGGTGCGGGCGCCGCTGGAGGCGCGCAACCTTATGATGGGCGCAGAATTGATCCATACGGCAAATGCGATTTGCGATGTGCAGGCGGTTTGTGCCCTTGCACGAGAATTTAACGGAAAGGACGTCCTATGAAAATCGATGGTACACACTACCGATCCCTGTGGTGGAACGGCGACAAGGATGTTCTGGAAATCATCGACCAACGCTGGTTGCCGCACGCGTTTAGGGTGGTTCCGGTGGTTACAATGCAGGATTTTGCGGATGCCATCTACCAGATGCGGGTGCGTGGTGCTCCGCTGATCGGAGCTACGGCAGCCTATGGTATGGCGCTGGCAATGGCTGAAGACCCGTCGGACGGGAACATGGATGCGGCCTGGGCGTTTCTTGAAAAGACCCGCCCGACGGCCATCAATCTCCGCTGGGCGCTGGATCGGTGTCGCGCGGCACTACGCCCTTTACCTGATGCCGACCGTGCCGCTGCCGCTTTGGCGCTGGCGCATGAAATCGCGGACGAAGACGTGGAGATCAACCGCCGGATCGGAGAGAACGGCCTTGCCTTGATCCGAGACATTGCTGCCAAAAAACCCGCAGGTGAACCGGTGCGCTTGTTGACCCACTGTAATGCAGGATGGCTCGCGACCGTTGATTGGGGCACCGCGACCAGCCCGATGTATCACGCGCATGATGCCGGTATTCCTTTGCAAGTCTGGGTCGATGAAACCCGCCCACGCAATCAGGGGGCTTTGACCGCATGGGAACTGGGTAAGCATGGCGTGCCACACACCTACATCACTGACAACGCGGGGGGGCACCTGATGCAACACGGGCTGGTCGATATGGTTATCACGGGTACGGATCGCACGACGCGGCGCGGTGATGTGTGCAACAAGATTGGCACGTATCTCAAGGCTTTGGCAGCGCAGGACAATGGCGTGCCGTTCTATGTCGCTTTGCCGTCTCCCACGATTGATTGGAGCGTGGACGATGGTGTGGCAGAGATCCCCATCGAAGAGCGGGACGCAAGGGAGGTCACCCATGTTCAAGGCACCACCAATGACGGCAGTATCGGTACGGTGCAAGTTACGCCTTCTGGCACGCAAGGTGGCAATCCGGCCTTTGACGTCACACCAAACCGCCTTGTGACGGGCCTGATTACGGAACGGGGCGTCTGTGATGCATCTCAAGCGGGATTGGCCAATTTGTTCCCGGAATTCGCTCAGGCGGCTGAATAGCAGGTGCCGCAATCCGTTGGGCCCCTGAGCGCGACGAAAAGTGCTGCCACGGATCTGGCGCGCTTCTCACCGCGCGATGATTCCCTTTTTGTCGAAGCGGCATGGCTCTACTATCATGACGGTCTGAACCAAAATGAGATCGCCACGCGCATGCGTATCAGCCGTGCGTCCGTGGTTAATTACCTCAACGAAGCAAGGGCGCGGGACTGGGTGCGGGTGCATCTGGATAGCGATGTCTTCCAAGGACATCGGTTGGCGGCGGAACTCTGTGCTGTATATGGACTGACGGAGGCATTGGTTGTGCCGGATGATCCGGTGGATCGCGATGGCGCTGCGGCCAGCGTTGCGCGGGTGACGCGGGCTGCTGCTGACTGGCTGCCCCGGTTGCTGGAGCCGGGTGATATTCTTGGCGTGTCCTGGGGGGCGACCGTCTACCAGATGGCACAGCAGGTTCCCCATACCCCGGTGCAGGATCTGACGGTGGTTCAGCTTTTAGGATCGCGCCCTGCGGCTCCTGGTTTCGAAGCCGAAGCCTGCACGTCGATGTTGGCCCATCGTTTAGACGGGCAATGCATCAACTTACATGTGCCGCTGGTTTTGTCGAATGAAAGTTTGCGGGACGCCTTGTGTGATGAACCTGTTGTGCATGACCAGCTTGCAGCACTCGCTACGTGCAATAAAACGGTGCTGGCCTGCGGTACTTGTGACGGTGACGCACATGTGGTGCGCAGCGGTATCCTGAGTGCGGACAGCATTGCGGCGTATCGCGACAAGGGGGCTGCAGGTGTGATCTGCGGTCGGTTGATCGATGCAGAGGGGCACCCCGTGTATGCAGATGTAGAAAAGCGGATGATCGGTGTTTCGCTGGATCAGATGCGCGAGAAAGAGATGGCACTTTTGGTCGCTGCGGGACCGGGGCGTGCCAGACCGGCGCAGGCCGCCATCAAAGGCGGGTTCGTCACGCATCTCGCGACCAGCACCCGGGTTGCAAAGGACCTTTTGGAGATCAAGACATGACCACTGTAAAACCGCTTTCAGACACCGTTGAAACGCGCCAGGCGTTGATCGACGCCTGTCTCTGGATGAACGAACGACACCTCAATCAAGGGACGTCTGGTAATATCTCAGCCCGCATCGACGACGGTATTTTGATAACACCGTCCGGCGTGCCCTACGAAGCGCTGACGCCCGACGCCTTGGTCACGATACCGCTGAGCGGCTTGCCCGCGAGCGATGGTGCCAAGCCCTCCTCGGAATGGCCGTTCCATCAAGGCATGCACCAAGCGCGCCCTGATATGCCCGTGGTGCTGCACGCGCATCCGCCTTATTGTAGTGTCTTGGCCGTACAGCGTCGCGCGATTCCGGCGTGTCACTACATGATCGCGGCTTTTGGCGGCAATGATGTGCCCTTGGCAGATTATGCGCTCTTTGGCAGCCCTGAGCTTTGTGCCAATATGGCGCAGATCATGGCAGACAGGCATGGGTGTTTGATGGCCAATCACGGTGCTACGGTGCTCGGGGAAACGATTGACAAGGCCCGCTGGCGGTTGGAAGAACTCGAAACACTTGCGCGCACGTATCTGTTCAGCAGCATCGGGGGTGCGGCGCATATTCTGTCAGATGCCGAGATCGCCGAAGTGATGATCGCGTTCCAAGGCTATGGACCACACGCTTCGGACAACGCTTGAGAGCAGGGGAGGAACACCATGAAATATAGTACCTTGGGACGAACCGGGTTAAAAGTCTCAGCCCTCACGATGGGGACTTTCACGTTTGGCGGGCGCGGCGATTTTGGGCGTACCGCACAGCAAGGGGTACGCGATGCCCGTCTGCTGGTGGACACCTGTATTGACCATGGCGTCAATCTCTTTGACACGGCGAACATGTACTCCACAGGTCTCTCCGAAGAGATCCTGGGCGAAGTGCTGGAAGGCCGGTATGAAAATATCCTTGTCACGTCGAAGGCGCGGATGCCCATCGGAGACGGCCCAAACGATGAGGGCGTGTCACGATGGCACTTGATCCGGGAATGTGAACGTTCGTTGAAACGACTGCGCACGGATCATATCGACATCTACTACATGCATGAATGGGACGGTCTGACCCCGGTTGAGGAGAAGATGGAGGCGTTGGACACGTTGATCCAGCACGGCAAGATCCGGTATGCGGGATGTTCTAATTACTCGGCTTGGCAGGTGATGAAGTCACTGGCGGCTGCACCGCGTCACTCCAGCCGTTTTGCAACGCAGCAGATCCACTACACCCTTGAGGCGCGCGAAGCGGAATACGAGCTTTTGCCGCTGTCTGTGGACCAGGGCCTTGGCGTGCTGATCTGGTCACCGCTGGCTGCTGGGTTGCTTTCTGGCAAACACCGTCGGGGCGCAGGCCCTGCCGCAGGATCGCGGCAGGCAGAGGGGTGGAACGAGCCGCCGATCCGCGACACAGAACGGCTTTGGAACATCGTCGATGCGCTGGTTGAGATTGGTGAGGCGCATAACGTTGAGGCGGCGCAGATCGCGCTGGCCTGGCTGCTCACGCGCCCTGCGGTGGCATCGCTTGTGGTCGGGGGTCGCAGTGCGGATCAATTTGAGCGCAACTTCCGCGCCGTTGATATCGTGCTCTCTGAGGAGGAGCTGACCCGCCTGAATGACGTCAGCCGCTTGCCGCTGATCTATCCCTATTGGCACCAGCATAATTTTGCGCAGCCGCGTTTTAGTGCTGCAGACGAAGCGTTGCATGCGGATTACCCGGATCGCCATTATGGTGGGGAAGATCCGCTGGTGTAGGGTGATAGACCCCGGCGCATTTTGCCGGAGTTTAGTGCCCCGTCGCAGCTTTGACGATGGATTGCATGGCCAGCATTCCGGGATCATCCATGCCGATACTCTTTTCGCCAAAGATCCGTGCGCGGCCAACGGTCGCCTTTTTGTTGCGGAAATCGTCCAACGCTGTATCGACAGATTGCGCAGCCGCGGCGACTTTGTCAGTGGCTTCAGCCGTCGCACGGGCGATGTAGTCCAAACTATCCAGAACGGTCTTGCCGCCCAGTTCTGCCTTGCCACGTTCCTGCATTTTGTCGCGCGCGCCAGCAATCAGACCCGGAATACTTTCAGGGTCGATATCTTGTGAACCGCGCAGGGTTTTGGCCGCGCTCATCAAACCTGTGGCCATCAATGTGCCGTAAGAGGAGCCCGACGATTTGGTAAAAGCCTGTGCGCATTGAAACAATGCCATGCCGATGTCCTCTGGCAGATCGTCCTTCATTTCCCGGATGGCCCGCATCCCGCGGGTCATGGTCACACCAAGATCCCCATCCCCAAGCGCGCCATCCGCGGCGTTGAGCATGTCAAAATCTCGCTCCATCGCGACAGTAATACGGTCTATCGCGTCCAGAAGTGTGTCGCGTGTGATGGTCATCCCACGCTCCAAAAGGCGCAATCACAGGGGGCGGTTAGGAGGGCTTCCAATTCTGGGTCCAGCTTGCATAGCGTGAAGGAGACCCCTGTCATTTCCATCGACGTGGCGTAGCGCCCGACAAGCGGTATCACGATCGTAGCACCGGCACCCTCCAAACGGGCCTTCACGATGCGGTAAAGGATATAAAGCTCTTCAGGCGGTGTGGCCCCGAGCGAATTCACCATGACCGACACCCGGTCGCCGTTGGTGAGCGGCATATCGGCCAGTAGGCGGTCCATCATCTCGCCTGCGATCTGATCTGCGCTCTGCAGCTTACCGCGCCAGACACCGGGTTCGCCGTGGATTCCCATGCCCATTTCCATCTCATCGTCGGCGATTTCGAAGGTTGGCTTTCCAGCCTGCGGAACGGTGCAGGGCGAGAGGGCGGCGCCAATCGAACGGCAGGCGTCGGCAGCTTTCTGTGCGACAGCGGTCACACCGTCGAGGTCTCGGCCTTCTTCCGCCGCAGCGCCCGCCATCTTGAACGCATAGACCATGCCCGCCACGCCGCGGCGTTTTTCGGCTTCTTCTGGTGCTGCAGAGGCGACGTCATCGGCCAGCAGGACGGTCGAACAGGTGATATCCTCAAACTCTACGAGCTCTCCGGCCATATCGAAGTTCATCACATCGCCGCCGTAGTTTCCATAAAGCCGCAAGACCCCGGCACCACTGTCAGCGGCCCGGATCGCGTCCGCCATCTGATCAGCGGAAGGGGAGGCGAAGACCTCGCCAATTGCACATGCATCGAGCAGTCCCTTGCCGACATAGCCGGTGAAAACGGGCAGGTGGCCCGAGCCGCCACCCGTGACTATGCCGACCTTGCCAATCTTCCCTGGATTGGCGCGCACAACGACTTTGCCACTGTCGCCATGCAGTTGATAGTATTCAGGGTGCGCAGCCATCATGCCAGCGAGCATTTCGTCGACGTACTCTTCGGGATTGTTCAGTATCTTTTTCATCTTTGTCTCCCCTCGGGCAGGACAAGCCCGCTATTTCGGTGATTTGGAAAAGCTCTCGCGCAGGACGGCGACGGCGTGGGTGTTCATGACCATGACGAGGATCAACAAAACGCCCCAGATCAATTCGCGTGCGAAGTTAGAGACTTGCAGCATGTTCAAACCGCTGGAAAGGAACTGCATCGACAACACTGCGAGCACGACACCGATCACGCGCCCATAGCCTCCGTAGGGGTTCACGCCGCCGAGCACTGCGATCAGAACGGCCAACAGCAGGTACGAAGAGCCGTAATCTGCCTTGGCCGAGTTCGCGCGGCTCATGATAATGAGGCCTGCGACCGATGAGAACATGCCCGAAATCACATAGACTTTGAGCAGCATCCGGTTGATATCGATTGCTGCGTAGAGGGCGGCCAGAGGATTGGCGCCATACATGGTGACGCGTAATCCGAAGGCTGTCCGTGTCAGGATCAGGTGCAGTACGACGGCGAGAATTGCAAAAAGGATCAGGGGAACTGGCACGCCAAAAGCCTGCGAATTCCCGATCAAGGCAACGGTGTCTGGAAAACCCATCACCGCACTGCCGCCCGTCATTGCAATCGCAAAGCCGGTAAAGACCAACCCCGAACCCAGCGTGGCCAGAATAGGGGGCAGACCAAAGAAAGCGACAAGCGCACCATTCAGTAATCCGGCCACCGCACCAATGGACATCGCGGCAACAATCGCGAAACTAAGCCAGACGGCGGATTGCGACGCGGGCATCGTTGGATCCGAGAATTGCGTCAAGATCAGAGCAGCCACCACCGCTGAGAGGTTCGCCACACCGACCACGGACAGATCGATCCCGCCAGTCATCATGGTAATGGTCATCGCCAGAGCAAGAATGGCGAATTCAGGAAATTGGAAAGCCATCGACGTAAGGTTCTGTGCTGACAAAAACCGATCAGGTGAGAGGACCGACATCAAACCAAAGACAAAGACGGCAATGATCAGCAGGCGAAATTCCGGCGTTGCGGTGAAGTCTCGTGTGGTGGAACGTGTTGTCATGATGTCCTCATCCTGCCTGTGCGGCGGCCTGCTTGGCGCGGTAGGCTGGAACGCCCGTGCCCATGAGGATCAGAATGCCGATGGTGACGGATTGCCATGTGGTTGGGATGCCGATGACGATCAGACTGTTTTGAACGATCACGATGAGTGCAACGCCCAACAGCGTTCCGGTCAGTGTGCCATATCCGCCAATTAATCTGGCACCACCCAGAACGACGGCGGCAATCACGGAAAGCTCCAACCCTACAAGTGAGAATGGATCCGCCATGCGCCCGACCGATCCGTGGATGATCCCGGCAAGACCTGCCAGCGCACCGACATAGACATAGACGAAAAACTGGGTCCATTTGACATTGATTCCGATCCGTCGCGCGCTTTCGACGGATCCGCCAATTGCATAGATCGACCTGCCCAGCATGGTCTTTTTGAGAATGAACCACGTCAGCACAATCACAAACAAGAGCGCGAGTGCCGCCCAGGGAATAGAATAGAAGCTCCCCGCTTCGGTCGTGCCTCGAGCAAGAACCCCCCGCGAGAAATCCCGCATGGCAGGCGGCAGATCCGATATCCGCTGCGAGCCAATGAACGTGAGCAGGAAGCCCCTGAAAACCGATAGGGTGCCAAGTGTCACAATCAATGTGGGTAATCCCAGAAACGCAATGAAAAATCCGTTCACCACGCCTAACAGAGCGCCAAATACGACGGATATGGCAAAAATCAAAGGCCAGGGTGCTTCGGGCCAGATGGCTAGAAAAAACACCGATGAGGAATACATCGCAAAGACAGCGATTGCGGTGAAACTGACGTCAATCCCGCCAGACACCAAAACCAACATCGCCCCCACGGCTAGGATGCCAATGACGATGGAAGCCCGCAATAGGTCCGATACTGTCGTGATCGTGAAAAAGCGCGGGTCCGATATCGTGGCGATCACACAAAACAACACGATGACACCTGCAACAAGTGTCTCGTTGCGCGTCCAGAAATCTCTGGGGAACCAACTGCTCATGAGGCCAGCCTGCGCGCGAGGTCATCCTCGGAAACCGATCCACCGTCCAGCGCGTCGATGATACGCCCGTCACGCATTACGAGAATGCGGTGACATGTGGCGAGCAACTCAGGCAGGTCGTCCGAGATCACGATGATCCCGATCCCCGCGCTGGCCAGGTCGCGAACGATGTCATGGATATCCGCCTTGGAGCCGACATCGACTCCGACGCTTGGGCCATTCAGGATCAACACCCGTGGAGCGCGCGACAACCAACGGGCCAGGGCCACACGCTGCTGGTTCCCGCCCGACAGCGATTGCACCGGCGCGTTGATGTCAGGTGCTTTGACTTTAAGCTTCTTGAGCCAGTCGGCGGCTTCTTCCACCAATCCGCCCATGTTGAGAAAACCGCTGCTGGTGTGAGCATCCAAGCGCCCGACGGCCACGTTGCGCAGAATGGATTGGCTCAGAAAGAGACCCTCCGTCAAGCGATCCTCTGGGACGTATCCGATACGCGCCATCGAGGCCGCTTGCGGGTCTCCGGTGCGCACGGTTTCTTTGTCGACTGTAATCGTGCCCGCGTCCGGCGCAACAAGGCCAAACAGCGCTTTTGCAACCGAGGTGCGACCACTGCCTAGAAGCCCCGTGATCCCCAAAACTTCACCGCTTTTAAGATCAAAACCGATATCCGCAAACGAGCCTTCTTTAGTGAGACCCTGCACCTGCATGAGCGTTTCCGCCCCGGTCACGACGTTGCTTGGTGGGACTACGGGTACATCACGACCCGTCATATGATAGGTAAGCGATTGCGTGTCGAATTCGGCCGCGGGGCCTTCCGCGACTTTTTTGCCGTTGCGTAACACGACAACCTTTTCGGAAACCTCCAGCACTTCGGCCAACTTATGGCTGACGAAAATCACCGCAACGCCTTCGTCCTTGAGCATCCGAATGATGCCTTGCAGGCGGCGTACTTCTTTTTCGGTCAGCGCGGTGGTTGGTTCGTCCATAATGATAAGCTGCGCCTGTGATGCGAGCGCACGGCAAATCGCAACAAGCTGCTTTTGTGCCACGGGCAGGGATTCCACCCGGGCGTCCAGATCAATCGCGACGCCAATGCGGTCAAGCGCCAAGCGCGCGATCTCGCGCGTGGCAGCTGACTTGTAAAAACGTTCTTGTTCGGAAAGCTGCGTCGCAAAGGCGATGTTTTCAGCGACGCTCAGGTTTGGAAACAGCGAGAAGTCCTGAAAAATCACCATCACCCCAGCTGCAGCCGAAATGCGTGGGTTCAGGACGGGGCGCTCCTGTCCCGCGATGTACACAGAGCCTTCAGTGGCCGGTTCAACGCCCGAGATGATTTTGATTAGGGTCGATTTGCCCGATCCGTTCTCTCCGGCGAGACAGACAGCTTCGCCAGGCTGAACCGTGAAATCGACGGAATCGAGCGCGGTGACGCCAGCGTAGCGTTTTGTTATCGCGCGCAGGTCAATGAACGCGGTGTCATGGTCTGAAGACATGGACAACCAATTTCAATTATATGTGTCGGGAAAATGCGGGGCGACCCAAAGATCGCCCCTCACATCTGTGGATTAGAATGGATAGTCAGCCATGTTGTCCGCATCCACGTTCACCCAAGCCTGGCCGTAGATGACCTTGCCATCAAGCGAGACGCTTTCGTAGCCCTGAAGGCCGAGGTCCATGCCATCGGTGACTTCTTCGCCGTTCATGACCATGACCGCAAGCTTGTTCATGGCTTCGCCAGCAACAGCCGGATCCCAGAACCCGATCCCATCAACAGCGCCGGTTTCAAGGTACTGGCCCGCGATAGAGGGCAGCGAGGTGCCAAAGACGCAGGTGCCATCTTCCATGCCACGCTCTTCGATAGCGCGCCCGATACCGGCGACATCCGTTGACGCTGATCCTTGCATGCCCTTGATATCGGGAAATGCGCGCAGAACTTCCTGCGTTTTGGTATAGGCCTGTTCCGCATCGTCGAAGGTTTCGTTTTTGTCCCCCACAAGTGTCATGTTCGGATAGTTGGCTTCTTGATGCGCGATCGCGCCATCGACCCACTGGTTGTGCGTTTGTGACGTCAGCGAGCCAACGAACACGGCATATTCGCCTTCACCGCCCATACAGGTTGCCAATTGCTCCATCAGGTTGGCACCGAAGTCTTCGTTGACAAAAGCTTCGAGGTCATAGGTCGTGTTCTGCTGCGCGGCTGCCTCGTGGGTGATGACAGCGATCCCGGCTTCCATCGCCCGGCCAAGTACAGGCTCAAGCGCTTCGGGCGACATCGGCACAACAGCCAGCGCGTCCACGCCTTGCGCGATCATGTCTTCGATCAGAGCGACTTGCTGTTGCGGGTCAGCCTGAGCCGGGCCAACTTGAAAGGCGTTCATCCCGCTTTCTTCAGCGAACTTGTTGACGCCTTCTTCCATCCGGTTGAACCACTGAATGCCAGCGATTTTCACCACGGTCGCGATATCTTTTGAGTGGCCATCAGCAGCAACCTGCGTGCCAAACAACGCTGTCGATGCAAGGGCCACGCTGGCCAGCAATTTACATTTGATTTTCATCCATTTTCCTCCCTGTGCCCGCGATTGCGGGTCGTTTTCGGCGCTTGGCGTGGGCCAAATCCCCGTTTGCAATCTTGTTGTATCATGTCACCACGACTGTGTGTCATCCAATTGTAAAGATCGTCATGCAACACTTGTGCATTGACTGCACGTTTGTGACTATATAATCAGAAAGCCCTCGGTCAAGCCATTTTGTGGCAGATCTTTGCAAGGAGCTGAACGCGTCGTGCCGATGCAAAAACGTCAGGCTGATGATGAAATCGCGCAGGCGGCGTGGCTTTACTATGTAGGCAACCTGAGCCAGCAAGAAGTCAGTAAACGGCTTGGAATGTCCCGTTTCAAAGTTCTGCGTATGTTGGCCGATGCGCGTGAGCAGGGATTGGTTCGCATCACTGTCGAGCATCGTACAGCGGGTACGTTGGCTTTGGCTGATCGGTTAGTGAACACATTCAGTTTGCAGGAAGTGCAGGTTGCGCCGGTTGGTGGTGCAAGTGACGATGGGACAATAGCCCGCAATGCAGTGGCTATTCTGGCAAGTGGTTATCTTGCGCGGATCGCGAGTTCAGATGGGCCGGTGACGGTCGGTGTGGGCTGGGGGCGCACGTTGTCTGTAATGGCTGACAATCTGACCGGCGTGCGGCATGCCGGACTGACGTTCGTCTCTTTGATGGGGTCGGTCACCTATGCCTCCCACACTGCGCCGGGTGATGTCTGCGTACGTCTTGCGGCGCAAACAGGAGGGCGTGCAATTTTACTACCTGCACCCTTTGTTGCCGACAGTGCTGCGGCCTGTGAAGGGATCATGGCGCAACGTCTTGTGCGCGACACGATTGATGCGGCGCGCAGCGCGGATCATGCGTTGATGAGCGTTGGCGAATGCCGTGAAGGTGCTATTCTTTTTGACAGTGATATCTTCAGTGCTGATCAGATCCGCCAATTGCGAGACGCGGATGTCGTTGGGGATTGTTGTGGGGTGTTTTACCGGGCCGACGGCACCATTGCGGATATCGAACTGAACCGCTGTACGCCCTGCGTTCAACCATCCGACATGGCCAACATGGACACCGTTCTGCTTGCGGGTGGTGCGGGCAAGCTTGCTGCGACGCTAGCGGTTTTGCGCGCCGGGTTTGTCAAGAAATTAATGGTGGATGAAGGATTGGCCGTTGCTCTGCTCGCCTCGCGCGAAGGCCAGAGCGCGCAATGAACGTTCTTGCCGATAGAGTGCGCGGGGATTTGGCCACACAATTTGATCTAAAGAGGGTCTCGATAGCATGAAGAATTCAACACTGGCCGACCTTTACGAAGAGATGCGTCGCGTGCGTACATTCGAAGAACGCGTGGGGGAACTCTTTGTGCGTGGCCAGTCCGCTGGATCGATGTTGCATCTGTCCATCGGCGAAGAAAGCGCGGCGGTTGGTGTCTGCGCAGGGATGCGTGCCGGGGACACATTCACGACCCACCACCGAGGCCATGGAATTTTCCTGGCGCGCGGCGCGGATCCCAACCGGATGATGGCGGAAATAGCCGGGAAAGACAGCGGGTATTGTCATGGCAAGGGCGGATCGATGCATATCGCTGATATGGGATTGGGGCATCTAGGCGCGAATGCCATTGTCGGCGGCGGCATCCCGGCGGTTGTTGGTGCGGGGCTTTCAGCAAGGCAGAAACAATCGGGTGCGGTGTCGGTCGCATTTTTTGGCGATGGCGCTACGGGGCAGGGCATTTTGTACGAAAGCATGAATATGGCGGCGCTGTGGAAGCTGCCGGTAGTGTTTATCTGCATCAACAATCAATACGGCATGGGCACGCGCATCGATCAGGCGACCGCGAACCCAAACCTGCATGAACGGGCCGCTGCATTTGGCTTGGCCGCGCGCACGGTCGATGGATTGGACGTCGAAGAAGTCGTCGACGCAGCGTCTGATTTGCTGGAGGGCGCACGGGCGGGCACACCTGCCTTTCTCGCGGTGGATTGCTATCGCTTTTACGGCCATGCGCGTAAAGACAAATCACCCTATAGGGACGCCGCAGAGGAGACCGAGGGGCGGAACAAAGACCCCGTGCAAAGCGCCCGCGACAAGCTGGTTGCGCATGGGCTGCTGACAGAGGCAGAAGTCGATGCTCTGGATGCGAAGGTTGCTGCAGAAATGGATGCTTCAATCGACTTTGCGGTCGCAGGAGAAGAGCCGCAAATGGCGTCGATGTTTCGCGATGTCTATGATCCGTCGCAGCCTGAACCCGAACCCGTGCGTGCCCGTCTCGACCGTGTTTTGGCGCGGGAGTGATGGGAATGGCCGTTCAGGAACTCACCTATCGTGATGCGTTGCGGCTGGCTTTGAGCGAAGCCATGTCTGCGGATCAGAATGTAGTCGTTATGGGCGAGGAAGTGGGTCGCTATGGCGGAGCCTATGGCGTAACCAAGGACCTGATCACGGAGTTTGGCGCTGACCGCGTGATCGATACACCGATCTCCGAAGCTGCAATCGTCGGCGCCGCTGTGGGGGCTGCTATGACCGGTCTGCGTCCGGTGGCTGAACTGATGTACGTGGATTTTATCGGCATGACAATGGATCAACTGGCGAACCAGGCGGCCAAGATCAGATATATGTTCGGGGGGCAAATCGGTGTGCCTATGGTGTTGCGCACGCAAGGGGGCACCGGGCGATCCGCCGGTGCGCAACACAGTCAAAGCCTGGAAGGCTATGTCATGCACACGCCCGGCCTGCGCCTTGCCATGCCCGCTACGGTCGAAGATGCGTATCATCTGCTGCGCCAGTCGTTGCAGCAACCTGACCCGGTGGTCTTCATCGAGCACAAGGGGCTCTACACGATGAAAGGCGCGCTTGATCCCAACGGCGAACCGGCACCTTGGGGCAAGGCAAAGTTATTGCGAGAGGGGGCCGATCTGGTGATTGTGACCTATTCCCGACAAGTGCATCATGCGTTGCGCGCTGCTGAGACCCTCGCCACGACGCATAGGATTGACGCGGCGGTTGTGGATTTGCGCACGCTCAACCCGCTTGATTTTGATACCATCCGACCGCTTGTTGAACAGGCAGGACGTGCGATGGTGATCTCCGAAGGGGCAATGACATGCGGCGTGGCGGCGGAACTATCTGCGCGCATCACCGAGGAGTGTTTTGATTTCCTCGAAGATCCGGTTGTGCGGGTCGCGGGCGAAGACATTCCGATCTCTGTCTCGCCTCTGTTGGAGCAAAGTTCGGTGCCAACGCCTGACCTGATTGTGCAAACAGCCCGGAAGATGTTTGCATGAGTGCGCCGAGCAAGCTGACCTTGCCGATGCCGCGATTGGGTGAGACCATGGAGGAGGGGACTATTGCGGAATGGCTCGTTCAACCGGGTCAGAGCTTTCAGCGCGGGGATCCGTTGCTTGAAGTCGAAACCGATAAAACGCTGGTTGAATATCCTGCTCTGGGCGATGGCACATTGCTGGAAGCCCTGGTCACCGCAGGTGATGTGGTTGCCGTCGGCACGCCGATTGCGGTAATCGAAACAGCGGATGCCTGGGAGGGTGTGGACACGCCTGCACGCCCTGAACCCGCGCCAATACCAGAAACTGCGCCGCTCTCTATGCCTATGCCTATGCCTCCAATCGAGACATTGCAGGCCAGAGATACAGGAGATCAAACGCGCCCACGGGCAACGCCCTTGGCGCGCAGGATGGCAAAACAGAACGGGATTGCAATTGATCAGATTGACGGTACCGGCCGACGTGGACGGATCGAAGCGGAAGATGTGCAGGCCCTTATTTCACCTGAGCCGAGGAAGGCCGGGTCGGTCCGAATAGCGGAAGACGTGCATGCGCCTGTCTACTGCGTGCATGGGTTTGCCGGTTTGGGATCAAATTGGGCCGTTTTGCGCGCTCACCTGCAACGCGAAGGCATTCTTTCTGTTGCGCCTGATTTGCCAGGACATGGGCGCAACCCTGTCGACGCTTTCGATGTGGAAACGCTTGTCGACTGGCTGGCGCAAGATCTCCAGGCGCAGACTGATCCCGTGCATGTCGTCGGTCATTCGCTTGGCGCTTACGTAGCGGTGCAGGCTGTGTTGCGTGACCCATCGCAGGTATCGCAGGTGACGCTGATCACTCCGGCCGGGTGTGGTCGCAGTATCATGGGGGCGTTTGTTTCAGGCATGGCCTCTGCTCCCGGTGCCGGAGAGCTGTCGCACCTGATGCGCTTGCTGGGACCGAAAGCTGCACAACTGGACTCACAGGCATTAGCCGCGATGGCCCAGGGTTTGCATGGCAAACGACTGACTGCCCTGGCACAGTCTATGGCATGCGGTGACACACAGCGGATCGACACAATTGGTGCGCTGCAGTCTCTGGCCGGGCAAGTGCCGCTCCGTGCTGTTTTCGGCTTGGCAGATCAGATCATTCCGAAAGAACACCTTTTTCATATACCGTCTCATGTGGCCTGCCATATGATAGATGCGGGGCATATGCCGCATTGGGACGCAACAGAGGAGGTTGCGTCGATTATCGCGGCGCAGTGATACGAAACTGACTAAGGGAGGGTGGTTATTGTGGCATATTTTTTGACAGCTGATGGGGGCACCGAAAGCCTGCGTGTGCGCATCTACGATGTGGACGGGGCCTGTGTTGCGTCGCATGCGGAACCATACGAGACGGACTTCTCTCCCGGTGCGCGGGCCGAACAGAACCCCGAAGATTGGTGGCATAGTCTGTGTAAGTCGACGCGCGCGTGTCTTGCGGAAGCGGGTCTGTCCGGCGATCAGATCGAAGCGATGGCCTGCGCGACGACATGTTGCACGGTCGTAGCACTTGATGCTGCTGGCACGCCGTTGCGTCCCGCCTTGCTGTGGATGGATGTACGTGCGGATAAAGAGGCCGATGCGGTGTTGGCCACTGGCGATGCGCGCTTGCGCCTGAATTCAGATGGGGCCGGGCCCGTATCGGCAGAATGGATGATCCCCAAGGCGTTGTGGATCAAGCGGAATGAACCGCAGATCTATGATGCGGCCACAACAATCTGCGAGTATCAAGACTACTTGACGCTGCGCCTGACGGGTGAACGCTGCGCATCACTGAATAATGTCGGTCTGCGTTGGCATTATGCCAATCGCGACGGTGGCTGGGCAGAAAGCCTTGTGAGCGCACTGGGCATGCCGGACCTGGTCGAAAAATGGCCCTCCCGCGTGGCTGCACCCGGTGAGGTCGTCGGACAATTGACCGGCGATGCGGCACAAGCGCTGGGTCTCACACCCAAGACAAAACTCGTGCAGGGTGGTGCGGATGCGTTGATCGGGATGATCGGTCTTGGTGTGTCGCAACCGGGCCAATTGTGCCTGATCACCGGATCATCACACCTGCAATTCGGTGTCACAGAAAAGCCATTTCACGCGCCGGGGATGTGGGGCGCATATGCCGATATCGTCTATCCGGATCGATACATCATTGAAGGCGGTCAAACGTCGACCGGGTCAATCCTTAACTGGCTGCGTCGTTTTGTCGGCGGGACATTGGACTTCGATGAGATGAACCGCAAAGCGGCAACCTTGCCGCCGGGATCTGAAGGGTTGATCGTGCAGGATCACTTCCAAGGCAATCGCACCCCCTACACCGACGCTCAGTCACGCGGGGCGATCACCGGTCTGACCCTTGCGCATGAGCCGCACCATGTATTTCGCGCGATCATGGAAGGCATTTCAATGGGCACCCGTGCGATCCTCGATTCCTTTGCCAAGGGCGGGTATCAGGGCAGTGAGATGGTCGCGGGTGGCGGGGCCACGAACTCCGAGCTTTTTATGCAAATCCACGCCGACACTGCAGGCATTCCAGTGCGTATCCCAGCCTCGACCGATGGGCCGACGCTTGGATCTGCTATTTTGGCAGCACACGGCGCGGGTCATTTCGCTACGATTGACGAAGGTATTGATGCAATGGTCAAGCCTGGACGCGTGATCGACCCGAACCCGAAAGCTGTGCAAGCGTATGAGGAGGTGTATCAACGTTACCTTTCGCTTTATCCGGCTCTCAAAGATGTTCTGACAACGTAGTCTATAACAGCGGTTTTGGTCGTTTGGCTTGGGTTATCACAATTGTTTTCCCGCAGAATTTAGCGTGCGGGAGCGGTATCGTTCCGCGATGCCAGTGCACGCATTCGCTCTTGAATTTCCCTAATTATTCATGGATCGACCCCGAACTCCAAAAAAACGCCGACCAACGCGGGCAATGCACTATCGTGCCCACGTCACCCGCAGTTCGCGTTTGGAAAAACAATGGATTGAGCAATGTATAAAAACGGAGTTTTTACATACGTGCGGTGTATGCGTTTGGTGCAAAGGTTCAGGATGGAACAAGGACGCCACAACGCTGCAGTGGCTCTTTCAAATGGCGGTGCCGTTTTTAACACGAAGTGTGATCGGATCTTTTTTCAAAGGCCAAACCTCGAGGACGCCTGCACATATCACCAGAGCGCCGCCTATCAATTCCAGTTTCGAAAGATGCTCGCCGGCCCAGATTGCAGACGTCAATGCTCCGACCAACACTTCGGCCATTAACAGAATGCCCACCCGTGCAGGCTCCAACTTCAAAGCGGCCCACATCAAGGCTAGCATGGAAAGGCACCACCACAACCCTCCTGTGCTGAAAGCCAAGCTCAGAACAGGGCCAATAATTGGGGCATCAGGCATGGGTTCAAGTAACAATGCGAAAATCAGACTTAAGGCAGATGCCCCACACGCAAAAACAAAAGTCGCGGCAATGGGTTTGAGATTTGCTTCGGCTTTAATGCCCGTGGTTGCCACAGACCATAAAATACCAGAGCTTAAGGCCATCCATTCGCCTGCATTGCGAGGGAAGGGGGCTGTTCCATCTGCACTGAGCATGACGCCAAGACCTGAAACGCCTACAATAATAGCCCAAATTCGCATGTTCGGCGTTTGCCAACCCATGATAAACCGGCCGATTAATGTGCTCCATACGGGGGTGAGAAAGAACAAAAGAATGATAATCGAAACCCGGCCATAAACGAACCCGATTGAATAGAGGGCAAATGCAGCACCTCCAATTGTGGCGGAGGCGATTGCAATGGAGCTTGCTTTTGAGAATTGTTTTCTTAGACAAATCGCGAAGGGCAACATTAAAATACTCGCAGAAAACGTGATTGCGAAAGTTCCCCATGGACCAGTCATTCCGAAACGGGTCAGTTCCCGAACCGGGAGCCAATAAAAACCCCACAATACGCCTGTGCAAATGACGACTGCAGTGGCGATCGGAACTGTGTATTTGTTGTCCATGAAAGCTTTCGTGCGGTAGATTGGTTGCCGGGCAGCGTGGGGGTGGCTCCGTGGTTAAATGATCTTTGAATTTGAAGTGTCTAACGCTTGGAAACTTGGTTGCGCTCAGGAACCTTACAGCTTTCAAATTCGGTGGGCGTGCGCAAATCGCTGTTGTGCTGTGTGATGGTAGACAGAATCTCAACTGCATGGGTGATCTGTTTTTCATCAAGCGAAGAATACCCCAACACCAAGGTTCGATCCGGAGCAGATTCATCAAAATCGTATGCAGCGCCACTCGATAACGCATAGACGCCGACGCCTTCGGAACGGGCGCGCATCTGAATTTCGCGCGCTGGAGGGAAGTCTGGAGGGAGATGCCATACAAGATGCAACCCGCCTTCATAGCCTGATAGATTGACTTGGCCAAAGTGTGCAGTCAGGGCTGCAATCAAACAATCCCTTCGGGCCCGGTAGACTTTGGTCAGTTTGCGCAGATGGCGATCAAAATGTCCTTCAAGCAAAAATTCTGACAACGCACGCTGTTCAAGCCAGGATTGCCCATTGCTCAGCCGGGCTTTCAGCAGACGGGCTTCACTCCAGTAGCGACGCGGCACAACAGCAAAGCCAATTCGCAAACCAGCGCCAACAGACTTAGAAAAGGTACCAACATAAAAAACCCGCCGCCCCTGATCCAGACCGGCGAGGGCCATCAAGGGCGGTCCATCGTAGTGAAAGTCACTATCGTAGTCGTCCTCAATGATATAGCTGTCCGTTTCTTCTGCCCACCTGAGCAGCGCGAGCCTTCGGTTGAGCGGAAGCGTCGCACCGGTCGGGAACTGATGGGAGGGCGTCACGTAAATCAAATTGCGCTTGGAAACCGGCAACTGGTCGGTCCTAAGCCCTTCGCCGTCCACGGACACAGGGTCGATTTCCAGATCTCCAGCACGGAAAACCATTGATGCGCCCACGTAGCAGGGCGTTTCGATGCATAATCTATCAGATTGTGGCCCCAATAGCTCGGTGACCAGACTCAGCGCTTCCTGGCCGCCGGATGTTACAATTATCTGCTCAGCACTCACCAATACCCCGCGGCTGCGCCCGAGGTACTCCGCGATTGCACGGCGTAGTTCCGGTAAACCGGCAGGATCACAGTAATCTGTAAGATATTGAGACTCGCGGTCCAACAGCCGTCCGACAATGCGCCGCCAAATCGACAGCGGAAAGCTGCTTGAGGCGGAGCGGCCTACCCAAAAATCAAGCCCCGGCCGGTCACTCGCACCACCCGGTTCTCCGGCGAAACACAATACGGCCTCCGGAGGCTCTTCTGGTCTTGGCCCATTGTCTGGTGGAACCCTTCTGCCAATCAGTAAAAGGTCGTCAGGCGGGATGGCAGCAACGAAAAAGCCCTTGGTACTGCGCGGTTCGACGTACCCTTCAGCGACGAGCCGGTCGTACGTCAAGCTGACGGTATTGCGCGAGACGCCGTAGCGGTGCGCAAGGTTTCGGGTTGGCGGCAGTGCGACGCCTGCTGCCAAACGCCCATCGAGAATCATTGCGCGAATCTGGTCAAAAAACTGTATTTGGAGCGGTTTCGTTGCATCGATATTAATAATGAATTCCATGCTTTAGCCCTTTTCTCCGCTTCTCTGTTTTGGATGCACTTATGGTGCGCTGATGCTGTTGAAGCCATCAGTTTGCTTGGACAGCAATATCCTTCTTGGATGTACGCAGGTTCACATCCTCACACTGCGATGCGTCCACCCAATTGGTAAAAACACCGCATCTGAAATGCAATATGCTCAAAATTTATACAGGATCGGACTGCTGCGTCGGCAAAATTTTGGTGGTTTGATTGGCACCATAACTTTTGACCTGCTTGGACCTTTTTGCGTCCAATTGCCTGCACCTATGATCTTAAAACAGACGCTCCTGTAGACAAAAACAATAATCCAGAGCCATCAACAGCCCGGAGGGCCCACTATGAATCTCCCAGTCAATAAGAAGAAATTTTTAGGCGCCTGTCCCCAGGATTGCCCTGATACATGTGCAATGGTTTATGATGTTGAAGACGGTAAGTTGACAAAGGTTACGGGGAACAAAGACCATCCGTTTACCCGTGGCGGTTTGTGCGTCAAATTGAAAGACTTCGCAGAACACCATTACAATCCTGATCGCATACTTTACCCAATGCGCCGCAGCGGCCCAAAAGGCAGTGGTCAGTTCGAACGGATAACATGGGACGAAGCTTTGGCTGAGATCCGTGACCGCTGGACCGGAATCATTGATGAATTCGGTTCTGAAGCAATTATGCCTTATAACTATCTGGGCCATGAGGGGACGATTAACGGCCTGTTCGTGGGCGATGCCTTTTTCAACAAACTTGGTGCAACGGTTGCAGAAAAAACGTTTTGTGCGTCTGGGTCCTCGACGGCTTGGCTCATGACGGTTGGCCCGAGCGGCGGCGTCGACCCTGAGAGTTTCGCCCATTCAAAGTACATTGTGTTGTGGGGCGTGAACACAATGACGACCAACCTGCACCACTGGCCCATCATTCAAGAAGCGCGTGAAAAGGGCGCAAAAGTTGTGGTCATTGACCCGGTCTCCACGCGGACGGCCAAAGCTGCAGACCTGCATATCCGACCGAGACCGGGGACCGACGCAGCACTTGCCTTGGGTATGATGCATGTGATCATAACAGAAGGCCTGGCCGACGAAGCCTGGATCGCGGAACATACCCACGGTTATGAAGAACTGAAAGCACGCGTGCTGGAAGAATACCCGGTTGACCGCTGCGCTGACATCACCGGCGTGCCTGCGGACGTTATCCGAGATTTTGCCCGTGAATATGCCACAACAAATGGTCAGGCCATTCGGTTGGGTGTGGCGTTAGAGCGGAATCGTAACGGCGGACAGGCAATCCGTGCGATCACATCGCTTTCTGGCGTGGTGGGAGCCTGGCGCTATCCCGGTGGTGGCGTTTTGGAAATGCCGCTTTGGGAGTTTCCGCTGAACTACGATCACATCTGCCGTCCCGATTACATCAGGCCGGGCACGCGAGTGGTGAATTTGACCCGCATTGGAGAGGCATTGACCGAACCAAAAGATGGTCGGCCGTTGAAGTCATTGATGGTGTATAACGCCAATCCGATGTCACAGGCGCCTGAGCAGAATAAGATCCGCGAAGGGTTAATGCGCGAAGATCTCTTTGTCGTTTGCAGTGAGCTCTTCGTTACGGATACGGCCAGATACGCCGATATCTTGCTGCCCGCCTGCATGCAGGCCGAGCAAGAAGAATTGATGTTCTCGTGGGGGCACTTCTATTTTACCTATAACCAAAAGGCGATTGAGGCCCCAGGTGAAACCGTTCCAAATACGGAACTCTTCCGTCGCTTGGCAAATGTCATGGGGTTTGAAGGCGATGATTGGCAGCGTCCGGACGATCAGATGATTAAAGACTACGTCAATTGGGAGTCGCCTTTGATGGAAGGCATCACCTATGACCTGCTGCGCGAGGAAGGCTATGCGCGGCTTAAAATTGGTGACGTTGCAACTCGCACACCACATGCCGATGGCAATTTCCCAACCCCGACCGGCAAATTGGAGTTCCTCACGACGCAGGCCGATGACGGAAATTTCGTGGCTCCTCCATGGCGCGCGATGTACACGGAAATGCAGCCTGGCGAAGCTGTGGACAAGCTGCCTTGCCACGAAGAGCCGTATGAAAGTGTGGCTTCCACTCCTGAGCTTGCGGACAAGTATCCCTTTAGCATTATCTCGCCAAAGTCCCATGGTTTTCTAAATTCGCAATATGCCAACGAGTCGACGCAACAACTGCGCCAAGGGGAGCAGATTGTCATTATGAATGAGGATGATGCTCGCGATCTTGGCATCGTCGAAGGCCAGATGGTGCGCGTTGGCAATGATCGCGGCGAGTTCGTTGGCCGCGCGAAAGTTGGCACAGATGTCATTCGGGGCGTGATATCGGCTTCACTAGGGTATTGGCCAGGTCTGTCGTTGACGGGCACGGCTGTCAATTGCGTCAGCTCTGATCGCAATGCCAATCTTGGGATGGCCCCGACATACTCGGACAATCTCGTTCAAGTCGTCCCGGCGAACCTCGACAACATCAATCCCGGAGTAGATGCCAAGCAGGCAACAGCCCCAAAAACCGCTGTGCGCGCTTAATGCGTGCACAGCGACAACTTACTGACGACCCAACTCAAGGAAAATAACATGACTATCCAAAAATTCGCCGACATCGTTCCTTCGGATTTGCCTGCAATCGACATGCCTGGGGTTGATGCGCTGATGAAAGACTTCGCAACAAAGAGCAGCAGTGGTGCACCCGTTACGTTTGGGATGTTTCGGATGAGCAAAGGCGAGCCTTTAGCCTATGATTATGAGTTTGATGAATACAAGTTGGTGCTTGAGGGTGAGCTAGCGGTCAAAGATGAGAGCGGCGCCACAACAACCTTCACGGCTGGTGATGTGATCGAATTCGCCAAGGGTACCAAGGCGGTGTTTTCCTCACCGTCAACGGCGCTTACATTCTACGTTGCACAACGCTGAGCCAGAGCTTTTTAATGACCCATATTGTTACCGAAAACTGCTCCAGCTGCCGTTTTACGGACTGTGTTTCTGTGTGCCCCGTGAATTGCTTTCACGGGGACGCGGATCGTCTTTACATAGACCCCATTCTTTGCATCGATTGTGGCGCGTGCATTCCAAAATGCCCGGTCAGCGCAATTGTTGAAGACATTGATATTCCAGGGTCGCCCTTGATCGAACTGAATGCGGAATACTCCGCAAAGCTGCCTGTGATTTCGGTCAAGCAATCCCCCCTTACCGGGGCTGAAGCGCGGCGCGAAACCCTCATTGCAGAGGGGCTCGTGTGACAAAGTCTATTGCAATCGTCGGCAGTGGTCCTGCGGGTTTTTATGCGGCAGAAGCATTGCTTAATTCCAAAGCTACGCTACGGGTGGATATGTATGAACGCATGCCTGTGCCGTTTGGTTTGGTGCGTTATGGTGTCGCGCCGGATCACCAAAAGCTCAAAAGCGTAACAGCAGTATTCGAAACAATTGCGAGCCACGCCAATTTTCAATTTCTCGGCAATGTAACGATTGGAAAAGACGTTACGATCAAAGAACTGGAGGACGCATATGATGCAATTGTCATTGCCTCCGGCGCTATTTCGGATCGTAAACTGGGTATTCCCGGCGAAGACTTACCGGGCAGTGTTTCCGCCACAGAGTTTGTAAGCTGGTACAATGGTCATCCCGAATTTCAAAACCACAAATTTGACCTGTCTCACCCGTGCGCCGTAGTGATTGGCAATGGAAATGTTGCATTGGATGTCAGTCGAATTTTGGCAAAAACACCCGCGGAACTTGCCTCAAGTGATATCTGCGCGCAGGCGTTAGAGGTGCTTTCGGCCAGCAAGGTTACCGATATCATTGTGGTTGGGCGGCGTGGGCCGCTGCAAGCGAGCTTTTCTATTCGCGAACTGCGTGAATTCAGTACACTAACGGGTGCACAACCCGTTTTTAATCCTGCGGAATTGGACGCGGCAGATGCCAGTCCCGAAGAACTGCAGACTGCCGCGCGGATGATTGGCATCCTCTCAGGATTTGCGCACCCTGATACGCCACGTCAGGCTGCAAAGCGTATTCACTTCCGCTTTCTTCTTTCACCTCAAAAGATCCAGGGAACAAAAAGCGCCGAGTCTGTCGTTTTTGCGCGCTGTAAGCTGGAAGGGACTGCGTTTGAGCGGCGTGCCGTGCCAACTCAAAACGAGGACATCATTCATGCCGGCCTTGTTCTGCGCAGTGTCGGTTATCGGGGCCGCCAACTCTCAGGCGTTCCGTTTGATACCTCGACAGGGGTGATCCCTTCTCAACAGGGTCGCGTCACGAATTTCGAAGGCCAGCCGGTTGCCAAACTGTATGTAGCAGGATGGATTCGCCGTGGCCCAAGTGGGATCATTGGCACCAACCGCGAATGCGCGACCGAAACAGCTGAAGCTGTACTTACTGATTTAGACGCGACGTCCAAGCTTTCTGATCCTGCTTTGCGGTCACAACTGCTGGCTCGTCTGGACACAGGTAAGCAGATCAAAGTCGACTTCGCAGGTTGGCATCGAATAGACAGCATCTAACGCAGAGCAGGGGACGCGCGCGGTAAACCACGCGAGAAGCTCACATCCGTTTCTGAAATGTTGGCTGCGGCTGCTATGTCATAACCGCTGGGCTGCCCTGCTGCGAAACTTCGACTGGGCAACCACGGCTTGTGCGGTGTCGATATCCTGAGCGGGGGAACGGTTCATAAGAAAAGACCTGTTCTGGGGCATTGCAAAAAACCGTGTTGGCCGTGTGGCCCTAAACGGATCGCACTCTACGATCTGTAGCCTCGATTGACGTTAAGGCATCAGCTTTGTCGATGCGTTTGATCTGGCCAAAGCCTGTGCGCCACATGTGTCCAAGAGCGGAGTGACCGTCGCTATCGCAGGGTCATGGACGGTTTTTCTATCGGATTTCTTCTTGCCAGGTCTTGTGTATCTCGCTTCGTGACTGCGGCATCGGCGAATTGCGTTGTTACGCGTTTCAATGCGGAAGATGCAATCGATCGCCGGTCGACCAATCCGGCGTTTTTGACGTGGCCAACAACTACGTGTTTTGTCCATTTGCCATTGATTTCAAACCTTGCAAACGGATCTTTGACTGGGGACAGACTCGTCCTTACGTTGTCGATATGCAGGATTGTGAAAGAAAATTACGGGGGGACGTTAAAATGAAGACGCGGGTCCTGGTTGCTATATGCGCTGTCTTGTTGCTTAGCGCAGGGGAGATTTTCGCCGGAGAAAAAGAGAATTCATCTGATTTTTCGGCTGACAACAACACGCCGAAGTCAATTGCCTGCGCTCAGGAACGTGGTGAAACACTTGGTCAATGCAGCTATCGCGTCAAATGGGATGACGACGGCAAAATTACGGTGACGGTGGTTTTTGCGAATGGCTTTAAGCGGCAGCTCTTCTTCAAAAACGGTGAGTTCCTGAAGGCGAGCGTGACGATGTCTGGTGTCGGTACTGATACTGACTGGAACCTCAAGGACGCGACTCACATGATCCGTGTTGACGGTCAGCGCTACGAGGTGCCGGACAGCTTGATTGCGGGCAATTGAGTGCGCCGCATCCTCGCCGCCTCATCCCGCCAAGAGGGTTGAGCAAAACTCCCGCGCTACTCTCTTAGCGCGGGAGCTTCTCTTACAAGGTTACCGCATGCTTTCTGCGGTGACTTTGTAAATGTCGCCCTCATCAGTCGCGACATACAACGCGTTATCCGGCCCCATCACGAGTCCACGGAACCTCGCCGAAAACCCGAGAGGCATCCGAGTGATTCCATTGATGCCCAGGCCATCAGGAGTAACGCTGATCAGGTCAATTCTTGAACCTTCTGGCGTGTCACCAAAAGCGATACCCATGATGCCGACCGCCAAACGGCCCTCGTAAATGCCCCAGTTGTCGCCTTTGAGAAAGGCGGCAGAACCAGTGCCTTGAGAAAAACCATTGTTGTTCCAGGTAGCTGGCATCAAGTCTTCAAAGCGCGTGTCACTCATCGGCGTGTATGCTGCACGTATCGCAGGGTCTACGGCGTCCAGCTGATTTGGTTCGTAACCACAGTACTGATCTGGGCACTCGCCTCTGCCACCGGTGTTCTGAGCAGGATCCCATCCGGCATTTCCACCGTTTACAAGGGCTGTGATTTCGTCGTTATGCCACGGACCATGTTCAGCTGTGAAAGCCTTCCCGTCGCTTGGACGGAAATCTATACCTTGAACGTTTCTGTGTCCGTAAGTGTAGATGCGCTTGTCAAAACCTTCGGGGGGATTGTTGTCGGGGTGCGCATTTCCATCCGTATCGATCCTCAGAACCTTACCGCAAATGAGCGTTCCATCCTGCGGACAAACACCTCTGTGGCGATCACCACCAGCGACCCAGAGATAGCCGCCAGGCCCAACGCGGATTCTACCGCCGTTATGGGCACCCGGACCGCCAAAGGGCTGATCGGAGTCAAACGACTTATACTGAATATCTGTCACAATATCAGTTCTGTCAGACACGCTTGTCAGGTCGTCGCTGACCGTGAACTTCATGACGATGTTGCCGTCGCATCTTTCGAAATTGGTCTTGCAGCCATCGCCGTGATATTTGGTCGAACTCGAATAGACATAGAGCGTGCGGTTTTTCGCGAAGTGCCTGTCAGGGACAACGCCAAGCATACCGGCCTGTCCTTCGCAGAACAGATCACTACCGGTTTCTGCGAAGCCCGTGGACTCATTCATTCCGTACAAAGCGTTCACGGTTCCGTCTTGCAATCTTACTGAAAGACCGTCGCATTTTTCAGTGAAGAACATTGTGCCGTCCGGCAAGAAAGCCATGTCCCAGGGAGCCTCCCGTCCCTCCAAGACAATCGATGATGTGATTTTGGGCACGTCCATCGCTCCCTCGTGTCCGTCTGCCCATGCCGCGGATGTCGTCGTCACCGTGCATAGAGCCACGACAGCTGATAAAAGCTGCTTTTTCATAGTATCCTCCAATTCGTCTTCACTTATTGTCGTTATGAGTGTCCGATGCTCGGACGAATACAACTTGAGGGTCAAGGTAAAGTTTGCTTGGCTCGTAAAAGTGAACTGTAACATACGACCGGCATTGATCTTATAAGAGAGGGATATGGTCGACCTGATCCTGTGTCGAAAATGCGCAGGTGGTATGCCGTATTGACCAGCTTCCAACGCCTTGTGTGAGGTGCGGGAAGGGCGGAGTCGTGCTCCTTTTCGTCTTTGCCCACTTTTTTAAAATCTAACGACCACAACAGATGCGGCGCGGGTTTGTGGTAAACCCCAGTTTGGTGTCACGCGGTCTGTGAGGCGCGTGTTGGTGGTGAGCATAGCGTTGTGGTTCAGACAGAAGAAAGCCAAGCCAAACCGCGTTGACTAGTGCCCAAACGCCTGTTCGGTACGTGCATCCCGGCAACGGGGATGCGTGGCAATGGCCAACTCAGCAGAGCGCTGTATTTTAGACGCGTGGTACCCATAGGGCGCGAGATTGCCTTCGATCGAAAACATCAAGCTACGGTGACACGCCAGATAACATCACCCACGTCGTCAGCCATCAGAAGGCTCTTGCGATCTGCGCCAATCGTCACGCCGACAGGTCGCCCATACGCCAATTTTTCGTCCGCTGACATAAATCCGGAGAGAATGTCGCGGGGCTCTCCTTCCGGCTTTCCATCTTTAAATGGGATGAACACTAGCTTGTAACCGCTGAGGATGGATCGGTTCCAAGAGCCATGCTGACCAATCACCATGCCGTCTCCAAAGCCTGGAAGTGTCCCTTCTGGCATCCAACACAGCCCCAAAGACGCGGTATGTCCGCCCAAGGCATAGTCAGGCTTTACAGCCTTTGCCACCATCTCGGCATCCTGGGGCACTCGGTCATCGACGACCTTGTCCCAATAGCAATATGGCCAGCCGTAAAATCCGCCATCTACGACCGAAGTCAAATAGTCCGGCGGCGTTTCATCGCCAAGCCCGTCTCTTTCGTTGACCACGGTCCAGAGCACGCCAGTCGAGGGCTCCCACGCCGTTCCGACAGCGTTGCGCAGCCCGGTCGCAAAGATACGCGCGTTTCCGGTTGCTATGTCCAGTTCCCAGATCGCGGCGCGGCCCTCTTCGACCTCCATTCCATGGTCCGCTATATTGCTCAGGGAGCCAACACCAGCGTAGATTTTCGTTTCGTCTGGCGACACGATTAGACTGCGTGTCCAATGCCCATGTGGTTTGAACTCAACCAAGGTCTCTCCGTTTCCGTTGAGGTGAGTTGCCCCCTCAGAGTAATCAAAAACTTTGATTCCGTCTGTATTCCCAAGGTAAAATCGGTCACCGACGCGTGCCATTCCAAACGGCTGATTTTGATCTTCGACAAAGACATACCGACTTTCTGCAATGCCATCTTCGTTTTCATCCCGCCAAAGCGTCACGCGGTTCGCGCTCTTTCCAATGGCTTTGACCCGCCGCATCGTCGCTTGCGCTGCGTGATCCATCAGCGTTTTCGGAGGTCCGGCCTGTTCCTTTGATTCCGCAACCAGAACGTCACCGTTTGAAAGGACTTCAATCCAACGCGGGTGATCCAGCCCGGTGGCGAATGCATTTACCTTCAGCCCATCCGCGCAAGTTGGCAGCCTTCCGTCTTTCCAACCTTCTGCCGCGGGCATTTTGAGTGTCATGATACCCTGATGTCGTGCATCAGGAATATTGGGTTGCACCCCCACTGCCTGTTGTTCCGGAGCATTGATGCGACGCATGGCGGCAACAGTCCCGCCGACCAGCGAAGTTACTTGCGCGAGTAAGTTCATTCGACCCTCGTGTTTGAAAAGGTATGAATTCCTTGTGTGAGCCGCAGCTTAGCGGCACGTGCTACGGAATTGAATAGATAGCGTCAAAGCGCTTTCGATTATTCGTCACTTTTAATGTCCAAACCAATGCTGATCGATCAGACACGGGGTTTGATCAATCGTCCTGTTACGCGTGCCACGCGGCCTTTGTCGACACGTAAGCACGGGTCACATCAAGCGCGCCGTAAAGCCCCAGAACAATATCATCAAGCGGTCGATCCCTTTGGAAAACAATCGCGCAGGTTACTAGAAAGCGTTCCAGCAGCGCCGAACCTATCGCCTGACAGATAGGGAGCCCCGGGGTGCACGTCTTTGACTTGTATCACGTTTGCTCCGGCCACATCGAAGGTAATAGTGCTGTTAGACCGGTAATCTCTCAGATTGATAAAGTGTGGCGCATACAGAGCTAAACCATCGCGAATACGGAGAGATTGAAGACATGTTGAATGCGAACATCTCCGGGCACTATATCGCGGCGGAGCTCGGTAGAAGTGTTTCAACGGTTTACGGAACGCATTGACGCGCTGGATCAAGGCCATGCAGATTTACAATACAATAGTCAGGCCGCGTTGGTTCTGCTTTTGCGCGAACACACCAAGTTGAACAGCATTGTACGATGCTCCGGTATCGAATTGAGAAATGTCTTCGGTAGTTCGAAAGTGATCGAAGTTTTGACCTTTTTCCAAGCGGTCCGGATGAGACATTTAAATGCCACCTACGATGTCGCAGCTAAAGTCCGTATCGCTGCAATTCATTGCAAGAGCAACATTTGAAATGTGTGCGAGTTTTGATCAGCATCAAGAAACAAGCCCATTGGGCCCAATGTCCCATATCTGGTTCGAAAACAGTATTCGTTTGATACCAATCGCTGTGGACTGCGATGTTTCGACTTGGTGCTGCTGAAGTTGAGCCATCGCGCCGGTTTGTGACGCGATGGCTCCTTTGATACGTTACCCTACGCGATTTTCTTTTTCCGCTGCGTAGTTCTCTTGCGCTGTTTCCACCGCTTTGGCATGCACCTCGGCCAGTTCAGGTCGCATCTTTTGCGCGCGCATTGCCGCATTCATAGTTGACATGTGCTGCCCCTGAAAATGCGGGAAAACTTCGCGAGCGATCAAGTCATATGACTTTTTGGTTGCTTCGAAATTTGCCCAATTGTGCGCAAGCATCAAATAAGCGCCGAAACCTCCATTAGACTGTGTCCAGAGCCGATCAATTTGTGCTTTGCACATCTCAGGTGTGCCGATGGCTCCGAAGCCGCTGTCATTGATGAAATCTATCATCTCCTTAGCGTTTTGACCTGGCATCGACATTTGTGGAAAGGCCGCAATTTCCTGGAAGTAGTTGAACCAATGTTCGATCCCGTATTCAACATCACGCCGAGCTTGCTCTGCCGTCTCAGCGATATGGCACAGTCCGACAAGCCGCCATTTGGACCTGTCGACGGTCTGTTTATGGTGCTTTGCTTCTTCCTCGATGACATCCCAGTGTAGGGCCAATGCGTCAAATCCAGCGGCCGTAGTTGCCCCGATTGAGATCAAGCCGGTGCCGTATTTGCCCGCCAGCTTAGGCCCGGTTGGTGATGCAACCGCCGCTGTTGCCAAATCAAAGTTCGAATAGGGTCGCAGGTGCAATCGCGCGTCTTTCAGCACCCAGCGGTCATTCTCAAAGTTCACCGGCTCATCTAACCGCAGAAGCCGCGTGATGACGTCTAATCCATCTGCCAAAAGTCCGCGTGTGTCCTTCTGGGACAACCCGATCATGGCCGCATCCGTGGGCAGCGAGCCTGGTCCAAGCCCCAGCATGACGCGTCCGCGTGTCAGATGGTCAAGCTGTACGATCTTTTCGGCCACCCAAAGCGGGTTATGATAGCTGACGGAGACAACACCAGTACCCAATTTGATGCGCTTCGTACGAGGTGCCGCACTTGCAATCATCAGTTCAGGGCTAGCCGATATTTCCGAGCCAGCAGAATGGTGTTCCCCGAACCAGACCTCGTCATAATCGCAACGGTCAAGCCATTGCACCAGTTCAAGATCTTGTTCGAGTGCAAGTGTCGGGTTGATCCCGGGTTTGTGGAATGGGGCGAGAAAAATGCCAAATCGCATACGGTCTTTCATTCTATGTCCTCCCTTAGATGTCACCTCACGTTTGGTGGGTGACGTTTGGACAGCCTAAGCGCAGTTGGGATAAGGGCCAAAGTAAAATCATCGAACTGCCGTAAAAGGCATTTGGCAGGTCTCGCCTAAACTGAACGCCAACGAATGAGGGCGCGACCTTGAATTCGGTGTCAATCCGACCTTGGATGTGGACGCGTTACCTCTCATCAAGCCGACTGCTGCCGTCGAAACGCTGGGACAACAGCATCGGCGGCTTTTGAATACTGCGCAGCCAGCTGTTCTACTAAACGTTATCGCAGGATCACGTGCGACCAAACCAGTCCTGCAAAGTAGATTCCGACCCCAAAGGATACATGAGCGCTTACGCTGCGTTTTCGTGCTACCCACGGAGAAGGGGTTTTCGACGCTGCTATTCCAAACCCAAAAGCAGGCTGCATCATGAAAAACAGTGCGCTGACGCTCAGCACACCAACCATGAGTGGATTCAAAAAATTCGGGGCGTAGAGCCAATCGGGGCCCATGAGTACCAGCATCATCAGAACAAAGACCACTCCGGTGCCATAGTGAAAAGCCCAGCCCACAGGCCGCTCAAAGCGGTGTGGGGGTGATTGTAAGATGATATCATGAAAAAACTGGCCCTTGAGCAGTCCGATGATCCACCTGCCAACCAGTGCATAATGAAGACCGGGTATCTTGAAGAAAAACCTTTGAAGCCATGCAAAAGCATCCATGAACGCCGTTGCGCCAACACCAATAACACCTGCAGCAATCGCTACATCAATCACATTCATAACACTTCCTATTTCTTGCGTTGTAGGATGAGGGAAATTACCTTGCCACTTCAAGCCAGCTTGAGGTCAAGCATGAAAACGATCGATATCGCTGAACTTTCGCGGCAAACCGGACTGCCCGCATCGACATTGCGATTTTATGAGGAAAAGTCTCTGATCAGCGCAATCGGGCGAAGAGGACTTCGCCGACTGTTCGACGTTGGTGTCTTTCAGCGTCTTGCCCTCGTGGCATTGGGCAGGCCGGCAGGTTTTTCTTTGTCGGAAATAGCGTCGTTTCTTTTATCCAATCATACCTCATCGATTGATCGCGACGCCCTGCGTGCAAAGGCCATCGAGATTGACCGCCAAATACAGACTCTTCAACAGGTTCGAGATGGTCTGCTACATGTTGCGCAATGCCCGGAACCAAACCATTTGGAGTGTCCCCGGTTTCAAAGAATGATGGGTATCGCAGCCAAGAAACAAGTACGTGCTGTCAAGCGTTAAGCAACTTTTTAGCGCAGTATGGGGTTGGTGCGAACGGGCTACCTCGACATCTTTTTTGCGATCCTTGATAAGGCCAGTTTATGCACATGCCGCCGTTCGCCGCGCTATGTCAATACAGAGTCGGCGCGAACAAACCTGACCTTGGATCTCTGGTTCTTGTGGATTTAGCTTTCCGACGTTAGCGAAGAATGGATATTGATCTGATGCCGTTATTGCATTGGACCGACACGTAAAGCCGTTCGAAAGTAGCCAAGTCTGAAACAAACAGTAGATACGCGGTGTCTGAGCAGTAAATCAGTGCACTTTTCAGCGTTCGTCAGGGTTAAATACGCGCCTGCTGCGCCCGCGCACATCGGCTCAATAGAAAAATGCATTGAGAGGTTTGAAACCGCAATTTGGGATAAACTGCATAGGACCTGAGGCGTAGATCAACCTCTTAGCATTAGAACCATTTAATTATAGTGCAACGACACTATGGTAGCTGCCGCTCTTGCATCGCAAAGAAATTGTGGATTTATCTTGTCGCGCAATCGCCAAACTAAAACTGGAGCGAGTGCAAATCGATTTTAACCTGATCATCTGCCGCCAACACGTTGATGAATCACCCGTATTACGGATTCGTTTTACATCAGGGTATCACTCACACGTCTGGTAGCTAGAAATAAGCCCGCCTGCTTTGCAACTGACGCGAGGCGCGCTTGTCGCTCGCGCGCAAGGAGGCGGCTTAAGCCAGGCAGTACTTTTTAATTAAGAAAGTGTCCTTGTGGGGCCGACGGGTGAAACGTTGGTTTGCTTGCAGCGGCCTATGCATTACCAATCTCTAAATTGTTGCCTCGGCTCGTGAAAGTGTTTCAATCTGCTGTAACGCGTGAAGCGCAAAGTGACTGGCGCGACCCGATCGCCTTTGAGCCCGAAGGCAAGATGCGATAAGTGCTAGAGCAGTATTATGTTCGCGCCTACTGAATGATTGGACAACGAAGGTGCACTTGGTTGACGAGTACGAGCCGGGACATGCTCCGCTAGTCTGATGAGGTTTGTTGCGGGATAATGCCGCGGCATTGTCAAATGCGGCGGGGCGCTGAGTTTTGTTCTATCCTATGTGTCGACGCCTTGCATTATCCTCGAATATAGAATGTCAAAAGACAGGCCAGACCGGTGCTGTGGCCGTTCCGTCGTATCAGTTAAGACGTATTCGCGAGGGCCTCTTTCGCCTTGCTCTCAATCTGGATCACACTGACAGGTGTCGTGCCATTCACTGCCAACCGCGGCTTGGAAAAAATTGTCTTGATATGTGAGGGGCTGCGAAAACGACAATACTGGAGTGGCAGAGGCGGCTGTATCGGGTTTGTCGGTGAGATCGGTTAAGACGACCAAAGACTATGTTCGGAGTAAACTGAGCGATTTCATTTTATGTCGCTGGAGCAATCATAGGGTATTCAATTCACCTAACAAAAAGCCGTGTCGCGACCGGTAGGTCGCATTTTATGCAATCAAGCACTCGCTATGAATGCCCACTTTGTAAGCACATCCGTCGCGCGCGAAAAATCCTCGAACTCCATGGCTTCGTTAGGATTGTGACTGCCGTTTTGATTGCGGATGAACACCATACCGGCGGGCACGCCCAAACTGGCAAATGTTGCACAGTCGTGGCCACCTCCTGATGGAATTTCCATGTGCTTCACATCGCAATCTTGGGCGGCGCTCACAAGCGCTTGTTGAATGTTTAGAGACATTGGGGCTGTCGCAGCTTGTGTGCTGGACCCAAGATTGATTTCGACTCTGCGTTCAGCAGAGATGTCCAACGCCTGCCTATGCAAAAATTCAGCGAACCGATTGAGCAAGGCATCATCCTGACTGCGCACATCAAGAGTGAAAGTCACAAGGCCGGGGACCTTCGTAATGCCGTGCTGCTGAGGGTCGGTAGAGAATTCGCCGATGGTCAGAACCATATCCTCGCCACCAATTTCGGCAGTTTGCCACCAGTGTTCGAGTGAGGCGACCAGTTCTACACCAGCGAGCACGGCATCGTGGCGGCTTTGGCGCGGCACGCCACCTGCGTGGGTGGTTTCGCCTGTGATGCGGGCGTGGCGATATCTGATGTTTCCGCGGATACCTGTGACGACCCCAATGGGCAGGTCGGCTTTGATCAAGACTGGTCCCTGTTCAATATGGACCTCGACGAATGCTTTGACTTTGGTGGGGTCAAGCTGTGCTTGGCCGTCACGGATCTCCTGAGGATCGAAACCAGCCTCCAGCATGTGATCTGCGAGCGTGCGTCCAGTATCAGAGCGACGTACCCGGTCTGGGGTATCACGTGGCAAAAGACCAAAAGCTGCGCGGCTGCCCAAGTAATGTTCTGGAAACCAGATCATTTCTTCTGCCCGGATCACGACAAGTGTCACATCACAGCTGGGTTGTTGGCCGGTGCTGAGCCGTTCCAGCATCACAAGCCCGGCCAGAACACCCGCTGCTCCGTCAAAATTACCGCCGTTAGGAACGCTATCAAGATGTGAGCCTGTCATTACGGCGGGCGCATTGCGGTCTCGTCCAGGCAGCGTGATGTAAAGATTGCCGATGGCATCTGTCCGATGCTCAAGGCCTAAGGCTTTGGCTTCGCGCCGGATTATCGCGTGCGCTGCGTTTTCTACAGGCCCAAAGCTTGCGCGTGTAACGCCGGGTGCGTCCGCGCTGATCTCGGCCAACTCCTTAAAAAGCCGTTTTGCTCGGGCCAGCGCGGTCAAAACAGCGCCTCGGGGATCACCATTACGATTTGTGGCCAGATAGTGATTAGTCCGACCATCATCAGCATGGCTGCCACGAAAGGCAGGATGCCGCGATAGACGTCGGCCAGTTCTCCGCGCCCACGCACGCCTTGAACCACGTACAGGTTCATGCCAACGGGCGGAGTGATGAGGGCCAGTTCCATCATTATGACAAGAAAGATGCCAAACCATACGGGGTCAATGCCAAGGTGCAGCACGACCGGCATCACAACAGGGATAGTACCCACCATCATCGAAAGCGTCTCCAGAAAGCATCCCATGACAAGATAGAACAGAACGAGTATCAAAATCATTTCTGTTGCATTCAAGCCAAGATCGGTTACGGCGCGGCTCATTGCTTGCGGCACACCCAATAGGCCCACGATAAAGTTCAGAAAAAACGCAGCCGTAATAATGAACAGTAGCATCGCAGAGGTCTTGATCGTGGCAACAAAGGCCGCGTGCAACATCGCAAAGCTGAGCGCACCGTTTGCCGCCGCCAACCCGAAGGCTAGGACCACGCCGAGGGCTGCAGCCTCGGTAGGAGTGGCCCAACCGCCATAGATCGCCCCCATCACAACAACGAAAATGCCTAAAGGTGGCAGCAGGTAACGCAAGCGGCGCAACCGCTCGGCGCGTGGCGCAACCTCGGTGACCTGTTCTGCGAGGGATGGTTTCCATAGAACGGCGGCCGCAATAATCACCATGAACAGCAGCGTTAGCAGGATACCGGGCAAGATGCCCGCGGCAAACAACTGCCCGATAGAGGTGTTGGTCAGTGCGCCATAGATGATAAGGTTCACCGACGGCGGGATTAGAATGCCAAGCGTTGCGCCCGCGGCGATTGTGCCCAATACCAAAGGCTCATGATATGCGCGACGTTTGAATTCGTCCAAGGCTACCGTGCCGATTGTAGCAGCCGTTGCGACGGACGATCCGGACACTGCCGAGAACAAAGCGCAGGCGCCGATGTTCGTATGCAAGAGACCTCCGGGCAGGCGGCTGAGCCAATCTGTCAGGCTCTCATACATGTTACGGGTAATGCCTGCGCGCAGTAGCAATTCACCAAGCAAGACAAAGAGCGGGATTGTCGTCAGCAGGAAGTCGTTCATAACCGCCCACAAATTTGTGCCATAAGACAGCAACACCGGCGGGCCAAAGTAGACCAGCGCCCCAAGGACGCCGGTTGCCAGCATTGCGATGCCGACGTGCAAGCCAATGAACATCAAGCCTAGCATGATGACAAAACCAATCAGCGCTCCGGTCAAGTCGATCATCGCCGCGCCTCTTCGATTTCTTCCGCAATGGTCGGAGGGGCAAGCACGGTGTCCGCAGCCTCCAGCCCGTAGCGCAAAGCCATCAGGCCGCGAAAGGCGCTCCATAGCGCGGACAGTCCAAATGTAACCAACCCGGCCATCCAGAGCGATTGTGGCATCCAAAGCGGTACCTGCAGCGGGCTGGATGACACCGAGCCGAACGTTAGGCTTTCGTCGAGCGTGCGCCAGCCCATGTAGCCCATGAAGGCGGCGCCAAGGCCCAGCCCCACATAAGACAGCAGGTTGAGCGCTGCTTGAACACGCCGGGGCAGCCGCAAGAGAAGCACGTCTATGCGCGTATGTGCACGCTCAACGGCCGCCAGCGCCATGCCGAATGTGCCTGTCACTGCGACCACATAGCCGCCAATCTCATCCACGCCCTGTAAGGAGTGGTTGAACAGCTTACGAGCGAGGATTTCGAATACGATCAGGAAAGACAGGCCCAAACAGGCGTAGCCCCCCAGTATTCCGATCAGACGCATGTCAGGTCCCTTGTGACAGGGGCAGGCGGGAGGCGCCCGCCCCAAATAGGCTCATTCAAGTTCGATACCGCGTGCGGCACCGACTGTTGCATTCCAGATTTTCGAACAATCCGCAAAGCCTGAATTGCAGCTCTCTGCCCAACCGGGCAGGACCTTTTCCATCGTGGCGGCGGTCACCTTGGCCTGATCTTCGGGCGAGGGCTCGACCAAGGTCATATCGAACGCGGTATAGTTTTCGCAACCTTCACCACCGGTGTTGCAAGCGATCGCCCAGCCGTTGTTTTCGCGTGCCAGGTCCCAAAAAGCGTCTTCAAAGCTGGCGAATTCGGCTTCGAGCTTGGCTTTGTCTTCCTCCGAAAAGCTATTCCATGTGTCGAGATTGATGAAATGCGCGTTCACCGACCACGAGATGCCTAGAGGCAAGAAATGTGTTGTCACTTCAGGCCAGTTTCCGGTGTTGCCGGAGGTTGGCGATGTGATCGCGCAATCTACCACTCCGCGTTGCAGCGCGGGATAAACTTCCTTGAAGCTCATGGTGACGGGAGTCGCGCCGAGCGCTTCGATCAGGGTGGACATCGAAGATGTATAAGATCGCACTTTCAGCCCTTCAAAGTCATCGAGGCTGGCGATTTCAGCGTTGCAATAGAAAACCTGTGGTCCGTAAGGCCAGACGGCCAACGGTTTGGCGTTGAACTTTTCAGCCACGCGCTTTTCAAGCTCCGGCATGAAGGCATCGATCGCGTCTTCGAGTTGCTCCATGGAGGTCGATACGCCAATCAAGTCGATGCCTTCGAGAAATGCGTCGTCCCGTGCCGCAGCCCCGACCGTGCTTTGCATGATGTCAAAAGCGCCTGTGCGTACCATGCGTAGCGTATCCTGCATGTCCACACCGACCACGTCGAGCGGGTTGAAGTTGATTGCAAGATCCAAACCGGTTTTCTCAGACAGGCTGGCATAAAATTCTTGTTCCAGCGCTGTGTGGAATGTGTGGGTCGAAACAAGCCCGGTCGCCCGGAGCGAAGTTTCGGCCTGTGTCGGTGCAGCCGCAACCGAAAGCGCAGCTGCCATCAATGCGTATTTCATTTTCATGAAGTGTCTCCTTTATGGGATGTGGTTTGGCCGCGCGGGACAATCCGAGCGAAGTGGTGAGCGATATCAGCACGCCGGGCGCGCCAGATCTGCCCCTCAAGGGAAGCCAGATAATCGAGGATCTCCCGAACAGCGCGGAACCGGGCAGGGCGCCCCGTGATGCGTAGGTGAAAGCCGATGGAAAGGGTGGAGGATTTGCCGGCGCTCGCTTCGATCAGCAGTTGCTCCAACGCATCGCGCACATAGTCGACCATTTCAGCCGCGCGGGTGAAGCCATTGGGATGAAAGAACTTCATGTCATTGGTGTCGAGGTTGTACGGCAGTACGACTAGGCCCGAAGGATCGTGATACGGCAGATCGTCATCAAACGCGTTCGAGGTATAGAGATAGCCAGCTTTGACCAGCAATTCACGGGTCCACGCGCTTTCCGATCCTCGACAAAAGAAACCCATGGGTTGCTGTCCGGTGGCGGATTTGATGGCCGTCGCTGCGCGCTCAAGAGCGTCGCGCTCGGACTCGGTATCCGGGTAATCCGCATGCGGACGCCAGATCCATCCGTGGCAAGCCGCTTCATGTCCGGCATCGGCGATGGCACGTGCAAGCTGTGGGCTGCGTTCGACTGCTCTGCCGCACATGTAAAATGTCGTAGGCGTATTTGTAGCGCGCAGTGCATTTAAAAACCGCCAGAGCCCGACGCGGCTTCCGTAAGCGAAAATCTGTTCCTGACCCTGATCGCGGCGACCTTCCGGCACAACGCTCAGCACTTCGCCGACGCGCTCAGAGGCGGCATCTCCGTCACCAACCTGATTTTCCGCGCCTTCCTCGAAATTTACGACAACTGAAACCGCAACGCGCGCGCCGTTTGGCCAGACGACGTCCGGCGGCGTGTCAGCATATCCGACGAGATCACGCTCGGACATAGGATTTGTCTCCTTGTCCAGCAGGCAGGCTAAAACCCTCACTAATTTGCTGAACGAATTCCGTTGGGCTGTTCATCACCGGAAGCCCAGTGCGCAGCGCGATCTTTGAGAATGATCGCCCGATATGGGATATGATCTTGGGGGTCTGGCAATGGCGGTAGATTGCATGTTGAAAGGCGGCCTGATGCGCCTCTATCCAGAGGCTCACAGGTACTTTGCCGGGTTTGAAACCCGCATAGGTCCTGTCGCGTCGACTATTCCGCAAGTGGTCCCGGCCAAGGCACTTTGTTGGCGTCGATTTCACTCTGGCGTAGGGATCGGCTCTTTGCTCGGCAAGGGCCGAAAGATCACGCCCATGCCCTTTAAGGTCAAAGTAGCACATCAGGCGCCTCCCGTTCCAGATGCCTGCCTGTGGGCTCGCCTACAGGTCTGCCGTCCTGCATCACTGTTTGGCCACGCAGAATGGTGCGTACTGGCCAGCCGGTCACGTTGAACCCTTCCCAGGGTGTGTAATCGGAACCGTGATGAAGGTCTGCCTGTCGGATCGGTTTCGTTAGCTTCGGATCCCAAAGTGCGATATCCGCATCTGCCCCGACCATGATCGCGCCCTTTTGCGGATACAGCCCATAGAGCCGCGCGTGATTGGTGGCCGTGATAGCGGCAAATCTGTCGAGTGACAGACGACCCTTTACCACACCCTCAGAGAAGAGAATGGGCAAGCGGGTCTCTACGCCTGGAATGCCGTTTGGGATGTTGCGGAAGCTATTGCGCGCGCCGGGGGCATTCTTGCCTGCAGGATCGTTGAAGCGGAACGGGCAGTGATCCGACGAAAAGAGATCGAACGTTCCCTGTTCGATCCCAGCCCAGATTTTAGGCCACTCCTCGGCAGTGCGCGGCGGTGGAGAGCAGACATATTTTGCCCCGTCAAACCCGTCACGATCCAGATCAGAAGCGGTCAGCGTGATATACTGCGGACAAGTTTCTGCAAAAACCGTCAGACCACGCCGGCGGGCGCGCACGATCTCTTCAGTTGCCTCTCCGTTGGAGACATGGACTATGGTCAGGGGCACCCCGGCGATTTCTGCGAGTGATATCGCCCGATGCGTGGCTTCGCGTTCTACTGGCACGGGCCGCGTGGTTGCGTGGTGATAGGGGCCGGTCTCGCCCTGCCGTTCGGCGTGGTCACGTAAGAATTCGATGGCGTCTTCGTTCTCAGCATGGACCATGACCATAGCATTCTGTTCCTTGGCCACTGCCATCACCTCAAGGATCTGCCGGTCTGACAGTGCCAACCCGGCATAAGTCATAAAGACTTTGAAGCTGGTGTAGCCTGCCTGAATAAGTGCGGGCAGGTCCTGACCTAGCGTGACGGGGTTTGTCTCCTTAACGATCAAATGGAAAGACACATCCGTCATGCAATTGCCTTCTGCCTTGGCGCGGTAAGCCGTTACCGCATCGCGCAGAGTCTGGCCCTCTTCCGGCAGGCAAAAGGGCAGGATGGTTGTGTTGCCTCCGCATGCCGCACTTCGGGTGCCGGAGGTGAAATCATCAGCCATTTCTACGCCCGGACCGGAGGGCTGTGAGATATGCACGTGGCTGTCTATCCCACCTGGCAGCGCGATGAGTCCCTGTGCGTCGATCACGTCTGTGCCGGATAGCCCAGTCCCAAGAGTCGCGATCCGCCCGTTTGCAATCCCAATCTCACACCTTGTGGTCCCGCTTGCGGTGACGACGCGCGCGCCTGTGATGATGGTATCGTGCTTCATGGTTTTTCTCCGGTGAAAATGGCGGCCAGATCAGAACCCAACCCGATAGACGCTTTGGGGGCAGGGCGGTTCGTGCGATTGTCATAGCAAGGCGCAAGGCGCGCGAGTGCCAAAGCTTGAACGGTTGCAGCGGCAATCGGATCTACCAAGATGCCAGGGGTTTCCTGCGCAATCAGAGGGGCGAGCCCTGCTAAAGGGGCGCCTCCGAGGATCACGACGTCCGCACCGTCCAGCGACGTGGCTTTCGTGGCAAGATCAATCAGATCCTCGCGGAGAGCCGTCGCGACATTGTTCAGAGTTTCGGGTGGGACTTCTGGGCATCTGACACCGGCAAACCGTGCGCCCAGCCCGGTCTGCCGGATGCACTCGGTGTACCAGCGCGACATATAGGGTGTGAATGTCACCACGGAAAAGCGTTCGCCCAGCATCGCAGCCGAAAGTGTGGCGGCTTCGGCCATACCGACGATGGGCAGATCGAAAAGCTCGCGGGCGGCGGTCAGACCGGGGTCTCCGAAGGCCGCAATAATCACAGCATCGACACCCGCCTTGTTGCTGGCAATAGCGTCAAGAACATCGGCGCCTGCAATCTGCGCCTCTGCGCGTGAGGAAATATAAGGGAAGCCGGTGCTGGCTGTCAGTGGTATAATCTCCACCTGTGGACCGGCGGTCGCCCGGGCCACATTGGTCATGGCGTGGGTCATGCTTTCGGTCATGTTCGGATTGATCAGCAATAGACGCATGTCAGGCGATCTCCTTCAGGATCGATTGCAATTGCTGCGCAACGGCAATCAGCTCGGCGTCTCGGCCTATCTGCGCAACAAGCTGCAGTCCCAGTGGCCGACCTTGGTGGTCGGTGCCACAGGGCAAGGACAGGGCTGGCACACCGGCGTGATTGATCTGTGGTGTGAATGCCGCATGATCGCGCATGGCGGCGGGTTCCCCGCCAATTTCAGCAGGAGCATTGTCTTCGGCAGACCAAGCAGAACAGGGTGTTGTGGGGGTTGCAATGACGTCATACTGATCCAAAGCGGCGCGCAATGTCGCGCGCATCTGGTGCGAGATCTGATGGGCTTTTGATACGTCCACCCCGCTGAGCGTCAGACCTGTTTCGATCTGCCGGGCGATCGCAGGATCGAACTGTTCGGGTGTTTCGCGCCACAGGTCTGCGTATAAATTTGCCAGCCCTGCAAATTGCAGCGGTAGTACGTCGTGTCCCTTGATGTTGCCGGGCCAGTCTATTTGGGCTTGTATAATCGAAACGCCCGCAGCCCTTAGCGTACTGCGCACCGCCTCAAAATTCGCTGCTACCTCACGGTCAAGCCGTTGTGCCGTACCAAAGTCGGGTGACATGGCGATCTCAATGTCCGGAGTTTGTGCGGGTTCCAACCCGGCCAGCGCGCGCATCGCCAAAGCGATGTCTTCCATGCAGCGCGCAATCGGGCAGATGGCTGAGATACCCCAAACAGGTTCGTCGAAACTTGCTCCGTAGGGGATGAGATCTTGCGTTGGTTTGAACCCGCACACCCCGGTATGGGCGGGTGGGCGCCGCGAAGAACCGCCTGCATCCGTGCCAAGCGCCAACGGCACAATACCCGCCGCTACGGCTGCTGCCGATCCGCCCGAGGAGCCACCCGGCCCCAGTTTCAGATCGACAGGGTTGCGGGTTACACCATGCAGTGGTGAGTTCGTGGCCCCCTTGCACCCAAATTCCGAACATGTTGTGATGCCGATAATGACAGCACCCGCAGTGCGTAACCGTTTGACAGCCTCGGCGTCTTCGGGCGCGATATGATCTGCAAAGAGCCGCGAGCCTTGTGCGATGCGCATGCCTTCAACCCAGATATTGTCCTTGATCAGCACCGGCACTCCTGCAAGCGGCAAGTTCTCCCCTGCCTGTAACCGAGCAGATATGCTGTCTGCCTCAGCGAGGACCTGAGGGTTGAACTGACAGATCGCATTGATGCTTGGGTTTCGTTGCTCGGCCCGTGTAAGCGCTTCCTCGGCAAGCGCTGTTGCGGTCGTTCCACCATCTTGAACGGCCGCTACGAGGGGCGAGAGCGCGCCGTCAAGCAAACTCACGGTGCATCTCCGTGATGTGCGGCCCAATACGCGGCAATATCCCGACGCGGGGCGATCCAAACGTCGTTGTGCGCGGTGATATGCGAAAGCACTGCTTCGAGCGCGCTGATCCGGGCGGGGCGCCCGATGATACGTGTATGTAGTCCGATGGACATTATCCGCGCCGCTTTTTCCCCCTCTGCATAGAGCCGGTCGAACCCGGCGATCACGTAGTCCGCGAAGTCCGTTGCCTGTACGAATCCGCCGCCGGGCGAAAACCGCATGTCGTTGGTGTCAAATGCATAGGGCAGGACCACATGAGCGCCATCCATATAGGGAATGTCGTCGTCATAGGCGTTACTGTCATACGCAAAGCCACCGTGTTCTTTCAGCAAGTCGCGGGTTTGGGGAGAGGTGGCGGAGCGGGTGTGCCACCCCACCGGCGCCACTCCGGCGATCTGTGCGATCGCATCATGGGAGCGAGCTATAATGGCACGTTCCGCGTCAGCGTCCATCCCAGCGTGGGTTTCCCACCGCCAGCCGTGACAGGACACTTCGTGTCCGCGCGCGACGGCATCTTGTATCAGCCATGGCGTGGCCTGTGCTGCCCGCCCACAGGTCGAGAATGTCGCCAGCGCACCATGTTTTGAAAGAGCGTCGACGATGCGGCGGTATCCTTGCCGAGGGCCATAGCCAAAGTGGCTTTCCATGCAGGGGTCGGGGGCGCCCTTGACCTCTTCCACGGCTTCGTAGCGGCTTTCGTTTCGCTCATCACCTGCGGCAATCGAAAGTTCAGCACCTTCCTCGACATTCACCACGATGGATAGCGCCAACCGCGCGCCATTCGGCCAGCAGGGAGCGGGCTCGGCCCCCCAGTATCCACGCAAATCCCTGCTCATTCGCACATCATCCTTGGATCATCCTGTTCAGGCCGACAGTGCGCGAGCCGATTACCAGAACAATGCAGGCCAGCAGAATTAAACCCGAAGAGATAGCCGCTAGCGAAGGGTCGGGTTGTTCCTCGAGATACTGCAACATCTTTATCGGTAACGTTTTGTTGCGCGCGTCGGTCAAGAAAATTGAGATCGGGTAGTTATCCATCGACGCAAGGAAAGCAAAAAGCCCGCCGGTCAAATACGCGGGTGCCAAATTTGGGACCAGCACCTTGAGAATGGCTCGAGGATAAGACAAACCCAGGGTGCGCGCCGCATCGATGAGGCTGAAATCAAAGGCTGCCATAGATGCCAGAAGTGTGCGCATCACAAAGGGCAGCGTAATGACGGTATGGCCCAGCAAAAGTGACCAATAGGCATCGCGTAGGCCGATCTCGCGAAAGAATTGCAGGAGTGCCACACCAACTACCAGCCCGGGCATCATCAAAGGCGACACGGTGAATGTTGCAATTGCGTCGCGCCCCTGGAAAGACCCGCGAGACACCGCGATGGCGGCCAGCGTGCCGAGAATGAGCGAAATCACTGTGGAGACAACGGCTAGGTTGAGCGAGAGCGAAACCGCTTCCCAAAGGCCCGAGCGGCGCTCAAGCGATTGGTACCAGCGCAGAGACCATTCAGGAGGCGGCAATGAATAGACTGCGGATGAGGTAAAAGAGGCTGCAAGCGTGATCACGATGGGCAGCATAAGAAAAACGATGCATCCCAAGGCGATGACCCAGCTTAGACTGAGCGCAAGGCGGTCTGTCCCGGTCATTGCCGGGCCCCCAACCGATTTGCCAGCCAACTTGATCCCAAAACCACCGTTATTGCGATGACAAGCAGGATCGATGAAATCGTAGCTCCCAACGCTTCGTTGCGCAGGTAGAGGAAAGACCGCGCCGTGAGCATGGACAAGGTTTGCTGGCGCTCACCCACAATGAGCGACGGGATGACGTACATGGAAACCGCGAGGCTAAAGGTGAAGGCACTGCCGGCGACGACACCCGGTAAACTGAGCGGCAGAGTGACGTGTCTAAAACGGAAAACTGGCGTCGCACCAAGCGAGGCTGCAGCTTCTGGCAGGCGGCTGTCCATCTGGCGTAAAACCGCATAGATAGGCAACACCATAAAGGGCAGGAAAACGTTCGCAGCCCCAATGATCAGTGCGGTTTCAGTGAACAGCATACGGATCGGCGCATCCGTGATCCCCAAGGACATGAGCGTGTCGTTCAGTACGCCGCGGGTGCGGAACAGAATTGTCCAAGCAAAGGCTTTTACCACAACGCCGACAGACATCGGCAAGACCATCGCCACCAGAAAAACCGACAGCCAAAACCCTTTGACCCGGGCCATGATGACCGCCGTAGGATACGCGATGATCAACGCGAGGCATGTTGTCAGCAAAGCCACGCGTATGGTGCGCCAAAGCACGCTCAGGTTATACTCATCGCCGAAGAAAGCGATGTATTCCGCAACTGAAAATTGCCCATCGACTTGAACTGATTTGAGCAGCAGCATGACGAGCGGTAGCGCGTAAATCACGGCTAGAAAGCTCAAACCTGGCAGGGCAAGCAAGCCAATGCGTTCAGCGCGGCCAGTCATACTGCTTCCTCATAGACCAGCGTATCCACGATATTCCACCCGAAGGTCACGTTGTCTCCTGCCGAAAGGCCCGAGCTCATACCGGGAAGCTCGCACAACAATCGGTCACCGTCCTTGGCGTGCCCGTGCAACTGAGTTTTTGAGCCCAGCACCATGGCGTCGGCCAGGGTGACATTCAGGCTGTTTTCACCCAGTTCCGTCCGGATGAGTTCAGGCCGGACGCCGACCGTCACCCTTTTCCCCGGCGGGAACATGCCGGGCGCTTTGATCGGTCCGTAAGAGGTTCGGATAGTTGAACGGCCTTCCGCGCTGTCGACGGTTTCTCCCATCAAGCGGGTCGAGAGCCCGACGAAATCCATCACGAATGCGCTTTTGGGGTGGGCGTAGAGTTCTGACGGCGTGGCAAATTGCTCGATTTGCCCTGCGTTCATGACCGCGATGCGATCTGAAACACCCATCGCTTCGTCTTGATCGTGGGTGACGAAAATCGCCGTCATACCGCGCGCACGTAGAAGGGTTTTCAGTTCGACCTGCATTGTTTCGCGCAACTTGCGGTCCAGCGCGGAAAATGGCTCATCCAGCAGCAAGAGCACCGGATCAACGATCAGTGCCCGCGCAACGGCAACTCGCTGCTGCTGACCACCTGATAGAGCGGCGACGGGGCGCTCAGCAAATGCGCTCATGCGCACAAGCGCCAAGGCTTCTTTGATTTTGGGGCCACACTTCGCCTTTTCCACACCACGTGCACGCAGGCCGAAAGCCACGTTATCGGCCACTGATAGGTGCGGGAAAAGCGCGTAACTCTGGAAGACGACAGAGACATTGCGCCTATGCGCGGGAACGGTCGTAATGGCCCGACCATCCAGCAGAACATCACCGGCGTCTGCAGAGGTCAGCCCGGCGATGATCCGCAAAAGTGTTGTCTTGCCACACCCTGATGGCCCAAGAAGAGAAACTAGCTCTCCTCGGCCAACGGAGAAATCCATGCCGGACATGACGGTCGTGCCCTTGAACGCCTTGCCGACACCGGTGACGTCCAGATATCTGCTGTGACCCATGTCCCGCGACGCGGGAAGTGCCATGGATCAGAGTGCCATCAGCTTGTCAAAACGCTCGATCCACGCACGGCGGTTGGCCGCCACGAAAGACCAGTCTGGTGCATAGATCGGGACGCCATCGGGAATGATGGCACCCGCTGTAACCGTGGTATTGGCCGGCACGGAAGAGGCAAAATCAGCGATGGCTGTCTGCATTTCGGTGCCGAGCATTTCGTTGACATAAGCCTCGGCCAGCTCAGGGTTCGGCCCGTCTTTGACAAGACAGATGCCGGATGGCATGGCAAAGATGCCTTCAGCCGGTGCCGAGAGGTTTACCGGCGCGCCGGTTGCTTTGCGTGGCAACGTGTAGGATGAAAAGTTGCCTGCGAGCATGGTGATCTCGCCCTGCTCCAGCAGGTTAAAGGCCTGACTCATTGTTGTGTAAACCGACAGCAGGTTGGGCTTGAGTTCCGCCAGCTTTTCAAATGCGGCGTCTATTTCATACTGCGCTTCCGAGAAGGGTTTACCTGATCCAAGCATGGCCGATGCAAATAGTGTCCACATCCCTTCGGTGTTCTGCAACGATGGAATAATCAATTGCCCTTTTGCCTGCTCCGACCACAAATCTGACCATGATTGCACACCGTCGCCCAAAAACTCCGTGTTGTACGCGATACCAGCCCACGGCTGGACATAGTTGCACCACATGCCGTCCATATGTACTGCATCCGAGCGCAAATCTGACATGTTGGGCACTGGGCCTGCGGTAATGGGGGTCAGCAGATCAGCCTCGACCGCTTGGATCATGACTGGATCGTCCATTTGCACGACCGAAAGATAGGGCGCGTCTTTGTTTGATGACATCTTTTCGAGATTGACCGAAGACTTGGTCCCCTCAAAGAGGATTTCCGCTCCGATTGCAGATTTCATGTGAGGAACAACGATCTGTTCCATCCATGCCGTGTGTGAGCCCGCGCATCCAATTACCAGTTCGGTGGTTTGCGCCCGCAAGATAGCGGGCGTGGCCAGAGTCCCGAATGCGGCGTAAGTCGATGTCTTAAGCAACGATCGTCGGGTTATTTCAGTGCGATATTTCTGCGTCATTTTCGGTCCCCCTGACCACATTGTTATTCAGTTTGAAAATGGCATGCCATTTTCTGAGGCGTTAAGAAAATGTGCATAATCTCGGTCGATTTTATTGTTCGCGATGGAAATTTGAGCACAATCTCTGCACAAACGGTCGGGCCGTCGTGTTCAGGTTGGCTTCACAGCCTGCAACACAGCCGCAACGGTTTCTCCGGTGTGTCGCAAGTGCGTTTCCCAGACTTTTGCTGCCGAATCTGCCTGCCGCTGACGAAATGCGTCCATCAGGGTTTCGTGTTCGTTGACGGCCTGTTGCAGGCGTTCAGGCTTTAAAATGGCAAGATACCGGCCGCGCCGCGCGCGGATCATGAGACGCTGGTGCGTTGTGCGCAATACTGGATTGGCGGACGTTTCGATGATGAAGTCGTGGATCAGGGTGTTGTGATCAAAGTAGTCATCTGTGTGGCCCGCGGTGTAGTGATCTAACATTGCACCATGATAATCTTCCAAACGTTGAAGAATTGACGGCGTGATGGTTTCGCACACCCGTTTGGCCGCAAGGCTTTCCAGAACTGCGATCACGTCGAACAGTGCAAAGGCGTCTTCAGGTCGGTATTCCGATACAATCGCGCCGCGGTGAAGTGTGATCTCAATCAGGCCGTCCGCTTCAAGTAGCTTGAGCGCCTCGCGAATAGGGGTGCGAGATACATTGAGCTCAGCGGATAGCTGTCGCTCTACGATTCGAGCGCGTGCGGCCAACTCTCCTTTGACGATGCGGTTGCGTAAAACGGCTGCGACCTGCTCGACAACGGCTTTGGATTTCTGGTTCGGGGGCACGTGAGATTCGGGCATGGGGGCACATAAGTTGGAACGATATCTGCCATGCAGGGTAAGCTGCGCGTGGTCAATACATAATGGAAAGACCTGGGCCCAGTGCGCGCGCGAAGCTAGGCAAAAAAGCGAGAAATTCCGTGCAAACAGCTAAAATTGGTGCTCGTTTGACCGAGATCAGCTTAGACGTGCGCTCAAAAACTAGCCTAGAGCGCTGCTTTGTTCAGCAAAAATGGCTGCCTTTGGCTTTTTGATATGCACGTGTTCGGCTTTTAGCTTGCCTGCATCGCAACCTCTCACATGGCATTGCTCGTGCAAAAGCAGCAGGGCGCGGAGGAACCGCAGCACTTCTGTTTGCTAAAATAATGCAGGGATATCGAAATGAAAAACTTCAATACAACCCGCCGGAATGTTCTGATTGGCGCTGCTGCCGGTCTTGCCGTGCCGATGCTGGCGCCGCGTCGCGCACTGGCAGAAACCACACTGGCAGATATCAAATCGGCGGGTGTTTTGCGTATCGGATGCGAGGCGACTTATCCGCCCTTTACCTTCCGGGATGGCGGCGACATTGTCGGGTACGACGTGGACCTGGCGGAGGTGATGTGCGCGTCTCTTGGCGTCGAACCGGAATTCGTTGACACCCAGTGGTCAGGCATCATTCCCGCGCTTTACGCAGAACGCTTCGACGTCATCATGTCTTCAATGAGCTATCGAAAGGAACGTCTTGAAAAGGTTGCCTTTTCGATCCCTTATGCAGAGGCAAGTCAGGCGTTGTTGATCCGCGCTGAAGACGCCGAAAAGATCACCTCTGTAAACGATCTGTCGGGCAAGGTTCTTGGTGTGAAACTTGGGTCTCCCGGCGAGATGATGAAGCCCGCACTCGAAGAAGAGATCAAAACGGCGGCGGGGAGCGGTCTATCTGATGTGAAGATCTACGACGACCATCCAGCGGCCTACCTCGCGCTGAGCCAGGGTTCTGTTGACGGGGTTCTGAACACACTGCCCACCTTGGGTCAGGTGATGAAAGATCGACCCGGTGCTTATGCCCTTGTGCGCCCGGTGGGTCAGCTGAACTGGGCCGGGATCGCCGCGCGCAAGGAAGATCCGGAGATCGTCGAATGGCTTGACAGTGAATTGACGCGCCTCAAGGAGAGCGGCGAAATCTACGCGTTGCAGGAAAAGTGGTTCGGTTTTGAGATGGAACTCGCGGACGACATCCCGAATTTCGCTTGATTTAACTGTGATGAGCTCATGCGCGTCCCCCCTTTTGGGTGGGCGCGTTCATGATTGGGGTAACCATGCAAATTGACTGGGAAATAGTCCGTGAGAGCATACCGCTACTTGCGGAAGGGCTGATTGTGACGTTGCAAGTCTCGGCCGCATCTGCTGTGCTTGGCGCAGTACTTGGTGTTGCATTCGGGCTTGCATCCTTATCGCGTAGCAGGCCAGTGCGGTGGCTTGTGGCGGCCTATGTCGACTTCATTCGCGGCACACCACTGCTCATTCAGATCTTTCTTGTGTTCTTTGCTCTGCCGATGGTGGGTATTCGTTTTGATGAATTCTGGGCTGGCGTTGTAGCGCTTTCGTTGAATGCAGCAGCGTTCGTGGCTGAGGTGGTGCGCGGCGGGGTCGGGTCGATAGAACGGGGGCAGACAGAAGCTGCGATGTCGATCGGCATGCGCCACCGACATGTACTTGTGTACATACTGTTGCCCCAAGCGTATCGACAAATGATCCCGCCACTGACCAATGAATTGATCAGTCTGGTCAAGAACTCATCGCTGCTGTCGGTCATTTCGGTCTATGAACTGACGCGGGCCGGGCAGGCGATCATTTCGGTTCATTTTGTACCGTTTGAAATCTATACGCTCCTGGCTTTGTATTACTACGTATTGATCAAGGGGCTTAGCTGGCTATCGGTTCGGCTGGAACAGAGGTTGCCGTCATGGTGACACCGGCAATACGCGTTGAGAACCTTCAGAAAAGTTTCGGTGAAAATGTCGTTCTGCGCGAGGTGTCGCTTGATGTCGCGTCGGGCGAAACCGTTGTGATCATTGGCGCGTCTGGCTCGGGCAAGACGACGTTGTTGAGATGCCTCAACCGATTGGAGCAACCATCGGGCGGTGCAGTATGGCTCGATGGGACGTCGGTGGGCGGTGAATTTAACGGGCCTCAGGGTAAATGGCGCCCGGCCTCCGAACGACAAGCCGCTGAGCAGCGTAGCCAGTTCGGATTTGTGTTCCAGCGCTTTAATCTTTTCCCGCATCTGACAGCACGTGACAATGTGGCGATTGGCCCGGAAAAAGTGCGTGGGCTGTCGCGTGGGCAAGCGCGGGCCCTCGCGGAGACTGAACTGGCCCGGGTCCAGCTTTCCGAACATGTTGATAAGCGCCCGGCGCAGTTATCGGGTGGCCAGCAACAACGCGTAGCGATTGCGCGTGCGCTTGCAATGAAGCCGCGCGTCATGCTTTTTGATGAACCGACATCCGCGCTGGACCCGGAACTGGTGCAAGAAGTGCTTGATGTGATGAAGACGCTTGCGCGGGATGGCATGACGATGGTCGTTGTGACCCATGAGATGGGCTTTGCGAGAGAAGTTGCAGACCGCGTCATTTACATGGAAAACGGTGTGATCGCCGAACAAGGCGCACCTGCGCATGTTTTTAGCGCACCGCAAACCGAAGGGGCGAAACGGTTTCTGCGCCATATTAATCATGGCTAAGAGCTCGTCGCTAAGGCTGTTGGATCTTTCTATTCATTTTTGGATCGCGAGATTCCGACCCGTTTCAAGTTGGCGAATTTGGGCGCCGTTGAATGGCACGTGTCAGTATTCGGCACACATTTGGCTGGAATACACGACATCGCTTCATACCTACTCAAACACGCGCGCTTTTCTTTGTGGCTTCAAACTGAGTGCGTGCCAAATGCTATGGAAGAATTCCAAATGACGACACTCCTTCAACACCCTGATATGATTGTTGCCGGTGCTACAGTACTTACATCCGACCCTACGCGTCCGTACATTGAAAAAGCCTGGATCGAGATCAGCGAAGGGCGTATTTCCGCGATCCGGGGCGCGGCTCCTGAGCAGATAGACCCGCGCACTGTTCTCGTCGACGGACAAGGGCGCGTCGTGACCCCGGGGTTTGTCAATGTCCACACCCATGCAATCCTCAGTATGGTGCGAGGCGTTGCCGAGGACATGGGTTTCGCGCCCGCCTACACGATGGGTGTACCGCACGGTCATGATGTAACACCCCAAGAGGCGCACGCTATGGCCCAACTGGGCGGGCTGGAGGCGCTGTGTTTCGGATCAACCATCGTCAACGACAGTTTCACGCATCAGGACATAGCCCTTGCAGCTATGGCCGAGACAGGCATCCGCGCCTGGGGGTGTGGGCGGATCCATGATGTAGACTTCTCGCGCGTACACCTGGAAGAATGGACGTATGATCCGAAGATCGGAGAAAGGACACTCGGGCAGGCCTCCGATCTGATCGATCGCTACCACGATCCGGTTGGCCTGCGGACAGGTGTCGTTCTCGCACCTCACGCGCCAGATACCTGCTCGCCCGAATTGCTGCGGCAGGTGCGCGAAATGCGAGATGCAACCGGCCTCCGGGTCAACACCCACGTGTCGCAGAGCCGGGTTGAAGTGGATTTCATCCGAGCGCGAGACAACATGAGCCCCCCAGAGTTGTTCGAAGAGGTTGGCCTGCTGGACGACCACTTGATCGGTGCGCACTGTATCCATCTGTCGGCCTTTGATATCACGCGTCTGGGTCGCGCGGGCGTGCATCTGGCACATATCGCCAAGGGCAATCAAACCCATGGCCACACTGCACCCACACACAAGCTGCTGGCCGCAGGGATGAACCTTGCTCTGTCGACCGACAACATGCATGCGGACATGATCGAGTTAATGCGTTGGGCGCTCGCGACGGGCAGGCTGCAGGAGGGCAAGGTCACCGAAAGTTGGCAACCGGCGGCTGTCTTTGAGGCGGCTACTATTGGCGGTGCCCGTGCGCTCGGCCTCGAAGCAGAAATTGGCTCTATCGAAGTGGGCAAACGCGCTGATCTTGTCCTGTTTGACTTTCGCCGTCCGCATCTGCGTCCGTTAACAAATGTGCTAGGAACTCTGGTGCATACGGGGCAGGGACGTGATGTGGAAACCGTGATTGTCGAAGGCGAAATCGTCGTGTCAGGCGGTGAACCTGTCCGCGTTGATAAAATGGCGGTCCTTGAAGCAGCAGAAGTCGCCGCCGCATCCCTCTGGGCGCGCGCGCATGCTGAAGCTGCGTCCAAGGGGTAGGCTTGGACGATGCGTATCTAAGGCGCTAGGTCACGGCTTGTTGCTCTTACATTGAGTTTCGATGGCGCTAACGTCGCATAACTTAAGACGCGTCGGAGACTATTGTCTGAGCGCCAAGTGGTAAGGCTCTCTGGGGTGATAGAAATATCTGCATCAATGAGTAAATTCCAGCGCCAGTGCCCAACCATATCAATCTTGCTTTTCATAAAAAGTGACATGATATCAGATTCCTACACACATGAGGTAATGGCATGCGCAGTGGCGGCATTATGTTTCACCAGGCGATCCGCAACATCAAGACCTGCGCGGATGCGCATGGCAGCCATAATTCCCTCGTGTTCTTCGAGCGAGGCTTTTACCCGCGCCGCATCGTGGTTCACTCGGTGTCTGGCGCGCAAAATCTTTGTCTGAAGCCGTTCGTAAATGGCGACGATTTCGGCATTTCCTGCAAGTTCAGCCATGCGACGGTGAAAGCTTTCATTGAGCTCGGTGTAATCCGTTTTCGATTGGGCAACCTCTGCCGCGACAAGTTGGTCATGCAGCGCTTGCAGCCGCTCGATGTCTTCATCTGAGGCTTTCTCGGCGGCATTCAGGCCGATGAAATGTTCGATCACCCCTTTGGCCTCAAAAATTGCGCTCAGATCGTTAATATCAAGGGGTGTGACTACGGCCCCCCGGTTTGGCCGCAAGGTGACGAACCCTTCAACCGAAAGCGCTTTAAGCGCCTCGCGCAGGGGGGTCCGTGAAACTTTGAGCGTTGTGCAAAGATGCGCTTCGGGGACACGTTGGCCCGAGCTTAGCTTTCCCTCAACGATGAACGCGCGAATTTCGGCGATCAAGCGGCTGTGCAAATCGCGGTGGAGAGTGGACGCTCCTGATTGCTTATCAAAGTTTGTTGAGGTCATGATCTGACAGCGTAAACAGTTTGCCGAACGGTGCCAACGCCGCATAGTCCACGCCCAACATTTTGAGTGTACCCCACAAGGTGACTGCAATTGAATCGATCACAGGAATGCCGAATTCAGTTTCGATCTCTTTGGCAATCATCGGGCCGCGCATATTAGTACAAACGACGGCGACAGCGTCGACTCCCTCGGCCGCTACGTTGCGGCACATCTGTGCGACGTGCTCCGGAGTGACCTCTGCAAAGCTATAGTTGTCCTGAAGATCGCAGCGTCTGGACGCCACGATTTCGATCCCGATTGTCGCATAATTGGCGATGATCGCGGCTTCCACATCCGCTGTGTACGGAGTGACCAACCCCAGTCGTCGCACGCCAAAAGCATGCAATGCGGAATTCAGCCCAACGATGGCAGAGGTTGCCAGGCAGCCTGTCGTTTCAGTGATAGCCTTGCACAGTGTGTCGTCGGTGTGAAAACCGCGCCAGCTGGCCGATGTCCCGTTCCACGCGATGACAGACACCTTGGCATCGGCGAGCAGTCGGGCAGCCTTGAGAATTTGGTCCAGCGCGAATTGTGCATCAGCATCTTGATCAAGGGCGATGCGCGTCACCTCAAACCTTGAAAAGTGAATACCGACCTGTTCGGAAACAGGAAGGGCAAGGGCTGCCGTCATCGGTTCAAGTGCGGTGTTAGAGGATGGGACAAGCATGCCAACTCGGAATGTTGGTACATGACGGACGACCCCGAGTGACACGTCTTTGACCCGATCTGAGGACATTTTCTATCTCCGCCTGTTCCACATCGCTTAAGTAACAATTGCATGCAAAACTTCTGCCGCGCAACGCGTTTCTCTGTAGCAAGAGCCTGAAAATTGAGCAAAAATAGCAATTTTTGGCAAAAATAGCGCAATTGGTTCGATATAACGCCGTTGATGCTTCCGGATGCAAAATGTGTGACTTAAAAATGTATTCAAAATCTGGAGAAGCGGAAGGCAAATGAACGCGAACACGGATGAAAAGGCTCAGCATCGGTCTGACGTTTGGCTCGGCGTCATCAGTGCAAGCGTTGCTTGCGTGGCCTTGCTTTTAATTCCCGCCGAAGTGTCATCGGACGGATGGTCGCATTTCGCCGACGCTAGGCATGCCGCTTTTTTTCCACTGTGGACAGGTAGTACGTTACTGGCTTTCTCCGTCGCTCTGATGGTTAGGTCGGTGCGCGCCGCAGGTGGGCCGCGGTTTCCTCGTCTTGTGATCCCCTTTCGCGTTATCCTCGCTGCGGTAGCTCTCGGGGCGGCGGCATTCGCACTTTTTTGGCTGGGCTTTCTGTTTGCCACAGCTGGCCTGATTGCAGCTTTGGCTTTGATCTTGGGGGAGCGGCGGGCGTTTATCATCGTGCTTCTGGCAGTTCTCGTCCCGCTTGCCATCCAATTCTTGTTTCGCGGTTTACTCAATGTGCTGCTGCCGACGGGGTTATTTTAGGTGCTAGCCGATCTCGCATCTGGTTTCGCGATGTTGATGGATCCGTTGGTTCTGTTGACCGCACTGGTAGGCTTGCTGGCTGGCATTGTGGTTGGCGGCTTGCCCGGGCTGACCGCGACCATGGCGGTGGCCATCCTCGCACCTTTTACCTTCATGATGGATACGCTGATCGGTTTGCCGTTTCTTCTGGGTGTTTATAAAGGCGCGATCTATGCGGGCTCAATTCCAGCAATTCTAATCAACACGCCGGGTACCGCTGCAGCGGCAGCAACGGCGGCGGATGGCCATGCGATGTCACGCGCGGGCAAGGGCCGCCAAGCGCTTGAAATCAGTCTGTATGCATCGGTCATTGCGGATTTGCTGGCGACGTTCGTGCTGATTGCGGTCGCGGCCCCGCTTGCGTCGGTGGCGATCAAAGTAGGGTCACCGGAATTCACGCTTCTTTACGCAATCGCGCTCATGATGGTGGCTGCTGTCTCTGGTACGGACGTGCTCAAGGGGATGATCGCTGCAGTTCTGGGTATATTGGTCTCTCTGATCGGTCTTGACCCAATGTCAGGGGCGCAGCGATATACTTTCGGCACGACTTTTTTGCTGGGTGGGGTTTCGCTGATTCCGCTGCTGATCGGAATGTTTGCCCTAAGTGAGATTTTGTTGCGTACTGAGTCCCGAGTCCCTGGGCAGACGGCGGCTGTAATTGAACCGGCGCATGCAGCTGCGAAGTTACCCCTGACGGGACTTTTTCGCCTCTTGCCGACCATCTTGCGTTCGACGGGTATTGGCACGGTTCTGGGGTCGCTTCCGGGACTGGGTGCAGAGATCAGCTGCTGGGTGTCTTACGGGATTGCACGCCGCAGCTCAAAAGAACCAGAACGTTTCGGAAAAGGCGCGCCGGAAGGCGTGGCGGCGGCAGAAGCGGGGAATAATGCGGTCTGTCCTGCCGCACTGATCCCAATGACCGTGTTTGGCATTCCGGGCGATACCATTACGGCTGTCTTGCTCGGGGCTTTTATGGCGCAGGGACTTACGCCAGGCCCGCTGATGTTCGCGCGCGAAGCTGAAACGATCTATGCGATCTTTGCCTTTCTCATCGTGTCAAACGTGATGCTGTTGTTCGTGGGTCTTTGGGCCATTCGCTACATCCAGCGGATCGTCCTTATCCAAGATGCACTCCTTTATCCGGCGGTTGCAGCATTCTGTTTTGCGGGAGCCTATGCAGTCAACAATGCCGTTTTCGACATTGTAATCATGCTGGCAGGCGGAGTTCTTGGGTATGGAATGCGCAAAATGAATGTGCCGATTGCGCCATTTGTCATCGGCATTCTGCTCGCGCCGGGACTTGAGAATTCCTTGCGACAATCAATTGCGGCTTCGCGCGGATCTCTTTCGATCTTCATCGAAAAGCCGTCAGCACTCGTCCTGCTAATAGTCCTCATTGGCATTCTCAGCCTCTTCATCTGGCGCGGCTGGAAAGGTGCTTCAAAACAAACTTCTTCAAAACCTAACTAGACTTCAGACCGAAAAGGAGAACGACTATGAAACTGCATAGAATTCTGGTGGCCGGCACATTCGCGGTACTTGCTGCGGCCCCATTGTCCGCACAATCCGTGAGCTTTGATGAGCCCATCCGCTTTGTAACGCCGTATCCGCCGGGTGGATCACATTCGCTGCATGCAGGCATCATCACGACCGCAGCCGAGCCACATTTCGGTCAGTCCCTGATTTCGGTAATCCGGTCAGGTGGTGGTGGCGCAGTCGGTGCGACTGAGGTTGCCAATGCGCCTGCTGATGGGCTCACATTGCTGTTTGGTGATTCGACCATCAACTCGCTCCGACCTCAGGTCGAAGACCTGCCTTATGGCGTTGATGATTTTGTGCCGGTGGCGCGGATCAATTACAGCCCGGCGATTTTCGTGGCCCGTGCAGATGCACCCTTTGCGACACTCGAAGAGATGGTGAGTTACGCTACCGACAATCCCGGCGATCTGGTCTACAGTTCTGACAATCTGAACGGCTGGACTTACACCGTATTTGAGTTGCTGAAAGCACGGACTGGTGTGGACATGACAGGCGTTGAATATGGCGGTGGCGGCCCGGCAATTGCGCGTCTTCTTGGTGGGGAAACCATGGCCTATGCCGGGGATATCAGCGTTGTGGGCGAGCACATTGAAAGTGGTGCTTTGGTGCCGCTCTGTGTGACCGATACGGTGCGGATTGACGCGCTGCCGGACGTCGCAGCCTGCCCGGAATTGGGGTACGATGTAGTGTTTCAGTTCTGGCGCGGAGTTCTGGCACCGGCAGGTACACCGCCTGAAGTTGTGGCCGCACTGTCTGATGGTTTCGAAGCGTTGATGGCGGACGAGGGCTTCTTGCGGTTGATCGGGCGTATCGGATCGTCGATCCAATTCGCTGACCACGAAGCCTTTGGGACGCTTTTGTCCCAAGAAATTGCGGCGATGGCCGACGTGGCAGCACTTACGGGTACTGGCGACTGAAGCTGTGTGGCGGATGCTTTTCTGGGCATCCGTCAGCCAAGGGATAGCATGACTGACCTTTTGATCCAAAACGTTCTGGCAAAGCTGCCGGACGCGGTAGCCAAAGACCCTGCACGCGTGGACATTTCGGTGTCGCGCAACCAGATCGCCGATATCAGACCGGCCAATAGCCTCTCGGCCGATGCGGCAGAGGTTATTGACGGAAGTACGCTTTTTGCAGTGCCCGGCAACATTAATGGCCATCACCATAGCCATGAAAATTTCCAAAAGGGCCGTTACGCCGGCCTGCCGCTGGAGCTTTGGATGAACCTCGTCCGACCGCTTAAACCGATCCCGATGACTGCCGAGCAGGTTTATCTGCGCACGCTGATCGGAGGCATCGAGGCGCTTCGGACTGGGACGACAACTCTGGTCGATGACATGAATGTCAGCCCCGTGCTGCGCGAGGATCATGTCGAGGCAGCTCTGCGCGCATACGACGATATCGGTATCCGCGCGCATCTCGGGATTACGCTTTTTGATAAACCGTTTTATCGCGGGATGCCGTTTGTTGACGAATGCTTTCCGCCAGAATTGCTGAGCGATCTTTCTACCACCAACGCAACACCGGCTGCCGAAGTCCTGGCCTATGCTGACGATCTGGCGAAGCGGCGGCACCATAGCATAAATCGGGTCGCCTACATTGCGGCTCCCTCGGCACCGCAACGCTGCAGCGATGACTTCCTGATGCAGGTTCGTGATCTGGCGGACCGGCGCGGTTCGCCGGTTATCATTCATGTACATGAAACCCGCTTGCAGGTGGTCACCGGGCAGGAATTCTACGGCTGCTCTATGGTGGCGCATTTGGCGCGGCTAGGTTTTCTCAAATCTGATACCTCCATCATCCACGGAGTCTGGGTAAGTCCAGCTGATCTGGATCTGATCGCGGCCACAGGTGCGAGCGTGCAGCATAACCCAAATAGCAACCTTAAACTGGGCAGCGGCTTGATGCCCATGCGCGAGATGCTCGACCGTGGTATCAATGTCTCGCTGGGGACGGATGGCTGCGGCTCGATCGAATCTGTCGATATGCTGCGTGTAATGGCGCAGACAGCACTTGTTCAGTCTTTGCATGATGCGGATCATAGCCGTTGGATCACGCCGCAGGAGGCGTTCCGAGCCGCCACAGAGGGCGGTGCGCGAGCGCTTGGGCGCGGCGACATCGGGCAAATTACCAAAGGCGCCAAGGCGGATATTGCGCTTTACGATACGCGGTCGATCGCGTTGACCCCGCTAAATGCACCGCTTCAACAACTGACGCTTGCAGAAACAGGTCGCGGGCTGCGCCATCTGATGATCGATGGGCAGGTGGTTTTTCGAGACGGCAAACTGACACGCATTGACGAAGCAGAGATTATTGAGCGCATCCATCAAGAGGCCGTACGATTGGCCCCGGACATCGCTGCCGCTGAAGCATCGGTGGCTCGACTTCGTGTGCCTTATGAAGAGATTTATCGCCGCTGCTGCGCGGCACCCATACCGTCGGATATTTTTCCAGCACGTATTGGGCGGCAATCATGAGTGCGCATATTTTGCCTGTTTTCCAGACACGTGATCATTCAGCGCACAGGTTTAGGGCATCCCAGAACGCATCTACGCGATCTTCGGTGTTTGTCCGCAAAGACGCCGCGGCGCTGGTTAGGATCATCACATGGTTTTTGCTGCCATGTGCTCACGTCTTACACTGTATTTTAGCACTGTCCAGCCTGCAGCAGCAGGCCTTCCATCCATGGCGCTCAGGCGTCTCTATCTCGTTAACAGAAAGGACTACAAAATGAAAATTTCGCTATCAGTGGCACTGGCAACCGGCCTGGCTTTTGTGGGCAGCACGGAACTGGCGGCACAAGCGGTGCAGTTCGTATCGCAGAATCAAGAGCAGCGGGCGCAGCACCCGCCCGAAATGACGGCAATGTCCGCACTGGCTGATGCGGGTTTCGATGTCAATCGAAGCGAGTTTCAAGCACTCGGCATCGACCTTGCGGATGGTCTGCGGATGGTAAGTGACGGCGCGTTTTCCATGGCAACCATTCAGGTCGGGAGTGTGGCTAAGGACGATCCGTTTCTTGAAGGCATCGACTTGATCGGCGTCTCAACCAATATGAGCGACCTTAAACTAGCAGTTGAAGCCTATCGGGATGTCTTTAACGCGCGCTTGGCCGAAAAATTTGGAGTTACCGCCGTTGCCATCTGGCCTTTCGGTCCTCAGGTCTTTCTCTGTAACGCGGAAATCGCCTCGCTTGCGGATCTCGATGGGTTGAAAGTGCGCTCCTTTACAGCTTCCATGTCGACACTTTTAGAAAACCTTGGCGCTACGCCGGTCACTCTGTCGTTTCCGGAAGTCTATCCCGCGCTTCAACGCGGTGTGGCCACCTGCGGTGTAACGTCGCCCACGTCATCGAACAGCGGCAAATGGCCAGAGGTGACAACTAACCTGTATCCGCTTTCGGTATCTGGATCGGTGCAGGCGCATATGGTCAACCTTGAATGGCTTGAAGGTCTAAGCGCGGAAGATCGTGCAAGTTTTGAAGGGATAATGGCCGAGATGGAGGCCTCCTTGTGGGATGTCGCTGTCAACACCAATGGCACGGCGCAGGCCTGTTCGACCGGTGGCGATTGCCCGGAGGGTGGGATCTACACGTCCTATGATATGTCACTTATCCCAGTTAGTGATGTTGATAAGGCAAAGGTTGCCGATATTTCAGTATCTGCCATTCTTCCTGAATGGGCTGCGACCTGCGAGGCGTCCTTTCCCGGCTGCAAGGACATCTGGAACGAGACCGTTGGGGCAGCGCGCGGCCTGACCATTGAATAACGGGGCACATACTGAACGACCGCGCGTGTTGCGCGCGGTCGAACATGCCAGCGTGATACTTGCTCTGGGCGCCGGGATCTGCATCGTGGTGCTGGCCGTGCTCATCACAATCGATATTATTGGCCGCGATGTCTTTGGTGTTTCCGTTCAAGGCACTGATGAGATTGGCGGATACGTTCTGGCCTTTGTTGGGTCCTTGGGTATGGCGCTGACCCTGATGCGCCGGGGGCATCCACGGATTGACCTTTTCTTCCGCTTTTTCCCGAACGCGCTACGGGATGCACTGAATGTGCTGGCGCAGGTCTCGATAGCTGGCTTTGCGGTCTTTATGGCCTGGCAGGCTTGGGGCGAGTTGGAGAAAACCCTGCGTTTCGGAGCAATCACCAACACGCCGCTCCAGACCCCGCTTTGGATACCGCAATCTATCTGGCTGGCAGGCATGGTTTTTTTCGCGCTGACCTGTTGTGTGACCTCAGTGCACGCAATCTCGCTTTACGTGGCTGACCGCCGTGCGATCAGTTCTTTCTATGGCTCGCCATCGGTCGAGGACGAGGTCGGGCAATATGTCGACATACCCGAAGGAGACCCGCGCGATGCTGGGAATTGAAGGCGCAGCACTCGGTTTCGGGCTCTTGCTGTTCTTGCTCTTCATCGGGCTGCATATTGCTACTGCGCTATTCGCAGTGGCGGCACTTGGCGCTTGGGTCTTCTTTGGCGATACGATGATAAGGCCCTTTGGGACCATGATGTGGGGTACGCTCAACAACTTCCTGCTGGTCGCGATACCGCTTTTTGTTTTCATGGGCGAGATTCTTGTGCGCGGAGGCGTGACAGAGCGTATGTATCGCGCGCTGTCGGATTGGACACGTCCGCTGCCCGGAGGTCTCTTGCACACCAATATCGCGGCCTCGACAGTCTTTGCTTCGATTTCAGGCTCGTCGGTTGCAACGGCGGCCACGATTGGCACTGTGGCATTTCCCACATTTCGTCGCCAAAATTACGCGGAAGCTTGGGTTGCAGGAAGCGTGGCGTCTGGTGCAACCCTAGGCATCTTGATCCCGCCTTCGATCAACCTGATCATCTATGGCGCTATTACCAATACCTCGATCGGCGCACTATTCACGGCGGGGATTCTGCCGGGCATCCTGCTGGCGTCAGCCTTCATGGGAATGATCGTGATTGCATGCCTTATCAATCCATCTATCTCAGGCCGTCCGAAACCGATGGCACCATGGCCAGAGCGACGCCAAAGGCTGGTTGACCTTGTGCCACCTATCCTGATCTTCATCCTCGTAATGGGGTCGATATATCTCGGCTTTGCGACGCCAACGGAGGCGGCAGGTGTTGGCGTCATGGCGGCCTTTGCCTTGACGGCCTTTTACCGCACCCTCAACCTTTCGATGCTACAGGAGGCCATGCTCTCGGCGGTAACGACAACCGGTATGACCTTGTTGATACTGGTGGCTGCCTTTTATCTGAATTTTATCCTCGGTGTGCTGGGTGTTCCAGCGCAAGTATCGCAATTTGTGTCTTCCTTTGACGTGCAGCCGGTGACGATGATCTTGCTGCTGGTGCTGCTCTACATGGTGTTGGGCTGCTTTCTGGATGCTCTTGCGATGATGATCGCCACCATTCCAATCATCCTGCCCATTGTCCTTCTGATCGGCTATGACAGCATCTGGTTTGGCATTTTCCTCGTGCTGATGTGCGAACTGGCGCTGATTACGCCGCCGGTCGGCATGAACCTCTATGTGACTCAATCGGTGCGCGGTCGGGGTGATGTCAGTACGGTCATCTTGGGTGTCTTGCCCTTCTGCCTGTGCATCCTCGCTGTGGTGGCGCTGATCACTGTCTTTCCGGGCATCCTGATATGACCCGAATACTTGCCATCAATCCCAATACGTCGCCAGAGGTCACGGCGGCCTTTGTTGCCGAGGCGCGCCGCATCGCACCAGGTGGCGTGGTCGTCGAGGGCGTCACCGGTGGTTTCGGAGCGCGTATCGTCACGCGTGAGGCGGAGAATGTAATCGCGGCGCATGCAGCGCTGCAGCTGGCTGCCGATCATGCAAATGGTGTGGGTGCTGTAATCCTTGCGATTTCTTTTGATAGCGGATTGCGCGCTTTGCGCGACCTGCTGCCTGTGCCGGTGGTCGGCGTGACCGAATCGGCACTTGTGCAAGCAGGTGACGCGCCTTTGGGCGTGGTAAGTTTTGGGGCGTCCAGCACGCCGCTCTACACCCAGCTGTTGGCGGATTACGGACACAAACCTGTTGCATGGGACGTTGTCGAATTCAAAACACGGGAAGATTATCTTAACGCTCCGTCCAAGGACGCGATGGTGCTGGAAGCCATTACCCGGCTTGCCGCTTCTGGTGCGGAAACTGCTGTTTTACTCGGAACCGTGGTCGCGGGAATGGCCGCGCGCCTTCAACCGTACGCGGCGATACCGGTCAGCGATGGTGCAGCGGCAGTATCGTACTGCCTTACACGGATCGCGACGCACAAGAAACCAGCGCAGCCGTCTGCTCCAACTGCTGGAACCATTGGTTTGTCAGCAGCGCTTACTGCATTGATCGCCGGAACCACAGAATGACCGCGACGCTGTTCCGCGATGTGCGTTTGTTGGACCTAGAACACCCCGAAGGTGCAACAGGATCCTGCGAAGTGTTGGTTGCGGGTGGTCTGATTTCTGCCATAGGCGATAGTTTGGTAGTGCCACAAGATGCGGGGGTGATCGACGGGAAGGGTGATCTGCTCATGCCCGGCCTGGTGAACGCGCATTTTCACTCTTCGGTAAACCATATGAAGGGGCGACTGCCTTGCCTGCCGTTGGAGCTTTTCATGCTCTACGAAAGCCCGGCGCTTGAGACGTTGCGCCCCACGCCCCGGCAGGCCTACCTGCGAACGATGCTCGGATGTATCGAGATGCTGCGCTCGGGAGTCACCTCGGTCATGGATGACTGTTTTTTTGTCCCGGAGCCAACCCCGGATATCATAGATGCTGTGGCGCAAGCCTATGTTGACAGCGGTATGCGTGCGACACTTGCGCTGGACGAACCGGAGCTGTCAGAATTTGAAAAATTGCCGTTTCTGGAAGGTATTGCACCAGCGCGGTTTCATGACAGCCTTGGCCTTCGGCCAAACTTGCAAACAGCAGAGCTTTTGGGCCTGTACGATCATCTGATCAACAGGTGGCACGGCGCGGCAGAGGGGCGCATCGGCGCGGCGGTGAGTTGCTCTGCGCCGCAACGGGTCACTGCTGACTACTTTTTTGAACTAGACCAACTGAGTCGCGCTCATGATCTACCCATCCTCGCGCATATGCTTGAGACGAAGCTGCAGCGCGTCATTGGGTATGAGAAATTCGGTGGCCGTTCGCTGGTGCGCTACACACACGAGCTTGGTCTGTTGTCCGACAGGATGCAGGTCATCCACGCGATCTGGGTGGATGGCGATGATCTGGACTTAATAGCGGAAACCGGTGCTAATATAGCGCATAATCCGATCAGTAACCTGCGGCTTGGGTCGGGTGTCATGCCACTGCGCGACATGTTGGATCGTGGGATCAGTGTAGCGTTGGGCGTGGATGAGGCCATCGCGGATGATGCCATCAATCTTTGGTCAGTGATGAAGACTGCAGGCATGATCCACACGTTGTCGGGTGATGATCCGGATAGCTGGCCCTCTGCACGCGAGGTCGTGCGCGCGGCGACAGTTGGCGGAGGGCACGCTATGCGCCGCTCGAAACTGGGCACCCTTGCCATCGGGGCACCGGCTGACCTAATTCTTGTGGACTTGTCGTCGCTGTCGTTTCTTCCGTTGAACGACCTTGTGCGGCAACTGGTGCATGTGGAGCAGGGCGGCTCAGTTCGTTTTAGCATGGTGGCAGGTCGTGTTGTGGCCGAAAATGGCCAAGTCGTCAGTATCGACGAACAGGCGCTTCTGAATGAGGCGCGCGAGGTTTTCGCTGATGTCGCACCGGTCCTGCGCCGCGCGGCCGATGAAGTTGCCGAGCTTTTACCGTTTTACCGCGCGATGCATGATCGCGCGAGTGCACAGGATGTGGGCATGACCCGTAAGCTAAAGCAGGGACTTTCATGACGCTGCCATGGTCTTATTCCGCGATCGCGGATCGCCCGAGTGGTCGTTGGCCCAATGGCGCAACGGTGGCACTTTGGGTGGCTGTCGGGGTTGAAAGCTACCGACCCGACGATGGTTTGACGGAAGATATCCTGCCGCGCGGCACCCCCCCTGATCTTGTGAACGCGGCCTGGCGAGATTACGGCAACCGAGTTGGCGCGTTCAGGCTGTTGGATGGCCTGGCTGAGATTGCCATCCGGCCCGCGATGCTGCTGAATTCGGACCTCTACGACGAAGCGCCTGCCGTCCTTGCCGCAGCAAGGGCTGCCCGTGCCGAAATTGTGGCGCATGGCAAATCCAACTCCGACAGCTTGACCGCGCTGCCGAAAGGAACTGAGGCGCGCTATGTCGCTGAGGTGCGCGCTCGGATCGCTGAAATGGAGGGTGTGCCGCCTGATGGGTGGTCCAGCCCGTGGCTTGCGCATACGTCGACCTCGCTGGAAAGCCTTTCGGCGACCGGGTATAGATATGTTCTGGATTTTCGCCTCGATGATCAGCCAGTTTGGCTGTCGACGGCAGCCGGTCGGATTCTCGCTATTCCATACGCTACAGAATTGAACGACAGTACGTCGATGGTTGGGCGTCAGATGGACCCGCGAAGCTTTGCGGCGGCTTTGAAGGATGAGGCGGAGGAGCTTTTGAAAAGTCAAAGACCGGTAGTTATTAGCGTGGTGCTGCATAGTTTTATCTCGGGTCAGCCTTGGCGGATGCGTCCTTTGATGACGGCCTTATCGGAAATCCTTTCAATGCCCGGTGTTTGGCCGACAACCCCGGCGGAGATACATGCCGCTGTTCTCAAGGCGCCAGGCTTGGCTGTTGATTGAAGTACGGCGGTTTCTCGGGGGCAAACACTATTCGATCAGCCTTATGCAAGGCACCTTCGTGCCAAACATTGGGGTATGACTATTCGTTGATCCTATCCAGTCCGATCGACATCGAGACTAGCACAAGCGCTACAATTGCCAGCACGATCTGCACACCGGAGACGGCCGCGACCAGTGGAGAAGAGGTGAACTGAACAAGCGACAGAAGCTCCACGGGCAGCGGACGGTCGCGAAAGCCATGGGTGAAAATTGCCACCGACAGATTGTCAAATCCTTCAACAAAGGTGAAAACGGCACCGGCCAGAATAGCAGGCATCAGAAGTGGAAAGGTCACGGTTCTAAGGCTTTGCAAAGGGGTTGCGCGTAGGTTGGTCGCAGCCTCTTCGAGTGCGGGGTCAAGGCGCATGAGCCTACTTTGAACGGTTCTGACCATAACGGCCAGAATGAAAACGGTAATTGAAATCGACTGAAGCCAGATCGACGGCGAGACCCCAATGAGCGCCCCCGCAAAGAGCACGGCTACGCCAAGCACGATTCCGGGCACCATATGCGGCACAAGCACAAAGACCGAAAGCGCCGTGGTACCGCGAAATCGTCCCCGAACACAGGCGAGCGCGGTGGGCACGCCGAGCAGGATAGATAGGAGCGTTACGGTTATGCCAACCTGAAGGCTGTTCAGCATCGCCTCGACCAGTTTGCCCTGTTTAAAGACTTCTGCGTACCAGTGCAGGGTAAAACCTTCGGGCGGAAAGCTGACATATGCACGTGTATCAAAGGAGATAATGACAACGATGATCGACGGCGCGATGAGCAGGACAAGTGAAAAGATCGCGACGACCATGATAAGCCCGATCCCAAACGCATCACTGGGTGAGGTTCGGCGAAATTTCCTCATGTTTGACGCCCTTGTGTCCAGCGGGTGAAATGATTGGTCACAAGGGCGATGGCTACGAGGACAAGAAGACAAGAGACCATAAGTAGCAGAGAGCTGACCGAGCCTTTGCTCCATTCAAGCGAAAAAACGACCTGTTCGTAGATCATCGTGGCTGCATTGAGGTAATTGCCGCCGCCCAGAAGCTGCGGCACCACGAAAGTGGTGTAGCTGAGCGTGAAGACAAGAGCCGCCCCGGTGCCAATGCCGGGGATACTCAGAGGTATGATCACTGTTCTGAGCGTGCCGAGGCGAGACGCGCCGAGGTTCTCCGCCGCTTCGATGATCTGGCCATCATGGCGGCTCATAACGGCGATCAGGGGCAAGATCATTACCGGCAGATGAATCTGAACCATACCGATCAGGACCGCCCAATGCGTGTTCATGATCCGAAGCGGCTGGTCGATCAGTCCCATACCGATGAGTGTCTGATTGACCACGCCACGTCCGCCCAGGATCACAAGCCAAGCATAGGTGCGGACGATTCCGCTGGTCAAAAGTGGTGCTATGGTCAACACAAGGATCAGACGCTTTGTCCATTTTCCGCCCATCAAAAAGAGATAGGCGACCGGGTAGCCAAACAGGACGCAGAATGCGGTTGTCGTCAAAGCAAGTCCGAGCGAGCGCTGGAAAGTGATCCAGTAGAGTGGATCGGACAACGCTCGGGTCAGGTGCTCAATTGAAAAGGTTTGGCTGACGATGTCGCCTCTGGCAATCTCGATGTTCGAAAAGCCCAACGACAACAAAATGATGAAGGGGATCACAGCAACCACCATCAGGACAACAATGGCCGGGACAGCAGGCCATATGCCACGGCCGGACAACAGAGCGTCGGCGATCTTTTCCGTCAGCTGTGGCGCCGCGATCAGGCTGGGGGCAGAGGACTGTTTCATTAGCCCGGATAGATCGCGCAGTTCTCGGGAGAGATGACGGAAATGCCGACTGCTGAGTGGTCCGCAATAGGCCTTGATTGATCTTGTCGCATTGCTGCAACGCGGATGCCGCCACCGGATTGCGTTTCCACGTGGTATTCGATCAAGGCTCCGATGTTGCGATGAAACGTGACCGTGCCTGTCCAAGCGCCGTCACCGGGTTGCGCAATTTTCAGATTATGGGGGCGTGCCATCACGCGCACCGTGCCGGATCGATCTGTTGCGACGGATTGACCGTCGGGTAACGTGACTTTCCCGTTTTCAGCGTGTGCGTTCCAGAAGTTTGACACGCCGATAAAATCAGCGACGTAGGCCGTGGCTGGGCGGTCAAAGATATCGTCAGGACTTGCCACCTGCTCGATCTTGCCGGCACGCATCACAGCAACCCGATCACTCATGGTGAGCGCTTCTTCCTGGTCGTGGGTTACAAAAATCGACGTGAGGCCGAGTTCCTTTATAAGTTGGCGCAGCTCAACCTGCATGGAACCGCGAAGTTTTGCGTCGAGCGCATTAAACGGCTCATCAAGCAGAAGTACACGGGGCTCCATGACGAGAACGCGCGCGATGGCAACGCGTTGCTGTTGACCGCCGGATAGCTGTGCCGGGAAGCGTTTTTCGAACCCCATCAGGGAAACGGTGGCCAACGCATCATGGGTTCTTTGATCGATTTCTTTGCGGGAAGTGCCGCGCATCCGCAGTGCATAGCCAACGTTTTGAGCGACGGTCATATGGGGAAAGAGGGCATAGCTTTGAAAAACGACTCCGACAGGGCGACGGTTGACCGGAACAGGTGCCATTTCCTGCCCGTCGATGAGGATTGTGCCTACGTCAGCGTCCAGGAAGCCCGCGATGCAGCGCAAAAGCGTGGTTTTGCCACAGCCTGAAGGGCCAAGAAGCGTGACGATCTCGCCTTTTGCGATGTCTATCGAGCAGTCTTCCAGCACTTTTGTGGCGCCGAAACGCTTACCAACTGCCCCGATGCTGAGCACCGGAGCCATTGTCGCGACTTGCATCGAAGGACCGGTTGGTCCTTGTTTCATGTTGCAAACATGCGATCGAACGTCTCGACTGTTTCGCCGCGCAACGGGGCAAATGAGGGCCAGTCAAGTGAGGTTGTGCTATCGAGCTCTGAAGCATTTGATGGGACATAGGGTGCAGCTTCTTCTGCAACCGGAATGCCCTCAACGACAGTACCGAAGTAAATCGGGGCACTGCCCGCCATCGTCTGGATGTTTTTTGTCAGCAGGATGTCTGCGAATTCATGCACCAGATCTGCTGTGCCGTCTGCAGTGTTGACAAATTGCACGATGTTCGTCGGCAACATAAGCGGGCCGGGCCCTTTGATTTTAACGTAGCCAATCGGCAACCCAGAGTTCGCGGCCAAAGCAGAATTGACATGCCATAAGGGTGCAAGATCGACCTCACCGCGTTCGATCATCTGTTGCAGTAGAGGCGGACTACGGCCTACGAGAGGATCAAGCTCAGCCCATTTTTCAAGAGCGAAGGTCATATCATCCTGCGGCATCCCAAAGGCTTCGCTGGTAGCTGCCAGAACACCAAGACCAAGATTCGATTGCGGGCGGCACATGCCGATGCGACCGTTGTACGCGCCGGACCATAGTTCTTCCCAAGACGTTGGCGGCGTTTCAATTTTGGAAGAGTCGTATGCAATTCCGATACCTTCGAACCAGATTGGCTGACCCATATCGTATCCATATGGCATGAAACGCGGATCGACGTTCCCAGAATTTGGGATTTTGGAGAAATCAAGAGGTACCAGAACATCTTCTGCCAGAGCGTTAATGATGGCCGGCGAGCCCATAACTGCGAGATCGTAGGGTGAATTGCCGCGCGCCGCTTTAATCTGTGCGAGTGCTTCGGATGAAAGCCCGCCGATCACTCGAAGCGACACGCCTGAGTTACGTCGTCCCAACTCTTCGCCCGCTGCGATCAATGGCGCGTCGGACGCGTTGCCGTATCCCACCATCACAAGTTCACGCGTTTGCGCCCGCAATACGGTCGGCGTTGAAAGGACGGAACTTGCGGCAAGGCCGCCCAGTACTGTTCGTCTATCGATATTCATAATTTTCCCCTGTCAGTGCATCCCAGTCGATAAAATTGAATCACTTTGCATGATTATGGTTAATGCAATTTGCGTAAAAGTAAGAAAGAAAAGAATACGAAAGTGGGTGCAGTATTGTTTGTTGCTCAGGGAGAATGCCGCCGTGCTTAAAAAACCGGCTTTTGGAAAATCATGCTAGTATGACATCAAGCCCCTCTGACTTTAGCGCTTGAATGTCAGCGAGGGCGGCGCTGCTATCTGTTACCAATGTGGAAATCTCTTCAAGTGACGCGATTTTAGCGCCTGCGACGTGGCCGATTTTGCCGTGATCCCCGAGCATCACTGAGCGACGTGTTGCCGTCAGCATGGCGCGCTTAATTTCCACCTCTTCGAAGTGCGCATTTGTAAAGCCGCGTTCGGCATCGATTCCTGCGCAGCAAAGATAGGCGCAATCTGCATTTACCTGTGCCAGCAAAAAGCCTGCAAAAGGGGGGATTAACGAACGTGACCGTGGGTTGCGTCCCGTTTTTTTCACGGTGCCGCCCGTTAGCATGACAGTCACGCCTGCATGATCTTCAAGGGAAATTGCGACCTCTATGCTGCTCGTAATAACAACGACATCGCGCAGTTCTTGCGGCAGGGCGATCGCCATTGCTTTCGTTGTCGTGCCAGCATCAAGAATAATGGTTTCGCCATCGCGCACCATGCGTGCTGCCATGGCACCAATCCGTTCTTTTTCTGTCCCGAAGCTCTGGCTGGGAAGCTCGAGTGGACGCATGAACCGTGCTGGTTGAACGGATGTCGCTCCACCGCGTATCCGCCTCAAAAGTGAACGTCGGTCGAGCATGTCAAGGTCGGATCGGATCGTAACTGCAGAGACCCCGAGTTGGTTGGAAAGTTGTGCGACCTCAACAACGCGGTCTCGGGCGAGGATGGCTAATATTTGGTCGTGTCGAGGGTTGATTTGCTGAATGTTTGAGGTGTCAGTCACTTTAGGCCTTTTCAAACTACTTGTGTTTCGAGATAAAATAACAGACATCGAAAGCATAGGCGAGCATCGTGTTGTAGGCTTGACAGGAAACTTCACGCTGACGCGGAGAAAGGACAGTGCCGTGGATATCACAAAGCGTGTTGGAGAAATCCGAAGAGAGTCCTCCTCGGACGCGCCTGGGGACTTGGAGCGGTTCCGCCGCGTTGCGCTTACGGAAAAAGAGATGATGTCGCAGGGCGAGGCGATACGTGCCACGCTCGCTGCAAATGCTGAACCATTGGCCCAGATCGCGGCTGACCTTGCCGGACGTACCATCAGACGCATTGCAATGGTGGGGTGTGGTGACAGTTGGATATCCGGGATCGGCGTGCGCCAGGCCATGGAACGACATCTCGGTGCGGTTGCCGAACCTTGCGAGGCTTTTGATTTCGCAACATACGGATTGGGGGTCATCGATTCTGAAACCGTGGTCATTGGGCTTAGCTCTTCGGGCAAGACTGAGCCAGTGATAGACGGGCTGAAGGGTGCGGTGGCGCGGGGTGCTTATGCGATCGGTTTGTCGAACACTTTGGGTTCGCCGTTGATGGAGGAATTTCCCGGCGCGCTTCACATTCGGGCGACGCGTGGTGGGTGGCCGACACAGTCGTCTACCGCGGCGATGGCGCTCAAGCTCGCACTTGTCGCATCGATCGCACAGGCGCGGGGCGGAGACGTGGCTGAATTGCGTGCAGCACTTGATGCTCTGCCGGATCAGGCAGATCATGTGTCGAACGCATTTTATGCGCCAGCACAAGCGGCGGCAAAACGGTTTGCAGCCGCAGATCTGACGCTATTGACTGGGGCAGGTCCATATCACGCGGCAGCAGAGTTCGGATCAGCGAAACTGCGCGAGTTGGCGCCCATCCATTCCTACGCTTTCCCGCTAGAGGAATATCACCACTACCGCACGCAGAAGGCAGGAGATGTCATGTTTCTTGTCGCCGGTGATCAGGCCAGTCATGCACGGGCGCTGGAAACGGCTATCATGAGCCGAGGCAGCCAGGGGATTTGTGTCGCATTGGTACCCGAAGGGGAAACAGAGATCACAGAGGTCGCTGATATCGCTTGGCATTTGCCAGTCGTTGCTGAAGACACGCGGCCGATTATCTATAGCATTCCTTTGCACCTATACGGATTTCATGCAGCGATGGAGCGCGACGCTATTGGCCTCGGTGCACCGCAGCTCGGTGTCTGATCTGTCGCCCTCTCTGGTCATGATCGGCGGGTTGACCATGGACAACGTCGTGACGGCCTATGGTAAGGTTGCGCTTGCCAAGGCGGGCGGGAACGGCGCGTACTCTGCGGTGGGGGCGCTCATGTGGTGCGACAGGGTCGGACTGGTGAGTGCAGCTGTCGAAAGCTATCCTAAAATGACGCTTGCGCGCCTTGAAGCTGCGGGGGTGAATCTGCAGGGTGTCGCTTGGTTTCCAGAACGGCTTACAGCCTGTAGCTGGTTCTTTTACGATGAGGCAGGCGACCGGGAGGAAGGGTTTGCGAGCCCGCCCGAAGCGCTTGCGGAGGCTGGATTCCCCACGGATCGGCTGAGTTCAGACGAGATCGCACGCTGGCGTTCGCATCTGAGCGCGCAGCACATCGATACAGAAATCGACTACTGCGCCTTTCGGGGCAGGCATCCTCTTTCGCCCGAGCAGGTGCCCAAATCTTGGAATGGGGTGCGCGGTGTTCATCTTGCCCCCAGTCAGCTTGACGTCATGATGGCGATGCTCGACCACTTTGGTACAGGCCCGATAGTTACGGTTGATCCTGGTTGGCAGCTCGCCACCCGTACTCTTGACGAGATTGCCCCCATTCTAACCCGTCTTGATGCCTTCTTGCCCAGTAAGGTCGAGCTTGCAGCATTGGTTCCTGGTGCCGCTCCGACAGACGCGCTGGCGGAATTGGCGGGCCGTGTATCCGGTGCGGTTGCTGTAAAGCTGGGACCAAAAGGTGTGCTGGTCTGGGACCGCGCGACCCGCTCTGCTATCGAGATTTCGGCATGTAAAGTTACAACCGTCGATCCAACGGGTGCGGGTGATGGGTTTTCCGGCGGGTTTCTTGCAGGATTGGTCGAGACTGGCGATCCTGTGGTTGCTGCGCGCTTTGGCGTCATATCGGCATCGCACATTGTTGGGGCATTTGGTGCAGACGGCGCGCTACCCGCTGACACAAAAGCGGCGCGATGTGCACTTCGAGATGAGGGATTGGAATGTCGCTGAGCATGTTTGCGAGTGACCCGCCGGTCATTGCCGCACTTCATCTGCCAGACTTCGCCTTGACCCGCGATAAAAGTGTCACCTGGTATGAGGACTACGCGATCGCAAATGCCCGCGTTTTCGCGGACGCTGGGGTTCCTTTCGTCAAGTTGCAGGACCAGACCCGTACAGCTGAGGCGGTGGCCCCTGATACACTCACCATGATGGCGTCGCTGGGCCGGTTAATCCGTGCAGAGTTCCCCGCGCTGCGTCTTGGCATCATCATTGAGGCACATGATCCGACGGCTGCGCTTTGTGTGGCGCATGCGGTGGGCGCTGATTTTGTCAGGTTGAAAGTCTTTGCCGGGGGCGCAATGACAGCCGAAGGCCCCCGCTATGGTCTTGGGGCAGCGACCGTTCAATGCCGTGCGCAACTGGGTTGTCGGGAGATTGCGATTCTCGCAGATGTGCATGACAGGACCGCGCGCCCGCTCTCGGATGAAAGCCAGCCTTTTGCCGCGGGTTGGGCCGTGAAGGCTGGCGCAGACGGGCTTGTTGTTACGGGGGGGAGTTTTCCGGACACTTTGGAACGTATCTCAAAAATGCGCGAGACGGTGGCCACAAAGCCCATTCTGATCGGCGGTGGTGTCACGAGCGATAATGTCAGCGCGGCGCTGGCTGCAAGTGATGGTGTCGTCGTCTCAAGCGCGTTAATGAAGAGAGACATGGGCCCTGATGACCTTACGCGCTGGGATATCGATACGTGTCGGCGATTCATGGACGCTGCGCGCACGTGATTGCGTGCGATGTTGAGCGGTATTTATGCACGTTTTCAGTAACGTTCCGACGTATTTTGGTGTTTGGCTGGACGCGATATAGCATGGTGGCTGCGCGCACTTTGAATACTGAGCTTTCAGGTGCCTCGGAGCCGCAAGTTGATCCCTTTGCGTCGATATCCAGCCTGTGCAAGAAGATTGAAAACACATTGGTCGTTTTCCCTGCTCAAGCTGTTGTTGTTGGTTACAGATCACTTGCGCGTGCGTTGGCTGCTGCATCGTTTGTGGCGCTTGCCGCGCCGATCCTAGCAGCAGTATGACGGACGTTCGAGCACCTTAGCCTGGAGAAGCCCGATGACACGCACGCTAGTTCTTGCAGACCACGTAATCTGCGGGTTTGCCGCCGATGGAACAGTCGAGATAACCCAAGACGCGGCCATCCTGATCGAAACTGGGTACATTACCGAGATCGGGGTCAAAGAAGATCTGCTGCGCCGAAACAAGGATGCAGAGGTTGTGGGCGGCAGGGGTCGCGTCGCAATACCCGGGCTGGTGAATGCGCATCACCATGTCGGGCTGACGCCATTTCAGCTTGGTGCGCGCGATCAGCCGCTGGAACTGTGGTTTCCTGAACGACTTAAGATGCGCAACGTTGATCCGCGCCTAGACACGCTGTTTTCAGCGTTCGAGATGATAGCATCGGGCGTTACGACTGTGCAGCATCTTCAAAGCCGGGCGCCGGGCGATGTCGATGCCGTCGCGCGGCGCAGCGACGCCATTATCGGCGCCTATGCGGAAGTCGGAATGCGCGCGTCCTATTCTTTCGCACTGCGGGATCAAAACCGGATGATCTATGAGGCTGACGAGATTTTTGTGGCTTCTCTTCCTGAGACGCTTCGCGCACCTGTTGCGGCCTATCTTGCCGGGTTTGGGTTGCCGTTACGGGAACAGATCGCGGTTTTTCACCAGTTGCGTGACCGTTGGGCTGATGCGGATTTGATTGGCATACAGATCGCGCCTTCGAACCTGCATTGGCTGTCGGACGCCGCCTTGGAAAGTGCGGCACGCATGGCCTCGGAAACCAATGCCACCCTACATATGCACTTGCTTGAGACGCCTTATCAGCAGGAGTACGCGCGCCGTCGGACCGATGGATCGGCTTTGGAACATGTCGATCGCTTTGGGCTTGTAGGGCCACGACTTACAATTGGTCACGGGGTTTGGATGACCGATGACGACCTGGTGTTGCTGAGTGAACGTGGTGGGTGCCTGTGTCACAATTGCTCCTCGAACCTCAGGCTCAAAAGCGGGACAGCTGATCTGAACGCGTTTCTAAGCAGCGGTGTGCCAGTGGCGCTTGGAATTGACGAGGCGGGTCTGAATGATGACCGGGACATGCTGCAGGAGATGCGTCTGGCACTGACTTTGCATCGACCGGCAGGGCACAATGCGCCGTGTCCATCTGCTTCTGATATTCTGCGGATGGCGACCGAGCATGGCGCGGCGACCACACCCTTTGCAGGTCGGATCGGGCGTATCGCACCGGGCATGGCGGCAGATATCGTGCTGCTAGACTGGGACGCTGTAACGAGACCCTGGCAGGACCCATCCATACCACTGGTTGATGTGCTGTTGCGTCGCGCAAAGGCGGGGGCTGTTGAGACGGTTTTGATTGGTGGCGAGACAGTCTACCATGAGGGACGCTTCCTACGTGTCGATCGGGATGCTGTATTGGATGACATCACACGCGCCCTTGATCGGAAAGATACCGAAAGTGAAGCAGCTTTGCGGCGTCTTGCTTCCGACCTGATCGAGCCAGTGCGGGGTTTTTATGACGATTGGTTTTAGTGGGTCTAAGGCGCATGGCTTACACCTCCACATTGATGTTGTGATCCGTATAGTCAGACTTTTGGCCGTGTAAGAAGTCCAAGGCGGCGTTCTTGGCGGGATAAGGCCTAATTGTGGATGGAGTCCGTCAATGGGACGGTGACTACTGTATGCGCAGCAAAGCGTACGTTAGAGTGGATTTCTTTTGAGCGGCTGGCTTAAAAGCTTATCCGAGTTGTGCTTACAATTGGGAAGACAGCCCCAGTTGAAGCCCGACGCAAGCATCGTCGTTTTTCTGCTTTAACCGTCACGTCAGCAGAGAGCTATCTAGCATCTTGGAGCATCTGCGAGGAGACTGTTTTTGAAACTGCTGACGGTACTGGCCGGGTGGTACACCCAACAGCTTGTTGAAACTCCGCCGCATCGCATCCGCATCCGCGAATCCACATTGCAACGCGATCCGCTGCATAGGCTGTTCGGTACTCTCCAGAAATCTCCGCGCCGCATCAAGTCGCGCTTTTGTCACAAAGTCCCCGGGCGTGGTGTCTAATTCACGCCTGAAAACGCGCGAAAAATTTCGTGCGCTCATACCATTCATTGCGGCGAGCGTTTCGACCGTGAGGTGGGCATTCAGATTGTCCAGAATATACGCCTGAACTTGCTGTATAATCGTGTCTTGGGACATCTGGCCAATCAGATGCGCGCTGAATTGTGATTGCCCCCTCGAGCGGCGTAAGAACACGACCATATACCGCGCAACGATCATGGCAACTTCATCGCCGTAATCCTCGGCGACGAGTGCGAGCGCGAGATCTATCCCTGCGGTCACGCCGGCCGCGGTGATTAAGGGGCCATCGCGTAAGAATATTGCGTCTGCGTCCAACTCCACTGACGGGTATTCATCGCGGAATCGCTCTGCGCATTCCCAGTGGGTCGTTACTTTGCGACCCGTCAACAATCCGGCAGCTGCGAGTATGAATACGCCCGTACAGATTGAACCATACCGTCGAACCGTGGGCACGCGTCGCTTCAACCAAGCAATGACATCCGGGCTGATTGTTTGAAAAGATGGATCGCCGGCGATCAGGAGCGTGTCTATAGGTTCGTCATCGTCATAGATTGTTCGGTCTGCGACGAGCTTTAACTGACCAGTACCAGCCACGGCTGGCTTGCCTGTAGATATTATTTGAATGTCGTAGGCGGACATGTCCTGCTGACGCCGCGCCGCCTCCCAGAATATCTCGGCTGGACCGACGACATCCAACGTCTGAACACCTTCTGGAGCGAGAATCGCGATCCGCATGTGATGACCTCATTTTAGGAAGTGGAATGCGCCCGTTGGGGTAGGCTCAAGAGCGCATTCCAAGGTTACGGTTTTTATGCAGCGTGGTGAAGTCGCGGCTCAAACACACCACTCTGATCACGCCCGGAAAATGTCTTTGCGACTGCGAGCAGTGCGAGGTCGGCAAGCGGTTCGATGATAACGACGCTCATGTAAGCCACCCCAAACACGCCGATTGCAGCCAGACTTTCGGCACCAAAGCCCTGACCATAAACAGCCCAGAACGCCACCCAAGCGACAACGCCGCCCTGGTATGTTGTGCTGAGCGCGAGCGCCTGCTTGTAGGAGATGTCCACGTAACGTTTGGAAGGTTTTACAACCCGGTTCGCGAACTCGGAAATCAGGAACAAGGGGACGAGCAATGTCGTGACATTCATCCCATATTGCGGCAGGTCACTTGGCGCAAAGAACACCGCCTGCGCCAAAAGCCCCAAGGCAAGACCCACGGCAGCGGGCCCTACGCCAAACAGCAGAAACAGTGTGGATCCGAGGATGAAGTGCACCTCGGACACGCCGACCGAGAAATGTGGCAAAAGCTCGAAGAACGCGAAGGTTAATGCGGTCGTTGCAATTCCACCGATCGTCAGGGCGAGCCGGCCTCGTTCGCGCATGGTGTCATAGGCCTTTTTTGCAGCGAAACTGAGCGCTGCTGCCCCTGTGCCGTAGCTCAGGATGAGTTTTGCCGGTTCTACGATTCCTGGTTCAATATGCATATCTAGTCTCCATTTCGGTAAGAAAGTGATCAATAGAGCTCGTCCCGGATCAATTCGGGGCGGGCTGCGGTTCTTTCATCTGTGTCATATCTTCCGGTGCCATTACGCCTGATTTGACAATCGCCTTTTCAAGCGCCGAAAGGAACTGTTCGTAGTAATTCCGCGACGTATCAGTAAGAGCGTGTGAGGCCTCCCAAGCGGCAATTTCTGCGATTAGCTCATCACGGAAATCGTCCCACTCAAAGAACCCTTGTTTTGCCAAGGCGAGCGCTGTGCCAAAGGCAGTACGCTCCCATTCTTGACCAAAGCAAAGAGTTCCGTTGTAGCGTGGCGGCGTGTCGGGTTGCCCCAACATTTCCGTGACGGCGTGATGTTCAAAGCGTGTCAGCATGACAATCCCTTCACGCGGCCTGGGCGAGCGCAACGCCCATCATGCTCTCCGGGGTGACGAGGGCAGCGAGTTCTTCCTCACTCAGCCCATCCGTGCCTTCTGGGCGCTCCGGAACGACAAACCAACGAATTTGCGCGCTCGAATCCCAGAGTTTGACATGGACCTCGTCAGGAATGTCGACCCCAAATTCCTTGAGCACAGCGCGGGGTTCACGTGCAGCGCGGCTACGGAAAGCGGGGTCCTTATACCAATAGGGCGGCAGACCCAAAACCGGGAAGGGATAGCACGAACACAAAGTGCAGATGATGATGTTGTGCACGCCCGGCGCATTGGCTACGGCACGCATATGCTCCCCTTCAGCCCCGGCCATAAAATCCCCCAAATCCATTTCAGCAATGGCCGCAGGCGTGTCGTCCACGAGCCGTTGTTTGAAGTCCGGGTCAAGCCAGGCGCGGGCCACGATCTTGGCGCCGTTGAAAGGTCCCATCTTGGTTTCAAAGAACTCCAAAACTTGATCGATGGTCCTGTCCGTGATGATGCCCTTTTTAATCAGCAAAGCCTCCAAGGCCTTTGCACGCGCTGCGTTTTTGGCCTCACGGTCGCTGTCATATTCAAAAAGTTCTGCCATTGTTTTGGCCCCCGTTCTTAAGCGTTTTCTGGTGATTTGAGATAGCCCGCATAGAGATCCGCGTAGACCGTCACGTTTGGTTCTACGTTGTCAGGCCAGACTTCATCGGCACTGACACCAACGGTGTAACAGGGCATTGCCGGGCCAATGCCGTCTTCCTTGATGTCGCACAAATAAACATATGCGCCATCATAGACTTTCTCGACCTCGCAGGTCCGACCTCGCATGTAGCCCGGCACACGAGAATGGGCGACCGAGGGGGGGTCGGTGATCACCACCTTGTCGCCGGTTTCAAAGTCATAACTCGGTGTGACATCCCGCTTTGGGCTGTCCCCTTCAATGACATACTGAATAACCCGATCATCGATGGCGGTGTCATCGGCTGACGGCAGGGGTTTGTCAGGATCTGCGAGGTATTCCTCGGCAAGAGCCTCCAGCTCGGCTTCAGTGATGTACTCATGTTCAATAAAATATCCCGAGATGCCGCCGAGCCATTTCTCGTAATATCGGTATTTGAAGTATTCGAACGGGTTCATGGCTTCTGCACCCTTGCGCAGATCGGCCCAAGTCCAGATCGTCCGGAAGGTGGACGGTGTTTCTGCAAGATTGATCTGTGTCGACAAGGCCATCATGGACGTATGGATTCCGAAGACACGCGTTTCCCAGTCTTCAACAAAGACGCGCAATTCGGTGCTGACAGGGCCCACTGCTTCGAGGCCGCCCAAACGATGTTGCAGTTTCATGAGTTTCTCTCCAATTTTGATCAGACCGACGCACTCAGGCTTCGACTGTTTGTTTCGAGGACAAGACTTTGGTGCCAATTTCGGATGCAAACCCAAACGCGGCTCCGATGGCCATGGCAAGCATTGCAATCAGCGTAGGATGCATGCTGGCACCGCCACCGGTGATCGTGCTTTGTGTGGCCGCAGTGGTGCCCACAAGAGAGGCAAAGCCAAAGACAATCGCAGGCGGAAAATCCAGTAATTTCACCCCTGAGGCGAACACCATTGCTGATGTGCCAAGACCTACTAGAATCGCAGCGAACACAGGCGCGGTCGGTCCGACTTCGATAATCAGGAGGGTGATTGAGGCAATGAGTATGCCAGTGAAATTGGAGGCGACAGATTTGACAATGCCTGCCTTTCCACCGCCGCAAGCGAAGAAAGACGCCCATGCGATAAACGTGACCCACACCGGAACTGGAATGAGAGTGGCTGTTATGTAGGTGTCAATGGCACCCAGTACGCCAAGGCTTATCATAGCCGCGACAAGAGGGGGGAACATATCGATTTCTCCTTGTTGATTGTACGCATTGGCCTTTCCGACCGTCATTGTTGCGCCTCAAACGGCGAGTTCTTCTTCGCGCGCGTAGGCCGACCGGAGGCCGTTTCTAAGCGCTGTTTCATCCAGGTTTCTGCCAATGAAGACGATTTGGCTGTTGCGGTGCTCGTCGGGTTTCCAAACGGCCCCGGGTCGCCCATCCAACGTCATGTGAACGCCGTGGCAAACAAAACGACGGGGTTCATCCGCAAAATTCATGACACCTTTCAGGCGGAAAAGATCTTTTCCGGTGTCTTGCACCAATGTGTTCAGCCACTTGTTGAACAATTCGGGCACAAGCGGCGTGTCGTCCTGCAGTGCGATGCAGGTGATGCTGTCGTCGTGCTCATGATCATGTTCGTGCGCGTCAAGCAAATGCGGCTCAATGGTCAGAATTCGCTTCAGGTCAAACGCGCCGATGTCCAGAATCTCTGATGGGGTTACATCGCAGTTTTGTGCACGCACAAATCGCGCCAGCGGGTTGAGGCTACGCATTTTGGTTTCAACCGCACGCAGTGTGTCTTCGGTTTCAAGATCGATTTTGTTGAGGATCAAAAGATCCGCGAAACAGATCTGTTCCTTCGCAATTTCCTGCGCAAGCTGCGTTTCAATGTGGCGCGTGTCCACCACAGTCACGATCGCATCAAGTGCCATACGTTTTGAAAGCACTTCGTCGAGCACGAAAGTTTGGACAACCGGTGCCGGATCAGCAAGACCCGAGGTTTCGATGACGATCCGATCAATGTTGTGCCCGGCTTCCAGAAGGGTGCGTAACGCGCTTATCAGATCAGTTCGGACCGTGCAGCAGATACAACCGTTGTTAAGCTCAACCACCTCATCTTCAGTGTCGACCACAAGCTGCCCGTCAATCCCCACCTCGCCATACTCATTTACGACGACCACGATTTTCTCACCGGCGGTGTTGTGCAGGATGTGGTTCAACAGTGTGGTTTTGCCCGCACCGAGAAATCCAGTCAGTACTGTTGTGGGAATAGCGGTCATCAATTGCTCCAGTTATGTTTGCTTTGCGAGCGGCAAGTTTCAAAAAATGCAACCGTGTGCGCCGAAGTAGGACTGGCTATGATACTCGTAACGGTGCCGATCTAACCCTGAGCAGCAGACTGCGTGGGTCGAATCCAGAAAAACCGAGAGGCGTGGTGTGGGTAGAGAAAAGCGCTATTTCAGTCGGACAAAGAACGTGCAAATACGGCCATTGCTTGAAAATTTAGCGAGTTTGATCCGGAAATGCGCAAAAAATTTGCGGTGTTTTGGGATTCGGCTGCACCGCGTGATGGTCCGTTTTACGGCCTTACGGACCAGCTTCATCTGAAAGTAAAATGCATGCAGTTTTTCGATTCACGATTTAAATCGGTCGCGAATGTTGGACATGCCACTTGACCAAAAATTTTCTGAACATGGGTACATCCGGCTTTCCGAATGCTCGTACCCGCATCATGCGCTGGATAAAGCTGCGCCTCGGTTTGTGGATGTTTTGCCTCCAAGTGCTGCTGACCGGCGCGCCGAAGGCTATGAACAGACATGATCGTTTCGGCTCACATCGCGGAAAAATTCTGTCTCGATCCAGGTAGTTAAGCTTTTCCCAGGATGACAGAAGACCTGCAATGGATTGATCCAAGATTTCATCACTGCTGTTTTGGCTTGGTGGGGGTCCGCGTCGAGAAGTTGAAGAAACACTAGGTCCCAACGGAAAACCACCATGCCATCATGATCGCGGTGAACCAATAGAATTGGGATTTCCATTCGGATCAGCCCGATCAGATTAAGGCGGGTGCCATCGGTTGTGACCGGCCCCCTTTGGGATCGTTTTTTCTTGCGCCAGCTTGCCTTCCAATTTCCAATAGGCAGCAAAGATACCTGCTACAAAGACCCCTCTGGCTTTTGAATGGACGACTGCACAAGTGGGTTACTGTGGTGGCTTTAAAGCGTGACATGTCCGGAACCCGGCGTGAGCGCCGGCAAGGCTGTTGTGTTCCTAACCAATCGACGCACTTGCGATGATTTAGAGATGGACGAAAATCAAAAGATACTAGTCTAGCCTGGAAGATAACTCTGGGACTGTCGTTTGGTATGAGAACGTCCGTGCGTACTAACTCAGCGCTCTTGCGACCGGATGCTATGGATGACCGCCTCGGTCGGATTGGTATGCCCGGACACCATGATAGGTTTGTCAAAACTGAAACCCGTGGCGCATCGACAAAATCGCGTGGTTCAGGTGTCACCGTGTCAGATGTAGCTTTTGGCCTAGGCGGTCCGCCAGATCTATTCAAATCAACAGAGCCTGGTGTTGCGACGTCTAACGCGCAACAACCAAATCAATTTCGACGAGTGCGCCCACCGCAAGGCCCGTCACCCCGATGCATGTTCGCGCAGGCAATTTGTCAGGTGCGAAATAGCTTTCATAGACCGAGTTCATTTGCGAAAAATCTTGAAAATTCACCAGATAAACCCTGGCAAATGCAACGCGTTCGAACCCACTTTCCAAACCGGTTAGAACCAGTTCCAAGTTTTGCATCACTCTGTGGGTCTGAGCAATTATGCCGCCATCCACAATGCGCGAAGGGTCCTGTGGCTCTGTTGGCATTTGGCCGGTTACGAAATGGAAATCTCCAGCTGTGACGGCGTGGTGAAACGGGCCAACTGTTTTCGGGCCACCTGGCACCAAAGAATGGATGAGCTCGATCATTGATGTTTCCTTAGTTGAAAAATGAAAGACGCGCCTCGGGCAGAGCGATGCCGAGATAGTTGCCGAGGGTGAACCAAAACACCGTCACTGCTGTGATGGCCATGACAGAATGGCAGACAGTTTTTCGAATGGTCCATGCCGCAGTCGTTGGTACTGTGAAGGAGAGGGCCATGAAGGCCGGGATTGATGTCAGCAAGAACCCCAGATGAGGTAGAAGAGCCACCCAAATCACGATCACAATTATTCCGATCGCCCGTCGGCTGAGCGAGCCGCTTGGCTGCTCGGTATTTGGGATAGCGCGGGGGGCCAACACCGTTGTCACGATCAATACCAACGACAGAATGACGAGGCATGTCCCGATGAAAATTGGGGTCACTGATCCGCTTGCTTCAAACCGTTGAGCACCCCAGATGACCAAGGCCCCGAGGGCCCCGAAAACCAGACCTGCACATATATTGATTGTGCGGTCTTTATGCGGCACGGGGGATTGCGGATTACTCAACATGTTGGCCCGCCTGAAGCTTTGCGTACCGGCTTTTGCCAATGGCGCGCAACACCATGGGCAAGATCATGGCCGCCAAGATGCTGGTGACCAACAGAAGCGATATTGTACTATTGAAGAAATAGCCAATTGTGTCACCTTTTGCGCGGCCAATCATCACGGATTGCGCAAAGCCCTGTTCGGCAATTGGCCCTAATAAAAGGCCCAAGACGATGGGAGCGACCGGAAATCCGAACCGTGTAAACACCCAACCAAAACAGCCAAGAACAAGCATGATAATGACGTCATGATAGCTGTTCTGAATTGCGAAGGCCCCAATCAGCGTCATCAACGCAACCGTGGGCGCGAGGATGGTTTTAGGCGTCTTCATAACCAATAGATAAATCAAACGACCTAGAAGTAACCCGACCGGTAGCATCATAATTGTGGCAAAAAGCACACCTGCCACGAATGTGTAGACGACATCGCCGTGCTCGGAGAAAAGCTTTGGGCCGATCTGGACACCGTGGACCAGCATTGCTGCCAAAATTACGGCATCTGGAGGAGTTCCCGGAATTCCAAGCACAAAGGTCGGAACGAGGCCAGATCCAACTGTGGCATTGTTAGCTGTCTCAGAGGCAATTACGCCTCCAGGCGCGCCAGTGCCGAATTTGCTCTCTTTTGGTGCAGCGCGCGACCCTTCAGAATAGGATACCAGACTTGCGACAGCCCCCCCAGCGGCTGGGATGACGCCGATGACGGTTCCGATGACCGAGCTGCGTAAAACATTGAATTTCTGGCTCCAGACTTCGCGTGCTGCCCGGCCAAACTGGGCATTTCTGGCATTTAATGGTGCGGCAAGATGATGGCCCGGCTCTGACATCAGGTCGATCACAACCGGCAGACACAGCAACCCAATCGTTGCGGGAATAAACGGGATACCGCCAATCAGCGCTGTTTGCTCGAAGGTGAAACGCGCATCACCGCTGACTACAGAAACGCCAACCTGACTGAGAAGAAGGCCGATGAAACCGGCAATCAGTCCTTTGATGATATTGCCCTTGCTTAATGACGCGATGATGGTCAGTCCCAATATCGCGAGCCAGAAATATTCAGGCGGCCTGAACAACAAGGCGATTTTGGCCAGCTGCGGGGCGAGAACAAGGAAGGCGACGATCCCGAGAACTCCGCCAATGACGGACGAAAAACAGGCGATAGACAAAGCAAATCCGCCTTCACCGCGCTTGGCCATTGGGTAGCCATCAAAGGTTGTGGTGATCGATTGTGGGGTGCCCGGTGTATTCACGAGGATCGCTGCAAAGCACCCGCCATAGGTCGACCCCATGTAAACTGTTCCTAAAAACAAGAGCGCTGAGGTTGGATCCATCGTGAAAGTGAGCGGTAGCAGCACCGCCAGCGCAAAGGTTGAGCTCAGGCCGGGCAATGCGCCAATCACGATGCCCAGCACCAGTCCAATCATCGCAATCGCAACATTGGACAGCGTGAAGGCGTCAGAAGCAAAGTTTAGAAATTCCATAGGGGGGCTCTTGGTTGGCTAACAAATTCAGCAGGCCTCAAGGGTTAAGATGCCCTTGAGGTCACACGCGAGTTTGCCGACGTTACTTTAAATCGGCGAGGGCCTGGCCGATGGCCGTATAGTCAGCAAGGATGCCGGCTTTGAACTCTTTACTCTCGGGAAACGGCACAAGAATGGCCTCGTATCCGCCCGTTTTCATATCCGCTGCGACGGTCTCATCGCTGACCACATCTGCAAAGGTTGCAGACACCAATGCGCGGATCTCGTCGGGGGTGCCGGGAGGGACACCGATGCTCCACCAGGCTTTGTCGATCATTGGGTATCCGAGTTCAGCCATGGTCGGCATATCCGGAAACAAGGGCATTCTTTCCTCTGCCGCAATGGCAAGCATGCGGATCGTGTCTCCGTCGCGCACACCTTGCGTTGTAAATGTCCACGCGGCATCCACGGCGCCACTTTTAAGCGCGGTAATTGTCGAAGATGTGTCTTTGAACGGGATATACGTCGCCTCCGCGTCAGCGGCCTGCGTGAATTTGTAGAAGGCCGAGTGGTTTGACCCGCCTACGCCAGTGCCCCCAATGGTAATTGATCCGGGATTTTCTTTAATCGCCGCGAGCAGATCTTCGAAGGAGGTGAAGGGGCTGTCACTGGGTACTGCGATCACTTGCGGTACTGACGTGTAGAATAATACCGGGTGAATATCATCGTCCGTGTACCCCGCGTTGGCACCTCGAGCGATGGGTTGCAAAACTGTGTGTGGGAAGTTCAAGAGCGTCAGGTGGTAGCCATCCGGCGCATCCTGATTGATCTGTGACCACGCTTTGGCACCACCAGCTCCTGGTTTGTTGATGATGACCAGCTCTTGGCCAGTGACCGCTTCGAACCGTTTTTGCATAAACCTTGCAGCGATTCCCGATGGGCCACCAGGACCAAACCCGACAACTAGCTCGACTGGTTTGCTTGGATATGTTTCTTCGGCATCCGCTGTGCCGATGAGAAGTGCGAAAGCGGCCCCAAATGCGGCACCTGCCGCTGCGACTCTGTTCAACAGTGGTTTCATTGTAGTTTCCCCAAAAACTGACGTGGTTTAACGTTTTCACAGCCAGCCAGAACGGAAGCACGCGTTCGGTCAACGTGCGGATCATTGAATTATCGCGGAGCGAGAATACAAGAACACGCCGTGAGCATTTACTAGGCGTTCAGGAGATTACCGATGAAAATTCACCCGTGTTCTAAATCGGGCCCCGCAATTCCAACGGTTGATCCCCGAATAGCGCGTCCTCCAAAACGGAACGCGCCTCATCGACGGAAATACTGTGATGCTCAATTTGCGCGGCACAGTCTTGCAAAATTGCGTCCACGTCCTGCTTTATCTTGATTTTCTTATAGGTATCGTCGCGCGTTAACCCCAGTCCCGCGCCCAACACATCTAGGACATTGACGATCATGAACGGCCAATCCCGCTCGTGGGCGCAGAGCTCGCGGTGGTCGGCGTGATAGACCGCCGCCAAAGCATCAATGCCAGCGTCGGCTGCGGCTTCAAGTTCACGCGCATGCAGGTTGCGTCTGTATTCAGGTAATGCGCGGAATGAATTGCTCATTAGACCACTGTCGGGCATCTCCAGGTCAACCAACTCGACGCCCGGTGTCGCGGCCAGTAACTGGCGCGCAGCCTCAGGCACGCCCTTGATGCCACGGTGTCCGTGAAGTGCAACTTTAATAGGGACGCGATGGACAAGATGGGGACGGAGATCTTCCAAGCGTTCAAGAAGGTATAGAATAAACGGTTTCATGTCTGGTACCGAGGTGCCACCTGCATGTTCATGAGCGGGAATGATGGATTCCTTGAAATTCACAAAACAAGAAGGACACCAAGTGAGCACTTCGCAAGCCTCTGTCGCTGCGAATTTTTCAAGCGTGGCTGACCCCATGCGGCCGGCTGCTTCGATATCGCCAGAGCGCATCTGCAGTATTCCGCAACAATGGCTGGGCCCGCCCTGGACCACGTAATCGATTTCCAACAGGTCTAGAATGTCGAGGCAAAGCAAAGCAATGTGTGGCGTTTTCAGAACGTTGCACCCTGTGTAGAAAACGACCTCCGATGGGCGTGCATTTTCCGCAGGCACGGGCACTTTGGGCGCAAGTCGGGACAAATCAGTGTCATCAAGTTGCAGGCGACTCATCACTCTGACGTCTCGGCCCAGGCCCTTAAATGCCGTAACGGCCGCACGCCGGCGGTCCTTTATTGCCGTAGTTTCCTGTGCAACCGACATGCGGGCCATAGAGAGAAGGAGCCTGGGATTGACGCCATAATCACAAGCCGACACGCAGTCTCCACTGAGCACGCAGGCGTTAGCCCATCGCTGGGCGGCATCGGGCCCGGACCCGCTGGCGATGATATCCAGAATGCCCTGTACCACAGCTTTATCATCGGCGCCGGTCAACCCTGCGTCTTCGGTAATTGGGCAGGCCTTGAAACAATCCCCACAGGCAACGCAGGCAGCCGCAGTTTCCTCTGTGATCGAGGCAAAGGCCTCGTCAAAACGCTTCATGCAAGCACCCCTTTTTATGAAAAAAGCAACCAGTCGGGCTGATGTAAAGAAAACCATGTCAGTCAGCAAACCAACAAGTGAACGTTCAGCAACGGGCAAGCGTGAAACGCACAAAAAACGAGCAATACTTTGCGGTCTGGCTTTTTTGCATTGCTGCTTTGTCGCGCCGATCTTCTAAAAACGTGATGGCTTACTTGGCTCTGGAGGCAAGCGTACTGCGTGGTTTCATGTCGCGCGCGTGAAATACGTTTAAACTGCTGCATTTTTGGCGACACCCCGTAGAGAAAATAGCACTGGACAGAGGCCCTTGCCGAACACGTAGATCACTAGCGTGGCGGCTTGCGGGGTGCAGTTTGCCTGGCATTATCGACTTGGATAGTTGAGCGGTCGCAATGCATGCCCTGTGCCGGAAAGGTGGAAGTGTGACGATTGAAATTGAGCAAAAAAAAGCACAGACGTCAGCTTCGCAAGACGTTAAGAAACCAGCGATGGCGCAATCCGTTAGGTCTTGGTCAAGTGGCTTTCGGGTTCCGTCCTGGCTGGTGCACGTCACCGGGCCCGCAATCTTGATCGCGGTCTGGTGGATCGCTTTTGTCTTTGAACTGGTTGACAAAAACCTTCTGCCGTCGCCTTTTGCAACGCTCTATGACACTGGAATAAACATCGCGACCGGAGATGTCCTGGCCGATTTCTGGTTCACTTTGGTGCGGGTATTTTATGCCTTTTTCATCGCAGTGGTTGTTGGCGTTCCTCTTGGCATCGTCCTTGGCGCAAACAAAAAAGTCTATCGATCCGTAGAGTTTATCATCGATTTCTTCCGGTCCACGCCAGCCACGGCCATGTTCCCGCTCTTTCTATTACTCTTCGGTCTAGGGGATTTTTCCAAAATTGCCGTGGCCTGCTTTGCCGCGCTGCTCGTTATTGTATTCAACACAGCCTACGGCGTCATGAACGCCCGGCAAACGCGTATTCTGGCCGCGCGCTCTATGGGGGCGTCGCGGTTGCGCATTTTTGTCGGTGTTATTTTCTTCGAGACCCTGCCGCAAACGTTCATCGGCTTGCGGACGGCTATTTCGATGGCGCTCGTGGTGATCATCGTCGCCGAAATGTTTATTGGCGCGTCTGATGGATTGGGCCACCGCATTATTGATGCGCAAATCTCCTATGACTTGACCGATATGTACGGCTCAATCCTCGTGACGGGCGCCATGGGGTACGGGCTGAATATCTTCTTCCTAGCTCTCGAAAAACACTTTGTTCACTGGTCTGGA
>JBGCDG010000017.1:0-119468 GCA_045105195.1 Roseobacter sp. | reverse complement strand
GTTCTGCAGCACCTTCCGCGATTGGGCGGCAGAGGCCGCAAACGCGCCGCGTGAACTGGCGGAGGCGGCGCAGGCGCACCAGGTCGGGTCGGATGTGGAGCGCGCCTAAAGAACTGGTGGCACATGGGGTCTTGGCACGTGAGAAAAAGGACAATTGGTATCATCGCCGTACGCACGAATGGCATGTATCCATGAAGCCCGCGCAGACGCCAAAAGGCCGCCTCTCTCCGACCAACGGTTGGCATCACCTACACCCACCAAAAAACAAAACACGGTTCTGAATTGGTCTCGTCAGCCATCTATGTGGTTCCGTTTGAGAACCCGCCAGGACGATTTGGAGCGCGTCCTATGGCTCTGGATCGGAACGCTGATACTCGCCACTCCTTTTAGGGGAATGAGCCAATCACCAAGGAGACAGAATTACCGGCGACAGCAATCGCGCATCATAAGGCTGGGCCTACGTTCAACACAGATGACAAGGTGTGGTGCAGATCAGGACCTCGGATGCCGATACACTAATCATGCTATTTCAATGCAAAGACGTTTGAAACGGCGTTGGTTTTGATGACATTTGCATTGAATGCTGTTGGGTGGTCAGGTGAAAACCACCGCGATATGGCTGCGTCGATGCAGGACGATTGGAATCTGCGTGATATCGCCATGACGTCGCTCTCCCAGCGGCCGTAGATTGCGGCTCTGGCCACCAGGTCCGCGAAGCGCTCGAACGTTCGATAATGCATCTAAGCCGCACGTATCTCTCCCAGATGGACGCACTCAAGAAATCCCGCGCCAAGGCTCAGCAATCGGTCCGTGTAGAGCGTGTCGAAGTGGAGAGTTGTCGACAGGCGACTGTGGGCGACGTGTGCCATTTGGGGCGGGTTGGGTGTGAGTAAAGCCATAGACCCCGCTCAAAGGTTCAGAGATGCGCCCAGGTGCATAGCTACGGCTAACTCTACACAGCAACGCTGCGGCAATCCTTCTAAGCAAAAATACAAAGTCTGCCGAGTGCACGGCGCTGGTGGCGGTGCGCCGCCAGGTAAAGAGCATCCCAATTACAAACACGGGCTTCGGACCAAGCAGATGCGGATTATTCGGCGGTGGGCATCGTTTTTTAACAAAGAAGCGCGATACGAAATTGGATTTGCAATCAACGCCGAGGTTGCGAGACAACTGCAATGCACTGCATGCTTTTACGCCAGCCATTCAGATAGAGATGGCTGCTTAAATACTGCAAACCTGGAATCTACGGCTGGAAAAATGGCGCCGGATACAACGTTGAAACCTGCCGATTGGTTTCGTCAGTTTGTTAAGTGGTAGAACTGATTTACGCGCTGCTTTTGCTTTTCTTTACTTTCTTCTGATAAAGAAAACACCGCATTTGAAGGAAGGTTGAGCTATGATCTCTCGGTTGATTTTCGTCGTTTTCCTGTTGTTTACCTGCACCGCCTCCGCAATGGCGGAAGGTTGGGTTATGCAACGTGTGGATGGAGATGTCCGCGTTTCTGTCGATGGAAAAACGTGGAGCCGTGCGAAGAGCGGCGATCAACTGGCAAGTGGGACATGGATTAAGACAGGTAATCGTGGGCGAGCAATTCTTGGCAGAGGTGCCGAAAGGATCGTTTATCGCCCCAAGACCCTCGCGGCCATATCCGTCTCACAACCGACAGGACAAACGACCCAGGTGACGCATCAAAAAGGGTCTGTTTTCCTTTCGGTTACAACGAAAAAAAACAAACGTACCAGTGTCGTAACCCCGCACCTGGCCGCCGTGATCAAGGGGACAGTCCTGGAGGTTACAACTACGGCCGAAAGTGCCTCTGTCAGAGTTGATAAGGGTTTAGTCGAAGTGCAATCCGGTGGGCGTCGCGTTGACGTTAGCGCCGGTCGGCAGGCTGTTTCAGATGGTCGATCGGTTAGCGTGGAAACCGCGTCTGTGACGAGCCAGGTTGAAGGTGCGGCCAATACTTTCAGCCTCGAATTGCGCGAGGCGCCAACGGTGGCACCCGATACAGCTGAGAGCACAGCAAACAACAGTGCAGTAAATAGTACTGGCGCAGGAAGCGGCACCAATGGAAACGGCGCCGGGAATGGTAACAATGGAAACGGAAACGGCAACGGCGGCAGTAGCGGCGAAAGCAACGGCGGCGGCAATGGGAACGGCAATAGTGGGAATGGAAACGGGAACGGCGGCAGCAATGGCGGCGGAAACGGGAATGGCAATAACGGAAATGGCAATGGGAACGGAGGCTCAAACTGATCCTTTCAACCATTTTTACAAAGTGCCTAAATATTGCAGTTTTGATAGCTGCCATAGCATTTCTCGTGGATCGTGGTGGATATCTAGGAGGGTTGAACGACCGACTGGGAAATTTCCGCGCAGCACACACGCCAAGTGATACATCCGGTAAGTTTGTATTTGTCGCAATTGATGCAGCTTCCATCCAATCCGTCGGTGCATGGCCATGGTCACGCCAAGTTCACGCAGACATTCTAGAACAGTTGACAAGTGCCGGCGCGATCGACGTATTTTTCGACGTCGATTTCGCTTTCTCGTCTGATACAAAAGGTGATGAGGCGTTTGCCACAGCCTTGGAGAGGTCAAGCAATACCTACCTGCCTGTGTTCTTGCAATCGGATCAGGCTGGCGTTTCAGAACAAGTTGTAAACCGACCGCTACAACTTTTTGCGAATTACAGCTGGCCTGCTCTCGTAAACATTTTCAGTGACCGGAACGGCAACGTTCGCTTTTATCCTTATGGTGCAACCATCTACGGAGAGTATACTGCTGCCGCCGCAGCTTTGCTGACCGGTTCATTTTCAGAACGAACTGACAGCTTTCCGATAAACTTCTCTCTTAAGCCTGAAAGCATTCCAACTCTTTCTGCCATCGACGTAGCATCTGGCGCGTTTGACCCGACCGTCGTTGCTGGGCGATCCGTTGTCGTCGGGGCTTCAGCAATAGAATTGGGTGATCTTTTTACCGTGCCAGTGCACGGAATAATTCCAGGGCCGCTTGTACACGTTCTGGCCGCTGAGACACTGGCAACTGATGCGGTTCCAAGGATCCTCAATGTTGAGTGGGTTTTACTTGGTTTGCTTGCTGCAATGCTCATTCTGCAAATGAAACTATTCCGAAAACCCGCCATTTTTCTGTCGACTGCTATGCTGGTACTTCTGGCAAGTGAAGCGTTTGCATTCGGCGTTTTCGCGCACCGTGCTGTCCTGGTTCCAACGGGCGTTCTCTATCCTAGTTTTCTTGTATTCTGCAGTTGGGCACTGTTGCGCCGTTTAAAGCAGAACAATTGGACGATAAGCCGCCAAAAACATGAAGTGGCAAATACTTCGGCACTGTTGCAACAGGTTTTCAACGACAGTTTCGATGCAATTTCTATCTTGGACGAAACCGGCGTCGTTCGGATGTACAGCACTTCGGCAAAAAAGCTCTTCGGGCTGGATGAAGCGGGCCACCTGGTTTTGCCGAAAGGAATCAAGAAAAAAGCGCTTGTGACAATGCAATCTGGTGAAACTCAATCTGTCCAAAAGTACGAAACCTTTCGCAATAGTCAATCACTCCATCTTGAGTATTCGGTCACACCGTCGTTCACTTCATCCTTCGAACGAGGAAGGGAAATAATCACGCGGATTGCAACGCTATCCATACGTGACGTGACAAAGATCAAGGAGCAAGAACGTGAGATTGCCTATCTGTCTAGCTACGATGCGTTAACCGGAGCGCTCAGACGTAGCGTCTTTTTGGATTTTCTGGACATGCGTAGCGCAGCAGGGGATTCATTCGCAATTTTCGTATTCAATCTGAGCCGATTTAAAACGGTCAACGTTGTCCTTGGCAGGGAAATTGGAGATGCGCTACTGAAACAACTCGTCGTGCGTCTGCAAGAAGCGGAATTGAACGTTTCAGCGCTCGCAAGGCTTGGGGGAGACACCTTCGCCTGTTTCAGTGAGTTTGAAACGGATGAAGCTCAAGCTTTCAAATTTGCGGAACTTCTTTGCGGTACCATTGAACAGCCATATGTTATGGAAAATTCTCAAGCGCAGGTAGGTGTCCGCATGGGCTATGCATGCGTTTCCCCTGGGTGCGATTTTGTCGCCACGGATGCTCTTTCTCACGCGGAGGAAGCGCTTGACGCTGCGCGAATTGCCAGCGGTGATTTACCCCTTTCCTACAATCCTCTTTTGTCCCAAAAACAGTTTCGATCCCGGGAGATAGAAAGAGCATTGGGGCGTGCGCTGGATCGTGAAGAGTTTGAGGTCTGGTATCAGCCTCAACATCGCCTCAATGATTTGAAATTGATTGGCTCTGAGGCGCTTTTGCGTTGGAAATCAGCTTCTCTTGGTCAGGTTTACCCTGACGAATTCATAGAAATCGCAGAGTCTACCGGTTTCATCAACGAACTCGGAGTCTGGGTCCTCGAAAGATCAATGAAAGACATGCTTACTCTCCCAGAGGATCTGACAGTAGCGGTGAATGTTTCTAGTGTTCAAATGATGACAGATGGCATCGTTACTGACGTCAACAGACTGTTGCACGAGACAGGTTTTTCTGCTTCACGCCTTTGTCTGGAACTTACCGAAACAGTCCTTGTCGATGGAACCGGTGACTTGTTGGAAAAAATGCGCGACATCGAATTTCGCGGTGTAAGCTGGGCACTGGATGACTTTGGCACCGGATATTCATCCTTAGGATATCTCTCTCAGCTCCCAATCAACAAACTTAAGGTGGACAAGTCTTTCATGCTCAAATTGGGTACAGACCCATCGGCTGAACCCATTCTAATAGCAGTTAGTGATCTGTGCCGAGGGCTCGGTCTAACTCTCCTGTGTGAGGGAGTGGAGAACAAGGAGCATCTCGCTTTTCTTAAGAAACACCACTACGCTGAAGCTCAAGGATACCTCTTTTCAAGACCTATGAAGTTCGAAGATTTCTCCGCCTATTCAGAAGCGGAGCGCCAATGTGACGAAGGAAATCAGGCGAAAAGTAACTGACAGGGGAGACGGAATTACTCAAGTGCCTAGAAAACTGAAAAGTCTTTGCCAATGTCTCTCTTACTGCAATTTATATGAAATCATGGTGGTTTGTTTCTAGGTTGTCAGACGAATTGAAGCTCGATGCCGGGATAAGGTAGATGCGTCACATGGGGTGGTATTGCATGAGGCGCAAATAGAGCTTTGGTGAGTAGGATCTTATAAAATTTGGTTGTTGGAAGCAAATATCGTTGATGTCTCGCCATCAGAAATACGGTTTTTGTTCAGCTCAGCTGTTGATGTTGATAACGGGTTTCTGAGCTTTTGGCCCGTTTTTGTGACGGTTTCTGGAAGTTAGAAATTCGACTGAATCAAAACGTAGATTGACGCTCTTGAGTGTTGTTCAGACTGAGTTCGCCGGGGTTGGGTGCCGAAAACCACCCAACTCAAATGGGCGTGACGATTGCCTTAACTTTATCGTTGATTACTGACTTTTGGGCTTAAGAACGTGAACCGTTCGGGATGTTTCGCTTGCATCTCTTGGTGATGGGGTTTGATCGAAAGTCAGCCAAAGCTTTACGCTTTGGCTGTAGGTGTGAACACCCGCTGGTACGTTCATTTTTGTGTGCGATCGATCAACTTGCAGCAGCGGTTTGCTGCGACTCTGACACATGCGTTTGCGCATCGCCATCGTCTGTTTTAAACGCAGCGATCATTTTTTGCAGGTGTTCTGCGTCGGTACTAAGTGAAGTGCTGACCGCTGTCGTCTCTTCAACCATTGCCGCATTGTGCTGGGTCGTTTGATCCAGAGAGTTCACAGCGGTATTGATCTCTTGTAGCGCGGTTGCCTGTTCGCGGGTGGCATGGGTGATCGTACCAACCAAATCTCCGGTTGAGGAGACGCGGGCCACGATGGTTTCAAGGGCTTCTCCGGCCTTTTGCACCAACTCGACGCCCGCCGTTACATGGGTGTCGCTGGAGCTGATCAAATCGGAGATGTCCCTCGCGGAGTCAGACGCCCTTTGTGCCAAAGCGCGGACTTCGGATGCAACGACCGAGAACCCGCGACCAGCCTCTCCGGCACGGGCTGCTTCAACACCGGCGTTCAATGCAAGCAGGTTGGTCTGGAACGAAATTTCTTCAATAACGCTCATGATCTTCGAAACTTCAGAAGACGAATCTGCAATTTTACTCATTGCTTGGACGACTTCGCGCACGGTCTCACCTCCGGCTTGGGCGCCGGCACGTGCTTCGATCACCGCAGCATCTGCCTCTTTGGCATTCTCGGCACTGGATTTTACAGTTGCTGTCAGTTGTTCCAATGCGGCAGCGGTTTCTTCGAGCGTTGCTGCTTGCCCTTCTGTTCGGCGCGCAAGTTGGCTGGATGCGGAACTTACTTCAGAAGCATTCGACGATACGCCTGACACGGTCTCATCAACGCTTTTGATCAGTCCGGAAAGGCGTTGAACAGCTTCATTGAAATCGACGCGAAGGCGTTCATATTCCCCATCAAATGCGACTTTGATCTGACAGGTAAGATCACCCTCCGACATCTTGTTCAAACTCTCGGCCAGTTCACGGACGACGACTGCGCGTGCTGCTTCTTCTTTCTCCCGCGCCTCGGTTGCTTCGATCCGCGCTGATTCAGCCGCGGTCACGTCCGTTGCGATCAAGACGACTTTGAAGGTCTTGCCGCTGCCGTCGACAATCGGAGTCAGGTTTGCACGCAGCCAAACAGGGCTGCCGTCTGCCGCTGCAAGCTGCAGCATGGCATATTGTGACTCGCCTTGGCCAAGCGCGCTCCAGATTGTTTCTTGTTCAGCACAGGTCGGATCTTCGGCGGCCAGAAAGCTCTGATGCTGGCGACCGGTTGCATTTGCCTCATCGATTTGAAGCAGCGCTAAGAACTGATCGTTTGCGCGAATGACAGTGCCATCCAGCATGTATTCAACCATACATTGCTCACGGTCAATCGCGGTAATAACGCCCGCGTGCATCCGTTCTTGCGTCACGTCGCGCCATTGCAGGATGTTCCCGGCATAGGATCCGTCTTCGGCTTGGACATAGGATGCGTTCAGCTCGAGTTTCAGATCACCAATGGAAATGTCAGTACGCCAAGGCAATCGCGAAGGGTCGGAAAGAATGGCGCGTTGGTGTGCAGGGTTCTTGTGGAAACGGTCAATCGAGTGGCCGGACATCTTGTCGGCAGAAAAATCGGGCCAGACTTCACGAAATGTCGTGTCATGCGCGTCCAAGAGATCCTTGGTCGCCTTGTTGCTGGCAGTAATCACCATATCCGTATCAACGATCATCATTGCCGAATTACTGTCATCGAATGCAAAACTCTTGGAAAAGGCTTCGACCAGTTGCGCATCGGCTGCCTGAAGGTCCGTGCGCATGGTATCAAGTGCGCGCGACAGATCTCCGATCTCGGATTTCACGGAAACGGTCGCGATGTCGATGTCAAAGTCCTTGCGTGCTACGCGCGACATCGAGTCGTTCAACTGAACCACATGTTTCCCGAAACGTCGCGTGATGAAATATGCAACCGACAAGCTGAGCAGTAGGGACAGGCCCGCGCTGACGCCAAAGGTGATTTCGCGCGCGACCGCATATTGGTGTTCTTTTGCGTTCAGGGTGTGGATACTTTCCAGCATCTCGACTTCGACGGCGCGTAGTTGCTCGATCCATGCCGTTGACGTTGCGAACCAATCCGCGCCACTGACGCCTGCCAGGTCGCCGCTTTCAACGCTTGAAAATGCGATCTGTCGCAACTCCTCTACCGCTGTAGCTTCGGAAAACTGATCAAAGCTCAGTCCTGGCATGGCTTCAGTTGCATAGAGTTCTGCCTGCATGAGAGCAAAAGTCTGCTTTGCACCAGCCGCGACGAACTTGCGAAAGCCATTGGGTGCAAAAGTACCACTTCCAAAGCCAACGGCCCCCATTGCGCGTTCAATCCCTGCGGCCTCTTTACCCTCGCTGAGAGAGACATAGCTGGCCCCCGCCAGTGCGATGCTGCCTAGATGAATGTCCGCAAACGTCACGTCGGTCAGCGCCAGCGAGTCCTTGATCATGTGCGTATAGGTACCCGCGAGTTCCGGCACAGTGATGTCTAGCGAAGAGACAGCGTCCCGCAAAGATGGCAATTGTTTCAAGTCTTGGTCAATGGTGGAAACGTGATCGGGATAATCTGCGGCGATCAGATCATGCACCACTTCGAATTCTATGAGAAGTTCATCGACGCGCGCGCGCTGATCGGGCAACACATCAGCAAAGTTGCGCCCTTCGGAGCCTACAAACGCTGCGGAGTATCCCCGCTCGACCTGCAGTTCATGCACAAGCGCACTAATGACATCAGCAGCACCCAACGATGCTTCGACGTGGTTGGTTTCACTCAAATCGTCAAAGGCACCCTTCAAGCCGATACCTGAGACCACGCTCAAACCGACCAAAGGGATTGCGATGATGGTAAAGATCTGATTGCGCAACTTCATAAAGAACTCCGTAACTTTCTAACTTTCCCCGTTTGCAAGCGAAGTCTTAACAAAATGCTATTTGTATCCTTTTGGACCTGACACAATACTGTGCACCATTTGGTTACCAAGGCAGCCAGTCGTTCAAGAGTGACAGAAAAACGGCGAAAATAAGGGTTTTGGACGTCCATATTCATTCGCACTTTTTTTACGCATCACCACTTCAAAATACGTCAAATTGTAGGTTGTGGGGCGATTTGCCGGCGATGCCACTGGTCAAATCACGCTGTGGGGCATGTCAATTCGGGGGATGGTTGCACTCTGAGACGGCACAAAAGCTAAGGATTCATCCCATACTATAGACGTTGGCCTAAGTTTCGGCGCAAGGGATAGCACGCGCATTCGGCAACACTCTGTTTCGTGTTCTGTTAAGATTGGGTTTCGAAAATGACGCAATCGACTTCATTTCATGAGCACCACCCACAAGGTAGAACACACTTTACAAACATGCGCGGGACACCGGTGTTGGGCCAGCACCACGGCTTGGCCTGTCTTTTGGCCGCAAACAGCGCGTGCAAGCTCCCAATGATGTTCTGTGAGGGATAGGCACCCACAGCCACGCATGTGTATTCTGTCTCACATGCCCCGGCGTTTGAGGCCACCGCTAGACTTCAACGCAACCTTAGGTGTATCGGTATTTCAAATGGGAGCGACGTGTGGTGGCAACAAAAGATTGGCAAGCGATCCCCATGCTGGAGAAGGTATTGGATGTCGTTCCCGGCATTATCTATGTCTTCAACCAAAAAACCCAGTCTAACGAATATTCGAATCGATCTCTCGGCGATCTTCTCGGGTACAGCAGCGCTGAACTGCAGGCCTTGGGAGATGCGATGTTTCCGACGCTCGCGCATCCCGAGGACTTGCCGCGCATCGTATCGTATCTGTCATTGTTACAAAGTGCACAGGACCAGGAAATTCTCAGGCTCGAGTATCGCATGCGGCACAAAAAGGGGCATTGGGTTTGGCTGTTGTCCCACGATACGGTCTTTGCGCGCGAAGACGACGGTTCGGTGCTGCAACACGTTGGTGTCGCGACGGACATCACAGCACAAAAACTTGCCGAACATCGCGCCTTGGACGGTCAGCATGAAGCGGAAGAGTTGGGCGCTGAGCAAAAGCGGGTCAGCGAGCTTTTAACGCAGATCATGGACACAGCGAAAAGCGCGATCATTGGTTTGAAAGGCGATGGGGAAATTCTGGCGATCAACTCTGCTGGCCGCCATTTTCTGGGCGGTGTTACCACGCCAACGCCGTTCCATTGGCCTGAAAGAATTGAATTTGTCGACCGTGAATCGCTGCAACAGGTCGAAGACTCCCTAAATCCCGTTCGCCGTTCGCTCGCCGGTCAGGCGATCAACGGCGAGATTTTTTCCATGACCAAAAGAGGGGCGGATGAAATCCGTTACATCCGGGTTTCCAGCGCGCCTGACAATACTGCCGAACCTGCGTTTAAATGTGTGCTGATCCTCGATGACGTATCCGAGCAGGAAAAGCATCGACAGCAAGTGGAACGGACAAGCCGCCTGGACGCGCTTGGGCAGCTTACGGGCGGTATTGCACATGATTTCAACAATCTACTGGCAACGGTTCAATACGCGCTGGAATTGGCCCAGACGGAAAATGCAGCGAACCGGCAGTCTTATCTTGAAACCGCCAAACTGTCCGTGGACCGTGGATCAGAACTGACAAAGCGGCTACTTGCCTTTGCAAAACAGCAGCCAGGATTATCTGCGTCCAAAGATGTCGATGGCATAGTGGATGAGTTCCGCAGGCTGGCGACGCCCCTGATTGAAGCTTCTGTTGACGTGAAATATGCGATCAAGGAAGAAGATCTGTGGGTCTATTGCGATACAGCACAGCTGGGCAATGCTCTGTTGAACCTTCTGCTGAACGCGCGGGATGCGATCTTGCGTTCGGGAACGGGCAGCAAGATTACCGTCCTTGTGCGGGGGATTAATGAACTTGACGCAGATCTGACCTTGCGGCGCGAGCATCCAAATACGTACATCGCAAAGGGTCTTTATGCGGAGCATTCCAAAGACCACAAGAGAGCAGACAATACCGCCTTTCGCTATGTGGAATTTGCCGTCACGGACAATGGCCCGGGGATGCCCGAAGAAGTAAAACGCCGTGCAATTGATCCGTTTTTCACCACGAAAAGTACGAACTCCGGAACAGGTTTGGGCCTGTCCATGGTGTATGGTTTTATCCAGCAGGCCAATGGAGAGCTGCGTATTTATTCCGAACCGGGGCAGGGGACCACGGTGCGATTGCTTTTGCCGCGCGGGACGCCTTTTGGAGAACGCGAGGAGCCGCTGCTGCGAGACAAACCCGCACAAGGCAATGGTGAGAGTATTCTCATTGTCGAGGACGAAATCAGCTTGGCGATGCTGCTGGACGACTTGATCACGTCGCTGGGATATGTGGTGGAAACAGTTTCCTCGGGCGTCGCTGCTATGGAATTGCTCGACAGTGGCGACCACTTTGATCTGTTGATCACCGACATTGTGATCCCGGGGGGGATGGATGGCTTTAAGCTTGCCCAGTCGGTCCGGGATAAGTCCCCGGACATGCCGTTAATTTATATGTCAGGATACACTGGCTATACGGATACAGACATGGGCGCGGTCGTCGCTCCCATGCTGCAAAAGCCTTGCCCACCCCTTGAATTGGCTCAGGCTATTCACACGGCATTAAACCCGTCCTGACGGTGACGTTGCTGCAGCAATCATACCGCATCGGGTCTTGGCCCTCAGAGTTTCGCCATTGCGTCGAGTTCTGTGTCGAGCGCTTTGGCGCTGGACGCGCGCGCGGCGGTTAATCCGCTGACAAGTGCGTAGGCTGCGGGCGTCAGAAAGAGCGTAAAGATTGCCGCCAACCCCAAGCCGCCGACGATGACCCATCCGATCGCTTCGCGTGCCTCAGACCCTGGGCCACTTCCAAGGACCAGCGGCAAGCCCGACATGACGGTGCAAATTAAGGTCATCGAAATGGGACGCAGCCGGGCCTGTGCGGCTTCCAGCGCGGCTTCGAGCACGGTGCGGCCGTCGTCCCGCAGCTGGTTGGCGAACTCGACCAAAAGAATGCCGTTCTTGGCCATGACGCCGATTAAAACAAGAATCCCGATCTGGCTGTAGATATTAATCGTCGTTCCAGTCAGTAACATGGCGTAGATCGCAGCACAGACCCCGAAAGGCACCGTCAGCATGACAACCACTGCGCTGGTCAGGCTTTCAAACTGTGCGAGCAGAACGAGGAAAACGACCAGAAGCGCGATGATGTAGGTGGCCGCAAGGGCTGAAGATGTTTCATCAAGCGAGGCAGCTTCACCGAGAAAAATCAAGCCGATCCCATCTGGTAGAGCGTCTTGTGACAGGGTACGGACGGCCTCGATGACCTCGCGCAGCGTGATCTCGGGGGCGACGGAGGCGTCAATTTCGATGGCACGGCGTTGTGCGTGGCGGTCAAGCTCTGCGGCGACACCCTTTTCTTCCAACGTCACGATCTGGCTTAACGGTACCAGATCTTCGACGTCGGAGCGTACATAGAGGCTCATCAGGTCGACCGGATCACGCACGGCACCTGCTGCGGATTGCAAGATAATCGGCACTGCCTGATCGTTAATTGTCAGCTCTGCGATTTCGTCTTCGTCCACAAGCGCGCGCAAGGTTGCAGACAGTGTGGACATGGGCACCTGCAGATCCGAGGCGCGTGCACGATCCACGCCAATGCTGAGTTGCGGCTGCGTTGCTTGATACTGCACGCGGATACCCGACAGCCCCTCAACGGTTTCGAGCGCTTGCGCAAAAACATCCGCGGCAGCGGCGATATCAGGATAGTTCGGACCTGTGAGCGCGATGCTCAACCCGCCGCCGGAGGATCCTCTGAGGCCCAGGCTGTTGCCGCTGCGGATGCGGCTTTGAGCACCGGGGATCAGCGCCAGTTCGTCGCGCAACGCTTCTTCAATCTCGCCCTGCGCGATGTTGCGCTCTGCCCAAGGCAAAAGCCGCATGGTGATGGCACCCCGGTTGAGATCATAGCGACCCGTAATTGAATACAGCCCTTGGGCGGTGCCGTCATCAATGAACGGTTGCAGAATGTTCTCGACCTGAACAACCTGGCGATCGGTGTAGTCAAGGCTCGTGCCATCCGGCCCCTGGAGCCAAACCGATACCTGACCACGGTCCTCCGGTGGCACCAGTTCCTCGCCGAGGTCGCTGTAAACCAGCGCCGCACCCCCGGCCAAGAGCGATGCCCCGACTATTGTGACCAGCGGCGCGCGCACCATGGGGCGGACAAGTCTCGCATAGCCCTTTGCGATCCAGGCACCTGGTCGTTCAAAAAGGCCGCCGCCCTTGCCCAAGGGGTCTCCGAGCGAGGCCAGCATCGGGCACATGGTAAGCGCCACAAAGGATGAAATCACGACGGTGAAAGCGAGAACGAAACCGAATTCTGTAAACAGCCGGCCCGCTTCGCCCGGCAAAAAGGAGATCGGAACAAACACAGCAATCAGCGTGATTGTAGTTGCCACAACCGCAAAGAACACCTGCCCCGAACCGATGACAGCTGCCGCCTTGGCACCCATGCCGTCCTGTCTGCGGCGCTGGATGTTTTCGGTGACAACGATGGCGTCATCGACCACGAGCCCAGTGGCCAGCACCATGGCCAGCAGCGTAATCAGATTGATGGAAAAGCCCATCAGCCAGATCCCGGCAATGGACCCGATGAGCGCAATCGGGATCGTCACCGCAGGGATAAGCGTGGCACCCAAACGCCCGAAAAACACCCACATAACGGCGATCACGATCACCAGCGACAGGGCAAGCGTCTTGATGACCTCAGCAATCGAACCCTTGATGAACACCGCGTCGTCGCTGGTGATCTGAAAGCCCAGGTCGGGAAAGCGCAGTGCCAATTGATCCACCGCGCGGGCAACTTCATTTGAGATACTCACCGTGTTGGATTGCGCCTGGCGTACAATGCCGAGGCTGACGATCATCCGACCATCAAGGCGCGCCACACTGTCGGCGGTGGCAAGACCAAAGAAGACATTCGCTACATCCCCCAGCCGCACGTTGTCGTGAAGCATCAGGTCTTCGATGCGTTCCGGGTTAGAGACCGTCGCATCGGCGCGCACCAACACCTCAAGCGCGCCCGCACCGAAACTGCCGACCGGCACATCGAACTGCGCGGCCTCCAGCACGCCGGCGACTTCACCGATGGAGAGTTCGAAAGCGGCAAGCCGGTCAGGTCGCACCTCGACGCGCAGAACACGTTCGCGATCCCCGAAAAGCACCACTTCGGCCACACCATCCAACGCGGTGAATTCGGTGGCAACAGCATCTTCAACGAGCTGCGTGAGTTCATCGATGGGGCGGCTGTCACTCCAGACAGCGACATCGACGACAGGGTTCGCGTCCTGCTCTGACTTCACGACGAACAGATCTTCAACGCCGTCAGGAAGGCGATTCTCGACCCGCGCCACCGCTTCGCGCACGTCATTGGACGCATTGTCCAGATTGCGTCCGGGATTGAATTCGACCCGCATGCGGAAATTGCCTTCCTCAGAAGAGGTGCGCACAGATTTAACCCCGGCAACGCGCGCCACAACACCTTCCACGAGCGAGGCGACCTCGGCATCCACCGTCGTCGGCGAGGCACCGGGATAGTTGGCGCGGACAGACACAATGGGGCGGTCGATGTCGGGCAATTCACGCACTTCAATACCAAAGAGCGCACCGATCCCGGCAATCACGATCAGCAGGCTGAACACCATCGCAAGATAGGGCCGGCGCACGCTCAGATCGCTGATACCTTGGCCTGCAAAGTTCATGAGTTCTGCTCCTGTGGGGTGTTGAGCACATGCACAGCGCTGCCGCGGCGCAGTCTCTGGGTGCCTTCGACAACAATCAGATCACCCTCTGCCAAAGGCCCGTCCACGATCACCAGACCCGCGCGGCGCCGCACAAGCCGGACGGTCACAGGTTCCGCCATCCCCTCTGTCACGCGCCAGACCAACAGCGCACCTTCCGAGAACTGCAGCGCTAATTCTGGCACGGCGGGAAACGGATTTCCGGGCAGTTCCAGTTCAAGTGCGAAGGACGCGCCCGGACGCAACAGATCTGACGCATTGTTAATTTCTGCGCGCACGCGGGCGGTCCGTGTCGCGGGGTCCACATGGCTGTCGATGGCGCTGACTTGACCATCAAAGCTGCGACCTTCAACGGATGGCGTGGTGGCGCTGACTTCAAGCCCGATGGACACACGCCCCAGCAGCGCCTCAGGCAGATCAAACTCCACCAAAATTGCGCGTCGGTCATCAAATCGCCCGATGGCATCACCCGTTTCAATCCGGTCGCCCAATTCCACGGATGCCAGACCGGTGATCCCATCAAAGGGCGCGCGCAACACGCGCTTGTCCAATGCCTCAAGGGCGCGGTCCAGCTCGATTGTGGCGACCTGAAAATCTGTTTCAACGTCTTCCAGACGCGCGATCGCGGCCACGCCGCTCACCTGCAGCTGGCTATATCGGTCTCTTTCGTCGCGGGCACGATCCAGCCGTGTCTGGGCAAGGGAGACCGCAAATTGTTCGTCTCTGTCTTCAAGCTGCATCAACATCTCGCCGGCAGCAAATTCACGGCCCGGTGTCACGTTGAAACCCTCGATCTCACCATCCGAAGACGCGCGCAAGGTGATGGATCTGAGTGCAAACCCGGTGCCAATGGCTGAAAAGGTACGATCATCACGCATGGAGATCGTCTGTGCCACGATGATAGGCGTGCCCTCGCTACGTTTTTGAGACTTGGCCGGATCGTCGGCGGTTTGGGGGGCGAAACCGACCGTGCTCAAAAGCTGCGGGTGGTACTGCCATGCGAGCGTCGTCGCCGTAACCAGCAAGATACAGATTATCAGTTGCTTCCAAAATGACGTCATCGGTCCGTCCCGCCTATTCGAAATGCTCCGCGCTTCAACACGTAGGATGAATTCCCTCTGCGTCACCTGTTTGACGAGGTGACGGGTTTTCGCGATCTTGTGACCGCCTCTGCGCGATCCTTAGCCGGGCGTGGCTGGCAATTGACGTGTGTCGCCATATGTCGACTTAAACGCGGAAGGGAGCATTCTACGCCAAAGGTGGTGCGCCGTCAGTTCATTGCGGGTGCCGCGTCATGCGTCGTCTGGCCCGTCCATGCGCAAACCACGGGTTGGGATGCTGTTGTGCAAGCCGCTGCACAGCTTGAGCAATGTCACGCACTTCTAATTCACCGAGGGGGACAGGCGGTGGTTTCAGAAATCTATCGTGGGCCATCAATCGGGCGCGCTGTTCCGATCAAATCGGTTTCGAAAACGATTGTCGCGGCTCTGACAGGGACTGCAGTGGACCGAGGTGAGATACCATCAGTGCACTCAACAATTGGTGCGCTCGCCCCACAGCTGATCCCGGATGCTGCGGATCCGCGCGTTGAATCGATCACGCTCGAGTACCTGTTGACCATGCAAGCAGGTTTGGAACGGACGTCCGGCGCAAATTACGGGGAATGGGTCAGCAGTCCTGATTGGATCCGAAACGCGCTGGCCCGCCCCTTCGTAACAGAACCCGGGACGCAGATGCTTTATTCGACTGGGTCTTATCACGTGCTCGGCGCGATTTTGTCAGAGGTTTCCGGGCAAAGCCTGCTGCGCTTGGCGCGGGAGAGATTGGGGCTGCCGTTAGGCATTGATATCCCTGCCTGGACCCGCGATCCGCAGGGGTATTACCTTGGTGGCAACGAAATGTCTCTCAGCCTGCCTGCGATGGTGCGATTTGGTGAAATGTATCGCCAAAACGGGTATTGGGACGGCGCCCGTGTGCTAAGCAAGCAGTGGGTCACCCAATCGTTTCGCCCCTTGACCCGGTCGCGCTGGTCAGGGCTGCAATACGGATACGGGTGGTTTCTGGGCCAGTCGGGTGGCGATCGTTTCGCATTGGCGCGCGGGTATGGGGGGCAGGTAATTTGTGTTGTGCCAGATCTAGCGTTGAGCATTGCACTTACGTCGGATCCGACCCGTCCGGCACGCAGCGGAGGATACTTTGGCGACCTGATGCGGTTGATAGAAGACTTCATTCTGCCAACCGCGCGCCGGGACGCCGCCTGATCGCTGCTTTGAGCGATTGTGCCTTCTTTTATGGCGCAGTGCCTGCGAAATGCGATGGGTGCGCTCGGTAGATTTCACGTTCTTCTTGCAAAACAATGCGCCCGTGGATCAGAGTGAAGCGGTGATTTTGCGTTTTTTACTCATATTAACGTGTGCCAGTTTGATGCATGCCAGTCCGCTTGCCGCTCAAACTGAAAAAGAAGCGGGTCTCGAGCTCGTGCTTTTGGCGGACGCCTCAGGATCCATCGATGCTGAAGAATTGTCATTCCAGCGGCAGGGCTATGCTCAGGCGATCACGGACCCTGAGGTTATCGCAGCCATCCAGAACTCCATCTACGGCAACGTTGCGATTACATATGTGGAATGGGCGAGCAACACTGCGGTGGTTGTGCCCTGGATGATCGTTGATGACCCGGACTCAGCACGAGAATTTGCAGAAGCTTTGAGCGGACCGCCACGTCAGGCCTATGGAAGCAACGCCATCGGCGCAGCTTTATTAGACGCCAAGCGGTTGATTGATACCAATGATATTTATGCACCGCGAGGGGTTATCGATTTTTCTGGTGACAGCATTCGCAATTCCTCCGGACCGCCCATCGAGGAGGCCCGTGCCGAGGTTCTTTCGGGGGGCATCACGATCAATGCGCTGCCCATTTTGCGGCCAGAGGATGGTCGTCGCGCAGGTGCCAATCTCGAAGAAGAATACGCAAACCGTATCATCGGAGGACCCGGTGCTTTTATGGTGACCGCCGAGGGACGTGCCAGCTTTGCACAAACTGTGCGCCGTAAATTGGTTCTGGAGATTTCAGGTCTCACGCCGGGTAGCCGTCTCGTACGTGCTGGGATTGGGAACTAACGCGGGAGCGTCTTAAAGCGTTGCCAGACGATATAGAGAACTGCCCGGTTGTCTAACACTCATGCCGGCCGCGGGATGCTGCGATTATAGCACGACATGCCCGCAGATCTGGCACTGGCCGAAACGACATGCTCCGCAGATGCGTTTTGGGGTTTGCATCAAAACTATACAAAAGGATATGTTTTGGCCGGAAAACGGGTCCTGTTTCATGCTTTTTTGTGCCAGTTTGCAGGATATTTCAAATTTACATGATTTTTTGCTGTCGTTGTTTGGCAGCCTGTGTCACCGATATAGGACAGCTCCGGTCTATAAAAAAGGACTGCTCCGATGCACTTTGACAAAGCTCTTCTTACACCGCGGTACATGCAAGGCGAACAAGCGTGCAGTGACTCGTTTGCCGAACTCACTGCGCAGATAGCAGCCTTGCCGGAGGATTTGCGAGGTGCGCAGTCACTTAGTTTTGCGGCCAAACTCGTTGAATTGGCTGCGTATGAACTCGCAGGTTCGATGAGCAGTGCTCAGATTGGGGCTTTGATCCGCTGCGCAGCAGATCTTTCGGAGACATCTACTGACGTTGCGATGGACCGGTTGTCGACCCTAGACGTGTCGGATCGCAGCATCCAGTAACGCATGGCGTGCGTGATGTGAACGTGCGGGTGCGGACGCTGCACAAACCCTGCGCGTGCGCAGACATTATCACAGTTTCTATTACGCGGCGTCTCCTTTATCGTTTGGGTAGATGAGGAGTGTACCATGAGCTGGAACCCTGCACTTGATCCGGATTGCCCGATCGGCGACGCGATTGATGCCATCGAAACAGTGATTGTGCCGCGTGCGCGGGACCTGGGCGGGTTCGAAGTTCGGCGCGCGTTGCCCGCACCGCGGCGGCAAATGGTAGGTCCGTTCATCTTTTTTGATCAGTTTGGCCCGGTGGAGTTTGTCACCGGCAAAGGCATCGACGTGCGTCCGCATCCACACATTGGCTTGGCCACTGTGACGTATCTCTACAAGGGCAAAATTCACCACCGCGACAGCCTGGGCACGGACCAATGGATCGAACCAGGTGCGGTCAATTGGATGGTTGCGGGGCAGGGGATCACGCATTCTGAACGGACGGACGGCGACATGCGCACGCAGCCACACAATTTGTTTGGCGTTCAGACCTGGGTCGCTTTGCCCGAACATGCAGAGGATGCGCCAGCCCAGTTCGAACATGCGCCAAGGGTGTCGTTGCCGCTCTTGGAGGGGGAAGGTAAGCACGTGCGTTTGATCCTGGGTCGGGCATATGGCGAGACTGCGCCGGTCAAAACGTACTCTGAGATTTTTTACGCGGATGCGGTGCTTAAGGCTCATGCGCAGTTGCCACTTCCCGACGATCATGAAGATCGCGGTGTCTATGTGATTTCAGGTGATGTTACGGTTGCAGGTGACCCTTTCGAGGCGGGGCAGATGATGATTTTCCGACCGGGGGACAAAATTTCGGTGAAAGCAGGTGATCAGGGTGCGCGATTGATGCTTTTGGGGGGCGCGACATTGAGCGAGCCGAGGTACATTTGGTGGAATTTTGTCGCGTCGTCTCAAGACCGGATTGATGCGGCCAAAGAAGCCTGGCGCGCGGGAGATTGGGCGCATGGGCGATTTCAACTCCCGCCGGGAGATGACGCCGAGTTCATCCCCTTGCCTGATGTGTAGTGGCGTTTGGGAATTCGACAGAAAAAGCTGCAAAATTATGTGAAACCCTGCTTGACGCGACAGAGTGGTCGCAATACTACGTCCAAACGCACGAAGGATAAGCCGAGTGTGTGCAGTGGGCGGTTGTAGCTCAGATGGTTAGAGTACCGGCCTGTCACGCCGGGGGTCGCGGGTTCGAGCCCCGTCAACCGCGCCACCGCTGCCAAAAAGGTCTCCTTCGGGAGGCTTTTTTGTTTTTGCAGGTCCGCCAAATTCTTTGGATATCGCGACAAGAACTTACGTACGCTGTACTTTTAACGACGGTGTCTCCGCATGTCTTACGCTTTTGGCAAGAACGCGCGTATTGTTTCAATCGTGTGGTCCGGGGACTGGTCGATAAAGAAGTGCCCCCCGGGGATCGCGGCCTCGTGCATGTCCGTCAGCCTGTCGCGCCACGTGGCGGGCACGTCATAGGCCTGCGCCATGGCGCCATCTGTCCCATAGGCGATCAGTGTCGGAACCTCAATTTTTCGGTCCAGATCTGCGGCGTCGAGATCGAAATCAACTTCAAGGGCCGCGCGATAGTCGGCGCACATCCCGCGTATTGTGTCCGTGTCGCGCCAGGATCTGCGATATGCCTCCAAAGCATTGGGCGCAAAGTCTGACATCTTTGCCGCTCCCCAACCCAGCAGGCAGCTTTCAAAGTAACGGTCTGGATCATCCGCAATCATCGCTTCCGCAAATGGGAAAGGCTGTGCCAGAAAAAACCAATGATAATAAGCGGCTGCAACCTTATGTGAAAGTTGGTTTAGAAGGAAATGCGTCGGTACAATATCCATCAGGGTCAGGCTGTGCACCGAGCCAGGTGCATCCAGCGCAAGTCTGTGTGCAACACGCCCACCGCGGTCATGTCCGATGACGTGATAGCGCGCGTGACCAAGGCTTTGCATCAGCGCGTTTTGGTCCGCTGCCATATGGCGAAAACTGTAGGCTTCTGTTCCCTGTGGTTTGCTGCTGTCGCCGTAACCCCGCAAATCTGCCACTGTAACGCGAAAATCGCGGGCCAAATTCAAAGCCACCTGATGCCACATGGCATGGGTCTGCGGGAACCCGTGCAACAGCAGAAGGGGCGCGCCAGCACCACCGGTTTGGTGGTAGATTGTTTGCCCATTTACCGCAGCAAACCCGGCCGTGAAACCTTCCCATTCCTCGCTTTTTGCCGTCACGTGAGGGCTGCCAGAATCCGGGCCCAGCTGCGTGTGCCTTTATGGAAACTCTCCAGATCATATTTCTCGTTGGGCGAATGAATGGCGTCATCGTCTTTTCCAAAGCCGATCAGAAGTGGTTTTGTGTTCAGAATGTCCTGAAAATGACCTGCGATGGGGATTGAGCCGCCGCCGCCGATGTAGGCTGCAGGGCGGTCCCATTCGGCGCTCAAAGCGGTGCGCGCCTGTTCGAATCGAGGGTCTTCGGCGTCGATGATGCAAGCTGTGTTGGCACCGATGCCCTTAAATTGCACGCTACAATCGGGCGGTAGCATTTCTTCGACCATGTGGCGAAACGCGGTGCGGATCGCCAAGGGATCCTGATCGCCCACAAGGCGAAAGCTGATTTTTGCATGAGCCTGCGCGGGCAGGACGGTCTTAAAGCCTTCACCGGTATAGCCACCCCAGATGCCATTCACCTCACAGGTCGGGCGCGACCAGGTCATCTCCAGTGGGCTGCGATCCTGCTCGCCCGCGGGGTGTGACAGGTCCACATCCGCAAGAAATGCCGCGTGGTCAAAACCAAGGGCGTCCCACTGGGCGCGGATCGTTTCAGGCACCTCCAGCACGCCATCGTAAAACCCCGGGATCGTTATGCGTCCCGAGGGATCGTGAAGCGCCGCAATGATGCCAGACAACACGCGGATCGGATTTATCGCGATACCACCGTAGTAGCCGGAATGGAGATCCTTGTTGGGCCCTGTGATGGTGAGCTCTTCCTGCAGCATACCGCGCAGCATCGTCACAATGGCGGGGGTGCGGCTTTCAAACATGGCTGTGTCACAGATCAGGGCCAGATCCGCTTTCAGCATGTCCGCGTGTTTTTCCATAAAGGGCACTAGGGAAGGCGATCCGCTTTCCTCCTCGCCTTCAAAGAAAAAGGTAATCTTGCAGGGCAGGGTGCCATGCTCCGCTTTCCAGGCGCGACACGCCTCGACGAATGTCATCAATTGGCCCTTGTCGTCCGCGGTCCCGCGGCCGCGGATGACTTTGCCGTTCGCGGTGTCCTCGATTTGGGGATCGAAGGGCGCGTTGTGCCAAAGCGATAGCGGATCGACCGGTTGCAAATCGTAATGTCCGTAAAACAGCAGATGTGGCCCCGGTCCATCGGCGTGACCCACGACCATCGGATGCCCTGGGGTCGCATGTTTTTGTGCATCAACCCCCATGCTGCGCAGATCATCAACGAGCCAATCTGCAGCGGCCTCACAAGATTTGGCATAAGCAGGGTCGGTGGAAATTGAGTCGAGCCGCAGTAAATCCAACAAACGTTCAAGAGCTTGCGGCATGTCGGAATCAATACGCGATAAAACGGCATCAAGCGTCATCTGGTGTTCTCCGTGAATTGTTGCGGACACCGTAGCAACGGCGCCAAGACTGTCCAGAGCCCCCATTGCATGCGACATGGCGTCCACCGTGCGGATATTGAATAATTTGTAGCCTTTCTATAGTTACATGCCAGAAACAAACACCGATACGGCCCTGCCGATCGCCCAGTGGAGACGCCGTGCGTGAACTACAATGGTAAATTGGACGATGCGCTCGCAAAGCTGCATGAAGAAGGTCGATATCGCACATTCATCGATATCGAACGTCGAAATGGTCAGTTTCCGAATGCAGTCTGGTCGCAACTCGATGGGACGCAAAAAGACATTACCGTGTGGTGTGGCAACGACTACCTTGGCATGGGACAGCATCCGGTTGTTCTTGAGGCCATGCATGAGGCTTTGGATGCAACGGGTGCGGGCTCTGGTGGTACTCGAAATATTTCCGGCACGACTGTGTATCACAAGCGTCTCGAAGCGGAGCTCGCGGATCTTCACGGTAAAGAATCAGCGCTGCTGTTTACGTCGGCCTACATCGCTAACGATGCGACGCTCAGTACTTTACCGCGTCTGTTTCCCGGACTGATCATTTATTCAGATGAACTGAACCACGCGTCTATGATTGAAGGTGTGCGTCGTAACGGTGGGGCAAAGCGAATCTTCAAACACAATGATGTGGCGCATTTGCGCAGTCTTCTCGAAGCCGATGATTCCGATGCGCCGAAGGTTATAGCATTTGAATCGATCTATTCGATGGATGGCGATTTCGCACCGATTGAGGCCATTTGTGATCTTGCCGATGAATTTGGCGCGCTGACCTACATCGATGAAGTGCACGCCGTTGGGATGTATGGTCCGCGCGGCGCAGGTGTTGCGGAACGTGATGGTTTGATGGCGCGATTGGACATTATCAACGGCACCCTGGCCAAGGCCTACGGTGTAATGGGCGGATACATTGCTGCTTCGGATAAAATGTGTGATGCAATAAGGTCTTATGCGCCGGGGTTCATCTTTACAACGTCATTGCCACCAGCCGTGGCTGCTGGTGCGGCGGCCTCTGTGGCGCATCTAAAGCAAGCGCAAGAGCTGCGGGATGCACACCAATTACAAGCGCGTATTCTCAAGATGCGGCTTAAGGGACTGGGACTGCCGATCATTGATCACGGCAGTCATATCGTGCCTGTGATTGTCGGTAATCCGGTGCATACAAAACTCCTGAGCGATATGCTGTTGCAAGACCACGGCATTTACGTGCAACCGATTAACTTTCCGACTGTCCCCCGCGGTACGGAACGGTTGCGTTTTACACCGTCGCCGGTTCATGGTCCGCTGGAGATGGACGCATTGGTACACGCAATGGACGGGTTATGGTCTCATTGTGCGCTAAATCGCGCCGAAGCTGCTGGATAGGCTTTGGCCTCGTGAAATCCGAGTTGCCTTGTGTTAACCTAACCTAAACAACAAATCGGATACGAATCGTGTGAAGATTCTATATTTCGACAAAGCAGGCACGGGTAGATACGGGGCAGTTGGCATGATCGGACGCAAGCACTCCGCGAGTGTTGAGGACAAAACCGAACGCAAAGCGTTCGATGACTTTGAGTTGCGTCTTGGTGACGTGATGCGCGGTGAGCGTGCAACAATGGGCAAATCACTGCTCGATGTTCAACGCGAACTCCGGATCAAAGCCTCTTACATCGCTGCCATCGAAAATTGTGATCCCGATGCATTTGACACACCAGGTTTTATTGCGGGTTACGTAAGGTCTTACGCCCGTTACCTTGGGATGAGTCCGGATGAAACGTTTGACACATTCTGCGAAGAAAGCGGGTTCTCTGTCGCGCATGGCATGTCTGCCGAGGCATCCGTCGTCAAAAAGAGCAAGCGGGACAGCGGTTCGGGTCTTGGGTCCGTACCCGACGCCTTTGCACGTTCGAGCACGCCTTTTGTGCCTGCAGGCGAAAGCTTTTTCTCTCGTATCGAAGCCGGTGCGGTAGGGTCGTCCCTCGTTTTACTCGCGCTCATCTCGGGAATAGGCTACGGAGGCTACTCGGTTTTGCAGGAGGTGCAACGTGTTCAGGTCGCGCCAGCTGAACAGACACCGATCGTACTTTCTGACCTTGATCCATTAGACGGCGTCTTGTCTGCGGCTCCGGGAGAAGGTGCAACCGCTGGTGATCTGCCCGATGCAATGAACGCGCCACGTGCGGAAGCGCTGGACCGTCTATACCGACCAGACGCTCTCGATGTCCCCGTTCTGGTGGCTCGCGATGCGCCAATTTCGACACTGGATCCCCGCACAATTGGAAATTTTGCAAGTTTTTCCAGATCTGAACCTGTGCCGAAGCCTTTGGCTGACAGCTTGATCATGGAAACAGAGCTTGCAGCGGCTGACGGATCTCCACAGAATGTAGCGGTCCCCATCGTGTCGAAAGATCCCGGACCAGCTTTGCGGATGGTAGCGGTGCGCCCCTCATGGGTGCGGGTTACTGCTTCGGATGGCACGATCATTCTTGAAACCATCATGGAATCAGGAGAGACATGGGATGCGCCGGCGGATGGCGCGCCCGCATTGCTCCGTACAGGAGAAAGCGGAGCTATATATTTTTCTCTCAACGGCGAATTCTACGGTCCGGTCGGTGATACCGGCAGAATAACGTCCAATGTTGCTTTGGATATAGATTCTTTGAAAACGACTTATAGTGTGGCCGATCTCGCGGCGGATGAAGCTCTTGCGACAATGGTTGTCGAGCTTCAGACACCCGTCGACGGTCCCGCCGAATAGGCTAAGCGCCCCCCTGAATTTGAACGATTGCGGCTTCTGATCCGTGTGTCTATTTTGATGTACAGATGCATCAAAAAAGGTCCGATTCATGTCGCTCAATCACGTGCGCCCCTGGCGGAACATTTATCGACGAAAATCGCGTCAGATTATGGTCGGGTCGGTACCGGTAGGAGGCGATGCGCCCATCTCGGTGCAAACGATGACGAACACCCTCACAACGGACATCAAGGCGACCATAGATCAGGTCAACGCGGCCGCCGAGGCTGGCGCAGATATCGTGCGGATTTCCGTGCCCGACGAGGCGTCGTCCAAAGCCTTGAAATCTATCGTTTCGGAAGTGTCTGTGCCGATCGTGGCGGACATCCATTTCCATTATAAACGCGGAATAGAGGCCGCTGAGGCGGGTGCGGCATGTTTGCGGATCAATCCTGGTAACATTGGCGACGAGAGACGCGTTAAAGAAGTCATCAAGGCTGCTCGGGATCACAATTGTTCAATCCGGATTGGTGTGAATGCGGGCAGCTTGGAAAAGCACCTTCTGGAAAAATACGGTGAACCCTGTCCTGATGCGATGGTGGAAAGTGGCCTGGACCACATTAAAATCCTGCAGGACAATGATTTTCATGAGTTTAAGATCAGCTGCAAAGCATCAGACGTCTTCATGGCAGCGGCTGCCTATCAGCAACTTGCGGAAGCAACCGATGCGCCGATCCATCTTGGCATAACTGAGGCGGGTGGTCTTGTGTCTGGAACCATCAAATCCGCGATCGGGCTGGGCAATCTGCTCTGGATGGGTATTGGTGACACGATCCGCGTTAGCCTTTCAGCAGATCCGGTTGAAGAAGTGAAAGTGGGTTTCGAAATTTTGAAATCACTCGGATTGCGGCACCGTGGCGTCAATATCATCTCTTGCCCAAGCTGTGCACGGCAGGGTTTTGACGTGATCAAAACAGTCGAGACCTTGGAAAAACGTCTTGAACACATCAAGACCCCAATGAGTTTGAGCATTATCGGGTGCGTTGTGAACGGGCCTGGCGAAGCTCTTATGACAGATGTGGGGTTCACCGGGGGCGGTGCGGGTTCGGGCATGGTGTATCTCGCCGGGAGCCAAAGCCACAAACTCAATAACGATGAAATGGTCGAGCACATCGTGGAACAGGTCGAGAAAAAGGCCGCTGCGCTTGACGCAGAAGCGGCCCTTGCAGATGCGGCTGAATGATTTTCAGCCGCGTTTTTCTTCGATGATCGATTGCAACTGATCAAATGGAAGAAATCCGCGTAACATTTCGTCCTGCAACACAAATGTTGGCGTGCCGCTGATTCTGAGCTGTTGAGCGAGGTCACGGGTTGCGCGCAATTCTTTCGTGATTTCTTCATCTTCCATTCGAGCTTCGATTGCGTCGCTGTCGAGATCGAAAGTCGCGGCCAACCGACGAAGCGAAGCCAGGCTGATGTCGCCGTTATAGGCCATCAGAGAATCGTGCAGCGCTTTGTAGGCATCATCTCCTTCGACCAGTTTGGTCGCAATCGCGTAGCGAGATGCCAAAAGTGATTGCTCTCCTAGGATTGGAAATTCCTTGACCACAAATCGAATATTGCTGTCTGCCTCCAGCAGTTTTTCGACTTCGCCAAATGCGCGTTTGCAGTATCCGCAGCGGTAGTCCATGAATTCGACCAGTGTGATGTCGCCATCGGGGTTACCGCCGACATAGGAAAACCCATCATCAAAAAGAGCGCTTGCGTTCGCGGCGACTAAGTCAACATCGGCCTGTGCCTGAGCTGCAGCCTGGCGCGCTTCGAGCGCATTGACGGCTTCCATAATCACTTCCGGATTTTCCATCAAATAGGCGCGTACTTCTTCCCGAAAGAGTGCACGTTCCTGCTGGGTCATCGCATTTAGGTCAAGCGCGGACGCGGGGGTCGCAAGCACAGCGAAAATGAGCCCACAGGCAGATATTAGTTTTCTAAGCATTCGTTATCTCCGTTTGGCGGCGCGTTCTGAGGCAATCAACACATCTTGCGCGCGTTGCCAAGGGCCGGATCCCTCCGGTAATAGATGCACGGCGCGTTTCGCATGAATTCCAGCATCCTTGAGGCGTCCGACCAAAGCGTAACGTTCGGCGGTGACGACCGAAGCCATGCCTTTCTGGCCAGATTTTGCATAGGCGACAGACAGGTCACGCAACATTGTGCCGTCTCTGAAATCGATGGTGCGGGCCTGTTCCAGGACTTTCGTTGCTTTTTTAACGTTGTCCGTCACAAGCAGTGACCGGCCGTAACCGGAAAGGATCAACGGATCCTTTGGCGCAAGAGAAACCGCTCGGGCATAGGCATTGACGGCAGCATTAAAATTGCGTGTTTCCAGCAGGATCTGTCCACGCTGATCATGCAGGAAAGGGTCATTAGGGCGCAACGCGATGGCGCCGTCAATAGCGCCAAGTGCTTGTTTCGTGCGTGAATTACGATGTTCTGCAACCGCTTCACGCAACAGACGTACATCCGCATAGGGGCTTTCCTTGAGACGGCGCAGGGTCCATTTCGGAGATCGCGTATAGGCGCTCAGCTTGCCTTTCACGCGTTCAAACCAGTAGGCGAAAGTTGCATTTTCAGCGTCTTTGCCGCCGTAAGCTGCCACGTATCCCTCAAGGGCGCGCACCCGGTCACGCGAAAGCGGGTGGCTGCGGGTGTAAGGCGGTTGACGACTTTCGGACAGTAGTTCCTGCCCGCTGAACACGTTCAAAACCTGGGACATACCAGAAGGGTCAATGCCTGCCGTGCGCATGAAGCGGACGGCGGATTGGTCCGCGGACGCTTCTTCGGCGCGGGTATGTTTCAGAAACCGGTTCACTGCAGAACTTTGTGTGCCGAGCAGAATGCCGGGCGCGGCATCTCCGCCCCCTGCGGCTGCCACAACCGCCGCCAACGCCAGTCCAAAGCCCGCTGCCGTCCGCGCACTTGCAAGGTTGTTCATGCGCCGCGTCAAATGCCCATTTGCGATATGCGCCGCTTCATGGGCGATCACCCCTTGCAACATGGCTGCGTTGTCCATGCGATTGATCAGGCCGTAGTTCAGGAAAATCGCGTCGTTTCCAACGACAAAGGCATTTAAAGTGCTATCGTTGACAATCAATACTTTGACGCGCGAAGGGCTCAGCCCCGCGGCGCTCAGGATGGGGGCGGCGAGTTGTTTCAGGCCATATTCAATATCAGCATCGCGCAGCAAACCCTGTGCCGCCACGGGGGGTGCCAGCAGGCAAAAGATCAGCGCCGGGATTGACGCCAGTCGCAATACGCGTTGAAACCTCATGGCAACAGTAAGGAGTGGTTTCATGAAGGTTTCAAGGCGTTCTTCGGTCGATCCCTTCATTGTGATGGATGTCATGGAAGCCGCGCGGCAAGCCGAGGCCGGCGGCCGGCATATCATTCACATGGAAGTAGGCCAGCCTGGCACCGGTGCGCCGATCGAAGCGACACAGGCTGTCACGCGCGCGATGGCGCAAGATGCGCTCGGATATACGGTAGCTCTCGGGATGCCTGCTTTACGGCAACGGGTCGCGCGGCTTTACGGCGATTGGTATGACGTCGATCTTAATCCCGAACGCGTCATTATTACACCTGGGTCTTCGGGCGGTTTCATTCTGGCCTTCACGGCGCTTTTCGATACCGGAGACCGCGTGGGCATCGGCGCGCCTGGATATCCGAGCTATCGGCAAATTCTGCGCGCATTGGATTTGCGCCCCGTTGATATCGAAACTGCTGCAGAGAACCGTTTTCAGCCCGTCCCGGGCGATATTGCAGGGCTTGATCTGGCGGGTTTGATGGTGGCATCGCCTGCGAACCCTACAGGCACGATGCTTGATAAGCCCGCGTTGGCCGCCTTGATCGGAGCAGCGCAGGAGCAGGGCGCGTCTTTTCTGTCTGATGAAATTTACCACGGCATCGAATATGAGGCCAAGGCGGTGACTGCACTGGAGGTCAGCGACGACACCTATGTCATCAACTCTTTTTCCAAGTATTTTTCGATGACAGGGTGGCGCGTTGGGTGGTTGGTGGTGCCCGAAGACCACGTACGTGTTATCGAACGGATTGCCCAGAACATGTTTATCTGTGCTCCGCACGCGAGTCAGATCGCTGCCTTGGCTGCAATGGATGCCACCGAAGAACTTGAGGCAAACATGGAAGTCTACTCAGCGAACCGCGGTCTGATGGTCGATGGGTTGAAGGCCGCCGGGTTTACCCGCTTTGCGCCACCTGACGGCGCTTTTTATGTCTATGCGGATGTTTCGGAAATGACCGATGACAGTCGCGCCTTTGCCAAGGACATTTTGGATATTGCGGGCGTTGCCGTGACACCGGGCCTCGATTTTGACCCGCTGAGGGGGCATCAGACACTGCGGTTTTCCTATGCGCGCAGTACCGAAGACATCACAGAAGGTCTGGTGCGGCTAAAATCCTTCATGGCCGCGCGCAAGGGGGATTCCCAGAAGGCCTGAGCTGCGGTATGCTCGTGCAAAAATAGGCAAAGGCCGAGCAGCCATGATCCGAATATTTGCGCTTTGCGTTGTCCTTTGGGCCGCGTGTAATGTACCGTCTTTGGCGCAGGAGATCCCTTCTTTTGCACGCGTTGATGCCGCTGAAAGCCATATTTCAAAGGGACGTGGCGGGCGCGTTGATATTGCGCTGCACCTGACGCAGGGTGTTCCATTTCGGGTTTTCACGCTGGATGCACCGGCCCGTCTTGTGTTGGATTTTCGCGACACTGATTGGTCTGATGTTCAGGCGGAAACCTTGCTGGATCCGGATGCAGGTGTGGTGGCTTTGCGTTTTGGGCCTTTTCAACCGGGTTGGTCACGCTTGGTGGCGGATTTGGGCCAGCCGATGTTGCCCCGCGATGTCGACATGCGGGTGGACTTGGCGAGCGGGCAAGCTGTTCTTGCGCTGCATTTGGAGCCGGTGGCGCAAGAGGCTTTCGCAGCAGCTTCGGGCGTGCCTCAGAATGTTCCACGGCCCTCGACGCCGCAAGCTGGCGTAGCACCCGTTTCGGATGATCGTTTTGTGATCGTACTGGATCCGGGCCATGGGGGTATTGATCCTGGTGCTGAACGAGATGGGTTGTCGGAAAAAGAACTGATGCTGGAGTTTGCCTTTGAATTACGCGCGCATCTTCTGGCGCGAGAAGAAGATGTAGATGTGGTGCTGACACGCGAAGCAGACGTCTTTGTGTCACTCGATACGCGTGTAGCGCATGCGCATCAGGCCGGTGGGGATCTATTTGTATCGCTGCACGCCGATGCGCTCAGCCAGGGCGGCGCACAGGGCGCCACGATTTACCTTCTGTCGGATGAAGCCAGCGACGCGGCAACAGCGCATCTTGCAGCGCGGCATAATCGAGCAGACGTTCTCGCAGGCCTAGATCTCAGCGGGTCAGATGACGTGGTGACCAGCCTTTTGCTTGATCTGGCGCGGCGCGAAACAGAGCCCCGTTCCAAAGCGTTGGCACATGCTTTCATCGAGGGTATGGCACAATCTGGCGGTCCGATGAATTCTCGCCCCTTGCGTCATGCCGGTTTCGCGGTGCTGAAATCGGCGGATATTCCTTCGGTTCTGGTCGAGGTGGGTTTCCTTTCTAGCCCGCGTGATCTGGCCAATTTACGCGATCCCGCGTGGCGACGTGGCATGGTCGCGGCGATGGGTGATGCAATTCTGCATTGGCAAGCGCAAGACAGTCAGAGACAAGCGCTCTTGCGTAAGTAGGCGGGCTATGGCTTTTCCGGCGCAGGTCTTTTGACGCTGGCGTTCGAAGTGCCTATATGAAGTTGTGGGTCAGTAAAAAGGCAGTGTCTGCGTGTTTCGTTTTGTCCTCTCTTTCCTAGGTGGTATTTTCACGACCCTGACCATGGGTGTCGGCATGGTCATCCTGAGCATCGGTGCGGTGTTCTGGGTCTATGGCAAGGACCTACCAAGCCACGAATCACTCGCTCAATACGCGCCGCCCACGATCAGCCGAATATACTCCGAACAGGGGCGGATTATTGATGAATTCGCCAAAGAGCGGCGGCTTTTCACCCCGGCTGAAGATATTCCCGATTTGGTAAAACAGGCATTTATTTCTGCCGAGGACAAGAATTTCTACGAACATCAGGGATATGATTTACGCGGTATTGCCGCCGCTGGTGTGGACGCGGTCAGGTCGCGTGGTCGGGACGTGCGCGGGGCCTCTACAATCACGCAGCAGGTAATGAAAAACTTCCTGTTGTCGGGGGATCGGCGCGCTGAACGCAAGATAAAGGAAATTATTCTTGCATCTCGGCTCGAAGAAACGCTGGAAAAAGATCAAATTCTCGAGCTGTATCTCAATGAAATTTTCCTCGGCCAGAACTCCTATGGTGTCACGGCTGCTGCGCAAACCTATTTCAACAAGACACTGAGTGCGCTGGAACCGCATGAAGCGGCTTTCCTTGCGTCTTTACCAAAAGCGCCGAGTGACTATCACCCGGTACGTCAGAAAGATCGACTGCTGGCACGCCGCAATTTCGTGCTGAAAGAGATGATGGAGAACGGCTACATCAGCGACGCAGCTTACGATGTGGAAGTCGCAGCCCCGTTGCAATCCGTGCAAAACGGCGATTTTGAGAGTTTTCGGGCAGAATTGCCGCCACGTGACTACTTCACGGATGAGATCCGCCGGCAGCTCAGCCAGGACTTTGGTGAGGGCGAGTTCTTTACGGGCGGCTTGAGTGTGCGCGCCACAATCGACCCTGACCTGCAGCCTGTTGCGGCAGAATCGCTGCGCCGCGAGCTCGAGCTTTATGACCGGCGTCAGGGTGTTTGGCGCGAGCCACGCACCAAGCTTGATGCGGCGTCGTTAACCGACGAAAAAAACTGGCGCGCGGCGCTCGCGCTGACTGATATTGCACGCGATATCGATCTGGATGGCCCCTGGTACCCGGCGGTTGTGCTTTCAGTGGGGGACACATCTGCCAGAATTGGTATTGAAGGCGTGGTCGAAGACGAAGATGGCCATTTCATTACCGCCAAGGACGTGGCCTGGGCACGCAAACGGCCGCTCGAAGGGTCGTTGGGCCCCAAAGCACAGCGTGCGGGGGATCTGTTGGCAGTCGGCGATGTGGTGCACGTGCGCGCGATGACGTCAGATGACGACGGCAGCTTTCTGCGGTGGACATTGCGCCAGGTGCCGGAAGTGCAGGGCGGCTTTGTCGCGATGGATGTCAATTCCGGTCGCGTCGTCGCAATGCAGGGCGGATTTTCCTATCAGGACAGCGTTTTCAACCGTGCCACACAGGCACGCCGTCAGCCAGGATCGAGCTTTAAGCCCTTTGTCTATGCCTCGGCGCTCGACAGTGGGTATTCCCCGGCCACAATTGTTGTAGACGCGCCGATTGAAATTGACACAGCACAGGGGCTGTGGCGGCCTCGAAATGCGTCGCGCGAGTTTTACGGACCAACACCTCTTCGGACAGGGATCGAGCGGTCCCGGAACCTGATGACTGTGCGCCTTGCACAGGAAGTCGGGATGAACACGGTGGCCCGCTATGCAGAGCGTTTCGGGGTCTATGATGATATGGGCACCTTCCTCGCCAATGCGCTTGGGGCAGAAGAAACAACGCTTTACCGTATGGTGGCGGCTTATGCTATGTTCGCGAACGGCGGTGAACGCGTGCAGCCCTCCTTGGTGGACCGAGTGCAGGACCGCTATGGAAAAACCATCTATCGGCACGACGAACGCTATTGTTTTGACTGTGAACTCGCGAGTTTGGACGCAGGTCTCGGGCCGCGTATTGTCTCCAATCGTGAACGCGTGATGGATCCGATTACGGCCTACCAACTGACCTCCATGATGCGCGGTGTGGTCGAACGCGGTACAGCGGCCCGCACGGTTAACCTGCCCGTGCCGACAGCAGGCAAGACGGGCACGACCAATGACGCCAAGGATGTTTGGTTCATTGGCTTCACCAGCAATATCGTTGCCGGGTGCTACATCGGCTATGATCAGCCACGATCGCTGGGGCGCGGCGCGTCGGGCGGCGGTATGTGCGGTCCTGTGTTCCAGCGCTTTATGGAAGAGGCAACCCAAAAACATGGTGGTGGCCCCTTCGCTGTCCCACCGGGTGGTCGGTTCATCAAGATCGATCGCTTCACCGGCGCGAGGCTTCCCGATGAAGCATCAGGTGAGGCTGTCGTGGCGGAATATTTCCGTGCAGGCGAAGAGCCTCTATTCGGTGTGATGTTTGATGGTGGCTTTGCTATGGGGGAAAACCTGCCACTCTTTGAAGAAGTTGAATCCCGCCCCAGCCAGCAGGTTACAACCTCTTCAGGGGCACAAGTCGACGTGGGACCCAATGCAAACTTTGGGACGCTGAGTTCAGGCGGGCTCTACTGATCAATCACGCGCCGTCGACGCCTTGCCGCTGGCGGAGCGCTGGTCTATCACATTGCCTAGACCCGTTATGGAAAGAACCACATGCGCGCTGACGTCCAAAATACCGTTGACCAGATAACAAAATCTCTGGAGCTGTTGGCGCAGAGGCTAGACGTTGAAACAGCCCAGCATCGTCTGGAGGAGTTCAACGCTCGGGTCGAGGATCCAACGCTGTGGGATGACCCTGAAGCGGCACAAAAACTCATGCGGGACCGCCAAATGCTGGTCGACGCGATGACGACTCATGACGACATCAAGCAAGAGATGACCGACAATATCGAACTCATTGAATTGGGCGAAATGGAAGAAGACACTGAGGTGGTTTCGGAAGCGGTAGACGCATTGAAAGCCTTGGCGGAACGAGCCGCTCAGAAGGAACTCGAAGCGCTGCTGGACGGGGAAGCCGATGGCAATGACACGTTCTTGGAGGTCAACGCAGGTGCCGGTGGCACGGAAAGTTGCGACTGGGCCTCTATGTTGTCGCGCATGTATGTCCGCTGGGCGGAAAAGAAAGGCTACAAGGTCGAGTTGCAGTCCATGAGTGACGGGGAAGAAGCGGGCATCAAATCCGCGACCTACAAGATCACCGGGGCAAACGCTTATGGCTGGCTTAAATCAGAGAGCGGCGTGCATCGCCTTGTGCGTATTTCGCCCTTCGACAGCGCGGCCAAACGACATACGTCTTTCAGCTCTGTCTGGGTCTATCCGGTGGTGGATGACAATATCGAAATCGACGTGAACCCTTCGGATATCCGCATTGATACCTATCGTTCTTCCGGGGCGGGGGGGCAGCACGTGAACACGACGGACTCCGCTGTTCGGATTACGCATAACCCGACGGGTATCGTCGTGACCAGTTCGGAAAAGTCGCAACACCAGAACCGCGATATCGCCATGAAAGCGCTGAAATCCCGTCTTTACCAGCTGGAGCTGGATCGTCGAAATGCCGCCATCAACGAAGCGCATGAAAGTAAGGGTGACGCGGGTTGGGGCAACCAGATCCGGTCTTATGTCTTGCAGCCCTACCAGATGGTGAAGGATCTGCGCACGAATTTCGAGACTTCGGACACCAAGGGTGTTCTCGATGGAGACCTTGATAACTTCATGGCGGCGACCCTGGCCATGGATGTGTCTGGCAAGAGCCGCGCCGAAGCACAAAGCACATAACGATGCGACAGAAGCACAAAGCGGGGTAGGGATGGATGTGATCGGTGCCCAGGCTTTGGAGATCAGCCGTGCGATCCAGACCAGAGAGATCAGCGCAGTTGAGCTGATGCAGGCGACCCTCGCGCGTATCGAAGCTGTGAACCCGCGTGTCAATGCCGTCGTATCGTTGCGTGACACAGACATGCTGCTCGAAGAGGCGCGGCAAGCTGATAGCGGGGATCGGCAGGGGTGGCTGCACGGAATCCCGATGGCGATCAAGGATCTCGCGCATGTCGCTGGGATGCCAACGTCTTTTGGCTCGCCCTTGTACGCAGATGACATCGCGCCAGCGGATGATGTGATCGTTGCGCGCTTGCGTGCTGCAGGGGCGATTTTCATCGGCAAGACCAATGTGCCGGAGTTTGGGCTTGGCAGTCATTCAGTGAACCCGGTCCATGGCGCGACTTGCAACCCTTATGATCTGACAAAATCAGCCGGTGGTTCCAGTGGAGGCGCTGCAGCCGCGTTGGCGACGGGGATGGTTTGCCTTGCGGACGGCTCGGACATGATGGGATCGTTACGCAATCCGGCGGCTTGGAACAATGTGTATGGCATGCGTCCGACCTGGGGATTAGTGCCGGATTGTTCAGGCGGCGAAGCTTACATCAGTCAGCTTTCGACGCTCGGGCCGATGGCACGCAACCCGGCGGATCTCGCCGCTCTTCTCGACACACTGGCTGGAGCGGATGCGCGTGCTCCGCAAAGCCTGCCGCATACCTCTGTATTGCCAGGAATCGATGATCTTCCCCGTCCTGTGCGTCTCGCATCACTGGGTGATTGGGGCGGTGATATCCCGATGGCGCCCGGCATCTTGAACGGGATGCAACGGGCGCTGCATCAGATGACGGAGTTGGGCTGGCACATCGAAGAAAACTCAGCACCTTTTTCGGCGGCAAAGCTGTGGCGCAGTTGGACAACTCTGCGCTCTTTCGTCGTAGCCAGCAGCAAGGGTATGGAATATGAAAACCCAGAGCGTCGTGCGCAACTAGGACCAGCCTTGATCTGGGAGATAGAGCAGGGTCGTGCGCTGGACGCTGCTGCGATCTGGGAGGCCAGTTCTATCAGATCTGACTGGTTCAGATGCTGCGCAGCGCTTTTTAAGCGGTTTGATTTTCTGGTGCAGCCATCCGCGCAACTTTGGCCCTTTGATGTGACCAAGCGCTATCCCGAAACGATTGCAGGCGCAAAGATGGACACTTACCATCGGTGGATGGAAGTCGTGATTCCCGCCAGTCTGATCGGTTTGCCCGTGATCAACCTTCCTTGTGGCTTTGGCGAGAATGGCCTGCCCATGGGGGTTCAGCTGATCGGACGGCCTGGCAGCGACGCCCATCTGCTGCAAGCAGCCCAGTGTTGGCATCGGTCGACGGAATGGCCACAAACCCGGCCTGCAATGGTATGATGTTTGCAACGATCGCTGAGGAGATTCGTCATGAACACCGTTGTTAGTGAAGAAATTCCACGCCTCGGTGCGCCTGAGATGCGCCCGGTGCACATGTCGGACTTGCGCGTTGCGCTGCAGCGCGGGTTGAAAGATTTTAAAACCCGCCCGAAATATGGCCTGTTGTTCGCGAGTATCTACGTGCTGGCCGGGTGGGCGATGTGGGGGCTGACAGCCTATAGCGGCCACACGTTCTGGCTGGTACTCGCCGCCATTGGCTTTCCGCTTCTGGGTCCCTTTCTAGCGGTCGGGCTCTACGAAGTTTCGCGCCGTTTAGAAGCGGGGTTGGAAGTCTCTACTTCGGCTATATTTGGCGTGATTTGGCGGCAACGCCACCGTCAGCTTCCGTCGCTTTGCACGATGATGGTGGTCATCTTTATGTTCTGGTTCTTTCTGGGGCATATGATATTCGCGCTCTTTCTAGGCTTGAGCACCATGACCAATGTCTCAAGTTCGCTTGACGTATTCCTGACACCAAACGGCGTGATGATGCTGGCATTCGGTACCGTAGTGGGGGCTGGTTTTGCGGTGTTGATCTTTTCCATTGCAGTGATCGGATTGCCCTTGCTGCTTGACCGCGAGATTGACTTTATTACCGCGATGATCACCAGCATTGGCGCTGTGCGTAAAGCCCCGCTGGTCTTATTGACCTGGGCTGCGCTGATCGCTTTGCTGGTATTTGCTGCAATGATACCCGCATTTCTGGGGTTATTCGTTGTCCTGCCCTTGCTGGGACATAGTTCCTGGCATCTCTATCGCTTGCTGCTTGTGCGCGACTAAAGCGACGTTTCCCGCCCCATATCAATCAGGCGGGCGCGCAAATCCGGAGCTTCAGGCAAGCCCGCCTCCAGCGCAAAAACATAGGCATGCGTCAGGTAAAAACCAGCCGCTTCTTGTGTTGCCGACTCATCTGCGGCTTGCGCGTAAAGCCGCACCAAAGCCCTGTTGTCCGCTGTCTCATGTGCGGCCAGCAGTTCTGTATCACGCACGCTCATTCTGCAGCTTTGGTCGGCGTGCGGGCCTCTTCAATCCGAGCGGCGACCCACTGATGGAAAAGATACGTTGGGCCATCCATCGCAGGCGAAAACCGTCCCCCATCAAATGAAATCGCATGGCGCCCACGCTGCATGCCTTCCACCACAAACACATCTTCGGCGAAGACGGATTTCCATTGCGCGGCGTTCTGAGTGCGTAATGCGGTGCTCGTATCTGGCTGCGCGTAGTAGAGGTGCACATGCTCAAGCGTTTTCTCTGGCCCCATGGGTTGCAGAATAATTGCAAAACTGTGGTCGCGGTGAACGCCAAGCAAGACGTTGGGAAACGCGGTGATGTATTCCGCTGCGGTGTCCCATTTGTCGCAAAGCCCGTCAAAATCGGGAAAAACGGTACCGTCCTCAAGCGCAAGTTGTCGGTAGACCAACGTGCCTTGGCCCGAAAACTGCCCTGATTTTTCAATGTGGTAGTGATCTTCAAGCCGGGAATAGCTGTTCAATCCCGGATGCACCCAAGGGAGGTGGTAGCTCTCGCAGTAATTTTCCACCGCGAGTTTCCAGTTACAGTTCACTTCCAGTGTAAAAGCGTTACCAGTGCCGCCGTGATAGACAGGTTTGTCTGCAAATTCGCTCCATCGTTCCAGAAGATCAGCATGTACGATCTCAAAAGGAGGCGCGGTGCCTGAAACATTTATCCAAACGACATCCATCCATATATGGCTGCGAACTTCGATCAACCCGAGCAACGCACGGTCGATGCCGTCATGCGTGTTTTGGCCAGGCCCGCCGACATGTGGTGTGCTGACAAGCCGTCCGTCAGTGGCATAGCACCAGCTATGATAGGGGCAACGGATTGCCCCTTCGATCTTGCGCGCACTATCGATCAGAATCATGCCGCGATGGCGACAGATATTTTGAAACACCCGCACATGATTTTCACGGTCCCGTATCAGTAGCAGCGGCATGCCCAGAAAATCGAGAGGCACCGCGTCGCCAATGTCAGGCACATCCGCCCCAACAGCGAGACCCGCCCAGCCTTCAAAAAGCAAAGCGTGTTTTTCTTCTTCATAGACCGTCGCGTCGATGTAATGGGCATTCGGCAGGCCGTTCGCCTCAGAGATTGGGCGGCGCACGGTTGAGAGATCAGTAACAGGATGATCCATTGCGGGGCTCCTCGCTAATGTGCCCTACAATTCTAACAAAGCGCTGTGGTCTTGCCGTACTCTGAGCGACCAGAGTAGCCCACCGGCGACATCAATTGGGCATCACCGCAGAGGCACATCCGGTTGAAGCAGCCGCTGATGGAATGGGATGAGGTCTTCAAATGCACAAAACCCTGCGTAACGCGCCACTGGCAGTGCGGCTTTGACACCGTGGCCCATATATTCATAAACCAGTCTGGTCATCCTGTTGCTCGACGCGGTTTCGGACACAGTGCGTCCGACATATCCGACCCAGAAATTATTCTGAAACGACGTGATCCGCGTGAGGTAGTTCATCGACGCTGTCAAACCATTGCGCCGCGCCACCATCACGACCATTCCGTCTTCAACGCGCAGCGCATAGCCGCGAAATTCACGGGTTGATGGATCCGGTGGAATGCCCTGCATGGCCAAGGCCGACTTTGGTTCGTATCCGCGTACGTAGGTGCTGTTACCATGACGCTGGACATGCACCAGGCCGCGCACAAATTTCGTTTGATGCACAAAGCTGCGTCGCGAAAACTGATAAAAGCCGTTTGGAAAATCTTTTTCTGCTACGTGTTGGACAGCTTCGCCCATGAAGCCGGTGAGAAATGTGCTGACAATGGGGCCTTCGCCGCGTGAGATTTGATCGACAGGTTCGAGGAGAACGCGCGCATCCACCTCAAAGAATTTACAGATCCGTGCGAGGACATCGGGGCGCGGAAAGCTTTCGCCGTTTAAATATCGGTTGAATTGCGTTCGGTTGATCCGCAGTTCTCGCGATAGGGCCGAGATTGATCGATGGTTGTCGGAGAGTTTTCGTAAATTCGCACCAAACATGGCGCGCAGCTGCGCTGGTGTTCTATCTGTCGTGGTCATCCCGGTCCTGCTGGTTGTATTCTACTTAAGATTGCAAGTTTAGCTTGGGAACACGCCAAAATAGTCAAGATGCAGCATTATTGATGCTGATTAGCGTCACCACTGTGTGCGTTCGTGTCAAAGCTAACCGATCACGACACAAATTCCAAGCGCACGGTAATACATTTAATATGTTCAGTTATGGTAACTTCTTGGTATGGTTGTATAAGATCGGGTAGAATTGGAAACAACCATGCTGGGTGTAGTACTGTGGAGTGACGCTTCCGACAGGAAAGCGGTAATATGGTGCGAAGATCAGGGTGATCTCGCATATGTGAACGCGGGAAACACGGTCCTGCAATCAAGCGATTTTTTCGATGCTGGGGATTTGGTGCAGTTCGATATGGAGACGCGTAAATCGATGCGTCTTGCGAACAATCCACGCCTCGTCATTGAAAAAGCAGGGCCTGGATTGCCGGAAGTTTTGCGCAACGGCGCACTATCGAGCGTTGGCGGGGACGAAACCAAAAATAACGTCTTACCGTTCAGCGATGCAGTGATGGCGAACGGCTGACCTCACAAGGGTCAGCCGTCTGCTTGACGTTTCAGCTTCCGCGCGAAAGTGCGGCGACGCCGGTGCGCGCGACTTCAGCGAGCCCTAGCGGGCGCATTAAATCGGCAAAAGCGTCGATTTTCTCTGGTGCGCCTGTAATTTCAAAGACAAAACTCTCGAGCGTGCTGTCGACGACATTGGCTCGAAAGATATCTGCGAGACGCAGCGCTTCCACGCGCTTGTCCCCTTGACCGACAACCTTGAAAATTGCCAATTCACGCTCAACACTTTTGCCTTCGACGGTGAGGTCATGCACATCGTGCACAGAGACAATCCGTCCAAGCTGCGCCTTGATCTGCTCGATCACTTGCGGCGTACCGGAGGTCACGATGGTGATGCGGCTGAGCCGTCCGGTGTGATCGACTTCGGCCACGGTCAGGCTGTCGATGTTGTAGCCACGGCCCGAGAATAGCCCGATGACCCGCGCCAGCACGCCCGGCTCGTTTTCGACAAGAACGGCCAAGGTATGGCGTTCGATTACATCCGAGAATGTGGGGCGCAGGTTATAAGCGGAATGGCTGGTAGAGCCTTTTTTGATTTTTAGGGGGGACATGTGATTATTGGCTTTCGTATATTGTGCGTGGTTTGGGCAGCCCTGCTCGCAATGCTAACTCTTCCGCAGCAAACTGACCTTTGGGCAGTCGGAATGGGACTTTTCCTGTATCAAGTTTAAAGTGATCGCCATCCAGAATTTGCACGACGGATGGAAAGTAGAAGGTGTCCGTGGTGCATTCTTCAGATCCGCCCTGCAAGTTTGTCACGGGATTGTATGAGCTATTTGGATATCTCCAGCAAATCGCATGTCCGCCGGCATCATAAACCTTGACTCGCCACCGTGCGGGAACGCCGCTTGCATTTCCAGGATACCACAGATGGCTAACCCCATTTCTGTTATGATACTCGATCTGTGTACCGTGATACCGATCATAGGTCACAAATGTTCTTCCGATGTATATCGAGCTTACGTTGTCTACCGTTTCGGGGCCCGACGGGTCTTTTCTTAATGCGCTTGTGTCGACTGACCCGCACGCGGACAGAAAAAACACCGAAGCCAAGCAAAAATGCTGGAGCAGCTTTGCTGCCCTCAAACCAAAACACTCCCCTTGGCATCGATCACACCCTGCGTGTCCGCTTCGCCGAGCAGCATCTCATTGTGCGCCTTGCCCGACGGGATCATTGGGAAGCAGTTTTCGTGCTTTTCCACCAGGCAGTCAAAGATCACTGGGCCGTCGTAGGTCAGCATCTCCATGATCGCATCGTCCAGGTCGTCTGGGTCCGAGCAGAGGATGCCCTTGGCTCCGAAGGCTTCGGCCAGTTTTACGAAGTCGGGCAGGGCGTCAGACCAGCTATGTGAGTAGCGCTCTCCGTGCAAGAGTTCCTGCCACTGGCGTACCATGCCGAGGCGTTCATTGTTGAGAATGAACTGCTTGACGGGCAGGCGGTACTGGATGGCCGTCCCCATTTCCTGCATGTTCATCAGCCAGGACGCTTCGCCCGCAACATTGATGACCAACGCATCCGGGTGTGCGATCTGTACACCGATCGAAGCAGGGAAACCGTAGCCCATCGTGCCAAGACCGCCCGACGTCATCCAGCGATTGGGATCTTCGAAACCGAGGTATTGCGCGGCCCACATCTGGTGCTGGCCCACTTCGGTGCAGATATAGCGGTCGTATTTTTTGGTCAGCGCTTCCAACCGTTCGAGCGCATATTGCGGTTTGATGATCTTGCCCTTTTGCGTGAACTTGAGGCAATCGACGGTGCGCCATTCTTTGATCTGATCCCACCATGCAGACAGCGATTCGGCGTCCGTTTTACGTCCACGGGATTTCCAAACCTTCAGGATGTCTTCCAACACGTGACCGACGTCGCCGATGATCGGGATATCCGTTTTGATCACTTTGTTGATCGAGGAAGGGTCAATGTCGATGTGCGCTTTGATCGAATCGGGGCTGAATGCGTCGAGCCGCCCCGTGATCCGGTCGTCGAAACGCGCGCCGATGTTGATCAAGAGATCGCAGTCATGCATCGCCATATTTGCTTCATAGAGACCGTGCATGCCCAGCATTCCGACCCAATTGTCACCCGAGGCCGGATAACAGCCCAACCCCATGAGCGTGGAGGTGATGGGAAAGCCTGTCGCCGCTACGAGTTCGCGCAGCAATTGGCTAGCCGCCGGGCCGGAATTGATCACACCGCCGCCCGTGTAGAAAATCGGCTTTTTGGCTTTTTCAATTGCAGCAACCAGTTCCGTGATTTCTGCCATATCGCCTTTCACTTTAGGCTGGTAATGCGACGTCGATGTTTGTGGTGCGGTATATGTACCGGTGGCAAACTGAACATCTTTCGGTATGTCGACCAAAACCGGGCCAGGTCGGCCTTTGGTTGCAACGTGAAAGGCTTCGTGAATGACACCGGACAGCTTGTCCGTCTCCTTCACCAGCCAGTTGTGCTTGGTGCAGGGGCGGGTGATGCCCACTGTATCGGCTTCTTGAAACGCGTCAGACCCGATCATGAACGTCGGCACCTGTCCGGTCAGAACGACAAGCGGGATCGAATCCATCAGCGCGTCCGTCAATCCAGTGACTGCATTCGTCGCGCCGGGGCCAGAAGTCACAAGGACAACGCCGGGTTTACCGGTTGCGCGCGCATAGCCTTCGGCGGCATGGACCGCGCCCTGTTCGTGCCTAACAAGAATATGGCGAATGGCGTTCTGTTGAAACACCTCGTCATAAATCGGTAGCACGGCACCACCTGGATACCCAAAGACGGTGTCCACGCCTTGGTCAATCAAGGCTTGGACAATCATTTTCGCGCCGGTCATCTGCCGTGTCATCTTTTCATCTCCGCGTTGGCCATCTTGGCAAGTTTCCAGTTAAGCACAAAAAAACCCCCGTTTTTGGCGGGGGCGCATGGGTCTCATTATGGAGTACCGTTACCGGCCCATGCGCGTATTTCCTACAATGACGACTAGTTCGGTCACATTCAGATTCCTTGTACTGCGCGTGACATTAGGAGCGGTAGAGAGGGGCGTCAACAGGCAATTGCAGGAAAATTATATCTCTGGGAAAGATTAATTTGTCATTTTCTTTCGTTTTTGGGTTACACGTGGAAATTTTTGAAAAAAAGATGGCGATTTACCCGCTGAAAGTGGTGGCTTATATGTCCCTGGATGTGGTTTGCTTTGCACCCGGTCGCGCCTGCTGGTTGAAAATCAGGGAAAATTTACCGGACGGATGGTGCCAGGCAGGGCCCTCCGGTTTCCTCTTTTGTGCCACGATGCCTGCCTTGGGAGACGAACATCGACTGCCCACGGCAGCCAAATGTGTGTCTTCAAAACGAGTTATGTCAATGACACTGCAATTCAGAGCCTGATGTGCCGAGTAGAGACTGATTGTGCAGCAGCCATACGCTGCGCACAGTCCTGTAATGTCTGCGGTTCTATGGGTTAATAATGAACGGCAAACGGGTCATGCGTCAAAAACATGTCCCTGCTCTTCGAGGGTTTTCCTTACATCTTCGAACATCGTGGTGGGGCAAAAGATGTGTTCCCCATCAAAAGTGCACAATACAAATACACCAATGCCACGGTCCGAAATTGGGGTTACCAATGACGCCAGGATACCGGCTTCGTCAAAGGCGAAGGGGCCAATACTGCGAAAGCAGGCCCATTCTTTTTGCGCGTTCACACCGTGCGGTACACGTGTCGCGTCACAAACGATCGTTAACTCGTCTTCTGTTCTGATGACCGCGGTGGGAGCGGGACCGTGCGCCCAAGGTGGCACATCCGCATCCGCTGATAATTGGGCCACCGCAAAAGTGCCATCGATTTGCCTGAGCCGCATTGCGGGCACTCCCTGAAATTGTCCTTTTTGGATAGGCTAACAGTGTTTTGCGTAACTGCTCCAGAGTGATTGTGCCCTGATGGAGTCAGCGCGCGCCTAGAAATCAACGAGACCGCTTGATTGATGTTCCGTTTGACCTTCACTTCCGTACATTTTGACGACGACAAGTGCTGCGGACAATACGAGGAAAAGCGTAGATATTTGTCTCTAACTAAGCCGTTCCTGTGCCTTGGAGAACGCCGTGTTCCATCGCATATCGCGTCAAACCGGCGGTGCTGGAGATACCTAGTTTGCGCTTGATATTCTTGCGGTGTGTTTCGACCGTGCGCACTGAGATATCCAGCGTGTTTGCCACTTCCTTGTTGGATTTGCCTTGCGCCAACTGCAGCAGGATCGTCTGTTCCCGTCCAGTAAGGGGTTCGCGTCTGTCGTCTTCTTTTGGGCGCAAAGACCCGCTGGCCCCGGTGCACAGGTAACGCTTGCCGGACATAACCGTATCGATAGCCTGCTTGATTTCATCGGTTGGAACGTCCTTCAGCACATAGCCCATGGCGCCGTGATTAAGGGCAGATGCGATGTATTCAGGGCTGTCGTGCATCGACAACACGAGAACCCGCATGCCCGGTCTGCGTTCCAGCAGGATTTCTGTCGCGGTCAATCCGCCCATGTCCGGCATGTTCAGATCCATCAGAATGACGTCTGGGTCATAGCTATCGAGATTGTCGATGGCGTCGCGCGCTGAATTACAACAGCCGACGACGCGTAGATCATCGTAGCTTTCAAGGATGGATTGGATGCCCTCAGCCACAAGCGGGTGATCGTCCACGACCAGAATTTTGACGGTGTCCTTGGGAGAATTCATGCGGGTAGCCTCTTTTGGCGTGTCTCATCGGTTTCGGGTGGCAGAAGATGCGATAAGGGAACTGAAACCTCGACAATTGTTCCGTGTCCGTTGCGCGGGCTTGAAACCTGGAAATCGCCGTCAAGTTGATCAACCCGCTCCTGCATGTTGCGCAGGCCAAGACCGGGCGTGGGCAGATCAGCCGAGGCCTGCAATCCGCGTCCGTTGTCTTCGATCCGCAACGTCGCGCCCTGCGCGTGTCCTCGCAAATCAATCCGAACATGGGTGGCACAGGCGTGCCGTTCCACATTGGTCAGCGCTTCTTGGGCGATCCGGTAAAGCGCGATCTTTGCGTCCGGATCGAGACGGTTTCGGAACACCACAGTTGAAAAAGAAGTCTCTATTTCAGTGCGTTCCTGAAATTCTTCGGTGAGATTTTTGATTGCGGGGCCAAGGCCTAGATCATCCAGCATACCGGGGCGCAGATCCCTGCTGATGCGCCGGACTTCGGAAATTGCCTCGCCTAAAGTCTCGATTCCTTTGCCAAGTGGGGCGGCGGCACTGGCATCACCGCGATCGAGTTTGCGGCGCGCGGTATCCAACGCGTAGCGCACACCGACAAGGATTTGGCTGATACCGTCATGCAGTTCGCGCGCGACGCGTCCGCGTTCTTCTTCTTGTGCATCAAGCACGCGCTGCGTGAGTCGCTTTAATTTGACGTCTGCGAGCCGTCGTTCGCGGATGTTCAAAAGCATGCCGGTGAAAAAAACCGCCAGCAATGCGGCCAACGTGATGACGCCGATATAAAGGAAGGTTTGCTTTACCCGCGTCTCTACCTCGGCGCGTGCCGTTGCCACGGTGGCGAGGACATCATCAATGAAAACTCCCGTACCCACAGCCCACCGCCAACTGGGAAAGCTGGTCACATAGGTAATCATGCGCGCCTCTTGCCCGGTGGAGGGTTTGGGCCATTGATGTGTCAGATATCCATCCCCCTGGCGGGCAATGCTGATCATTTCGGCGACCACGGGTGTGCCTTCGCTGTCGATCTCTTCTAGCCAGTTGCGGTTGATCCGTTCCGTTTGCCGCGGGCTGACAAGGTTGATGCCATCATAATCGTAGACAAAAAAGAATCCGTCCGCACCGTAGATCATCGCAGATAAGATCTGCGCGACTTGCGCTTTTGCTTCGTCATCATCCGGAGCGGCATTGCCGTAGATAAAGTAAAAACCGTTGCGGGCCTGGGTCACGTAGTTGCGCAGCTCCACTTTTTTGGCCTCGATGAGCTGCGTTTCAAGCGCGCGAATTTCTCGTTCGGCGAGGGCGCGGGACTGATAGGCCACAAGAACCGCAATGGCGGCCACGGCAGCAATCAGCGGAACCGTCGCGACGAGCGATAGTTTTTGCGCATAACTCGGGCGCAAACTGGCAGGAATCCGCTTCATGCGTTTTTTTACGGTCAATTCGTGCAAAAGCAAAGGGTGTGCAAAGCCGACGGAGGGACTGTTGAACAGGCTTACGGCAAGAAAAGTGCAAGGATTCTGCTTGCTACGTTAATGAATCGTAAGTTTTTGTACTTCTCTACGCAGTATTAGGTATTCCTTTGTGCGCGAGCATCGTTAGGGTCGCGCACACCTTAAACAAGCCGCGCGCGAATGCGCGTGCGGACGTCAAAATACTGGGAGGAGTAACCCACATGGATCGTCGTTCATTTTTGAAGACATCTGCACTCGGCGGCTCGGCCGCTGCCGCTACGACTTTGGCAGCACCAGCTTACGCCCAAGGCAATCGGACCCTGACAATGGTCACGTCCTGGCCCCGCGGTTTCGCGGTTCTGGATGACGCGGCTACCTATTTCAACGAAATGGTCGACGCGATGTCAGATGGCACATTGACCATCGACAAAAAAGCACCCGGCGAACTGGTTGGTGCTTTCGAGGTTTTCGACGCGGTGTCATCCGGTCAGGCCGACCTTTATCATTCGGCTGACTACTATTTCATCGGTCAGCATCCAGGCTACGCCTACTTCACTGCCGTGCCCTTTGGCGGCACTGCACAGGAAGTAACAAACTGGTACCATCACGGTGGCGGCCATGATCTGCACACCGAACTGGGCGAGATCTTCAACCTCAAGTCATTCCTTGCAGGCAACTCAGGCTCACAGTCCGGTGGCTGGTTCCGCAAGGAAATCAATTCCGCGGAAGACTTCAACGGCCTGAAGTTCCGCATGCCGGGCCTTGGTGGCAAAGTGCTGGGCGAGCTCGGTGCTTCTGTACAAAACATCCCCGGCGGTGAGCTTTATCAAGCGCTGTCCTCTGGTGCTCTTGACGGTTTGGAGTGGGTTGGCCCGTTTGCGGATGAGCGCGCCGGCTTCCAGGAAGTGGCCAAAGTCTACTACACAGCTGGTTTCCACGAGCCAGGCTCTGCCTTGGCCGCTGGTTTCAACCTCGACGTCTACAATGAGCTGTCGCCAGCGCATCAGGCGATCGTGGCGAATGCGGCGATGGCCACAACGCACTACCAGTTGGCGGAAACACTTGCCAACAATGGTGCGGCTCTTGCGCGTCTACAGGCGCAAGGCGTGAAGGCGCTGCAGTTCCCGGATGACGTTTGGGACGCCTTTGGTGCCGCTTCCAAGACCGTTCTCGATGAGAACATGGGCGACGAGCTCTTTGCCAAGATCCGTACCTCCTTTGAGGAATCACTGGCGCAAAGCTCTGACTGGTTGCTTAAATCTGATGGTTTCTACGTCGAGCAGCGCAACCGCGTGCTGGCAAACGGCTAAGTTACTTTGAAAAGACAAGCAGGGGCTGGCTATACGTCGGCCCCTTGCAACGATACACTTCCGCAAGAAACGGAATGACAACGGGCTTTGGACGCGCTGCGGCGCCTACCAGAGAGGGGGAGATATGGAGAACGAAGCGGCTGCTGCCGGCGGTCTAGAGATCGTTTTAGGCGGAATAAGTTGGTTCATCACCAACATTTTCATGGCGTTTTACAACTTCTTCTACGCCATTCTTCATCCATCGCTTTGGCTGGACTGGTCGGACAAACAAGCGGTCATGCGCTTTGTCTACTATGGCGGCTCGGTGGAATTCTTCTTCGTCGTTTTCACGGCCTTTCTGGTCATGTTTGGCATTGGTATCTGGCGCCAAAAGATCATGTGGGGCTACGTGCAGGTGCTTGAAGGCATCGCTAACACGGTTGGGCGTTTCTTCGCTTGGGCCGGTTTGCTCATGGTGCTGCAACAGATCTTGATTGTCTTCATGCAGCGGATTTTCACGCGCCCCGATATTTCGATCGGATTTGGCATCCCTCTGCAGTTTGACATCAGCTGGTTTGCCGAGGAGCTCAAGCTTTACAACGCGATGGTAGTCTGTCTTTGCATGGCCTACACCTTTGTTCAGGGCGGCCATGTGCGGGTGGATCTGGTCTATTCTGCGGTCCGCTTTCGGACCAAGAAGGTCATCGACATGTTTGGGGCGTTGTTCTTTATGATGCCCGTTGCGGTGATCATCTGGCTTTATGGTTGGTTTTTCCTGTGGCGTCACCTGATCGTGCCAAACCCATCGGCCTCTGACACGCTGGACCGTCTGATCAACAAATCCCGCGCCTTGCGTTGGAACGTGGAGACCATCGGTTTCAGCCCGAACGGGTTCAACGGATACTTCCTCTTCAAGATATTGCTCTGCGCCTTTACCGCAATGGTGTTTGTGCAGGCGATGGCGATGTTCTTCCGTTCTTTTCAGGAATGGCGCGAAGGCGAAGAGAGTGCTGCCAAATACCTCGACCGCGACACGCTGGGCGATGGTGAAGAAGCATATGAGGGTACGCACTAACCCTGCGTTAGGATTAAGCACGCCAAATGGCGGTGCGGAAAAGGGAAAAACCCATGTTTTTTGGTCTAGATGGCGTAGAAGTCGGCCTCATCATCGTAGCGATATGCCTCTTTGGCGGCATCCTGTCAGGTTTCCCGGTGGCATTTGCCATTGCGGGCGCAGGGGTGATCTCCTTCGGGATTATTGCCGCTTTGGACAGTGCCGGTTTGCTGATCCACCAGGCGATTGACACCAGCAGTCAAGTTTATCGAGACTTGGTGAATTCTGGTATCAAATCTGACACGATATCCATTTTCCGATATCCTGAATTGCCACGCATCGAAGAACCTGTGTTCCCGAGTGGGTGGGAAGTTGCCTTGGATCGCAACGTCTCCTTCGTTGTGAACCGCATGAACGAACGTGTCCTGGCGGGTCAATCTATCGAAACCCTGCTGGCCGTTTTGATGTTTGTTCTGATGGGCATCACGCTCGAACGTTCCAAGATTGCCAACGATCTGCTGACCACTATGGCCCGGGTCTTCGGCCCTCTGCCTGGCGGTCTTGCGGTGTCTATCGTTGTTGTGGGTGCATTTCTTGCCGCTTCGACCGGTATTGTCGGGGCGACCGTTGTTACGATGGGTTTGCTGGCCTTGCCGACAATGTTGCGCAACAATTATTCTCCGGAACTGTCGACCGGCGTGATTGCTGCCTCTGGCACCTTGGGGCAGATCATTCCGCCCTCGATTGTGATCGTTTTGTTGGGCACGCTGGCGGGGGATCTTTATTCCGCCGCACAGGAACGCCGTGCAAATGTAGCAGGTTGCACCGATGCACTGACCTATCTGGGCGAACCAGCGGTTCTCTCGGTCGGAACACTGTTTCAGGCGGCACTTTTGCCGGGGATTATGCTGGCGTTGCTCTATGCACTTTATGCCTTTGGCTATGCGTTGCTGCACCCTGACAAAGCGCCTGCGGTTGAAATGGGCAGCACCAACGCCGAACCCATCACCCGCAATGAAGCCTTCACCTGGTTCCTTGGCGCTCCTGTGTTGATCGTGGTCGGCACTATTCTTCTGGGCAATATCGGGATCGTCGGCAGCCAGTCGACTGACGTGTCTCGTTTCTCTGATATCGGGCAGGGTGCCTCACTGCGCACCAATGTGGGCGAGCAATGTCAGGCATCGATGATCGAATTGCACGGTCAGGCTGCTTGGGACGCCGCGCTCGCACAGCAGGCAGAAATCGATGCAGCGGGCGGCGTGCAGCAGTCCCAACAACTGACCGAAGAAGAACTGACACAAGCGCTGGAGGACAAGATTTCGGACGCGGCGCCCATCGGTACCGGGCTCGCGATTATCTTGATCATTGCGGGGCTTTTCATGACCACTGCACGGGGTGTGTCGCCTTCGTCTTCTCCGCAACCGCTGATCATTGGCGGGGTCGGGGTCGTGCTGATGCTATTGCTCGATATTGTCGTCATTTCACCGGTGACGACCGCAGGGACTATGGTTGTCCTCCTCGCCTTGCCTTTTGCGGCTGTGATGTATGGCGTGGTCTATGCGACCGGTATCTGCGCCAAGAATGAACTCATTCGGGTGGTCTTCCCGCCGCTCATTCTGATCGTGGCGGTGCTCGGTTCGATCCTTGGCGGTATTACCAACCCCACGCCGGCAGCTGCACTAGGTGCAGGCGGTGCGATCATGCTCGCGGCCTACCGCAAGCTCAAGGATGAGGACCGCAGCCCCAAGATCATCATTTGGTCCACGCTTGCGATCATCGTATGTATCCTTGTGGGCATCAATTTTGATCTGCGGATCAACACGAGCGAGGTCGGCTTTGAAAGTTGGTTTGCCTTCTTCGTGGCCTACGGTGCGTATTTATACGCGATGTTCGGCCTGCTGTTTTCCTGCTGGATCCTCTTTACTTCGGGTGTTCTGTCGCCGGTCGTGCGGGAAACGGCCAAGGTCACCAGCATGGTTTTCACCATTCTGATCGGGTCACAACTGCTGAACCTGGTGGTAATTTCCTTTGGTGGAGAGCACTATATCCAGCAGTTCCTGAAATCCTTCGACAATGAGTTCACTGTCTTCCTGATCGTGATGCTGGTGCTCTTTGTACTGGGTTTCGTGCTCGATTTTCTGGAGATCATCTACATCGTGATCCCCATCGTGGGTCCCGTGATTTATGGCGGTACATTTGATCCCAAATGGGTGACAATCATGATCGCGGTCAACTTGCAGACCTCGTTCTTGACGCCGCCCTTTGGTTTTGCGCTCTTCTACCTGCGTGGGGTCGCGCCCAAAGAAGTTACAACCGGCCATATTTACCGTGGGATCATACCGTTCGTGCTTATTCAGGTCTTTGGGCTTGCGCTCTTGTGGACAGTCCCGGGCATTGTAACGATCATTCCTGACCTGATCCCGAATTAAGGGCAGGGGGCCGCAGCTAGGGAAAGCCCGTTTGGCGTGAACACTAGAAACGAGATACCGCCAAACAAGACCACTGCTTTGCTGGCCTATATCCTTGATATTGGGAACGCACGTTCTGCCGACAGGGCCATTTTGGAAAGTCTTGTCGATGCCATATGCACGGATGCCACGGAACGGAGTCGGTTGATTTCAGCCGTGGCGTTGGCCCAGAGTCCTGAAATCCGACCTCAGGTTCTCGAACTGCTCGGCAGGCGGCTTGATCGGTTGCGCAATGCGCTGGAAGAAGTCACCGACCAGGATGAGATCATGGGGGTGTGGAGCCAGCGCGTCGCCGGGGGTGTCATACTGGCGGGGGGAGGCGCGGTCTTGGGCGGCTTGCTGGACGGAGCGGCGGCGGCTTTGGCGCTTGCACTGTCTCTAATAAGCGGTTTTGTGACAACTTTGGGGCGTAAAACCATCCGCAGGCGGGCCAGAACTGCGCGTCGGGCGTGTGAAGAGACCGAAAGATTAATCACGCTGCTGTCGGCTGCCGGGTGATGCAATGTTAAGAGGGGGTGTATTTTTAACCCCCGGATGTTATATTGGGACAGAAGGAGAACCCAATGTTTGAAGCTCTGACCACAGAATGGCTCCTGATCGGCGGCATCGTCGGTGCAAGCGCTCTGGCTTTGGCAGGCGGTCTGTCCATGATGCGGGCCCCTTCAGAAGTGAGAAGCCGCGTCGATCTGGATGAAGCTGTGCAAAAGGCGCCATATCATCGCCTGCACAATGTACTGCCCTATAACAAAAGCTAAAGTATCGGCCTAGCAGACGAGTACCGATGTAACGGTGCGAGAGACACGCAACCTTAGCGAATGGTCGTAGGGCGCGTATCCGGCAACTGTATATTCGCCACCTGTTCTGCAATTGGATCCGTCGACAAAGGATGCATTTTCGAATCGTATGCCTCTGGGTCCGTAACGGTTTGCCACTGACCTGCGATATAGACCTCGAGCCCTGAAAACTTGGATTTATAGCCCATTTTTTGGCTACCCGGTACCCAATAGCCCAAATACACATAGGGAAGCCCGGCTTCGCGCGCGATCTCCACATGATCCAGGATCATGTACGTGCCAAGCGACCGACGCTGCATGTGTGGCGCATAAAAAGAATAGACCATGCTTAAACCATCAGAAAGCACATCGGTCAGGCTGACACCAATCAGTCCACCGCTCCCTTTCAGTTTGTATTCCACGACGCGGCTGCGGATTGGCGTTTCCTCGATCATCGCCGCGAACTCAAAGACATCCATATCCGCCATGCCCCCATCTGCGTGGCGGCTGTCGAGGTAGCTGCGGAAAAGCTCGTATTGTTCTTCGGACGCCCAGGGCGAGGTGGCTTGACGCGCAATGTCCGAGTTGCGTTTGGCGACCCGTTTCTGCCCGCGGGACATCTTGAAATCCGCCACTTTGATCCGCGCCGATAAACAGGCGGAGCATTCAGCGCAGGACGGTCGGTACAAAACATTCTGAGACCGACGGAACCCCTGCTGTGATAGGCTATCGTTTAGACGGTCCGCACTCTCTCCCTGCAAAGCAGTAAAGAGCTTCCGCTCCATCCGGCCTTCCAGATAGGGACACGGCTGGGGAGCCGTAACATAAAATTGTGGCGCGATAGGTAACGTGTGGCGCATCGGTGTCCCGCTCAGACATTTACTCTACGATAACAATTACAATGCGGCAAAGGCAAGCGGTCAAACGTTAACGCTGCAATGCCTTTCTATTGATCATGACGCTGCCCATGACATGGTCCGTCAGGCCCTGTCCACGCTCAGTGGCGGCCATCATAACCATTGAAATCAACTGAAAAACTGGAACGGTCCAGCTGAGAGTATACCCCAGCGTATGCGTAAAGGCGCTGCCGGCGTCCATGGGCGCACCGGAGGCTGTGCGCAGCTCAATCGCCATGAGGCGCATCCCCCAGGTGGCAGACCCATTAGCTATAGTCGCGACGCGGTACGCAAACCCAACGACTAAAAACAGCAATGGGAAAAAGAAAATGCCGGTAAAGGCGGTAAACGGCAAGATGACAATGCAGGCCAACAGAGTGATCAAGGCATCCACAAACCAAGCGAGCAGCCTCTTGAGGGCCACATCCTGGTAGAACTCTGGTTGAGCCTGTGGGTCGGGTGTCGTCGTTATCATCTTCGTGCCTATCTTCAAAAACGGCCGGCCTCCGGTAAAAACCGGAAACCGGATGGGTCGCCCATGGATCACGCTTCTTGCGCGCGCTCTTCGGCTTTTTTGGCGCGTTCGTCCATAAACTGATCGAACTCCGATTTGTCTTTTGCCTCGCGCAGGCGCTCAAGGAAAGCTTCAAATTTGCCTTGCTCTTCTTCGAGGCGACGCAGGGTGTCTGCCTTGTAAGCATCAAAAGCGCTGTTTCCGCTGGGGCGCAGGGTGTTGGAGGCGCTGCGCCATGATGCGGCAGGTGAACAGCAGGAAGAGTTAAACATGCGTTTTCTCCAGATCATATAGGCCAACAGGGCCAGGCCGACCGGCCAAAAAAGAATGAAGCCAAGAACCATGGCTGCGATCCATGCGCCTTTGCCCTTTGTATCGAGCCAGATTTCAGCGCGAGCGAACCAGCCAAGCTGATGGGCAACGGGGGCGGTTTGCGACAGGGTAGTCATAAATGTGCCTTTCAAATGTTATGTCGGGGCCGGGTGTGTCCCGGATGTGAATGCTCTTCACATTAAACAAATTGGCATTTGCGCGGCAAAGTGCAAGGAAAAATGTGAATGTTATTTACATTTATTTTTAAAACTCAATTTTTACAGTGGATTACGAAGTTCCCGTGTGGTTCTGAACGTAGGCTCCCTGTGGTTTTAAGCAGGTAAGCCAGATTTTTCCTACAACCTGCAATCCTAGATTGACGTCCTCACTGCAGAAGGCGACACCTAGTGTATGGATTTATCACGTTCTATTCGGCAGGTACCGCGCCCGTTCGACGCTGAAAAAGGCTGGGACATCGCAAAACAGGTGCCGGACCTGACGCCTGACTTAGCTGCATTGATCGCGGGCACTGCCGGATGCAGCCCTTATCTTGCGGTTCTGATAGAAAAAGAGGCGCAATGGTTGAGCGCGTCCGTGTGGGATCTTGATGCTGCGGTAAAGGCCGAAATCAATTCAGTCCATACCATGTCCCGCGACGCCCTTGCGGATGGGCTGCGCCAGGTTAAGCGGCGGATCGCTTTGTTGGTTGCTCTGGCGGATCTTGCAGCGGCCTGGCCGTTGGAGAAAGTAACGCAAACGCTGTCTGACTTTGCGGATGCAGCGTGCCAGGCGGCTTTGCGCATGGCTGTTTCACGGCAAATACAGCGCGGAAAGCTTCCGGGCATGCAGCCGCAAAACGCAGAAGAAGCCGCTGGCATGGTGGTTCTCGCCATGGGCAAAATGGGTGCGGGGGAGCTGAATTACTCATCTGACATCGATTTGATCTGTCTGTTTGATGAGACGCGTTTTGACAGTTCTGACTACCACGAAGTGCGCGCGGCCTTCAGCCGTGCCACGCGCGAAATGACCGCGACGCTGAGCGAAATTACATCTCAAGGATACGTCTTCCGCACAGATTTGCGTCTTCGGCCCGACCCTTCGGTCACGCCTGTGTGTATCGCGATGGAGGCCGCAGAGCGCTACTACGAGAGCCTTGGTCGGACCTGGGAACGTGCCGCCTACATCAAAGCACGGGTCGCGGCGGGGGATGCTCAGGCTGGTGCGCATTTTCTGGCGACGCTCCGACCTTTCATCTGGCGGCGACATCTGGATTTTGCCGCGATCCAGGACGCGCATGACATGCGTTTGGCTATACGTGAACACAAGGGTTTCGGTGGGCCGATAACGCTGCCGGGCCACAACATGAAACTGGGACGCGGCGGGATACGCGAGATCGAGTTTTTCACGCAAACCCGCCAGTTGATCGCCGGGGGGCGCGATGCGGATCTGCGCTGCCGGGGGACAGTGCCAGGATTGCGTATTCTGGCACAAAAGGGCTGGGTAGAGACTGATGTCGCCGAAACGTTGGAAACGCATTACGTATCGCATCGGACGGTTGAGCACCGGTTGCAGATGATCCAGGATGCTCAGACTCATTCGTTGCCGCGTCAGGACGAAGGGTTCGCCCGTCTTGCCGCAATGATGGATACCACGGTCGCGGAACTGCAGACCGATATTGAAGCGCGTCTGGTAACCGTTCACGAGTTGACCGAAGGGTTTTTTTCGCCCCAGAAAACGGCAGAAAAGCCTGCTGACGCGCAGTTGGACCCGGGTATCTTAAATCGGTGGGTCAGCTATCCCGCATTGCGCAGCAGCCGAAGCCGACAGATTTTCGAACGGGTCAGGCCGGAATTGCTCCGTCGTCTTAGCGAAGCGGCACGCCCACAGGAGGCACTGGTGGCCTTTGACGGTTTTCTGGCGGGACTACCTGCGGGGGTGCAGCTCTTTTCGTTACTCGAGGCAAATCCACAGCTCACAGATCTTATCGTCGATATCACGGGGACGTCGCCCGCATTGGCGCAGTATCTTTCCCGCAATGCTGGTGTTTTTGATGCAGTTATCGGGGGCGATTTTTTCATCGTTTGGCCGGGTCAGAGACGACTCGCGCAAGGCTTGGACGTAGTTTTAAGTGTCGAAGACGATTACGAGCGCCAGCTTGATGCTGCTCGAAGGTGGCACAAGGAGTGGCATTTTCGGATTGGCGTCCATCTTCTGCGTGGGCTCATCACCGCGCAGGAAGCGAATGCGCAATACACGGATTTGGCCCGCGCCGTGCTCTGTGGTCTTTGGCCGCGCGTGATCGAGGTGTTTTCCCATAAATACGGAACGCCGCCGGGACGTGGGGCGATTGTGATGGGGATGGGATCGCTTGGGGCAGGGACGCTCAATGCGGGATCTGATCTCGACCTGATCGTCATCTATGATCCCTTGGAAGAAGAAATTTCTAATGGAAAAAAACCCATAGCTGCGAGGCTTTATTACGCGCGCCTTACCCAAGCTTTGATCACCGCACTAAGCGCGCCGATGGCACAAGGCAAGCTGTTTGAGGTGGACATGCGTCTGCGCCCGTCTGGCAACCAGGGGCCCGTCGCAACCAGTTGGCCCGCTTTCAAGAGCTATCAGCAGGATCAGGCCTGGTTGTGGGAACATCTGGCGCTTATCCGTGCAGAAGTCGTGACCGGGCCACAGGATCTGGGCGCTGACATGGAGCAGTTTTTGAACGGTTTGTTGAAGGCGCCGCGCAAAAAGATTGAAGTGGCGCGAGAAGTTGCTCGGATGCAGAACCGCATTCGCGATGCCAAAACATCAGCAAGCCTGTGGGACGTGAAAATTGGTGCGGGGCGTCTGCAGGAAATTGAGTTGATGGCACAGGCAGGTGCTTTGCTCTCAGGAAATCCTGGTGCGGATACACAGGCTGGCCTGAAAGGTGCCGTCACTGCAAAGCTGATCACTGAGCAGGAGGCAGATCATCTGGCCTCGGCTGCTGCGCTTTTTGGGACCCTCAACACGACGCTTCGGTTGTTGTCAGACGCCCCCTTGCCAACAGACGCGTTCGGACTGGCAGCGCAGAATTTTCTACGACGTGCAACCGGCGCTGAAAGCCTGCAGGCTCTTGAGGCGACGCTGCAAGAAAGCTACACGCATTGCGACGCGATAATATCCTGCGCGCTTGCCCCATATTCAGGACTGGAAGAGGTACAATGAAAGGGACCGACGACGATCCAAAGGGGCTCATACTGGAAGCCTATCGCATTGAAGGCATTGCTAAATCGGAATGCCGCAGCATTTTCTTGGACTGGGCGCTGAGCTTGCCGATGGAGCAAGACACCGGTCAGACGTTGCGCACCCTCATTGCGCGCCATGCACCGCAAAACCCCGGTCATCCGATGAATGATGTGATGAACGAGGGCCTGACCGGTATGGCCACCCCCCGACGTCGAGGCGGTTGGCGGTCCCGCGCGCGAAATTGACGTCTGTTGCAAGTTTGGAGAATGGCCGCCTATGGCGTTGTCGCCTTTACGCTGCGCGTTGCGCGTCTGACGCTTAAAACAGCGCGTTCCAGCACGTATTTTCCTGCTTGATCACGAGGGCTCACGGTCACTGTGGGCGTCGGCAGACTGGGGCCGCAAGATTCAATGCTTTCATGACCGCCTGAACCAGAGTAGAGGAAAACCCCATGATAGAGCCTGTTTCTGACCCCGCCTCCGCCGCTGCTGATGTACCCGTTGTGCGCTTGCGCCCCAAGGCGAACGCTCGCGCTGTTCGGCATGGCTACCCTTGGGTCTATGCGAATGAACTCGTCACGGATCGACGCACGAAATCCAAGGCGCCTGGTACATTGGCACGCCTCGAGGATGACGGGCGTCAGGTGCTTGGGTTGGTTGCGCTGAACCCAAATTCCAAAATCATTTGTCGGATGCTGGACCGAAATCCAGAGGCACAGATCGATCAAAGCTGGTTTGAAATCAGACTATCGCGTGCGCTCACCGCGCGTCAGAGGCTGTTTGATACTGATTTTTATCGACTGATTCATGCGGAAGCGGATGGTTTACCAGGTGTCATTATCGACCGTTTTGGGACGACATGCGTGGTACAACCGAACGCGGCCTGGGCGGATGCCCTGATTGAACCCCTGGTTGCGGCCTTGGTCGCAGTCACCGGCGTGGAGACCGTTCTCAAGAATGCCGGTGGACGCGCCCGCGCCTTGGAGGGGCTGGATGATGTGAACGTCGTCTTGCGCGGTTCAGCACCCGAAGCGCCAATCGAAGTGCCGATGAATGGTGCCCGCTACATGGCGGATCTGATGGGCGGGCAAAAGACCGGGTTGTTTTACGACCAGCGCCCGAACCATGCTTTTGCGGCACGTCTGTCGCAGGGCGCGCGGGTCTTGGACGTCTTTTCCCACGTGGGCGGTTTCTCTTTGGCGGCTCTGGCGCAAGGGGCGGATCATGCGCTTGCCGTGGACGGCTCCCTTCCGGCGTTGGATCTGGCGCAGCGCGGCGCAGAAGTGACAGGTGTTGGCGCGCGCTTTGACATCCGCCAAGGGGATGCCTTTGATGTGCTCGCCGCCTTGGCACAAGAGGGCGCTCAATTTGATGTGGTCATCTGCGACCCACCTGCATTTGCGCCATCACGGCAGGCGCTCGACGCAGGGTTGCGTGCCTATGAACGGATTGCGCGTCTCGCGGCTCCCTTGGTTGCACCTGGTGGGGTGTTGGGCCTTTGCTCTTGTTCACATGCGGTTGATCTTGGTAGCTTTCGTGCGGCATCAGCACGCGGTATCGGGCGGGCAGGGCGTCAAGGCGCGATCATACACACCGGTTTTGCCGGGCCGGATCATCCGCAATTGCCGCAACTCTCTGAAAGCGGATATCTCAAATCGCTGTTTTTCCAACTGTGAAACTCGTGATCGACACCTGCGTTCTCTACCCAACGGTGATGCGCGAAATGGTGTTGGGGGTCGCAAAACGGGGCGCTTTCGTTCCGATCTGGTCGCCGCGCATTCTCGAAGAATGGGCCCGTGCGGCGCGCAAGCTTGGGCCCGAAGGCGAGGCGCAAGCGCGGACAGAAATCGCCTTGGCGGAAATGGCTTTTTCATCGGCCAGTGTAACCCCGCCGGACGGTCTGACCGCGCGGCTTTGGCTGCCGGATGTCAATGACATTCACGTGCTGGCTTTGGCTGTCTCTACTTCAGCAGATGCTATTATGACATTGAACGCAAAAGATTTTCCGCGCCACATACTTGCCGAAGAGGATCTGATGCGTATTGACCCTGATGGCTTTCTTTATGACTGTTGGCTCCGGTCGCCCGATGTTGTGGAGGCGACCGCTGCGGATGTTCTGACCGAGGCGCGTCGTCTGTCTGGCAAGGATTGGCAGATGCGCGCGCTCTTGAAAAAGGCCCGCTTGCCGCGCTGTGCCAAGGCGGTGTCTTAGGTTCAGCTTTGTGGCAACCTGCTCCACTTTGCTTGCAGCGTTTCCAACGCCTTGATCCGCTCGCCAGTTTTGGGATGGCTGAGGAGCCAAGCCGGGGCGGTCCCACCAGGTGCGGAGGTCAGGCGTTCCAGTTTGCGAAAGAGGCTGATCTGAGGGTCGACACCTATACCTGCCTTAGTCAGCAAGGCGGCGGCATAGGCGTCGGCCTCGTATTCGTCGCTACGCGACAGGCGCGCCGCCAAAAGCGATGTTAATGCGCCTGCAATAATAGGACCGACACCTGGGATGAAACGTCCGATCACCATTGCAAGCGCCGTGCGCAGCGCATTTTGTCCCGAGAAATCGATCATCCGCCGCCGGGAATGTCCCAGGGCCACATGCCCCAGTTCATGGGCAATCACGCTGGCCATTTCATCGGCTGACACCTCACCGGCGCGAAACTTGTCGTAAAATCCACGCGTGATGAAAATGCGCCCGTCGGGGGCTGCCAGCCCGTTTACCGGATCAATCTCGTAGATGTAGACGCGAATACGGTCGACTTCCAACGCCGCCGCCATCCTGTCACTCATCACTTTGAGCATCGGATCGGCAAGCTCCGTCGATTGCGCATCAAGCGCCTTGGACGTGCGCCAGGTGGAGAAGCGGTACATGACGAAGCCATACAAAATGGCCAGAATGATCGGGGTCAGCTTAATCATGTTGTATACATGGGGCGCAAACCTACTGGCGGCAACCGTATGGCGCGTGTGAGAGACAAAATTCTAATGTGTTGTGCGCGCACCGCTGGGGAGTTTACCGCCCCAATGTCTTCATACCGCGTGACAGGCCTTCCAGTGTCATTGGGACCATTGCATCTGGACCCATGACGTCTTGGATCATGCCGATGGACTGCGCGTAAGCCCAGTATTTCTCAGGCACCGGGTTGATCCATAGCGTGCCGGGCCATTGATCGCGTGCACGCGTAAGCCATGTGGCACCGCTTTCAGCGTTCCAGTGTTCATTGGCGCCGCCGGGGTAGGCGACTTCGTAGGGTGACATCGACGCATCGCCGACAAAGATGCATTTGTAGTCCCCGCCATAGGTGCGCAAGACTTCGTGTGTCGGTATTTGTGCATCCCAACGACGACGATTATCGCGCCAAACCCCTCCATAGAGACAGTTATGGAAGTAATAGTACTCCAGATGTTTGAACTCAGCCCGCGCAGCTGAGAACAGTTCTTCGACCATTTTCACATAGGGGTCCATGGAGCCGCCCACGTCAAGAAACAGCAAAACCTTCACGGCATTGCGACGCTCCGGCCGGGTTTTGACGTCCAGATATCCATGCTCAGCGGTGGCCCTTATCGTACCGCTGAGATCCAGTTCATCATGCGCGCCGTCTCTGGCCCAGCGGCGCAAGCGCTTTAGCGCAACTTTAATGTTGCGTGTCCCAAGCTCTACCGTGTCGTCGAGGTTCTTGAATTCGCGCTTGTCCCAGACCTTGACTGCGCGCTTATGTCGCGAGCTGTCCTGTCCGATGCGCACGCCTTCCGGGTTGTAGCCGTAAGCACCAAAAGGCGAGGTGCCAGCTGTGCCGACCCACTTGTTACCTCCCTGGTGGCGCCCTTGTTGTTCTTGGAGGCGTTTTTTCAGTGTTTCCATCAGCTTGTCAAAGCCACCTAAAGCATCTATTTCGGCTTTCTCTACCGCTGAAAGATGCTTTTCAGCCATCTTTTCCAGCCATTCGCGCGGGATATCGACGGCTTCTAAAACCTGTTCGGCTGTTACCGTTTCCAGCCCGGAAAACGCGGCAGCAAAAGCACGGTCAAATTTGTCTATATTGCGCTCATCCTTGACCAGCGTGAGACGCGCGAGGAAGTAAAACGCCTCCACGTCATAGGTTACAAGCCCGGCGCGCATACCCTCAAGGAAAGACAGGAATTCGCGCAGTGAAACAGGCACCGCGTTTTTGCGCAAAATCTCAAAAAAGGGCAGGAACATCAGAACGCTCCGGTCAGATCAACGTCCGATCAAGGATAACTGCCAAAACCATGCTGACAACGGTAAATGCCATGGCATAGCCCGCTGCGTATTGAGCGATGTCCAGCCTGTTGCCTTTGCGGCGATACGCTGTTGTGCCGCCGATGATTGCCCCAAGCAGGGCACCAATAAGAATGAGCATCTGACCTCACGTGTTATAGCTATGCGCTTTGGTTTAACCCGTTCTTGGGCCTCAAACAGGGGGCGCTGAGGGATTGAGCGCCGAAATCTCGCGCAGTTTCAATTCGACCGCCCAATCCGCCCCGAACCCGTAACGAGCCCAACCCAGACTGTCCAGTCGCAGTATACTGGCCTGCGACAACCTGTTCTCGGCCTCCAGTGCTTCTGCCTCGATCAATTGCAACGTTGTTAAAAGCGCTGCATTCTGAGCGTCGCGGGCCACGGCGATGTGTGGGGTCACAAGTGCGCGGGCAAGGGCCGGATCGCCCGAAGCCAATGCAAAGGCTGCGAGTTGTGTCGAGATATGCGCGCGGTGAAGTCGGGTCGCGGGAGACCGCGCGTAAACGGCACGTGCTTGGGTGAATTGCGCATAGGCAGCTACAGGATCCTCTGCCTGCAAAGCACGACCTTTGGCGTAATGTGCAAAACCACGGCGACCGTCTTGCCAGCCTTCTTCTATAGCAATGCGCAGGGCATCATCGGCTGCGGCGACGCGCGTGGATCTGCTGGCATCCGGGCCAAGTGCTCTTTGAATGGCGCGGACGTAGCTTTGTGGGGTTGGCGTAACTTTTGGTGCTGCAATGCTGCGTCCGTCGGGGTTAATGCGTGCGAAAATAGCGGGCAGTCGGCTTTCCACGTCGCCGCGCGTCATACCCGAAGCAAGCTCCGGCGCGTAGGTGGCGCGCAGAATAAGCATATCGAAGCGCGTAAGAACAGTATGCACGTTGTCGTCATTGAAAACCGTATTCGGCAGCCTGTAGAGATCGTTCAAAGGCCCGAGTGCCTGAGCCAATTCTTCGTGCAGGCAATCGCGAATTTCTTGCGGGCTCACATCGCTTGGCACGACAATGACAAGCTGTTGACGGGTTTTGAGGGTCGCCCAATTTGAACGCGGGTTGCGGCGGTTTTTCCGGAATTCCGCCATCGAGGAGACATTCGGCGCAACAAAGCACGCCGCCTGCGGTAGGGTTTTGCGGATCATCGCCCGCGGAACTGCTTCGATGGTGATGCTTGCATCTGCCTGTTCTGTCAGGGAGACGTCTATACCCGCTTCCGTTCTGAGCCGGCCAAGCAATGCGTTCAGATCGGGCATAAGCGTCAGCGTAGAACGGCCTGTAACGCGCAACGAGATTGGCCCTTCAAACCGTGTAAAGACAGGCAAGGCCTTCCCGCTTTCCAATGCGAAGGACAGATCAAGAAAATCGCGTACCAGCGCACGATTTGAGGGCACCGGTGCCTCAGGCGCGCGGGCCGTGAACATTTTCATTGGCGGTAAAGTCGTTTCTGCGATCATCGTGCGCGAGGCCGTATCGCGCGTTGGTGCGGCACAGGCCGTCAGAACCAAAACACCAGAGAGAGCAATCCATCGCCTCATGGACGGCTGTACTTGATGAACGGCGTTTTGACACCAATGCGATCGTAAAGCTTGCGCGCCGTTTCGTTGAAGTCTTGGGTCAGCCAATACACCGTGGGCGTGCCCGCCGCATCCCCTGCATCATACACGGCTTCGATCAGCGCGCGCCCGATGCCGTTGCCTCGCACCGTCGGGTCCGCATAAAGATCCTGCAGATAAATGACGTTTTCTTTAGACCAGCCGTGCCGGTGGCTGAGGAAATGCACGAGCCCCACGAGTTGGCCGTCCTGTTCGGCCACCAGACCCGTGTAGTCTTGCGGGTCATCCCCCAAAAGGCGCTCAAAATAGAGGTCATGGATGTCTTGCGGGCGTTCTGTTTCATAATATGCCAGATAGGCCGTCCAAAGGTGGGACCACTGCGCTTTGTCCGAGGGAGCAAGCGCCCGAATAGTGAGTTCTGGCAAGTGAGTCATGTGGGTCTCCTGAGTATCGGGGCGGGCCGAGCCTATCCTAGAAAGAGAGCAGCGAACGGTGCCCGGATAGACGATCTGTGTTTACATGCTGTTTCTAACGCTCCCGACGTGCCATGAAGGCAAGTCTTTCAAACAGATGCACGTCCTGTTCATTCTTCAACAGTGCGCCATGCAGCTTTGGCAGCGCATTGGTGCCGGAGGCTTTTAAATCTTCCGCCGTGAGGTCTTCGGCCAAGAGTAACTTCAGCCAATCCAATACTTCCGAGGTAGAGGGCTTTTTCTTGAGCCCGGCCTGATCACGAATATCATAAAACTGTGTCAGCGCGGTAGTCAGCAGATTTTCTTTGATCCCGGGATGATGCACCTCGACGATCTGGCGCAGGGTCTCCACATCCGGAAAACGGATGTAGTGGAAAAAACAGCGCCGCAAAAACGCATCCGGTAGTTCTTTTTCATTGTTAGAGGTTATGATGACAATAGGTCGGTTGCGCGCAGCAATCGTCTCCCCGGTCTCATATACAAAGAACTCCATCTTATCGAGTTCCTGCAAAAGATCGTTGGGGAATTCGATATCCGCCTTGTCGATCTCATCAATCAGCAGGACCGTTTTTGTCTCTGCATCAAACGCCTGCCATAGCTTTCCCTTGCGGATATAGTTGCGCACATCATGTACGCGTTCTTCGCCCAACTGGCTGTCCCGCAAGCGGCTGACCGCATCATATTCGTACAACCCCTGCTGGGCGCGGGTGGTCGATTTGATGTTCCATTCGATCATTTCCAGGCCGAGCGCGCGCGCGACCTGCCGGGCTAATTCCGTCTTGCCAGTACCGGGTTCGCCTTTAACGAGTAGGGGCCGTTCCAGCGTCACGGCTGCATTAACTGCAATCGTCAGGTCGTCGGTGGCGACGTAATCGTCGGTTCCTTGGAATTTCATGCAGTTGTCAACCCTTTGCGGTGTTTTTCTCATGCCCTATTACACAGAAAACCTCCCGATTGTGTAGTGACAAATCTCGGGTCTTGGGGTACATCCTGCCGCGAGGGGCGGCTTGGCCAAGGGACAAGGTTCGTATGACACACGTTAGCCACGTTGAGGGGAAGCAAATGAAACAGGAATCGTTCCTGCCGGATGATTATCGACCGGCGGAAGATGAACCGTTTATGAATGAGCGACAACTTGAGTACTTTCGTCGCAAACTTCTGAATTGGCGGTCTGACCTTTTGGCAGACAGCAAAGATACCATCGAAGGTTTGCAGGACGGAACACGTAACATCCCTGATGTCGCGGACCGTGCCTCCGAGGAAACGGACCGTGCGCTTGAATTGCGTACCCGGGACCGTCAACGCAAGCTGGTGAGCAAGATCGACAGTGCTCTGCGGCGCGTTGAAGAGGGCGAATTTGGGTATTGCTCCGTGACCGGGGAGCCGATTTCCCTCAAGCGATTGGACGCACGTCCAATCGCGACGATGAGCCTTGAGGCGCAAGAGCGGCATGAGCGCCGCGAGAAAGTGCATCGCGACGACTGATCGCCAGGCGTTAAGTATCGACGAGGTTCTGAAAGCGTCGTGGCACTTGCCGCGGCGCTTTTTATCTTAGGAGACATGTGACATGCCGCAGGATGCGCTGGTAATCGGAGGCGGAATCGGGGGCTTGGCAGTGGCGCTCGCGCTTGCTCAACGGGGCGTTGCTGTCACGGTCGCGGAACAGGCTGCGCAGATTGCCGAAGTCGGGGCGGGGATTCAAATTAGCCCCAATGGCGCTGCCGTGTTGAAAGCCCTCGGCGTTCTTGGGGCTGTCGCGGCAACTGGCGCTGTGGCTGCCGGTAAGGTGCGACTGCGAGACTATGCGGCCGGCGCCGAGGTGGCAAAAATTGATCTGACACATCGCGCGGATCAGCGGTTTCTTTTTGTACACAGGGCCGATCTAGTGCGGGTATTGCTCGAGGCTGTCGTGCACGCCGGTGTCGACGTGCAGCTGGGATGCCGCGCGGCAAAATTCGAGCCTAATGTGCCAAATAGGGTCGATTTCGAAACGGGTGAGCGCCTGAGCACAGAACTTGTTGTCTTTGCAGATGGACTGCATTCGGTCGGCCGTTTTGCCATCAATGGGGTGTCTGATGCGCAGTTCACTGGACAGGTCGCGTGGCGCGCGTTGGTGCCCGCTCAAAACCCGATATCAGAAGTCAGCGTATATATGGGGCCGGGTCGTCACATGGTGTGTTACCCGCTTAGGGGCGGCCAACTGATGAACGTGGTGGCGGTCGAAGAGCGTGAAACCTGGGCGCAAGAAGGGTGGCATCACCGTGACGATCCCGAGAATTTACGACGTGCGTTCGCGACCTTTGGTGGGCAAGCGAGACATCTGCTGGACAAAGTGGAAGAGGTGCACCTTTGGGGGTTGTTTCGCCACCCCGTCGCGGAGAATTGGTTTTCTGGCTCTTCTGTTTTGCTCGGGGATGCGGCCCATCCAACACTGCCCTTTCTTGCGCAGGGCGCAAATATGGCGCTGGAAGATGCTTGGGCTCTGGCGCATTCAGTGTGCGTCGGGGGCGGGTTGAAAGCCTATCAGAACAAGCGGCGTGCGCGGACCAAACGGATAGTTGCGACTGCTACAGGAAATGCGCGAAAGTATCATTTGCGACATGGTCCGCTTCGATGGGCCGCCCATCGGGCACTGTCAATCGGTAGTCGTTTAGCGCCTGGTCTGATGGTGGGACAATTTGACTGGCTCTATCGGTATGATGTCACGTCTGAGGTCTGAGCGCGCGTAATCCAGCGGCGCACGGGCGCAGGCCCGCACATACTATTCTCAGAATCCGGGCGTGGCCCGGATGGCGTTGTGCGCAGTGATAGGCCAGATCACTCAGCGCGACGGAACGCCAAAAACCAGCAGAGTACCAATCCGAAAGAGATCAGCCCATTCCAGCCCGCCATGCTTATACCGATGAATTCCCAAGGGATATCATCGCAGCGCACCAAGGGGGCCGACATGATTTGATCGAGTAAATCGTCCGCACTGAGGCTGTCGATAGGTCCAGCCGAACAGCTGGTAATGCCCTGCCACCAGCCCTGTTCGACACCTGCGTGGAAAAAACCAATCACCGAGGTGGTCGCAGCCGCCAATGCGCCAATCAATAAAAGCCAGTTTTGGTGGGTCACAAGTGCGGTAAGGCCAATACCAACGGCGACCGCATGCGGATAGCGTTGCCAAATACACATCTGGCAAGGTGCAAAGCCAAGCATTTGGAAGATAAAAGCGCCAGCGAGCAATCCGGCGGAGCCGAGGATCGCTATGGTTGTCAGCCGCGCGTGGGTCAAAAACCCATCCACGTTTTGATCAAGCTTGCCAAAGTCGCACCGGCAAAGATCAGGGACGCGATCCACGCGGTACCAAGTACCATGCCAACGAGGACGAGGATGCCATCGCGCTGCAACAGTCCCATAGAGATGAGAACAACGGCAAAGCCCGGTACCGTGTTAGTACCCGGGAGCGGCACAAGAATCGATGCGCTAAACAGCACCAGTGCCAGCCCGACGATCCGGTCCAGCGGTGCGCGGGTCAGTTGGGCTTGGCGCGGACGACTAAACGCCTCAATCCGGCGCAGCCAGGGGCCGGCGCGTTGGGCTAGGCTCTGCAACCCTTCGACTGAGACGCTGCGCGTGGCCAAGCGCTCGGGCAGCCAGGGGGTTTGACGCCCCAATAGGATCTGCGCGGACACAAACATCAATGGCAACGCGACGATTTGTGGGATCCCATAGAGAAACGGGATGCAGCAGGGCAGCGCGAGTACCAAAAGAAAAAGGCCAAAGGCCCGCTCGTGGAGTTGGCCTAGAATCCATTCGAGCGTGACCGTGTCACTATTTGCGTTGACCACCAGTTGGTCGAGCCGGTCCGAAATGGCGATTTCATGCGTGGCGTGATCCGTCATACGCGTGTCTCCAGGAGCAGTGGTATCAGTTGATTCCACGGAAATTTTGACACCGCGTATCAAATCAGAGGCACCTACACCAGCGCAGGGTCGGGCATCATGCAAATCGAAGAAGCGTCTCCTTTAGAATGAGGATTCTTTGTGCTGGACGTCCTGCGCAAGCTTGGGTAATGACATCAAACGTGCCCAAGTGGCGGAATGGTAGACGCAGGGGATTCAAAATCCCCCGTCCTAACGGACGTGCCGGTTCGAGTCCGGCCTTGGGTACCACAAAATCCGCAGGTTCTTCGCCACACCTGCGCGGTGCATGTGTTTTGATTGATGTCATCTAGATGAATTCACGACGGGACGTTTTAAGCGTTTCGAGCATGCCAGGCGTCCCAGTCCTCCGGTGTGTCCAGATCGAGTCGTGCACGTTGCCCGGGCAGAGGGACGAGAACCATATGGTCAAGGTGCTGAGCGACCACATCGTTGCCCCCGGAATCGCCGGTAATCTGCTGAAGTGTATTGAAAAGCGCGCGGGCAAAGACAATGGGGTGGCCGGGGGCACCAGCGTCCGTAGCGCCGCGCCAGATCAAAGTATCCGTGTCAAAGGAGACAGCTGCGCAAACTCTGGCGAGATCTGGCGCTGTTAAGGCCGGAAGGTCAGCTAAAAGTACCATGACTGCAGGAGCTTCATCGGGCAGGGCCTGCAGGCCACGACGGAGGCTAATACTCATTCCGAGGGTCGCGGCATCCGGAACCGGAATAAGCGACACATCTATATCCGCCAGAGGTGCCGCACGCGGGTGATCCAATGTGGGCAACGTCACAAGTACGGCGCCGGTGGTTGTGGCGCGTGCCATCTCGACCTGTCGCCGTATCAGCGGTTTCCCTTCCACTGTTTCCATCAATTTGTCGCGCCCGCGCATGCGGCTGGATTGTCCGGCAGCGAGGATCAGGATGGGCAGTGCGCAGGGAGACGGCAATGACATGTACAGACGCTAGGGCAGATTGCGCGATGAAGAAAGCCCGGCGCCCTTATCCACGCATGCGCATGCCTTCTGGATCAAAGCTGGGTCTGCGCACAACGCGGGCAGGTCGTCTGTCACCCAGGATTTCGATTTCGACAGCGTCGACCTGGGTGGCCATTCCGGTTGGCAAAAAACCGATCGCCAGGGAGCCGCCGCTGTGATGCGCATAACCGCCCGAAGTACAGAACCCCACAACTGCGCCGTCCACCCAGATCGGTTCAAAGCCATGCACATCTGCATCGACGGCGTCCACTTCGAACCACATCAATGTGCGGGGCGATCCCTGCGCATGTTCCGCTTCGGCTGATGCGCGTCCAATGAACTGAGCGTCCTTGTCCCAGTGGATGAAGCGGTCCAGCCCGGTTTCGCCAGGCGTATAGTCGGGAGAAAACTCAGCCATCCAACTGCCGAAAAATCGATCGAGGCGCAGTGACATCATGGCCCGCATGCCGAAAGGAACAATTCTGTGGCGCGCGCCGGCTTTCCAAAGCACCTCCCAAAGGGCACGCTGGCTTTGGGTGTCGCAATAAATCTCGAACCCGAGGTCGCCGGTATAGCTGACCCTTTGCACAAGGCACTCCACCATGCCAATCGTCATCTGTCGCAAACCCATGAACTTCATGTCCACGGACTTGCCCCGCGCCTCCTCCAAGACGTCGCGGGCACGGGGGCCTGCGATCTGAAACCCAGTGCGGGTATCTGAGATGTTCTCTATTTCAACGTCGTCTTCGATGTTCAGCTGAAACCAGCGCCAATGATAGGCTTGCGCTCCGTACGAGGCGGTAAGCTGAAACAGGTTATCGCCAAGACAGGAGATGGTGAAATCCCCCATTAGCCGTCCCTTGGGCGATAACATCGGGCTCAGGCTGAGGCGTCCCGGTTTTGGCACGCGTCCTGCCATGATCCGATCCAGCCAACCGCGCGCACCTTCGCCGCGCACCAGATACTTGCCAAAGTTCTGCAACTCGTTGATGCCGACCGCTTCACGTACCGCACGGACTTCACGGGCTGTCGCGTCGAATGCGTCCGAGCGCCGGAAAGACGGCGTTTCAAAGCGCGGAGCATCTTCAACGGCAAAATAGTTGGCAACTTCCAGCCCGTATTGTTGGCCCCAGACGGCGCCCATTTCGCTGAAAATATCGTACATGGGTGTCGTTCGGAAAGGGCGCGCCGCGGGGAGTTCTTCGTTGGGGTAGGCCACAGAGAAGCGTTTCTGATAATTTTCGACGACCTTTGGACGTGTATAGCCGGGTGTGATCCATGATCCGAAACGCGCGACATCCATGGCCATCACATCCCGTTCCGGTTCCCCCTCGATCATCCATTGAGCCAAGGTCAGACCCACGCCGCCGCCTTGTGAAAACCCGGCCATGACACCGCATGCGGACCAGTAGTTGCGCAACCCCGGCACAGGCCCGACCAGCGGGTTCCCATCCGGGGCAAAGGTAAACGGACCATGGATCACAGATTTCACACCAGCTTCAGCGAGGGATGGGAATCTTTTATACGCAAATTCAATGCTTTGTTCTATCTTATTAAAGTCGTCTGGCAAGAGTTCATGCCCGAATTCCCAAGGTGTCCCATCGACGGCCCAGGGCTTGCACGGCTGTTCATAGAACCCGATACACAGCCCGCGCCCTTCCTGCCGCAGATAGCTTTCGCCCGCTGGGTCCATCACGTGAGGGTGCTCTGTCTCGCGGGTATAGATCTCCGGGATATCGTCGGTGACGATGTACTGATGTTCCATCGGATGCAGGGGCAAATAGATGCTGGCCATAGCAGCAACTTCGCGCGCCCACAGACCGGCTGCGTTGACCAAATGCTCCGCATGAATGGTGCCTTTATCGGTGATCACATCCCATGTGCCATCGCGACGCTGCAGGGTTTCGCGCACCATGCAATGCGTCTCGATCAACGCGCCACCCATGCGTGCAGCCTTGGCGTAAGCATGGGTTGTACCCGAAGGGTCGAGATGGCCATCAAGCGGGTCATAAAGCGCGCCGATGACCCCCTCCAGATTGGCAATGGGCGCGACTTTCGCGATCTCTTCGGGGCCAATGATCTCGGTATCGAGCCCCATGAAGCGGTGTTTCGCGCGCTCTGCCAGCAGCATGTCGAACCGGTCCTGATTGTCAGCGAGCGTGACGCCACCCACGTGGTGCAGGCCACAAGACATGCCTGTTAGTTCTTCCAGTTCACGGTATAGCCGGATGGTATAGCCTTGAAGGGCTGCCATATTCGTGTCGCCGTTCAGCGTGTGAAAACCACCGGCAGCATGCCACGTTGACCCAGACGTTAGTTCCGAACGCTCCAGCAGCATGACGTCAGACCACCCCAGTTTTGTCAGGTGGTAGAGAACAGAAGTGCCGACGACACCCCCGCCAATCACGGCAACTCGTGTTGATGTTTTCATTGCGCTTCACCCCATGCTCTTTCGAGCATCATTACGGTTACATGCTGCGGTTGACTGGAGCAAAAGCGACATTTTCGAGCAGAAAGCCACCACCTTTAAATCGGCATCATTTTAAAAGTTTGCAAAACACTCAAGCGTATCGATTAAGATGATTTGCAAAGTTTTGAAATCTGTTTGCAAACAGATGCTGCGCTGCGAATGCTCATATTTTTTAGGGCTTGGCCAGATGTGACCAGCACCATCAGATGCGCGGCGAGAACCCAGTATTTTAAGCGAGAACCTTGAGGGGCTGCGGATATGGGCGCCAGATTCACCAAATGTGATCAATTGGGTAGTAGCGCTGACGTGCCTCCAAGAGCCGTTCATCGGCAATGCCACCGCTACGGCGTCTGGTTTTCAACAGTACAGACGAGGCGCTGAGCAAAATTCTTTCCAATCGCTTGTTGATGGCCTTATCGCGAGGCATTAACTGCGGTTTTGATCATCGATAACCAGGCTCCGTCCCAGCTGGCTTCAAGGCAGACTTCAGAATATGTGTTTGATGTATGACATCTCAGATGAACGGATTTAAATCCTTCCCCGGTGCTTCTGCCGCGAGCCAGCGGCAACACGGGATAACTGCGATATACTGGGCCGACTGAAACCTTGGGCAACAGGTCCGCGCGCGACGACGGATGTCGCGCCTGTGCAACCCTTGGTGTTCATGAAGCGGCAGGATGTTGAAAAGCACCGTTTCAGAGAAAGCACTCTCATGCGTACCCATGCCCAGGCTGTCGTTATTGGAGGCGGCGTAATTGGCTGTTCGATCCTCTATCACCTCACCAAGCTTGGGTGGACGGATGTGGTTCTGCTTGAACGCGACGAGCTGACGTCAGGTTCGACCTGGCACGCGGCGGCGAACATTCATGGGCTGCATGACAGCACAAATATCAGCCGCATCCAACACTACACGATGAACCTTTACAACAATCTCGAAGCCGAGACCGGCCAAAGCTGTGGAGTCTTTCAGCCTGGATCTCTTTACCTGGCGCAAACTCATGCGCGTGAACACCAACTGCGCTTGCAGGCTGCAAAAGCCAAGCTCTACGGGATGAATTTTCACGAGGTCAGCCGTGATGACGCGGAGCGTCTGCATCCCTTGGTGGATTTCGACGGAATCCGCTGCATCATGTGGGAGCCGGATGGCGGTAATGTAGATCCTTCGGGCGTCACAAATGCCTATGCGGCGGGTGCACGCCAGAATGGCGCTGAGATTATTCGGTTTTGCCCCGTGACGGGCACAGAACCTCAGGCTGATGGCAGTTGGATCGTGCGTACCCCCAAGGGCGATATCGCAACGGATTGGGTGATCAACGCCGCAGGTCTCTGGGGGCGGGAAGTCGCGGCCTTGGCAGGGCTGGAGCTGCCATTGCAGCCCACAGAGCATCAGTATTTTGTGACGGAAACCGTCGCTGAGATTGCAGAAATGCATAACCGTCTGCCATCTGTCGCAGACCGGGATGGGGAATATTATCTGCGCCAGGAAGGTCAGGGGTTGCTGGTGGGGGCATACGAGCGCGACTATCGGCTCTGGGCAGAAGAGGGCACGCCGCAGGGCTTTGGGCACGAATTGTTCGCCGACGATCTGGAACGGATTGAGGACAATATGATGCGGGCGATTGAACGTGTTCCTGTCGTGGGTCAGGCGGGCATCAAACGTGTGATCAATGGGCCGATGATTTGGTCGCCGGACTCTAACGTGCTCTTTGGGCCTGTGCCGGAGCTTTCAAACTATTTCTGCTGCAATGGTATTATCCCGGGTTTCTCCCAGTCCGGTGGCATGGGGCTTTTGGCGGCAGATTGGATTGTAACGGGCGAAACCCGGTATGACATGTTCGCCTGGGACATGGCGCGGTTTGGTGCCTGGGCGGATAAAGCCTTCACCACGGCGCGGGTGGGCGATCAATATGCGCATCGTTTCAAGATCCATTTCCCCCATGAAGAACGCAGCGCAGGGCGTCCTATGCGCTGTCGGCCGGCCTATGACACGCAACGCAAGCTGGGTGCTGTTTTTGGGCTGAATTATGGGTGGGAGCATCCGCTTTACTTTGGCTATCCCCAGGGTGCTGAGGATGAGACCACAGGTTTCACACGTCAGGGATGGTGGGAACAGGTCGGGCGGGAGTGTCGGGTGTTGCGGGACGCAGCAGGGGTTATCGACATCTCGAATTTTGGCAAATATCGCTGTGAAGGGCCGGGGGCTGAGGCGTGGCTTAACGCGGTGTTCGCCAACACAATGCCGCGCCAGATCGGGCGCTCCTGTCTGACCCCGCTGATTGGAAAACGGGGTGGGATCGCGGGGGACTTCACCGTGACCCGGCTTGCAGAGGACGCATTCTGGATCATTGGATCAGGGATGGCCGAGCGGTTCCACCAGCGATTTTTCAAAGCCGTGCCTTTGCCTGTGGGAACCCGTTTCGAAAGCCTGACGGAGCAGATGTGTGGCTTTAACGTTGCAGGCCCCAAATCGCGCGAGATGGTGCAGCGGCTGACAGCGACGTCGCTGGCAAACAGAGATTTCCCTTTCATGCGTGCGCAATGGATTGATGTGGCAGGCGTGCGGGTATTGGCCTTGCGGGTCAGCTTCACGGGTGACCTGGGGTGGGAGTTGCATTGCGACACACAGGATCAGACGCAGCTTTACAATGCTTTATTGGATGCCGGTCAGAGTGTTGGCGCAGGCCCAGTAGGTAGCCGCGCATTGATGAGCCTGCGCATCGAGAAAGGCTATGGTTCCTGGGGACGCGAATACAGCCCCGAATACTGGCCGCAAGAGGTCGGCCTCGAACGTCTTTGCAAGTTGGATAAGGAGTTCCTGAACAGGGATGCAGTCTTGCACACCCTCGCCCAACCTGCGCGTGAGAAACTGGTAGTCTTGGCTCTAGATGGCGCCGAGACGGACACGTCCAGCGCGGACGCCACGGGGGGCGAGCCCATTTTCAAGGATGGGCTTGGGATCGGGCGTGTCACCTCGGGTGCGTATGGTTACAGCGTCGGACAAAGCCTTGCATTAGGGTTTGTCAAGGACGCCCAGCCTGGCGACGTCGTTCAAGTCTTTGTGCTTGGGCGTCCACATCGCGCAACGATCCTGCACGCGCCGCCGTTTGATCCTGACGGCCTGCGCTTGCGCGCGTGACTGCGTGCAGCGAAAAATCAGTCGCCACATGCAAAGCCGTGCGCTAGCATCCAAGGCATTGATACTGCTATTTCGCTACTGATTTTCATCAGGTGTATGATGCCAATAACTTTTTTTCTGGGTGTTCTTTTGTCGCTCACAGTCGTTTTGATGCATGTCAGCACGCCAGTGGTGGCGCAGACCCAGGCTTTACCCCTTACATCTGACCAGCATCCCAGCCGCTTATGCCTGCTGCGCGCTCTTGCAAGACAACCCCAAAGCGATCTGGTACTCGAAGTTCCTTTCGGCAGTGCAGGGCAGCCTTTGAATGTGCCCTTTTTGCGTGCGCCCGAGACCCCTGACGCCAATGTGCGTCTTGATTATTTGATCGTGTCCGCTGCGATTGAAAGCTGTGTGCCTTTCCTCGATGTCGCAGAAAATAGCCCGCTGACCCTTTCCGTGACCCGCAACGGAGGTCTGACCCTTGGTGGGCAACAAAAAAAATCCATAGAGCAAGTCACTGCTTTGCCTGTGCTGCCCATCGACCAAGCAGTGAAAGTGCTGTCAGAGCTGGTTGCCCCTCAAGCCCTGGGAGAAGGATCGCGCGAAACAGAAGAGGCCATGGCCATGGCGCTGGACAAACCCGCTATCCGTGATGTGCAGGCCCGCCTCTTGACGCTTGGCCATGATCCGAACGGCATCGATGGTAATCTGGGCCGTGGCACGCGTGCCGCAATTCGCGACTGGCAGCAGGCGCAGGGGGTTACGCAGACGGGCTATCTCAATCCCGCCCAGCATGCCCATCTGAACGCCGCGTCGCAACCGGGGCTTATGGCGTGGCTGCAAGATCCTGAAAATGCACTGCTCCACAATCCGCCACCGCCGATTCCGATCGGCGCGCACAACATGCTGGGAAATTGGCGCTATAGTGCCAATTGCGGGGCTGGCAGCAAATGCCCGGCACCAAGATCACTGGGGTGTTGAACATGCAGGATTTGGGCGGTGGGCGGTATGGGGGGACGCTGAAGAACGCGCAAGGCCTGAACGGCCGCGTCACGGCCAAGCTGAGCGGGCGCACGGTTTCTGGTACAACCAATTTCGGCCTGTTTTTCGGCAAGGTCAACTTCTGTGGTCGGGTAGACGATCAGGAACTCATAATGCGTATCCCAGCCTCGAACGGTTGCTCTTTTTATTCGGACAAAAGGTGAAATGTCAGCGCGCACCCACTGAAGGGCATTTGCAGGCATGCGCCGCACAGCATGCCTGCGTGGTCTCACTTGGACGACATCAAATCGCCGAACTCCACAGCTGAAACAACAGCCCTATTGTAAAAGCTCCTGACAGCGATAGCACGATGTAGAGCGCGAAAACACGCGGTTTTACGAGCGCCCAGACTGCAATCGCTGCGGGCAGAGATGTCACGCCGCCCGCCACAAGAAATGCCAGACCGGCACCAGGAGCCATCCCTTGCTCGATCAACCCTCCTACCAGCGGCAAGGCGGCATAGCCGTTGAGATACGCCGGCACCCCAATCACGGTCGCCAGGGCAATCGGCGCGAGCCCTTCACCACCCAGAACTGCGGTAATGCTTTCGGCTGGGATATAGGCCAACATCAGGCTTTCAAGCAGGAAAGCCAGTACCAACCATTTGACCAGAAACAGCGTTGTAGAGACTGCTTCAGCGCGAAACTTCTCACGTCGAGCAGGGTCTTCCCAAAACCGCCAGACGATAGGTTTGGGTGCGCGCAACTTTGATCCGCCACATCCGCCATTGCCTATCCCGTCCCGCAACGGGTTGTTCAAGGCCGCGGTGCCCGCAAGCACGTACACCGCGGTTCCGCCCGCAAGACCCAGAGAGATTGCAGCCAACGTTTTGGCTACTGCAAATTCTAGGCCCAGCACGCCAGACGTCAGCAGAAACATGGTTGGGTCCATCACCGGTGAGGCGAGCCAAAAGGCCATCACAGCAGAAAGCGGCACGCCCATGGTCAAAAGGGCAGCAATCAGGGGGATGACCCCGCAGGAACAAAAGGGCGAAAGCCCACCTGCCAGAGCGGCTAGCACGATCATCAAAAGGGGGGATCCGACGAAGGCGCGTGCAATCATATTGTCTGCACCTGTAGCCATCGCCCAGGATGTACCCAAGACAGCCAGCGCGAGAAAAATGCCCGTATGAGAAAGGGCTGTCAGAACGAATTGCGCGCTTTCAAGCCCCTGCTGCGGGGCAAAAAGGGTTGTTACCAGCAGGATTATCGCTGAGGCGAGCCAGACCCGGTGCTTTTTCCACACCAGATGCGGCCAGGTCGGTTGCGGGGGGCTTGGAATGTCTGTCATTGCGGTATATCCGGTTTTATAGTTTCTTTGGGCGTGGAAAAGTGCATCATGCAGCACTTTCCGTGTCGTCTATGGGAATGCCCGTACAACACTGATCCGTCAGGAAATGCACAACATGGGTCATTTCGTCGAAGCTGGCGGTATTGACGACTTCGCGTCCTGACTTGGATTGCACAACCAACGCGGCATCAACCAATGTGCGCAGGTGATGCGACAACGTTGAGGCCGCCATGTCCAGATGTGTGCCTATTTGGCCGACAGTCATACCGTTGTGTCCGGCTTTGACCAGCAGGCGAAAGATATCCAGGCGGGCTTCATGGCCAAGTGCAGCGAGGCTGCGTGCGACATTTGTTTTCTCATTCATAAAATCTATATAACTAGAAATATAGTTTTATGCAATGCCCTTTGTTATGTGCTTCCACCAGAAACACACAGCAGAGATGTTCGAGAGCAGCGCAACCGCGCTTTGCGCTTACAGTTCCCTGATCTTTAATCCGGTAATTCTGTTGCCGTCGCGAGCACATACTTCAAAGCGAAATCCGTGGAAGGAAAACACCTGACCCACGGTCGGGATCATCTGCGCTTCGTGGATGACCAGCCCTGCGACTGTATTGGCTTCTTCGTCCGGCAGGGACCAGTCATTGGCGCGGTTGAGGTCGCGGATTGTCATCGCACCTTCTACGACAAACTGGCCATCCTCAGTGGTTTGCAAGGAGGCGTCGTCCTCAGGGTCGAATTCATCAGTAATCTCGCCGACGATTTCCTCCAGGATGTCCTCCAGCGTGATCAACCCCTGCAGCGAACCGTATTCATCCACCACCAGGGCAAAATGCGTGCGGCGGCGCAAAAACTGGCGCATCTGCTCGTCCAGCGTTGATGTCTCTGGCACGAAATAGGGCCGCATCGCCACATCCGAAAGCTTGAAGCTGCGCAGCTTTGCCGCGTCACCTTCCGGGCCGCCGATGATTTTGTACATGGCGCGCAACAGGTCCTTGGCGTGGATCACACCGATGATGTTTTCAGGGTCGCCCTGAAACACGGGCAATCGGGTATGGTTGGATTGCAGGCATTGCTGCAAAATGTCCTCTGGTGCGTCATCGGCGTCGATCATTTCGATGCCAGAACGGTGCAGCATGATTTCTTCCACCGCGCGTTCATTGAGGTCCAGCGCGCCCAAAATGCGGTCCCGGTGCTCCTTTTCGACCACCCCTTCGGAGTGGCCGAGCGTGAGCGCACCCTCGATCTCGGCGTGGACGTCGAGAATATTACTGTTTGGGTCGATCTGCACCCCAAAAACGCGCAAAACACCGCGTACCAGAACCCGCACAGCGGCCACGACCGGGGCAAAGACGGTGACAATGATAGAAATGGGCCGCGACACGAGACTGGCGGCGGTTTCGGAATTGGTAATGGCGTAGGTTTTGGGCAAGACTTCTGCAAAGATCAGCACCAGCAAGGTCATAACGAGGGTGGCATAGGCGACCCCGCTTTCGCCAAACGCGCGCGTAAAGATTTGTGTCGCGAGGGCTGCGGCAAGAATGTTCACCAGGTTGTTGCCCAGCAGAACCGAACCGATGAGGCGCTCGTTATCTTCGGTGATCCTCAGCGCGCGCTCGGCACCTTTGTTGCCCTTGTCCGCGATGGAACGCAGTTTGCCGCGCGAGGCCGCAGTCAGAGCGGTTTCAGAGCCCGAGAAGAAGCCTGAAAGTACAAGAAGAAACAAGATCACGCCAGAAGTGATCCAGAAACTGGCGTCAAGCGTTGCAGTGGCCGTGTCCATTTGGGAGAATACCTTTGGAAGTTGTCACTTTGGTTATGGGGGCGTCGCGTGCGTCAATCAAGAGAAGAGCCGATAAACCATCGTGACTTGGGCGCTTTGGAAGGGGCGGTGCTGCTTTTTGGCGGGCCCTATTCGAACTTGCAAGCGACAGAGGCGCTGTTGCGTTCATGGCAAGGCGCATGCACCCATGCGATTTGCACCGGGGATTTTGTGGCCTATGGCGGTGATCCGGCAGCTACGGTTGCAGCCGTGCGCGCGTTCGGTTGCCCTGTTGTGGCCGGGAATTGCGAAAAACAGCTTGCCCAAGATGCCGAGGACTGTGGTTGCGGTTTTGATGCCGGCTCTGCGTGTGACGTCCTTAGTGGGGCATGGTACGCCCATGCACGCGGGCAGATCTCCGAAGCGGATCGGGCGTGGATGGCCGGCCGTCCGGATATCGTCAGCTTTACGCATCACGGTGCGCGCTATGGTGTGATCCATGGCGGTTTTTCCGACATCTCCAGGTTTATCTGGTCCACAACTGCAGATGACGTTCTGATGGCTGAATGGGATCTCATCGATCGGGCTATTGGCCCGGTTGATCACGTGATCGCGGGGCATTCGGGACTACCTTTTGAACGCCAGATGGCACGGGGGCGCTGGATCAACGCAGGCGTGATTGGCATGCCACCCCATGATGGAATGTCCCAAACGCGTTACGCGTTGCTTGATGCGGGTCAGGTTGCCTTTCACGCGCTGGAGTATGACGCGGGCGCGGCCTGCGATGCCATGGAACGCGCAGGGCTGACACAAGGCTATCATCGCGCGTTGTTAACGGGTTATTGGCCCTCGGAAGACATTTTGCCCGAGGCGTTGCGCGTGTCGTCTTTGGCCAAGGGGTGATGGGTCAGGACAAGCTCGGAAAGACGGGCTTCTAGCACATGGGTGTAGATTTCGGTGGTGGCCACATCCGCGTGGCCTAACAGTGTCTGAATGGAGCGTAAATCGGCTCCATGTGCCAGCAGATGCGTGGCAAAGGCATGGCGCAGCGTGTGTGGCGTTACTTTTTCCGGGCTGACGCCCGCTGTCACTGCGAATTCTTTGATCAGCAGGTAGAACCGGTGTCGCGTTAAATGGCCCGACGCGCCGCGCGACGCATAGAGAAATCGGGAGGGGGGCGTGCCTTTGATCTTCTTGGCGGCCTCATCCGCATCGCGCAGCTCCAACCATGCAGCCAATGCGACCCGGGCAGGCGGCGAGAGCGGGACCATGCGTTCTTTGCCACCCTTGCCCTGGACCAGCAACATGCGTGGATCGCCGCGCGCGGCTGAAACGGGCAGGCTGACCAGTTCTGTGACACGCATCCCCGTCGCATAAAGCACTTCCATCAGGCAGATGTTGCGCGCCTGTTCCAGCGGTGTGCGGCCAGATACACGCGCCGCATCCAGCAGCCGGTCTACTTCTTCTTCTGAGAGGGTTTTGGGCAGCCGTTTCTCGCGACCGGGGCCGGTGACCTGCATGGCTGGATTATCGCTGCGCCAGCCTTCTTCAAAAGCGAAACGGTAAAGCTGTTTGACCGCCGAAAGCCGTCGCGCCCGTGTCGCACGCGCCAGACCCTGAGCATCGCAGGTGACAAGATAGTCTTCCACATCCGTTTGAACGAGCGATTGAAAATTGAGGTTTCGATGTTGTGTCCAGGCCGCAAAATCCTTGAGATCGCGGCCATAAGCGAGCAACGTGTTATGCGCGGCCCCAAGTTCGGCGGCTTGTGCTTCCAGAAAGGCGGCAATCCAAGTGATTGGGGTCTGCATCAGCTGTATCGTTCCAACAGAAGGATCTGAAGCGCTGCGCGACGGACTGTATCCTCAAGACCAAAGGCGCGCAGGGTTGCCAAGGCCTGGGTCAGCGCTACCGAGTCTCCTGCGGCACCGTCATCAAGAAGCACCAACGCGCGCAGGATCGCTTCGCCCATGCGCCCATTGCGTGCCATAGCGACCAGATCGGAGCGCGCGTTCGATACATCAAAACCACGCGACAGTGCGGCGTCGCGTGGGCTCTCAGGTGCGATCTCTGACATGTCGCCCGTCAACGCGCCGTATAGCAGAGGGTCATTGACCGCCTCAGCATGCGTGTTTTTGTAATCCGCAGAAAGCAAATGCATCACCTGCGCGACCCGCGCAGCATCGCCTTCAAGCGTGTACCGTGTCAGCGCTTCTGCAAAGAGGTCCGCGAAGGGTATTTCCAGACCCGCACGCTGCATTTCGTGCCAGGCTGGGGGCAGGTTTTCAGAGATCGCTTCCGGTGAGCGGGCACGAAAGGCGTTCTCAAATCGCTGTACCGCGCGAACCCGTTCCCAAACGCCCCCCGAGGCCGCAGCCTGTCGCGCGGTATAAAGGCCGAGCAGCCTGCTGGCAGGTAAGGCGCCCGACACGGCCAGGCGTTCTGCCGCCTCCAGCTGCGGTTTCCATCCGGCCAGATCGCGTAGATCTGCCACCGCGTAGGCGCGTGGCAAGGATCCCGTTGGCAAGGGTTCCCCAATGGCTTCATGCAGGCGAAAAATCAGGGGTGTGATTTCGGAGGGACGCCGCAGGGGCGGCGCGTCTTCATAAGCTTCGATGTGCAAAAACCGCTCAAGCGCGGCGGATTCGGCACCGTCAATGGCGCCGATGCTCTGGCCAGTATCAAAAAGCAATGCTGCCGTGGGCCAGTCGCTTTCGCGGGCCGCACAAAAGCTGCGATGCGCGAGCGAAGGGGCAAGATGTGGATTGGCCGCGAGGATTGCACAGGCGCGGTCTTCGCCGCCCGTCAGCAGTGTCGCATCCATGTAGGCTGCGAAATGCGCGCGATCACGGGTCACGCCCGCCTGTCTCAGCATCGCAATCGCGGGGTCATGCGCGCCGAATTTGGTTAAGGCACCAACGCGGGCAAGCGTCAGAAGATCGGCGTTTTCGGCATCACTCCCCGGGCCTTCTGCCTCGGTCAGCATGACCGTGTACAGCAGGGCCTGTGCAGCGGGCAGTCGAAACAGCGGTACATCGTTGATTTGTGCGACGAGGCCGGCCGCCATGCTGCCCGTCCAAAGGCTTTGAGGTAGGCCCGTCACAGAGGCCGGTACAATCCCTATCATCTGGCGCGCAGGCCCATCCAAGCGGTGAACGGTGACTGCGGGTACTGAGACGCCGGGCGCGACTGGTGGCTCGAACGTTTTGGGGATCACGGCGGACGTCATGGGTGGGGTATCTGGGTTACGCTTGACCCAGTCGATCACCGAGAGCGGCTGACCCTGCGCCAAAGCACTCGTCCCCAGACAAAGTGCTGCCACATATGCGACGTGCCTAATTTGCATCCAGCTGAACGGGTACACGATTTTCTGCCTGTGGTGCAGAAAAATCGACACCGAAGTAGGGGCCTACATATGCGTAGCCCACAAGCCCGAGGAACCCGACCACTGTCAGGAAGATCAGCACTTTGAATAGTCTGAACATGTTACTGCCTTTTGTGCCTGCCGTTTTTGTTTTAGTTTATATATAGCCTTTCTGACAATATCACGTCATTCAAATGATTATGAGCGAAATTGAGCAATCCGAGGCCGAAAGCGGCCAAACACAAAGATATACACTGAAAAAAACGGTTGTGATGGTTGGCATGATGGGCGCGGGCAAGACAGCTGTCGGCCGTGCGCTCGCACAACTTCTGAATGTGCCCTTTCTTGATTCGGACCATGAGATCGAAGCGGCAGCCAATATGACGGTGCCTGAGATCTTTGCCCGCGATGGTGAACCGTTCTTTCGCGCGCGCGAAACAGAGGTGATCAACCGGCTGCTCGGGGGCCCGGCTTGTGTGCTTTCGACGGGCGGTGGCGCGTTTTTGTCCCTGGCGAACCGGGACGCAATTTCCAGCAGGGGCGTATCCGTTTGGCTGAACGCGGATATCGAATTATTGTGGAACCGCGTGCGCCACCGTGACACCCGACCGTTGCTGCGCACCGAAGATCCAAAAGCCACTTTGACGACGCTCTATGAAGCGCGGGTGCCGGATTACGCCAAAGCAGATTTGGAAGTGCTTTGCGCGCCGCCGGTTGCCATTGAACGCATGGCCGGGAGGGTGATCGACGTGCTTTTGTCACGCGCAGATGTGTTGGAGACTGAGAATGATTGAAACGGTTCAAGTTGAACTGCCGGGACGCGCGTATGAGGTTCGGATTGGACAGGGGCTTATCGAGGATGTGACGACACAGATTGCACCTCTCTTGAAGCGCCCAAGAGTTGCTGTCCTGACAGATGAAACTGTGGCGGGGCTACACCTTGAGCGTTTTAAAACGGCATTGGGTACAGGCGGCATCGAGACGGTAGCGCTGTCGCTGCCTGCTGGTGAGGCGACAAAATCTTGGGGGCCGCTGGAGCAATCCGTGGGCTGGCTGCTCGATCAACAGATCGAGCGTGGCGATATTGTAGTGGCATTTGGCGGCGGTGTGATCGGGGATCTGGCCGGGTTTGCGGCGGCTATTCTGCGCCGTGGTGTGCGGTTTGTTCAAATCCCTACGTCGCTGCTGGCGCAGGTGGACAGTTCGGTCGGAGGCAAGACTGGGATCAACGCAGCACAGGGTAAAAATCTGATCGGCGCCTTCCATCAGCCCAGTCTCGTGCTGGCGGATGTGGATGTGCTGGGCACACTGACAGCACGGGATTTTCTGGCAGGCTACGGCGAGGTCGTGAAATACGGGCTGCTCGGGGATGTGACATTCTTTGAGTGGTTGGAAAAAAAGGGTCCCGTTTTGGCGGCGGGCGACATCCCTGCGCGCATCGAAGCGGTGCGCCGTTCCGTGCAGATGAAAGCCGACATCGTGTCGCGAGATGAGACCGAGCAAGGCGAGCGCGCCCTGTTGAACCTCGGGCACACCTTCGGGCATGCGCTGGAGGCGGCGACTGGCTATTCAGACCGGCTGCTCCATGGTGAAGGTGTCGCCATCGGTTGCACCTTGGCGTTTGAGCTGTCGGCCCGGTTGGGTCTGTGTTCCCAGGAAAGCCCAAGTCGCGTCCGCGCGCACCTCAAAACCATGGGGATGAAAACGGATCTGCGCGACATCGACGGAGATCTGCCGGCAGCGGAGGCGCTGTTGTCTCTGATGGGGCAGGACAAGAAGGTGGTTCAGGGCCAGCTGCATTTCGTGCTGGCGCGCGAGATCGGCGCGTCATTTGTTGCGTCCGATGTGGATCACGCAGCAGTGCTGCAGGTTTTACGCGATTCCGTCTGAACCTGGTGAGTTGAACCTCAGCGCGCCCAGCGTTGGGTCACGTCATATGCTGTCCACGTCTGTAATAGGCTGTCGGATGACCATTGCGTGCTTGTCTTCTGAAGAGAAACCAACGCTTTCGTAAAACCCCTTTGCACCGCGTTTTTGTCCGGTCATCAGCATGATTTTATAGGCCCGCGCCTTGAACGCGTGTGCGATGGCCGTTTTCAGGACGGCCCGTCCGATGCCTTGATTGCGGAAATCTGGATGCGTGACCACGTTTTCCAACAGCCCGTAGGGTCGGGCGTCCCAGGTGACATTTGGTAACAGGTGCAGCGTGGCCATACCGACGATTATGTTTTGATGTTCCACACCAAAGACGGTTGTGCCGGGATGGTTGAGAACGGCGTGAAACGCCTGCACCGAGACCCGCTTGGGCCCCAGCGTCAGTTCGCGATAGAGCGCGAGCGCGCTCTGCGTGTCCGTCCCAGTGAGGGCGCGGACCGAGGGCGGCATCAGAACGGGATTTCGTCGTCCAGATCGCGGGAAGGTGCCGGGCTGGGCGCGTTGCCACCTCCGCCGCCGCCGCCATAGCTGTCGCCACCTCGGTCGTCATACCCCATCTGGCCGCCGCTACCGCCGCCGCCGAAATTACCGCCGCCGCCGCCGTCACGACCATCCAGCATGGTCAAGGTCGAGGAGTAAGGCCGCAAGACAACTTCGGTGGAATAGCGGTCCTGACCGGATTGGTCTTGCCATTTGCGCGTCTCAAGTTGGCCCTCGATATAGACCTTGGACCCTTTGCGCAGGTACTGTTCAGCCACGCGCGCGAGCGGTTCTGAGAAAATCGCCACAGAATGCCACTCTGTCCGTTCCTTGCGTTCTCCCGAATTGCGGTCTTTCCAAGTCTCGGAGGTCGCAATGCGCAAATTGCAGACTTTGCCACCGTTCTGAAACGTGCGGACTTCGGGGTCGCGCCCGAGATTGCCGATGAGAATTACCTTGTTGACTGAGCCGGCCATCCTGCTCCCCTTTTTTGTTGTACGTCGTCTCAATTCCGAGCGCCGCTTGCCCGAATCTGAGTCTTTTTGAACGGCTGAAACCTACACTGGCAGCGACGGGTTTGAAACATACTTAACAGCTGTGTTGCAGGTCCGAAATCGCTTTAAACGGGAAGGGCTGGCAAAACCTACAAAAATCGCTAATTTCACGCTGACGAGGGAAATGCAGGTAGCGCTGAATGTTCAGAATGATTGCGGTGGCTTTGGTGGCATCTTTGGGGCTGAGCACCTTTGTGCACGCCCAGACTGTGTCTTCTAAAAACCGAAGCAAACTGTTCAAGTCGCAAACCTCTGTGCTCGATAATCGCGCCTCTGGTCAGTACAAGAATTCTGTTCGCCTAAAGCCGCCTTCAGTAGTGACGCCTAGCAAGTGGAACAGCTCGGTTGCCTATGATGGACGATATCGTGGTGAATATCTGAACATGGCCCGTGAGGCGGCACGCAAACACGGCATCCCAGAAGATCTGTTCCTGCGCCTTGTGCAACAGGAATCGAATTGGAACCCAAAGGCGAAATCGCACAGAGGCGCCTTGGGCTTGGCACAATTGATGCCCGGAACAGCGCGGTATCTGCGCGTTGACCCGCTGGATCCGCGGCAAAACCTGGAAGGCGGCGCGCGCTATCTTAAGGAACAATATGAAACCTTCCAGTCCTGGCCCCTGGCGCTCGCCGCGTATAATGCCGGGCCACAAGCGGTGAAAAAGCACGGTGGCATCCCGCCCTATGCGGAAACCCGTAATTATGTGCGTGTGATCACCGGAAGCTAATCCGCGCAACAATTTCACGAGATTGGCCGCTTGGTTTCCTGATGTAGCTCTACGTCTCAAAGGCTCCCCAGTTGCGCCACAGGTCTGCCCAGATTGCGCATTAAATTCGTTTTGCAGTAGGCAAGGGAGCGGCGGCGTGACGACAAACAATTTTCAATCCAGATTAGATCGCATCCAGAAATCCCATGCGCAAGCGCCTGCACCGAAAGCCGTCGGTGTGCGCGAATCCGGCGTTGCCGCTATTGCAGCGTCGCAGCGAGTGCCGCGCAGCAGGCCGCGCCATCCGATTATGGAGCACCTCTTTGCAACAGGAACCGGTGGACTTCTCGGGTGTCTCATCGCCTTGGCGTTGATCGGCCTTTCGATGGCAACATCGCCCTGGGGTCCCGGCACGCCTTGGTATAATCTGGTGTACTATCCAATCATGGGTGGGCTTGCTCTCGCGCCTCTGCTGATGTTGGCATCGATGATGGTGGCCGCCCGCCGGCCCGGTTTTGCGCTGTTTTCGCTGGGGTATCTCAGTGGGATTGTCCTGCCTTTGATCCTCTGAAAAACGCATCTAAAGAGGGTGACACTGGTTCAACCGGTCTTTGCGCGCCACTCCAGTCTTATTGAGCAGCGACACCCACTTCGATCACGGGTTCCATCTGGGCCAATTTTTCATCGCTGAGGTGACATTTGAGCTGATGATGGCCGGGCAGTATACGCACAGGCGGCACTTCTGTGTCACATAATCCATCTGGAACTTCGGATTTCCACCGACAGCGGGTCTGGAACGGGCAGCCCGAGGGCGGGTTCATCGCCGAGGGAATATCCCCATCCAGCAAGATATGTTTTTTGGACACGGAAGTGTCTGCGATCGGCACCGCCGACAGCAAGGCTTCGGTGTAGGGGTGATAGGGTGGGGCAAAGACCTGATCTGTGGTGCCCAGTTCTACCACATGGCCCAGATACATCACCATGACGCGGTCGCTGAGATAACGCACGATAGAAAGGTCGTGACTGATGAACAGCAACGTCGTCTTGTGCTCGCGCTGGATCTCCATCAGGAGGTCTGTCACCGCAGCCTGCACCGACACATCCAAGGCAGACACCGGTTCATCCGCGACGACAATGCGTGCATCCCCTGCAAAGGCGCGCGCAATGCCGACCCTCTGTTTTTGCCCGCCTGACAGCTGACGCGGCATGCGCCCGGCAAATTCACGCGGCAGTTTCACCAGATCGAGCAACTTCAGCATCCGCTCCGTGCGGTCGCGTTCATTGTCCCCGATCCCAAAAATTTCCAGCGCCCGGATGATTTGCCGCCCGACCGTCATCGAGGGGTTGAGCGTATCGAAGGGGTTCTGGAACACCATCTGTATATCGGCCACAGTCTGAGTGTCGCGCTCTTCGATGGGAATGTCCTGAATGGGGGAGTTGCCGAGCAGAATTTCCCCCTCGGTCGCTGTTTCCAGTCCCATCAGCACTTTGGCGAAGGTGGATTTTCCGCAGCCGGATTCGCCCACAATGGCCAGAGTTTCAGATTCGCGCGCCTCAAAGCTCAGTGTTTCATTGGCTTTGACAACCTTCTTGTTGCCGCCCCCAAAGATCGCATTGGCTGCCACCTCGTAGTATTTCTTGAGGTTGTCCATCTTGAGCACGACATCGCCAATCTCGCCCTTGGTTTTGACCTCGGCCAGCGCCAACGGTGCGGCCCAGTCGATTTCCGTGAACTTCACACAGCGCGAACCGTGGCGGTCGTGTCCCTCCACGTCCTCCATCATAATGACGCCCTGGTCACAGCGGCCCGCTTCAAAGTAATCGCATCGCGGGCCGAAATTACACCCGGTTGGGCGTTCATGGGGCAGGGGGAAGTTACCCGGAATGGCGACCAGCGGGCGCGCGTTTTTATCCGCGCCCGGTAGCGGGATCGAGCGGAAGAGGGCCTGCGTGTAAGGGTGCTGCATGCGGTCAAACACGTCTTCTATAGAACCGCGCTCCACCGCTTCGCCGGAATACATCACACAGATCCGGTCGCAGGTTTCCAGAACCAGACCGAGGTTGTGACTGATGAACAGCATAGAGGTGCCGTATTTGCGCCCCAGATCCTTGACCAATTCAACGATGGCGGCCTCCACCGTCACATCAAGAGCTGTGGTGGGCTCATCAAGGATCAGCAAAGATGGCTCAGACATCAGCGCCATGGCGATCACGATCCGCTGCTGCTGTCCCCCTGACAATTGATGCGGAAAGCTGTTGAGCATACGTTTGGGGTCGGGCAGTTTGACATCTGTCACCACCTGCAGGGCACGGTCGTATGCCTCTTTTTCGGATGCGCCTTGATGGATCATCGGCACTTCCATCAACTGCTTGCCGATTTTCATTGCCGGGTTCAGGGACGCCATCGGCTCCTGGTAGATCATCGCGATTTCGGAGCCGCGGATATCGCGCAGTTCTTCATCGCCCATCTCGCCGAGATCGCGTCCTTTGAACTTGATCGAGCCACCAACCACGCGACCATTCTTGCCCAGATCCTGCATCACTCCCAGCGCCACGGTTGACTTGCCACAACCGGATTCCCCCACAAGCCCCACCGCTTCGCCCGGTTGGACATGCACGGAGAAATCCATCACCGCCGGGATTTCGCGCAGGCGTGTGAAAAATGAAATCGACAGTTTGTCGATCTCAAGAATGGGTCCATTGTTGTCGCTCTTTATCACGTTATGTCTCCTTGGCTGGAGCAGGTGGTGCACAGATTGCGCGGCATCACCTGGGAATTGTCTTGGGTGAATGGGTAGCACTCCCACCGCCGTTCATCAGTCACGCAAGCTCTCTTCGCGCAGGCCGTCGGCCAAAAGGTTGAGGCCCAGCACCAGCGTCAGCAACGCTACCGCAGGGGCAATCGCAGCATGCGGGTAAAGTGCCAGCAACCGGCGCCCTGCATTGATCGTGCTGCCCCAATCCGGGCTCTCTGATGCCAGTCCCAGACCGAAAAAGCCTAACGTGCCCAGAAGGATCGTGGTGTACCCAATCCGCAGGCAGAAATCGACAATCAGCGGACCGCGCGCATTGGGCAGAATTTCCCAGAGCATGATGTACCAAGTGCCTTCGCCGCGGGTCTGTGCAGCGGCCACATAATCGCGAGTCTTGATGTCCATCGCGAGGCCACGCACGATCCGAAAGACCGTCGGGGAGTTCACAAAAACCACCGAGACGAAGACCACAAGAATACCGGGATCGATATCAAAAAGATCCAACGCGGACGGCAGCCCCCAGATCTTGCCCGGCACCGCGTATCCATCGGTGGAGACCAGCGATAGATAGAGCCAGCCCAAGACCGCCAGTACCCCGATCAACAGGGGCGTGCGGATGCTTGGCTGTGTGTGGTAGCGCGAATTCAGCAGGATACACATGAAAACCAGCGGGAAGATAAAGAGGAACAGCGCCATGTAGTTGGGGATGCCCGTCAGAACAATTTCGGGCGTGACCAGTAAGTAGAACAGCAAGATCACCGGGAAGGCGAGGATCAGATTGGCCAAAAAGGACAGGAATGTATCCAGACGCCCGCCGTAGTAACCGGCAGGCAGACCCAGCGTGATACCGACCATAAAGGCGAAAAGCGTGGCAATCGGTGCGATCTGCACCACGATCCACGCGCCTTTGATGATGCGGCTGAAGACATCGCGGGCGAGATTGTCGCCGCCCAGCAGGAAGTAGGCGTATTCGCCCTCTTCTGCGCCGCGCATCGGTGTGCCGGGTATCTTGTTCTTCATGCCCGAAACCTGGCTGAGCGGATCATGCGTGACCAGCAAATCAAACGGGCCGCCGAAGATGCCGACAAAGACCCAGAACATCACCAGAGCAAATCCGATCATGCCAATAGTGCTGTCAAAGAGCTTGCCGTATAGCCCCAGGCGGCGCTTGTAGACACTGGACAATGTGAAAAGAAAAATCAGCGCAACCCAGACCGGCATCAACTGAATGACCATGCGGATGATTATGCTGCCCCAGGAAAGTTCTTCCATGGCCAGACCCCCTCAAGCGATTCGGATGCGTGGGTTGAGATACACATAGCCGATATCCGATATCAGCTGTGTGACCAGCACCACGAAGACAGAAACGACAGAGACCGCCAGCAGCAGTTCGATGTCATTGTTGGAGGCCGCCTGCACCAGCAGCCAGCCGAACCCTTTGTAATTAAACAGCGTCTCGACAATCACGACCCCGTTCAGCAGCCAGGGAAACTGCAGCATGATCACGGTGAAAGGGGCGATCAGCGCATTACGCAGCGCATGTTTCAGCACGATGTCCGAGAACTTGACACCTTTCAGGCGCGCAGTTCGGATATACTGGGCGGTCATGACTTCGGTCATCGAAGCCCGTGTCATGCGCGCGATGTACCCCATGCCATATAGCGATATGGTGACGACCGGCAGAGTGAAATTTTCGAACGTGGCATTCTCCATCGCCGAGGTGGCCGAGCCTTTGAACCATTTCAATCCAAAGGCCGAGGAGGCGAATACTGCGATGAATATCACGCCGGAAACGTACTCCGGCGTGGCGGTCGAGGCGATGGAAAAGGTTGATAGTGAGCGATCCAGTTTTGATCCCTCGCGCATCCCTGCCAGCACGCCCACCAGCAGTGCCATGGGCACCATGACCAGCATCACCGCAAACATTAGCTTGCCTGTCAGGCCCAAGCGTGTCGCGACAATCGACCCGACCTCGTCCTTGAAAACGGTTGAAAAGCCCCAATCGCCCTGTAGTACACCACAGAATGTTGGTCTGTCCTCCTCGGGCGTGTCTGCGGCAAAGCAGCGGCCTGTGACCACACCGTCTTCCTCAAACGTCCAACCGGGCAACACGCCCATCCACTGGCCGAATTTGACCGGCAGTGGATCAAGGTAGCCGTTTTTCCCGAGATAACTGGAAACGGCCTCGTCCGACATGCGGAAGTTGCCTTGTGTTTTTGCCAGTTTTTCGAGGTTAGGGTAGAGATTTGTCAGCCAGAATACGATGAACGTCAGGCAAAGTGCTGTCAGCAGCATCACGCCCAGACGTCTGAGAATAAATAGTCCCATGTATGCCCCTGTTGTCAGGCTTAGCGTTTGTTTGCACGCTGGATTACAAACGCGTTTTGCGTCTGCTATTTATGATTATCGCACCATCAGGCATGAGTTTCACGCCTAGGTCAATGGAAGCGAGCGTCGTAAAATAGTAATTTTGCGACATTGGCGCGTCGCAAATGATTGTCAAAGCGCAGTGGTGGTGTTTCAGGCAGCCGCTTTGCGCAATGCTGACGGGGTGTGGCTGGTGTGATGCAGCATGAAGCGCGTGAAATAGGCGGCACTTCCAAAGCCAAGGTAGCGGGCGATGTCTTGTGCTGGCACTTGCGTCGTGGTCAGCAAGTTGCGCGCCTCATAAAGAATGCGTTCGGTGAGCAGTTCGGCGGCGGTCTTACCCGTCGCAGCCTTGCAGGCCCGCGTCAGGTGCGTTGGCGTAACCTGAAGGGCGTGCGCGTGGTCCGACATGGTCAGCGGTTCATGGAAGTGTGCAGAAATGCGTTTGGTATAGGCGGCGGTCAGGCGGGCGGCAGCATTGGGGCGCGGAGGGATGTGTTCTTCCTGTGCGATTTGGCGTTGGAGCCAGACAGATATGAGCGTGCCATGTGCACCCATCGCTGTGTTCAGCAAGGGACGTGCCGCCTGTTGTTCGCGCGTAGCCGCTTCGATCAAAGCGGTCAATTCAGACATCGCAGCTGCTTCTCGGATGCGCAGTTGGGCAGGGACCTGGGGAAAGGGCAACCCGCTGGCTGCGGGGATGATAACCGCCTGTCCGACGCCCTGCCGGCCCAGATCAAGCGCAAATAAATGGCTTGCAGGCACGACTATCGCATTGTGCGTACCAATGCCGCGTCTCTGCCCATCTAGCAGCAGACGGCCCTGACCGCGTGTGATCCAAATGAGCAGGCCGTCCTCGCGGTCATGTGCAAGTGTGAGACGCCAATCTTGCCCAGCGGTCAGCTGTGACAGGGTCATCACTTGCAGCTCAGCGCCAGACATTAACGAAATCCGCAGATTGTTGAGAATTGATCATTCAGCCCAGATATAGACGATCTTTCAGGAAATGCCAGACGGCTTTGTACAAGCGCACGTTAACCAAATGGATCAAGCCATTGCCATTGTTGCATTTTCGAACGCATCCAGGTACGTTGCCTTTTGGCAAATCGGCGCGTGGCAATGACGGCCGTTGTGCGCGCTTGTTCTAGCGTGATTTCGCCACGCAAGTAGGCGATGAGCTCTGGTGCGCCAATGGCACGGTGTGCCGGCAAATTGGCGTCAAAGTCGGGCAGAACTGAACGCGCTTCGTCCAAAGCGCCTGCGTCGATCATCCGCTCAAAGCGCTCCTCGATGCGCGCATTGAGCCAGTCTTTCGGTGCGTCAAAGACGATCCCCTGAGTTGCTTCAAGAGGCAACAGGGGCGCGCCCGTGTCCTTTTGCCATGCCGCCAGCCCGCGACCTGTTGCCTTCAGGACTTCCCATGCGCGCTGGACCCGCGCGCGGTTCCGGGTATCGATTAAATCGCGTGTCTCGGGGTCCAGAGCATCGATCATGTCGTCGCGTGCCATCAGATCACCCGCCGCACGAACATCGGGAGGCGTGAGCGGAATATCCGCCAACCCCCGCGTCAAGGCAGAGAAATAGAGCCCGGTGCCGCCAACGATGATGGGACGCGTTTTCTGTTTCAGCAAGGGCGCCACGTCGCGCAACCAATGCCCGGTAGAGTAGGTTGCCCGAGCGCTTTGATGGCCATAAAGGGAATGCGGCACACAGGCTTCTTCCGACGCGCTTGGCCGCGCGGTCACGATCCGCCAGCAGTCATAGACCTGACTGGCATCCGCATTGATGATCATCCCGCCTTGTTTTGCCGCAATCTCGAGCGCCAGCGCTGACTTGCCACAGGCTGTGGGGCCAGCGATCAGAACAGGACGGTCCGGGTCAATCGCGGCCAAGGCCGAGTTGAGGGTCAATCGCGCGGGCAATGTCATTTTTCGGCAGCCTTCGGAGTCTCTGCGCATTGCAGTCCAGCGGCTTTTCCGACATTTTGCGCACAAACACAAACATGCGCGTGGGAGCTCATTATGACATCTTCGGACAACAAGGTCGCCTTCAAGCGGGTCATGCTGAAGATTTCGGGCGAAGCCCTGATGGGCGATCAGGGCTTTGGCCTACATCCACCGACGGTAGAGCGCATCGCACATGAGGTGAAATCCGTACACGATCTTGGTGTGGAGATTTGCATGGTGATCGGTGGGGGCAACATTTTCCGCGGTCTTCAGGGATCCGCGCAGGGCATGGAACGCACGACAGCGGATTACATGGGAATGTTGGCGACGGTGATGAATGCGCTGGCCATGCAATCGGCATTGGAAGGCTTGGGCATTCACACAAGGGTTATTTCCGCGATCACCATGAACGAGGTGGCCGAACCTTATATTCGACGTCGTGCGGTGCGCCATCTTGAGAAGCAGCGGGTGTGTATCTTTGCGGCAGGTACCGGCAACCCGTATTTCACAACGGACACTGCAGCGACTTTGCGCGCTAACGAGATGTCTTGCGAGGCGATCTTCAAGGGTACCAAGGTAGATGGCGTCTACGACAAAGATCCAGCGAAATTCCCGGATGCGACTCGCTACGACACGGTCTCTTACGATGATGTTCTAGCAAAACGACTGGGCGTCATGGATGCTTCAGCGATTGCACTTGCGCGGGATAACAACCTGCCGATCATTGTCTTTTCTTTAGATGAACCGGGCGGGTTTTGCGGCATTCTGGCGGGTGAGGGTATCTACACGCGCGTGCAGGGATAAAACGACCACTGCCAGTGTCGGTGCCTAGAGCACGTCGGAGGGCCCGAAACATCGCCTTCCCTTGTGCGCGCCGCGCGGCTACAAGACCAAAACGACGACAAGAAGGGGCAGCGCCATGTCAGAAGACTTCATGCTGGACACAGATGATCTGGAACGCCGAATGGACGGCGCGATGTCAAACTTGAGGACCGAGTTTGCCTCTTTGCGGACGGGCAGGGCGAGCGCATCGATGCTGGAACCGGTGATGGTTGATGCCTACGGGCAGATGACGCCGGTCAATCAGGTAGGCACAGTCAACGTGCCTGAGCCTCGTATGGTCACCATTAATGTCTGGGATAAGAGCATGGTCGGCAAGGTTGAGAAAGCCATTCGAGAGAGTGGTCTTGGCATCAATCCGCAACTGAATGGGACGATCATCATGTTGCCCATCCCCGAGCTTAACGAAGAACGTCGGCGCGAGTTGACGAAGGTCGCGGGCAGCTACGCTGAAAACGCGCGGGTCTCCATCCGAAACGTGCGGCGCGATGGCATGGACCAGATCAAAAAGGCGAAATCCGACGGCATGTCAGAAGACGACCAGAAGCTCTGGGAAGGCGAAGTGCAGGAGTTTACAGACCGTTTCATCAAGGCGATTGATGAACAGCTGATGACGAAACAAACTGAGATCATGCAGGTCTGAGATCTGCAATGCGTCGGCGCTCCCCCGCGCAGATGGCATGCAAACACACGACATTTTGACAGTTTTGCTGGCCAGCGCCTGTGAGATTGTGCCAAAAGGAAACCGAACAGTTAGAACTTCCTGATAGTTTGGGCTGGGGCTATCACGTGTTCGGAGGAAAGTAAGATCAAGTTAGAACAGCAGCCATATCAACGCCAGGTTGCCGGATGTCCGCGCCACGTGGCCATTATAATGGACGGTAACGGACGCTGGGCGACACAGAGAGGGCGACCGCGGCTCTTTGGTCACCACGCTGGTGCACGGCGGGTACGCGAAATCGTCGAAGCCTGTCCGCAAATTGGTGTCGAATACCTGACTATCTTTGCATTTTCGACGGAAAACTGGAAACGGACACAGGCGGAAGTCGCGGGTTTGATGAGCCTTTTCAAGCGCTACATCATCAAGGAAACGCGGGCGCTGAATGCAAATGGCGTCTGTGTGCGCTTCATCGGGGACCGCGAGCGGCTCGACAACAAGCTTACGCAGTTGATGGGGGAGCTTGAGGCGGCAACAGCCCACAATACCCGTGTCCATCTGACGATCGCGATCAACTATGGAGGGCGCGATGAGGTCGCCCGAGCGACACGTCGACTGGCACAAGACGTTGCCAGCGGAACGCTGAAGCCGGAGGATGTGGATCAGGAAACGCTGCCGCGCTATCTGGACACACATGTGCTGCCGGATCCGGATCTTGTGATCCGCACCAGTGGTGAAGCGCGGATTTCAAATTTCCTGCTGTGGCAGTCGGCCTATTCGGAATATGAATTCATTGACACGCTCTGGCCGGACTTCTCACGCGACGAGTTTGAACGCCTTTGCGAAGCTTTCGGCCTGCGGGACCGACGCTTTGGCGGAGTGAAAGCATAGCATACTGATGGCCGGCGCAAGCGAGAAATGGTCTGACCTTGCAGTGCGTCTCGGCTCTGCTGTGTTTATGATTTCAGTGGGTATGATCGGTGTGTGGGCCGGTGGCCCCTTTTTCAACGCAATGGTTTCGGTGATTTGCGGTTTGATGGTTTGGGAACTGGTCCGCATGTTCCTGCCAGACAAATTGGGGACGGCCATCCAAATGGGGCTGTTGTCCGGAGTGGCGGTCGGCGTGGCGATTTACCTTCCGGCTGGTTTCGCGCTGCCGATCTTGTTGGCGCCCGCGCTCGTCGGATTTGGTCAACTGCGCGCATACCGTGTTGTTTTCATGATCTTTACCGTCATGATTTTACTTGCAGGCTTCGGCATGATGTCGGTGCGCAGTGACATGGGTATACAGTGGATGCTCTGGCTGGTGCTGGTGGTCGTGGTGACGGATGTTGTGGGCTATTTCGCAGGGCGGATGATTGGCGGGCCCAAGTTTTGGCCGCGCGTCAGCCCCAAGAAGACATGGTCGGGCACGTTTTTCGGGTGGCTTGGGGCCGCTGCTGTGGGAGCGGTTTTTGCGACCAGCACCGAAGCGGGTGCACAGTTGATCGGTGTGTCGATTGCCGTGTCCATGGCCAGCCAGATGGGTGACATCGCCGAGAGCGCTGTGAAACGGCGCGTGGGGGTCAAAGACAGTTCGCAACTGATCCCAGGACACGGAGGGCTTCTTGATCGTTTCGATGGCATGCTTGGAGCGTCTGTTTTTCTGCTGATTATCGCACCGCTCTTTTCGATCCCGCCGGGTCTGGGGTAACGGCTGTATGAAACGTGTCAGCATTCTGGGTGCTACGGGCTCGATCGGGCAAAACACCATCGACCTGATCGCGCGGGCGCCGGAGAGCTATCAGGTCGTGGCGCTCACGGGGGCTGGAAATATTGCACAGCTGGCACGAGATGCCAAAAGGTTGAACGCGCAACTGGCCGTCACAGCGCATCCACACCAACTTGAAAATCTGAAATCTGCATTGGAAGGCAGTGCTGTCGAAGCGGCAGCGGGGCCTGAAGCACTGGAAGAAGCGGCACTGCGCCCAGCTGATTGGATCATGTCCGCCATTGTGGGCGCTGCGGGGTTGGCTCCAGGGCTCATAGCATTGGAACAAGGCACGACGCTGGCGTTGGCCAACAAGGAATCGCTCGTCTGTGCAGGGGCGCTGATGCTGGAAACGGCGCGTACCCATGGCGCGCGTCTGTTACCGGTGGATAGTGAGCATTCCGCTGTCTTTCAGGCGCTTGTGGGCGAGGAAATATCGGCGGTCGAACGCATTGTGATTACCGCGAGCGGGGGTGCTTTTCGGGATTGGCCGGTGGATGATCTGCATAATGCTACGCTGGCGCAGGCTTCCAGTCACCCGAATTGGGACATGGGGCAACGGATCACCATCGACTCCGCATCAATGTTCAACAAAGCGTTGGAGCTTATTGAAACAAAAGAATACTTTTCTGTCACTCCAGAACAGATCGAAGTTCTAGTGCATCCGGAATCGCTGATCCACGCATTGGTTGGTTTTAGGGATGGCGCGCTTATGGCGCATGTGGGGCCGCCAGATATGCGCCACGCGATTGGCTACGCGCTGCATTGGCCGGAGCGCAAGTGTCTACCTGTCGAGCGGCTCGATCTGGCGCGTGTGGGGCAACTAACGTTTCGTGCGCCTGATGAGATCCGCTGGCCTGCGCTGCGTTTGGCGCGCGAAGTAATGCATGAAGGTGGGCTCGCTGGTGCGGTGTTCAATGCGGCGAAGGAAATCGCCCTGGATGGATTTATCGCAGGGCACCTCAGATTTACCGACATGGCCGTCGTTGTAGAAGAGGTCTTAACGAAGTTGTCAGGTCAGTCTGGTACAATTGAGAACACAATGACCCTTGATAACGTGGCCGCGATAGACCATCTCGCGCGTGAGGAAGCGCGCACGGTGATCAACAGGAGAGCAAGTTAGTTTTGGATATTTTGACGTTGATCCCGCAGTTCGGAGGGTTCGTCTGGACAATTGCGGCGTTTGTTCTGGCCCTTTCTGTCATCGTGGCCATCCACGAATATGGGCATTACATTGTCGGGCGCTGGTCGGGCATTCATGCGGATGTCTTTTCGATAGGTTTCGGCCCCATCCTGTTTTCGCGCTATGATAAACGTGGCACGCGCTGGCAAATCGCAGCCTTGCCCTTTGGTGGCTATGTGAAATTTGCAGGTGATGCCAATGCGGCGTCCGGTAAGGACGAAGCGGTGATGGCGCAAGCGGAAGCGGATCCGGCGAAATTGCGGGCGACGATGCATGGCGCGCCGCTTTGGGCGCGCGCTGCGACAGTTGCGGCGGGCCCAATTTTCAATTTTGCGCTGTCAATTCTGGTGTTCGCCACCGTGATGCTTTCCACCGGGGTGTCGCGGGATCCTTTGACCGTCGGCGAATTGCGCCCTTTGCCCGTCGCTGCTACTGAGCTGCGGCCAGGTGACGAGATCACTGCGATCAACGGCGACACCTTGCCGAGCACTCAAGATAGCGAAGCCTACCGTAGCTTCATAGAAAACCTGCCATATGAACCGATATTGACGTATGAGGTGGTCCGCAATGCGGAGAACTTCATCGTCGACGGGCCTTATATGCTGCCGCCCATCGTGAACTCGCTGAGCCCGCAAAGCGCTGCGATCCGTGCGGGTCTGGAGCAGGGTGACGTAATCGTGGCGATTGATGGATCTCCGATCTATGCCTTTGACCAGTTAAAATCCGCGGTAGAGGGGGGGGATGGCGCGCCCATGGACCTCACCGTGTGGCGCGCTGGCGAAACATTGGAGAAATCCTTAGCGCCAAAGCGTGTGGACGAGCCAACCGATGATGGGTTCGTCACGCAGTGGCGAATTGGGATCGCGGGCGGACTGGCGTTTGAACCTGCAACCGACCGGCCCGGATTGGGGGAGGCGGTCCTTGGTGGTGTTCAGCAGACTTGGACAATCATTGAAGGATCGCTGTCTGGCCTTGGTCACATGATCACAGGAGCGATCAGTACCTGCAACCTCAGCGGCCCGATTGGCATTGCGCAGACCTCTGGCGCGATGGCGAGCCAGGGCGCTGAAAACTTCATCTGGTTTATTGCAGTTCTCAGTACGGCGGTTGGACTTTTGAACCTGTTTCCTGTGCCGGCGCTCGACGGCGGGCATTTGGTGTTTTACGCGTATGAAGCCGTCTCCGGCAAACCGCCCAGTGACAAGGCGCTGCGGGTTTTGATGACCGTGGGGCTGGCGACGGTTCTCAGTTTGATGCTCTTCGCGTTGGGCAATGATGTCTTCTGCCCCTAATTGCGCATTTTCGCCTATCAGACTGATGCCCAATTGTTGCCATAGTTCGACAAACTTGAGCCTGAATCCTTTGGTAATTGTCTTCGCATGGAAGACGGAGTGAGAGTGATGCAAGTATTTCCAAAACGTTTCAGTGGCCTCAGCCTGCTAATGGATCTAAATTGGGATCGGGCCATGTATTTGGCGACGACGGCCCTGGCGCTTGGCGGTTCTGCCTGGTTGAGCACGCTTCTGGGTTAGGCGCTTTCGCGAGGCTGTCTTGAGGTGCCATTCTGCGCCGACAAGTGTGTCAGGAGTACCCTCATCTAGTATTTCGTGCAAATTCACCCACATGGTTTTGACAAGACCGGTCCAAAACGCTACTCAGAATTTAATAAAACTCTGAGGATCGGGGCAGATCATGATACGGGGCAAGCTAGGCCAAAGAGCCGAAACGCACGTAAAAGCAGCCACAGCGCGGCATGTTTTTCAAGCAGTTGCATTTTCTTTTGCAATTTCAACTGCATGGGTGGCAACGCCCACGATTTCCTTTGCGCAGCAAGTTACGATCAACTCGGTCAACATCGAGGGCAACGCCCGGATAGGCGACGCAGCCATCCTGTCGCGCGCCGGAATCGTACCGGGTCAGTCGATCACCACAGGCCAGTTGAACGCCGGTCTGCAGGAACTCGTAGATTCGGGTCTTTTTGAAAGTGTCGACTTCGATCCCCGCGGCTCGACGTTAAACATCACTGTTGTGGAATTCCCAACCATCAACCGGATTAACTTTGAAGGCAATCGGCGTATCAACGACGACACATTGGCCGCGGCGATTAACTCAAATGAGCGGCGTGTGTTTAACCCCGCTCAGGCGGAGCGCGATGCAGCCCTGATTGCTGAGGCCTACGCCTCCGAAGGGCGGATCGCTGCGCGCGTCACGCCAACGATCATTCGCCGATCCGATAATCGCGTCGACCTCATCTTTGAAATTTTTGAAGGCGACAACATCGAGATTGAACGGCTCAGCTTCACAGGCAACCGTGTGTATTCTGACCGGCGTTTGCGGCGCGTCCTTGAGACCAAACAAGCCGGATTGTTCCGTGCTTTTGTTCGGGCAGATACGCTTGTCGCGGATCGCGTGGAATTCGACCGGCAGGTTATGCGTGATTTCTATCTGTCGCGGGGGTACGTTGATTTCCGCGTCAACTCGGTCAATGCCGAACTCACAGAAGAGCGGGACGCGTACTTTCTTGTGTTTGATGTGCAGGAAGGTCAGCAGTTCAAGATCGGTGACATCGGTGTCACGAGCGAACTGCCCAATGCGGATGGAGATTTCTATCGTGGCGTGGTGGCTGCCAAATCGGGTGCCGTTTACTCGCCCACGCTCATCGAACAAGACATCGCGCGCATGGAGCGGCAAGCGATCATCGATGGCGTTGACTTCCTGCGTGTCGAACCCCGTGTGACCCGGGATGAACGAAACTTGTTGATCAATGTGGATTATGTCCTGACGCGCGGACCGAGGATCTTTGTGGAACGGATCGATGTTGAAGGCAACACGACCACGCTCGATCAGGTCATTCGCCGTCAGTTCAAAAGTGTTGAAGGCGATCCATTCAACCCACGAGAAATTCGCGAAGCGGCAGAACGCATCCGGGCACTGGGTTTCTTTACCACGGCAGAGGTCAATGCGCGCGAAGGGTCTTCACCGGACAAAGTGGTCATTGACGTGGACGTGGAAGAGCAGCCCACCGGCTCACTGTCATTCGGTGCATCTTTCTCGACCAATGACGGTCTGGGATTTGCGATCCGTTTCGAAGAGCGGAACTTTCTGGGCCGGGGTCAAAACCTCGCGGTTTCCGTGTCGACCGCAAGCGACGACCAGCTTTATCAGCTCAGCTTCTTTGAGCCAGCTTTTCTCGGGCGCGACGTTGGCGCCGGTATTCGATTTGACATATCTGAAAGTGAAAACTCGACAGTCAGCTTTGACACAGAGCGCGCGAGCATTAGCCCGTCTTTGGTGTTCCCAGTCGGGATAAATTCGAACCTGACGCTGAATTACACCTATGAACAAACCGAGATGAAGGACCGTGGCTCTGACAGCGATAACGGTGCCATTGTCGGTCGCGAAATCGACGCAGGCGAATTGGTCAACAGTTCAATCGGTTACCGTTACACCTACGATTCCCGCACCACAGGAATCGACCCAACGCGAGGGTATCTCTTTGAATTCGGACAGGACTTTGCAGGCTTTGGTGGAGATAACACCTTTATCCGCACTGAAGCGCGCGCCGTTGGGGAACGCAAGATCTTCAATGAAGATGTAACGCTTCGGGCGACCCTGGAAGGGGGTGCGTTGAATTTCCAAAGCGGGACAAATCGGACTGTTGATCGATTTTTGCTTAGCACGGATACGATCCGAGGTTTTGAGACTGCTGGGATCGGCCCTCGCGATCTGAGCGTTTCAGATGAAGACCCCCTTGGTGGTAACCTGTATCTTGCTGCCCGGTTCGAAGCAGAGTTTCCCCTGGGCTTGCCCGAAGAATATGGTATTTCAGGCGGACTGTTTTATGACATTGGCAACCTTTGGGATCTCTCTGATGTGAACTTGTCGGGTGGTGATGTCGCGGGTGAGGGCGGTTCGTTTCGTCATGTCATCGGTTTCTCGATCCTCTGGAACACACCCGTTGGGCCTTTGCGCTTCAACTTCTCTGATGCGCTGAAAAAGGAAGAATTCGACCGCGAGCAGACCTTTGAAATCACCATCAACACGAGCTTCTGAGCCACAGCGGTGCTGGCGTGTGTTGACCGCAGCTGTGGTCGCACTTGTTTGCTGTGTCAGCGTGTTGCCTGCGCAGGAAACGGGTACGCTCACCATAGAAAGCTCTGTTTTGACAATTGATTCAGATCGGCTGTTTGAGGACAGCCGATTTGGTCGTGAGACAATCGCTCAGATTGAAAAGCGTGGTGCGGAGCTGTCTGCGGAAAACCGGCGGATCGAAGAAGAACTGAGTGTTGAGGAAAAGCGGCTGACGGCATTGCGGCCCACCGTTACTGCAGAAGAATTCCGTCCGCTTGCGGATGCTTTCGACATCAAAGTGCAAGAAACCCGGCAGACGCAGGATGCCAAATCTCGGGAATTGACCAGTAGGTTGGAAGCGCGTCGCGTGATGTTTCTAAATGCGGCAGCGCCGATTTTGGAACAACTGATGCGCGAAGCTGGTGCGGCGGTCGTGCTAGAACGGCGCTCGATTTTCATCAGCTCGAACCTCGTTGATATCACTCAAGCCGCGATCGCTCGTATTGATAGCAAGCTTGAAACGCAGGACATGCCGCAAGATAGCCCGTAGCGGCTTGCAACCAGCGATACTTGCTCCCACGCGGTGGAGTTGTTACCCAGATGTGCAATCCGTTAAGGACAAAAGGACGCCGAGAATGACAACCACGCAGACCAGCGCAGATATCCAGCTTATTCAGCGGATCCTTCCGCATCGCTATCCGTTTCTTTTGGTGGACAAGGTTGTCGAAATAGAAGGCACAACATCCGCGCTTGGGATCAAGAATGTCAGCATGAACGAACCGCATTTCCAGGGGCATTTTCCCGGCATGCCGATCATGCCGGGTGTGACGATCGTAGAGGCGATGGCACAGACTGCGGCGGTGATGGTCGGGGTCACGCTAGAAATGGCTGATCGTGAAATGAAGGTCTATTTCATGGCGATTGATAAAGCCAAGTTTCGGCGTAAGGTTATTCCTGGCGATGTGCTGGAAATGCGATTGCAGACTTTGCGCGGTAAGCCTGGTGGCAAAGTCTGGCGCTTTGGTGGTGTGGCTTCGGTCGAAGGCGAGATGGCAGCCGAAGTCGAGTTCACTGCCATGATGGATATGGGATGACCTTGAATGGATAATATTCACCCCTCTGCGGTCATAGAGCCTGGCGCTGAGATCGATCCGACAGCCAAGATCGGGCCGTTCTGCCTTGTCGGTCCCAATGTACGCATCGCGGAAGGGGTAGAACTAAAGAGCCATGTTGTTGTGACTGGGCACACATCCATCGGACCAGAGACAATTGTTTTCCCTTTCGCCGTGATTGGCGAAATCCCGCAGGATCTCAAGTTTAACGGAGAAGAAAGTGCGCTTGTCATTGGTGCGCGCAATCGCATCCGAGAGCATGTGACAATGAATTGCGGCACCGAGGGCGGTGGCGGTGTCACGCGGATTGGCGATGATGGGCTTTTCATGGCCGGGTGCCATGTAGCCCATGATGCCCAGATTGGGGATCGGGTGATTTTGGTGAATTCGGTGGCCATTGCCGGGCATTGTATTTTGGCTGATGACGTCATTGTTGGTGGGCTCTCGGGCGTGCACCAATTTGTGCGGATCGGGCGTGGCGCCATTATCGGTGCGGTGACGATGGTGACGAATGACGTCATTCCCTATGGGCTCGTGCAAGCCCCGCGTGGCGCCTTGGATGGGCTCAACCTTGTGGGCTTGAAGCGTCGCGGTGTCGGTCGTGCGGACATTACCGCATTGCGTGCGGCATTTCAGATGCTCGCGCAGGGTGAAGGAACATTTCAATCCCGTGCACAACGCTTGCGCGACGAAACCGTGAGCGACTACGTGCGTGAGATTGTCGATTTCATCACCGCGGATAGTGATCGCCATTTTCTCACACCGGGCGGCTGATGCTGGCCTTGATTTCCGGGCGCGGCGCGTTGCCTGCGTATGTCGCCGAGGCTTCGCCTCAAAAACCTCTGATTTGTGTGTTGGAGGGCTTTGAGCCGGATCGACTTGAAGCTGACATAACATTTCGGCTTGAACATCTGGGCACGCTGCTTAAGAATCTTAAAGCGCGAGGGGTACGTGAGGTTTGTTTTTGCGGCGCGATTGAGCGCCCACCCTTTGATCCCAAAGCGCTGGACGCGGCGACACTGCCCTTGGTGCCCGTCATTGTTAAGGCAATGGGCAGCGGAGACGATGCCGCGTTGCGGGCCGTCATGACGGTCTTTGAAGCTCAGGGGTTTAGCGTGCGTGCCGCACATGACATCGCGCCAGGCCTTTTGGCTCCCGAGGGCATGTTGACGTCGCTTCAACCGGATGATGCCATGCAAGCGGATGTGATCCGGGCGGATGCGATCCTGACTGCACTTAGTCCGTTGGATGTCGGGCAGGGGTGCGTTGTCGGTGCAGGCCAGGTCTGGGCCATTGAAACAATTGGTGGCACGGATCATATGCTAAGCTCTCTGCCGGGTGGCGCACAAAAGGTGCGGGCAGTCCTGGTCAAAACCCCAAAAGTGGGACAGGACGTGCGCGCGGATCTGCCGACCATCGGCCCTGACACCATTGATGCTGTCGTGACGGCCGGTCTCGCAGGGATTGTCATTACCGCAGGCGCGGTCATTCTACTGGACGCTGAGGTCACGTGCCACCGCGCGCAAGAGGCAGGGCTTGTCCTTTGGTCCCGCGCGGGGGGCTGATGCGGGTTTTCATCATTGCCGGGGAACCTTCGGGTGATAAGCTTGGTGGCGCTTTGATGCAAGGGCTGCGCCAGCTTTGCCCTGATGTGACATTCGACGGGATTGGCGGTGCGCAAATGTGCGCGCAGGGGCTGGAAAGCCGATTTCCGATGGCAGAGCTGAGCGTCATGGGAATAGCGGAAGTCCTACCGAAATACCGGGCGCTCAAGGCGCGGATCCGGGAGATGGCGGATGCTGTCATCCTCACACACCCCGATGTTCTGATCACCATAGACTCACCGGACTTTTCATTTCGCGTCGCCAAGGCTGTTAAAGCTGCAAGCGATATTCGAACAGTGCATTACGTGGCACCGACTGTTTGGGCCTGGCGGCCTAAGCGCGCGCAAAAAATCGCGAGGTTCATTGATCATCTGCTGACACTCCTTCCCTTTGAACCTCCTTATTTCACTAAACATGGGATGGCCTGTGACTTTGTGGGGCACCCGGTGGTGGCGGAACCTGTCCCACTCGAGAAGGAAGTTTTGGCATTTCGCGAAAAGTATGGGTTTGGGAACGCACCCCTGCTGGTGGTGTTACCTGGTTCTCGAGAGGGCGAAGTGCGCCGGTTGAGGGGCGTTTTCGGCGCGTCTCTGGGACCAGTTTTGACGGCGCAACCTGAACTGCAGGTTGTGGTGCCTGCCGCTGCTCCGGTGGCGGACCTCGTCAAAGATGCAGTGCGAACCTGGCCAGTCAAAGCACACATTTTGGATGCGCGCGTGGGGGATGTCGAAGAAGCCGCATGGCAAAAACGCATTGCATTCAAGGCGGCAGATGTTGCGCTTGCGGCCTCAGGTACAGTGTCACTGGAGCTTGCCGCCGCACGCACGCCGATGGTCATTGCTTACCGGATGCATTGGTTGAGCTTTCGGATCATTCAGTGGATGGCACAAGTGGATACCGTGACGTTGGTCAACCTCGTGTCGCAAACGCGGGTGGTACCGGAGTTTCTGGGGCCTGCTTGCCAAGCGGATGCCATCGCAGATGCGTTGATGCAGGTCATGGATGCGCCGGATGCGCAGATTGAAGCTATGAACCTAGCGATGGCGCAGCTGGGCGAGGGGGGGATAGCGCCAGGATTGCGCGCTGCTCAGGCCATTCTTGACAGGATCCGGACATGATCCAAAGGCCACGCTGCGCGTGATTCTATGCATGTTGCCCGATCCCGGGCAACGTGTGGCACTGAATTATCCTTTGTGGATCCAGCCACCACCGTAGATGCGGGTGCTTTCGGGATCATAAAAGACGCAAGCCTGCCCGGGCGAAACGCCTTCTTCTGGAGTGATGAGTTCAACCTGCGCCTCTGTTTCGCTCATCGGCCGGATGATGGCGTCGGTTGGAGGTCGCGTGGAGCGCACCTTTACGGCCAGGCGCCATTCTGAGCGGGAAGTAAGGGAGGCATCCCCCAGCCAGTTGATCTCTCGCACGGGAATTGTTCGGGTCGACAGCATAGATTTTGGTCCGACGATGACATGACGGTTATCAGGATCAAGCTTGATGACATAAAGCGGGTCGGCGAGGCCGCCAATACCCAATCCGCGTCGTTGACCGATCGTGTAATTGACGACACCGTCGTGTTTTCCGAGAACGCGACCATCTGCGTGGACGATGTTTCCCGGTGCGGCTGCTTCCGGGCGTAGTTTTCGGATAACGGATGCATAATCGCCATTTGGTACAAAGCAGATATCCTGGCTGTCCGGTTTACCCGCCACGTTCAGATCGAACTTTTCTGCCAAAGCGCGGGTTTCGTCTTTTGAAGGCAGGTGGCCTAGCGGGAAGCGTAGAAATGACAGTTGTTCGGATGTCGTTGAGAACAGGAAATAGCTCTGATCGCGCGATGCATCCTCTGCTGCGTGTAGCTCTGGGCCGTTTGCGCCCATTCTGCGTTGTATGTAGTGACCGGTGGCCATACAGTCCGCATCAAGGTCTTTTGCCGTGTTCAGAAGGTCTTTGAATTTGACACGCTCGTTGCAGCGAATACAGGGTACAGGTGTTGCGCCACCCAGGTAGCTGTCCGCGAATTCGTCAATCACGGCATCTTTGAAAATGTTTTCGTAGTCCAGAACATAATGGGGAAATCCCATTTTTTCAGAAACGCGACGGGCATCATGGATATCCAGCCCAGCACAGCACGCGCCCTTTTTCGCCAAGGCTGCGCCATGGTCGTAGAGTTGCAGCGTAACGCCGACCACATCATAGCCTTCCTCGGCCAGCATCGCAGCGACGACAGAGCTGTCGACACCCCCTGACATTGCGACGACCACGCGGGTTTCAGACGGGGATTTTGCGAATCCCAATGAGTTTAAGGCGGGTGATGGGTCAAGCGGCATGCAGTTCTCCGGCACTTCAGAGGAAATATAGGAAAATCCTAATTACTCTCAAGAGCGGGCTTCATCCGTCTTTAAGATGCATTCGTCAAGGTGTGTGTAACGAGTTTAGTACGGGTAAGAGTATGTATCTGAAAAAAGTAGACGGGCCGAGGTCTGTCACCCTTGCAGACGGTACTGTCATGACGCTGGCGGATCTTCCTCCAGCAAATACAAGGCGTTGGGTTGCATCTCGCAAAGCTGCGGTTGTGCGGGCTGTCGCCTATGGATTAATGACTCAAGCGGATGCATTGGCACGGTATCAGATTAGCGAGGACGAGTTTCAGGAGTGGGTGCGCGCCGTTTCTGAACATGGGGAAGACGCATTAAAAGCGACAACTTTACAAAAATATAGACAACCTTGAGTTGTTTCTGTACTTTTTATTTTAACAGTAACGTGTGGTTAACCTTTTTTGTCCACGGTTAATGCAAATAAATTGATGGCCCTTTGCGGAGAACGTTATGCGCGTATTGCTGGTGGAAGACGACCCAACGACCTCGAAAAGCGTAGAGCTGATGCTCACACACGCTAATCTGAACGTTTATGCGACGGATTTGGGCGAGGAAGGCATCGATCTTGCAAAGCTTTATGACTATGATCTTATCCTCTTAGATCTGGATTTGCCGGATATGAATGGCCACGAGGTGCTCCGCCAATTGCGCCTGTCGCGTATCGAGACGCCAATCCTAATTTTGTCTGGCGCCGACGATACCGAAAACAAAATCAAGGGTTTTGGGTTTGGAGCAGATGATTACCTGACAAAACCGTTTCACCGCGAAGAGCTTGTAGCGCGTATTCATGCCATTATCCGACGCTCGAAAGGGCATTCGCAATCGGTGATCAACACGGGCATGGTCTCCGTAAACTTGGACGCCAAAACAGTCAGCGTGGACAATAAAGCGGTGCATTTGACTGGTAAAGAATACCAAATGCTCGAATTACTCTCTTTGCGCAAAGGTACTACCCTCACCAAGGAAATGTTCCTCAATCATCTTTATGGTGGTATGGATGAGCCAGAATTGAAGATCATCGATGTGTTCATTTGTAAGCTTCGCAAGAAACTGAGCACGGCTACTGGCGGCGAGAATTACATCGAGACAGTATGGGGTCGCGGTTATGTATTGCGCGACCCGGAACCTACTCAGATTGACGACACTCAACGCCTTGCTGTGGGTGCTTGAAGACGCCAAGGCACCTCAATGAGGCGCAGTTCGTCACTTACTGTCTAAAGCCTTGATGAAAAAATCTGGACCTGACTTTGCGCTCGAACTATCTACGGATAGGATTGCAGTGTAAAGGCGGGTCCAATGTCGTTTATCCCTATCGAAAACCTCGACAAAGACGCCGCTAAAGTGGAGTTGGCAGAGCTCGCAGTGACGCTGGACAAGGCGAACGGAGCGTATCACACGGATGATGCGCCGATTTTGTCTGACGCCGACTATGATGCATTGAAGCGGCGCAACCAAGACATTGAACTTAAGTTTCCTGACCTGAAGCGCACGGATAGTCCTACTGAACAGATCGGCGCCGCTCCGGCAGACGGTTTTGCCAAAGTCGCACATGAAGTGTCGATGTTGTCGCTTTCGAATGCTTTTGATCCGCAGGACATTAAAGATTTTGACCAACGCATCCGTCGTTACCTTTCCCTCGCTGCGGATGGGGAACTGGCCTATACTGCTGAGCCCAAGATTGATGGATTGTCTTTGTCTTTGCGCTATGAACGCGGTGAGCTTGTTCAAGCTGCAACGCGAGGCGATGGTCGAATCGGTGAAAACGTTACTTTGAACGCTATGACTGTCACTGACATACCCCAAAACCTGAAAAATGCTCCGGATGTTCTGGAGGTCCGTGGCGAAGTCTATATGTCTCATCGCGACTTCGAATCCTTGAACCATCGCCAACAGGAGCGCGGCGGGAAAGTCTTCGCAAATCCGCGAAATGCTGCCGCAGGTTCACTCCGGCAACTCGACGCAACCATCACACGCGCGCGACCGCTTCGCTTTTTTGCATATGCTTGGGGTGCGGTGTCAGCGCCTTGGGCGGAAACGCAAATGTTAGCGATCGAACGCCTCGCCGAACTTGGATTTCAAACAAACCCGTTGACCAAAACCTGCGCAGGACCAGCTGATATGGTCGCGCACTACGAGGCCATAGAGGCTCAACGTGCGACTTTGGGGTATGATATCGATGGGGTTGTTTACAAGGTCAATGACTTGACACTTCAAGCGCGCCTGGGATTTCGTTCTACAACCCCAAGATGGGCCATTGCGCATAAATTCCCGGCCGAGCTGGCGTGGACCCGACTGGAAGCGATCGATATTCAGGTTGGTCGTACGGGCGCGCTATCGCCGGTGGCGCGTTTGCATCCTGTGACAGTTGGCGGCGTCGTCGTGTCCAACGCTACGCTCCACAATGAAGACTACATTTGTGGGCGCGACAACAAGGGAGAGCAAATCCGCGAAGGCAAGGATATTCGCACGGGCGATTGGGTTCAAGTCTACCGTGCCGGCGATGTTATTCCGAAGGTTGCAGATGTTGATTTAACGCAGCGCCCAAAAGAGTCAGAGCCGTTCGTTTTTCCGCGAAACTGCCCGGAATGTGGGAGTTTGGCGTTTCGCGAAGAGGGGGACGCGGTGCGTCGTTGTACCGGCGGGCTCATCTGTCCTGCTCAGGCGGTTGAGAAGTTGAAACATTTTGTTTCACGCAGTGCTTTTGACATAGAAGGTCTTGGCGCAAAGCAGGTTGAGCAGTTTTACGCAGACGGTTGGATCGCGGAGCCCGCCGATATTTTCGCGCTGCAGGAAAACTATGGAACTGGCTTGCAACAGTTGAGAAACCGCGAAGGATGGGGGAGTAAGTCGGCTGAGAAACTTTTTCAGGCCATCGAAGAAAAACGAAGCATCCCTCTGGGCCGGTTCATTTTTGCGCTTGGTATCAGACATGTAGGAGAGGCCGCTTCAAACCTGCTTGCGCAAAATTATGGCAGCTACGCGGCACTATCTGCTGTCATGACGGAGGCGGCTGAGCTTGAGGGGGCTGCCTGGGAAGATCTCTTGGCGATTGATGGCGTTGGCGAGGTGATGGCGACATCTTTGGTCAAAACGCTGACTCAAGTAACTGAGAAGGCGTCGATCGACCGCTTGGTTGATGCTCTGAACATCCAGGACGCAAAGCAGAGGCAGTTCAAGGATAGCCCGGTCGCAGGGAAGACGGTCGTTTTTACGGGATCGTTGGAACGGATGACACGGGCAGAAGCAAAAGCTCGAGCGGAGGCGCTTGGCGCAAAAGTCTCGGGGTCTGTATCGGCAAAGACGGACTTGCTGGTTGCGGGGCCTGGCGCAGGTTCCAAAGCCAAGAAAGCCGTAGGTTTGGGTATCGAGACGATCGATGAGGATGGCTGGTTTGACTTGATCGAGGGCGCATGAACGGGCGACCAGAACCACTCTTCAAGCTCTTTGCATCGCTCGAAACGCTTGATGGTATTGGGCCAAAAACGGCACGCCATTTCGAGGGCCTCGATGTCGCGGCTCCTCGTGATCTCCTGTTCACGCTCCCGCATTCGGTGATCGATCGGCAAGTCCGCGATAGCGTCGAAGGGGCGGATCTGCCTGATGTGCTTACCGTGCCAGTTACGGTCGGCGAGCATCGTCCCGGACGTAACAAAGGCGCTGCTTACCGAATTACCGTGACGGATGCGCAGACAGCGTTTCAATTGGTTTTCTTTCATGCACGCGGTGACTACTGGTCAAGGGCGTTGCCTGTGGGCAGCTCTAAAATCGTTTCTGGAAAAGTAGAACAATTCGATGGCTTGGCGCAGATGGTGCATCCCGATTACATCGTCGAACCGGAACAAGCCGCGCGTATCCCGACGTTTGAACCTGTCTATCCGCTGAGTGCGGGTCTCACACAAAAATTGTTATTCAAGGCTGTGCAACATGCGTTGTCTTTGCTTCCGGATTTTCCTGAATGGATTGATTCGGAACAGAAAAAAACGGCGGATTGGCCAGATGTTTCGACTGCCTTGCAACGTGCACATGCGCCAGAAAGCCTGTCTGATGTCTCGCCCTCCGCGTGTGCGCGCGAGCGTTTAGCCTACGACGAACTCATGGCGCACCAGCTGACACTCGCTTTGGCCCGCGCGAAAGACCGGCGTAAAAAAGGACGGGCCAGCGCGGGCGATGGAACTTTACAACAACACGTTTTAACGACCTTGCCCTATCAGGCAACGGACGCGCAATCGCGCGCAATCGCTGAAGTTAGCGCGGATATGGCCAGCCCGCAGCGTATGAACCGTTTGCTCCAAGGAGACGTCGGGTCGGGCAAGACGCTGGTCGCTTTCATGGCGCTGCTGCGTGCGGTCGAAGCGGGTGGTCAGGGCGTGCTGATGGCACCCACAGAAATCCTCGCGCGCCAGCACATGGAGAGTTTACTTCCGCTGGCGGAAGGTGCCAGCGTCAAACTCGATATTTTGACCGGGCGTGATAAGGGAAAAGAGCGACGTCACAAGCTGGAAGCGCTCGCAACTGGCGATACGGATGTGTTGATCGGTACACATGCAGTTTTTCAAAGCGATGTTGTGTTTAAGGATCTAAGGTTGGCGGTGATCGATGAACAACATCGCTTTGGGGTGCGCCAAAGGCTGGAACTGGGCATGAAGGGGAGCGCACCCGACGTTTTGGTCATGACGGCAACGCCGATCCCTCGTTCGCTATCCCTAGCGCAATACGGTGATATGGATACATCGGTGCTGGATGAAAAACCTCTGGGCCGCAAACCGATAAAGACCGCGCTGATCAGCACCGACCGGATCGATGATGTTGTAGCGCGACTACAAGCTGTCATTGCCGAAGGGCGGCAGTGCTACTGGGTGTGCCCGCTCGTTGAGGAAAGCGAGACGGTGGATTTCACAGCGGCAGAAGAGCGTTTCAAAAAACTGCGTGCAGCCCTCGGAGAAGATCTTGTGGGCCTCGTGCACGGCCAGATGCCTGTCGCCGAAAAAGACGCAGCAATGGCGCGGTTTCAGGTGGGTGAAACGAAAGTGCTCGTGGCCACAACGGTGATTGAGGTCGGGGTTAACATTCCAAATGCAACCATCATGGTTATTGAGCGCGCTGAGATATTCGGCCTGGCGCAATTGCACCAGTTAAGGGGGCGGGTAGGGCGCGGGGATATCGCATCGACGTGTTTGCTGCTCTATCAGGCACCTTTATCAGAGAACGGACAGCGGCGCTTAGAAGTGCTTCGTGAGACAGAAGACGGCTTTGTCATTGCTGAAACAGATCTGAAGATGCGTGGTGCTGGCGATGTGATCGGGACCGCGCAATCTGGCGTACCGCGGTTTCGTATCGCGGATCTTGAGCGACAAGCGGGACTTATGGCAATTGCGCAAAGTGATGCCCGCCGGTTGCTTGCAGAGGATCCTGGTCTGAACTCTGAACGCGGGCAGGCGGCGCGTATGTTGCTGTGGCTCATGCGGCGCGAAGAGTCGATCCGCCTGATTTCGGTTGGATAGAAACTTTTTAGTAAGTGTTCCTAAAAAGTTCTTTACAGACGTCTCTTAAAATGAGAACAAATGGTAAACATTTAATGGAGGTTCCCATGACTGTATTCGCGCAAATCAAGTCGATCGCTCAGCGGTCACACCAGACGCTTCTGCCAGATACGATTGGCGCCTCCGCCCTTGTTGTTATCCTAGTTGTCGGACTTCATTTACCGACGTTTTTCTGAAGTTTCTGCCTGCGCTCTCATGCCGTGACCATCTGCGCCTCTTCCCCAATCTGATGCGCTGAGACAACATCTGCCGTGTTCTGTTCTCACCCTGCTGTGCAGGAGGTGGCTCTATCGGACCCCACATGAGTAACGCTTAGACTGCGCCGCGGCCCAATTGGGTACGCGGCGCTTTTTTATTCGAAGCTATATGCAAGGCGCAAACCGCCCCAATGGCGACTTTGCACCTTGATCGGAGCGGATAGGTCTTTCATCATCTTGAACGTCCCACCGCCCATGTCGCGACGATAAACCTGCAAGAGAAACGGTTCTGTATTGCGTCCTGCCTTAAGCCCCACACGATCATCAAAGATGCGGCGGTTGCGGCAATTGGCGGTGTTCCAAACGGGATCATCCGTAGGGTTTTGCGAGAATTTTTTGTTGTGGCTCGGCAAGTAACCGTTCACATCGACCGCCGCGCAGAAGACAATACGCGGATCGATCTGCAAGGCTGGTTCCTGGATCGGCGGCATGATCTCATCCATGAGAGCTGTGGATTCGGTGAGGCACTGTTCCGGATTGGTGCGCGGAATAGGGCGATAAGTGCGATCAAACAGCTGGGATTGTGAGATGCGTCCGCTGCTCAATGCGGTTTCCATACTGGCGGCGACACTGTCGGCAAGCTGTCGGACAACAGCAATAAAGGCTGCATCTTCGCTTGTATCGCTCATCAAGGCAGTACATTGCACGATGGTTTCGGAAGTATCGATCAGGTGCAACACACGGTCGTGCGTCGTCTCGATCCCACTTGTCGTCCCAGAAATCGCATCACCAATCCGCGCCAATGCTGGTGCGAATTCGGCGATGGCCTTTTCCATTCTGGCGGCTTGTTCGGCAATCAGTTTCGCCTGAGTGTCGGCCGAGGTAACAGACGTTTCCACCCGACCCAATGCTGCGTCTGTGTCACTGACTTCGGACAAGACATCGGATGCTTGACCTGCGACAGAATCGGCTTCGGTTCCCAGTTTCGAGATCCAGGACGTCAAGGTTTCGATATTGCTGGAGATCTGATTGGCCGCGTCGCGGGTTTTCTTTGAGAGATCATTGATGGCATCGGCCACGACGGCAAAGCCGCGCCCGGTTTCGCCTGCTCGGGCTGCTTCGATCTTTGCGTTGATGGCGAGTGTATTGACCTGCGTGGCAATGCCGGCAATTTGCTGGTTGTTGTTTTTGACGGCTGATATTGTCTCGGCAACGCTTGACGTTCGGTTCGACACATCCTGTACCCAACTGGCAATATCACGCGACTTTTCGCCTGACTGGCGCACTTTTGCGGCGGAAGAGGTCACATCTTCAACTGTGTTAGCTGTATGTTCGGCCATGGTTTGTGCCGCACTCATCACATCAGCATTGGCGCGGGTTACCTCGCCAGAGCGCGATTGCAAGACGTTCAAACCGCCAGTCTGCGCCTTTGCATGTTCTTCGACGAGGTCGAGGAAGCCGGCGATGTCGACGATTTCGTATCCTAATGCTGCGGCGGCAGCGCTCAGGCGGTCTTCATGGATCGAGGCGGGATGGAGGTTGGGGTGCGACATAAGGCCTCTGACTGATGATCGGGCCAACATCGCATGGGTTACATTTAAAAAGAGCTAACATGCTAAAAATTTAGATAAAATCGGTCTGACCAATCTGTGCAATGGCTTCGCATGTCGCCTCAATACTAAGCAGAATAGAGGCGTGACGGTTTTTATAATCACGTGCAGGTTCAAGCACCTCAAATGCGTCAAAGGGTGCTGCTGGAACGGGTCCCCCTTCCTTAAGCATGGCGCGCAGGGCGTCACGGGCGGCTTCCAATTCAGACAGGCTGCGCCCAATCACGCTCGCTCCTGTGACGGCTGCGGCTGCTTGGCCAAGTGCACAAGCCTTCACATCCTGCCCAAAGCCGGTGACGCGACCTTCCGCCATGTTCACATCAACAGTTACCGCAGAGCCGCAAAGCGGCGAACGCTTCTTGACTGTCGCCATCGGTGCATCCAGCCGGTCGTGGTGCGGTATATCTGATGCAAGCGCGAGAATACGCCCAGAATATAATTTTATGAGATCGGTATCCGTGGCCACTGCGATTTTCTCGGTTTAGGTTTCCATTTCCAACCCTTACATAAGGTTGACCGAGGCAGAAGCAAAAAGGTTTTTCGCACATGACAGGCAAACAGACGGCGTGCGCACAGACATTTGATCCACAAAGCCTCACGTTCAATGATGCCGGGCTGTTGCCGGTGATTGCGCAAGATGCGGAAAGCCTGGAGGTTTTGATGCTGGCCTGGATGAACGCGGAAAGCATCGCTCGTACCTTGGACAGCGGCCGGGTCACGTATTGGAGCCGCTCGCGGCAGTCTTTCTGGATCAAGGGTGAAACAAGCGGCCACGTGCAGGAACTGGTCGATCTGCGCTACGACTGCGATCAGGATTGTCTTTTGGTTCTTGTGCATCAAACCGGTCCAGCCTGCCACACAGGTCGCCGAAGTTGCTTTTACACGGCGGTGCGCGACGGAGAACCCGTAGAGTTGATGTCTCCGCTTTAGACATCTAATCCGACCATGCGGCGGATGTCGCGCGGCGTGGCCCCTTCGGCGCGGTAAGTGGCGATGGCGCGGGCATCGTCCCGCTTGGCGAGGCGTTTTCCTGCGTCGTCACGGATCAGGCGGTGGTGATGATAGCGCGGTGTCGGCAGGCCCAGCAATTTTTGTAAAACAACATGGATCGCTGTCGTCTCGAACAGGTCCGCGCCACGCACCACATCGGTTACGGCTTGCGCCGCATCATCTACCACGACCGAGAGATGGTAAGATGTGCCCATGTCCCTGCGGGCAACGACAAAATCTCCGATACGGTGCTGCAGTGCGCTGAGTGTCATTGTGGCTGGTTCCGGTGCCGGGACGTTGTTGCCGCGTTCTTCAAAGCTGATGAATTCCGGCAAATACGCAGCAGCGGCACCAAGATCAAAGCGCAGCGGCGCATTTCGTGGCAGCAAAGTAGCCGTACTGCGTGGTTTGTTGCGACAGGTACCGGGATAGACAATCCCGTCGGGGCCTATCAACGCAGCACCTTCTTGCGGGGCGTTTGCCGCCTGCAGGATATCGCGGCGATTGCAGGTGCAGGGATAAAGCAGTCCGCGCTGCCAGAGTGTCGTCAGCGCATCCTTGTAGGCTGGCAGGTTCGCCGATTGGCGCAGCACGGGCACGGGCCACGAGATGCCCAGCCAGGTCAGATCGTCGTAGATTTGATCCTCCCAAACGGGTTTGGCACGCGACTGGTCGATATCCTCTATGCGCAGCAGAAAGTCACCGTTCGCAGCCCGGGCGAGATCATGCGCCAGCAGAGCGGAATAAGCGTGCCCTAGGTGTAAAGGGCCTGTTGGGGATGGGGCAAATCGTGTTCGGAATGTCAATATTTTTCAATAACGTAAACGTTGGCTTTCAGGTTAATGCCTGGCAGGTGAGGCCCGTATTCCTTGAACAGTAAAGTTGCGGCTCCGCAGTCAAGCCATTCATTCAGCCCGGCTTCAAAGGATGGGTCCTCCAGCGTGTGGTCGTTGAATGACACCACCAGTTTGCCCCCTTTCGCTAAGCCATGCATCAAATTGTGCAGCACCAGGGTTGGGGCCGCACCTACGCCGATAACGCCGATCGCGGCAATGGCTGCATAATCACCGGGCGAGTGCGTGAGACGGGTTCTTCCATCTGTTTGGCACAGGTTGCGATACAAACGCTTGCGCTTGGCATCGTCCAGCATGTCGGCCGACAGATCGAGTCCGTCAATCGTGGAAAACCCACGCAATTTCAACGCCAACCCAGACAATCCCGTGCCACATCCAAAATCAAGGATGGGTTTCTCCTGATCATCCACATACATTGCGAGGGCTTCAGCGCACCGCCCCGGCGTAACATAGCCATGACGGGCGACCTCATCGTCATACGTTTGAGACCAGGCGTCGTATAAATCGCGCGTGGAGGCGGGTCCCTGTACGTCATATAATTTGTCGAGAAAACTTACGGACATCCCGTCATGATAAAGCGCCGTAGACGCACTGTCCAGTTCACGCCGGTTCTGCGACGACGTCCAGCCAGCGCGCCCAGTCCGATTTAGCGCGATCCGTGTAGGCTTTGTAGCGATCCTTGCGCCCGCGACGTCCACCTTTTTGCCCCTCGACAGGCGGGAACAACCCGAAATTGACGTTCATCGGTTGAAAGGTCTTAGCCTCAGCCCCGCCAGTGATATGTGTGATAAGCGCGCCTGTAGCAGTCGTATCGGGCGGTGTGTCCAGTGACTGGCCCAAAAGCTCTGCTGCGGCAAGGCGGCCTGCCAACATGCCCATGGCTGCGGATTCCACATAGCCCTCGACACCCGTGATCTGCCCTGCAAAGCGAATGTTCGGGCGGGATCGCAGGCGCATTTGGCTATCCAGCAGTGTTGGGGAGTTGAGGAACGTATTGCGGTGAATGCCGCCCAATCGCGCAAAGCTCGCATTCTCGAGTCCGGGAATAGATTTAAAAACATCAGTTTGCGCGCCGTACTTCATCTTGGTCTGACAGCCCACGATATTGTAAAGCGTGCCTAGTTTGTTGTCCCGGCGCAATTGCACCACTGCATAGGGCTTCACGTCCGGCTGATGTGGGTTGGTCAATCCCACCGGTTTCATCGGCCCAAAACGCAGCGTTTCACGGCCCCGTTCGGCCATCACTTCGATCGGTAGGCAGCCATCGAAGTAGCCAGCTGTTTCGCCTTCCTTGAATTCCGTTTTATCTGCGGCGAGCAAAGCGTCGATGAAAGCCTCATATTGATCACGGTCCATGGGGCAGTTGAGGTAGGCAGTTCGTTCTTCTTCCGTCTCGCCTTTGTCATAGCGCGACTGCATCCAGGCACTGCGCATATCGATGCTATCGAAATAGACGATGGGGGCAATAGCGTCGAAAAAGGCCAGGGCTTCTGCGCCAGTCTCGGCAGCGATTGCAGCGCCAAGTTTTGAGGAGGTCAAAGGCCCTGTGGCGATGATCCACATGCCGTCCCGGGACAGTTCGGTGATTTCATCGTAATCGACTGTAATGCGCGGATGGGCGTGCAGCGCCTCTGTCACAGAGTTGGCAAATGCGTCTCTGTCTACCGCCAGCGCACCGCCGGCGGGCAGGCGGTTCTTGTCCGCGGCTTTGATGATGAGCCCGTCGGCTGCACGCATTTCCCAGTGCAGTAATCCAACAGCGTTTTGCTCATCATCGTCAGACCGAAAGGAGTTGGAGCACACCATCTCCCCCAAAAGACCGGTCTGATGGGCGAAGGTTTCCACTTTGGGACGCATTTCATGCACTACGACGTCAATGCCGCGCTCAGCCGCTTGCCATGCGGCCTCCGATCCGGCCATGCCGCCGCCGACGATATGAAGGGTTTTGCTCATGAATCGCGATGTATGTCACGCGGCGGTCAAGCGCAATATGTGCTGTACTGCGTTGAGAAGGCGAAAGGGGCACGGTTCGGGTGTTTTTTTGGGGTCGCCCCATCGACTTGCCGGATCAGTGAGACGCTGATCTGGAGGGACATGTTGACAAAGGGCGACCCAAACGTCGTACGCAATTCAGCGCGCCCCACGTTTGCCACAGTCTTGCCTGATTTGAAATACGCAATTGAGAAACTCTCTGGGTCGATTTTGGAAACAACCCAGCCGTCAAGGCTTGCGTCCGCCGTCGTTTACATCGATCTTCGGGCAGGGGGTCCAGATGGCACTTAAAATGACCAAATCGGAAGTCTCTGCGTTTGTTGAGGGGGTGTTTCCACAGATGCGCGGTGTGTTCACGATTGATACACTGAACGAAGACACGATGCGGGTTCGAATGGAGGTATTGGACCAGCATTTACGTCCAGGCGGAACAGTCTCCGGCCCCTCGATGTTTGGGCTTGCGGATGTGTCCGCCTATTTCATGACGATTGCACACATTGGCCCGGAAGCCCTGACCGTGACCACGAATTGCTCTATCGATTTTATGCGTAAACCGGACGCGCAGTCGGATTTGATCGCCGAGGTGCGTTTGTTGAAGTTGGGTCGACTGCTGTCTGTCACGGACGTGTTGATTTACTCTGAAGGGCAGGAAAAACCGGTGGCGCGGGCCACGCTGACCTATGCGATCCCACCGGCAAAAACTGCAAAATAGCCTTTAAAAAAAGACGGTCGGGACATGCCCGACCGCCAGGAAGAGGTCTGGTAGAGCGCCGGGGAGGTCACCCTTGCCAGAACGCTTTGTCGGCCTCACGTCGAGCCTCCAAAGGCGTCAATCCCACGTCCGTCAACTGCCATGCATCGAGTTGCTTTAATGCACGTCGCGTGTGGCGGCGCGTGGCCCATTTTGACAGGCACACCGCAAACGCCACCGCAATGCGCGCCACTGTAGGGATCTGGCGCGCGGCGCCGAGATAAGCAAGCGTGTCGGGTGAAAGTTGGGATGTGCGTGTCATGGTGTTCTCCTAAATTGTATTGACACAATACGAGGTCGTTCGTATGATTATTTGGTACGATATATAATACAAAGACGCTAGGAAAACATTGTAATGGGTACAATTTGGCAACCTGAGATGGTGGGTGGCATCAAGCCTAAATACAAAGCTGTCGTGTCGACGATAAAGGCGGGTATTGAGGCGGGCGCTCTGCCAGAGGGTCAAAAGTTGCCGCCTGTGCGTGAATTGGCCTGGACGTTGGGGATCACACCTGGAACGGTCGCGCGGGCTTATACGGTGCTGACGGAGAGCGGTGCGCTGACGGCTGAAGTCGGGCGCGGTACTTTTGTGGCGGCGCGTAAACCGATCGTATTATCCGCACAACCGATTGAGATTGACGCTATTGCGCATGGCCACGACCATGGCGCTGAACTTGAAACTGTTAGCCTGTTTTCGCCCCACCTTCCCGCGGTGGGCCAAGATCTGTTGGTGCGGCAACTCTTGGCGCAGATTGCGCAGAACCCGCCCTCTGGCATTATGCACTACCCGAGCCGCAGCAGTGCGCGCCCGGCGCGTGAAGCGGTCGTGCGCTGGCTTGCCGGAACGCCGCTTGGCGCTGTGGGGCAGGAAGACATTGTGCTGTCACATGGTGGACAAAACGGTTTGCAATTGATCTTCCAGACCATCCTGCATGGGCGCCGTCCGACTATTTTGACCGAAGAGCTGTCTTATCCCGGTTTCAGGCGTGCAGCAGAGCTGTTGCGCGCGGATATTGTGCCGGTTGCGATGGACGAAGACGGCGTTATCCCCGAAGCGCTCGAGGCGGCGGCGCGCGCCAATGAGGCACAGATTTTCTGTACATCGCCGGAAGTCCACAATCCAACCGGTTGCTTTACGCCTCTGGCGCGTCGCGAAGCGCTGGTCAATGTGTGCAGGCGCTGTGACGTGCAGATCGTTGAGGATGATTGCTACCGAATGCAAGTGGATCGCGCGCCAACCTATCGCATGTTGGCGCCAGAACGGGGGTGGTATGTTTCTTCGCTGGCCAAGACGCTGACCCCATCGTTGCGCATTGGATATGCAATTGCGCCACAGGGGTGCACGTCGGATTTGCGCCGTGTAGCAGAGTACAATTGTTTTGGCCTGGCGACGCCCATTATCGATCTTTGTGCCGCGCTCTTGTCGCACCCTCAGATCGACGCGCTTGCGGAAAATGTGCGGGCCGCGTTTGGCTCTTATGTCGAGACGGCAGTCAATATTTTAGGCGCCTATGATGTAATCTGGCGCAAGGATGTGCCGTTTTTGTGGTTGCGACTGCCGTTGGGTTGGCGCGCGAGTGCCTTTTGCCAGGCGGCGGAGGCGCGCGGCGTACAGATCCGTTCGGCCGAAGAATTTGCTGCGCGCGATGCGCGTGCGCCCCATGCCGTACGGCTGGCCGTTAATGCAGGTGTGCCGCAGGCGCGCTTTGAAGAGGCAGTAATGGCGCTGCGCATGCTTTTGGACAATCCACCAGAGCAAATCGGCGTGTAATTGGTGGGGTAATATAATACCTATATTTTAAAATGCTGTTTTTAAACGATTATATCGAACTTCTTTGCCTTGACGCGCTTCTAGGCTCCTATATAACCCGGCAAATCGAATTCCGGGTTGCCACACGTGCGGTAGCCTGCAACCTCAAACGGGGAACCGTCCATGAAAACCTTCTCTGCTACACCCGCAGACATCGACAAGAAATGGATCCTGATTGACGCCGAGGGCGTTGTTCTGGGCCGTCTTGCGTCGATCGTTGCGACCCGCCTGCGCGGCAAGCACAAGCCATCCTTCACGCCGCATATGGATTGCGGGGATAATGTGATCATTATCAATGCCGATAAAATCCAATTGACTGGCAAAAAGCGTGAAGAAAGCCACTATTGGCATACAGGCCACCCCGGCGGCATCAAATCTCGCACCAAGGCGCAAATCCTTGAAGGTAAACATCCAGAGCGCGTCGTGACCCTTGCGGTCAAGCGCATGCTGCCCGGCAACCGTCTGTCCCGTCAGATCATGACGAACCTGCGCGTCTACGCGGGCACAGATCATCCCCACGAGGCGCAAAGCCCCGAAGTGCTGGACGTGAAGTCCATGAACAGCAAAAACACCCGGAGCGCATGAGCATGGCTGACGAAATCAATACACTCGAAGAATTGGGCCAGGTTGCTGGTCTGGAAGCAGCGGCACCTGAAGCAGAAGTGCTTACGCCGCGTGAACCTGTGCGCGACGACCTTGGCCGTTCCTACGCGACCGGCAAACGGAAAGACGCCGTTGCACGCGTTTGGATCAAGCCGGGCTCCGGCAAGGTCACCGTCAACGGCAAGCCGCAAAACGATTACTTTGCCCGCCCCGTGTTGCAAATGATCCTGGCACAGCCGTTTTCCGTTTCCGGCACCGAAGGTCAGTTTGACGTTGTCGCCACCGTCAAAGGCGGCGGCCTTTCCGGTCAGGCGGGCGCGGTCAAGCACGGCGTCTCCAAGGCGCTTCAACTTTATGACCCATCGTTGCGGGGCGCGCTGAAAGCGGCAGGCTTCCTGACGCGAGACAGCCGCGTGGTCGAGCGGAAGAAATACGGTAAAGCCAAAGCGCGTAAGAGCTTCCAGTTCTCCAAGCGCTAAACTGGCTTTATTAAGATCGAAGGGCGGCAGTGTTTTTGCCGCCTTTTTTTATGCGCGCTGCGCATTGCAGGGAACGACGGACCGGTGTGTATTGCGCATTTCCGGCGTTGCTCCTAGAAATGATGGGAAC
>JBGCDG010000016.1:0-93959 GCA_045105195.1 Roseobacter sp. | reverse complement strand
TTCCGGTGTGGTACACTTCTTGCAACCCATAAACCGGGGTGTCGATGCCTTCCATTCGCGCTTTGATCTGTAACGACAGAAACTGCGAATAGTGCCGTGACTGGTGCAGGTTGCCGCCGTGCATCCAGAGGTTTTCAACCTGCGTGGGTTTCCACATATTGCGCTGCTCCCCTTCCCAGGGTCCCGGGTCCTTGGGGGTATCTGATCCCAGACCCCAGACCTTGCCAACGCGTTCTGCGGTCTCTTCACCGATTAGGTCCGCGACCCAGCCGTTCATAGACCCATACCCCGTTGCGTAAACGATGACATCCGCTTCAAGCTTTGTGCCGTCATCCAACACAATCCCGTCTTCGACAACTTCGGTTACCTGGCCATGTGCCAGTTTGACCTTGCCATCAATGATCAGCTGGCTGGCGCCCACATCGATGTAATACCCCGATCCCCGCCGCAGGTACTTCATGAAGAGCCCGGAGTCGTCCGCCCCCCAGTCGAGCTGAAACCCGGCCTTTTCCAGCCCCGCGTAGAAATCCGCATCCACTTCCTTGATCTTGTCATAGACCGGGATCTGGAACTCATGCAGGATCTTGTAGGGCAAGGACGCAAAGATCAGATCCGCCTTGTGGTGCGTCACACCCGCTTCGACCGCGCGCTCGGAATAAAGATCCCCCAGACCAATTTCCATGAGCGGTTCAGAGCGCACAATGTGGGTCGAAGAGCGCTGCACCATAGTGACATCGACATCGTTCTCCCAAAGGGCCGCGCAAATATCATGGGCGGAATTGTTGGAGCCAATGACCACCGCTTTCTTACCCGCATATGCATCGGGACCAGGGTGTTTGCTGGAATGGTGCTGATCGCCTTTGAACGCAGCCATGCCTGGGAAATTTGGAACGTTTGCCTTGCCCGACATACCGGTTGCAAAGACGAGCTGCTTGGGCCTTAGCACGACCTCTTCGCCATCGCGGTTGACCTTCACGACCCATTCCTTTGCCGCATCGTCCCATTCGGCCGTGGTCACCTCGGAGCGGGTCCAGTAGTTCAACTCCATAATTTTGGTGTACATCTCCAACCAGTCACCCAACTTATCCTTGGGAGCAAACACCGGCCAATTTGATGGGAACGGCAGGTATGGCAAATGATCGTACCACACTGGATCATGCAGGCAGAGCGATTTGTAACGGTTGCGCCAGCTGTCGCCGGGACGTTCGTTCTTTTCAACGATGATCGTCGGAACACCAAGCTGGCGCAAACGCGCACCAAGCGCAATTCCGCCCTGCCCACCGCCAACGATGACGGTGTAAGGTTGTTGCGAATATCCAAGCGACGTCCGTTCTTCTTCTATTTCCTCTTTCCAAGTCTTGCGATGCTTGCCTGCGCCATGCTTTGCTCCGAACGGGCGTTCATAGCCCAAAGGCTCTTCGTGGCCTTTCAATTCGACCATTGTGGTCAGCAGCGTCCAAACCAATCCATCCTTGAGCCGAACAAGCCCATAGCCGCGTGCCACCGCGGTCTCAAACGTAATCCAAGCCGTAACAATGCCACCATCTTCCGTCACTCCTTCGCCTTCCGCGACAGCCCAAGCTGTTGGCTTGATGGATGAAATTTGCGCCGCAACCATGTCGCGCACCTGAGCGCGCCCCTCCAGCGTTTTGAAGTTCCATGTGAATGACACCAGATCTCGCCAGTAACAATCTTCCTGGAACATCTCGGCGACGGCATCCGCATCGCTTTGCTCTAGTGCGCTGCCGAATGCGTCAAGAAACGCGGTCACCTGATCGTTGGTGGATGAATCGAGCATAATCTACCTCCCTCTAGACTTGATCTTGAGTTTGAAGATAGCCGAAGTTTTGGAAAAAACACCATAGGCTGTTCAGATCAAAAAAGATCTCCACGCTCAGAGCGCTGTCCCCTTTACGGCCCCGTGCATAATTCCTATATATTTCGTCAGGAACAGCCAGAGGACCGGCATGAACAACGCACCAGACCCGATGGAAGGCACGCCACTGATCGCGCCTTCCTCCACCGACCATCCGCTTTACGAGCAGATCGTGGAGGCCTGCCGGTCCGTCTATGACCCCGAGATACCGGTGAATATCTATGAGCTTGGTCTGATCTACACGATCGCCATCGACGACGAAAATGCAGTCTGGGTCAAGATGTCATTGACTGCGCCCGGATGTCCGGTCGCCGGTGAGATGCCCGGGTGGGTCGCAGATGCAGTTGAGCCCATTGCCGGCGTCAAACAGGTCGACGTCGAGCTTGTGTGGGAACCGCCTTGGGGCATGGACATGATGTCTGACGAAGCGCGGCTCGAACTGGGGTTCATGTAACCCACTATGCCAACCGAAAAGCAGAAGATGATTGCCGGAGAGATGTATCTGCCCGGTGACCCCGAACTTGTGGCCGACCGGGCCCGCAATCAAGAGCTTCAACGGCGTTATAATCAGACGATTGTGACGGACGGTGACGCGCGGCGTGAAATTCTGCAGCAATGGTTGGGCAGCGTAGGGCCAGGCTGTTCTTTGCGCGCTCCCCTTTATACTGATTACGGTTATAACACCTACGTCGGACAGAATTCCTTTTGCAACTACGGGTGCGTTTTGTTGGATGTTTGCGAAATCCGCATCGGAGACATGACACAGATCGGTCCTTACGTGCAGATTTTGACGGCGGACCACCCACGCGACCCCGCGACGCGGGATGCGGGGTTAGAGTTTGGACAACCTATTACCATTGGGCGAAACGTGTGGATCGGGGGCGGTGCGATCATTCTGCCCGGAGTCACTATCGGAGATGATGCAATCATCGGAGCAGGCGCAGTCGTTACGAAATCGGTGGGTGCCGGGACGACGGTGGCCGGTAATCCCGCCCGCCCTTTGATTTCGCGGCAGACATCAACTTAAATTAAGCTAGAATCGCCTCGGTAAAAAACGACAATGCGGCACTGTTGTTAGGTGCCTCTGTGCGCGACGCCCCGCGCAACACCAAAGCAGGAGACCTTCATGTATCGTTTTGTTTCGCTTCTTTCTCTCACCATTGCGCCTCTGGCAGTATTTGCCGAAAGCACCCTGCCCCACGTGGATTATGGGCCGCGTCCAGCCTATCTGATCGACAAGCTACCCGACGGTGACTTGAAAACCGAACTGCGGTCTTGCCAGGGGCAAGACGCGGATAGTTCTGATTTTTCGATTGGCCATCGGGGTGCGGCGATGTTTTTTCCCGAACACACAGCGGAATCCTACGTAGCGGCGGCGCGCATGGGGGCGGGTATTCTGGAATGTGATGTGACCTTTACCAAGGACCACGAGCTGGTGTGTCGCCACGCACAAAATGATCTGCATACCACGACCGATATCCTTTTGAGCGATCTTGCAAACACCTGTGTGGGGCCGTTTACCCCTGCTGATGGGAGTTCTGATGCAACGGCCGAGTGCCGCACGTCAGAGATCACACTGGAAGAATTTCGCACCCTGACCCCCAAAATGGACAGTGCTGACAAGAAGGCCACCTCTGCACAGGCCTATCAGGGCGGTCTCGCAGATTGGCGTACGACACTTTATGCGGACGGGGCCACGGCCTTGACCCATGCGGAATCGATTGATCTTTTCCGCAGTCTGGGCGCCAAATTCACGCCGGAACTCAAAGCACCTGCTGTGCAAATGCCCCATGATGGATTCAGTCAGGAGGACTACGCGCAAAAACTGGTCGATGAATACAAATCCGCAGGAATCCCGGCGACAGATGTTTGGCTGCAAAGTTTCAATCTAGATGATGTGTTGTACTGGATTGCGAATGAACCAGACTTCGGTGCGCAGGCCGTGTACCTTGATGGCCGCTACAGTGCATCAAGCGATGGCACAGGGCCAATCGATCCTAATGACCCTGAGACGTTCCAGCCTTCCATGCAAGCGCTCGCCGACAGTGGTGTGAACTACATTGCCCCGCCGCTCTGGATGCTTGTGACCCTGGACAACGGAAAAGTTATTCCTTCTGCTTATGCAGAGAGCGCCTCCGCTGCAGGGTTGAAAATAATCACTTGGACACTGGAACGTTCTGGTCCGCTGGCTGGGGGCGGTGGTTGGTATTTCAACTCAATTTCAGACGCAGTGACCGGGGATGAGGCCTACTACCAAGTACTTGACGTATTGGCACAGGACGTCGGTGTGGTCGGCGTCTTTTCAGACTGGCCGGCAACCGTGACTTACTATGCGAATTGCATGGATCTATGACACCGTCATTTCTGTAACCAGGCGTTTTTTGCGCCAGCCCTTGAGCCGGGACAACAGAACGATTACTTTTCACCCACAAAAAAGGAGTTCACGCATGTTCGGCATCCCCGGAAAACAGGCTGTCACGATCACACCGCGCGCTGCGGCACAAGTCGCCAAACTGATGCAATCCGCGGGACATGCGGGTTTGCGCATTGGCGTGAAAAAAGGTGGCTGTGCGGGCATGGAGTACACCATGGAGTACGTGGAAGCGACGGACCCCAATGATGAGGTTGTCGAACAGGATGGCGCGCGGGTGATGATCGCTCCGATGGCTCAGATGTTTCTATTTGGTACCGAAATCGACTATGAAACCAGCCTCTTGGAATCCGGGTTCAAGTTTCACAATCCCAATGTTACCGAAGCCTGCGGATGCGGTGAGTCCATCAAGTTTGGCTGAACATCAAGCCTTAAGGTGCACGTAGGTTTCGTTAAAACGCCGCGCAAGGTGATCACCCGCGAGGATCGTTTCACCCGATCCCATGGGCGCAATATTCGTATTGACGGATGGATTGAAAAACAGTGGTGCGGAAAGTCGTTCGCGCACCGTCCCAACGACACGGTGTGGTGTTGCTTTGACCACGCCTTTACTCCAGATTTCCATCATTTCGCCGAAGTTAATCACGAACTCGCCCAGCGGCGCACTGACAGGAATCCATCCGCCGCCACGCTTGCGCACCTCCAGCCCCGAGGCGCCATCGGTGGCAAGCAATGTTAAACACCCGTAGTCCGTATGCGTCGCGATGCCAAAATCCTGCGCTGTCGCCCAGTCTGGACGCGACGGATAATAGTTGCCACGCAAAAGCGCCATGGGCGCTTCAAATGCATCATCGAAATAGTTGGAAGGCACAGACATCGCCTTTGCCACCGCGCGTAACACTCCCATCGCGACGTCGCAGGCCTGTATGTAATAGCTTTCGATTTCTGGTTTAAAGGCGGGCGGTGATGTGGGCCATAGGTTCGGTGCATAGACATCCAGATCCGCGCGTGGATCTTCAACCGGCAATGTAAAGCCGCTGTCAAAGAACTGCTTGAAATCCGGATTGGCCATTGGGTCTACCTGCTCTGACCCAGAGGCGCCCCAGCCTCGATTTGCGCCGGTCCGGGCCATATCGATCTCTACCTTCTCAGCGTCGGGTAAGTGAAAGAAATCACGATATAGATTAAGGATCTCGCGCACACGGTCGCCACTTATACCCGTGCTATGTACCGTGGCAAAGCCAATGACCGTCGCCGCTTCGTGCATCTGGCCGATGGTGTCAGGGTCGTTGCTGGCTAGTTTTCGTGCGTCAAGCCTTGGGATCATACCCACTCTCCAAATCCTGTGCGCAGGCGTGCCACAGGTCCGAGGGCCATGCAAGGGCACAGCAGTGTTTGCGGCGCGGTGAACGGGCTGCTACCAAGAGACCAGACAAAAACAAAGGGTGTTGAGATGCGTCAAAAACTGGCAGCGGGAAACTGGAAAATGAACGGCTCCGTCGCGGCGCTGGAGATGATCGGCACGCTCGCCGAGACCCATGCAAATGCGCGCTCCGAAATTTTGCTGTGCCCGCCTGCGCATCTGCTACAGGCTGCTTCAGCACGCGCCGCCAGAGGTCCTGTCAAAGTTGGTGCGCAAAATTGTCATGCCGCTGAGAAAGGCGCGCATACCGGTGATATTTCGGCGGCGATGGTTACCGAAACCGGCGCAACCTTCGTGATTGTTGGTCATTCTGAACGGCGTGAAAGCTACGATGAAACGGATGCGGATGTACAATCCAAAGCACATGCGGCGCAAAACGCCGGGCTCGTAGCCATAGTCTGCCTCGGGGAAAGCCTCGAACAACGCGAGGCAGGCGATGCTCTGCCGTTGATCCGGGCGCAGCTCAAGGGTTCGGTTCCTGTGGGCAGCACCGCTGTGTCGCTCGTCGTTGCCTATGAACCGATCTGGGCAATTGGCACCGGGAAAATCCCGACAATGGATGAAATCGCCGAAGTGCATGCCGTCTTGCGCGCTGATCTGAACACGCTTCTTGGCGCGGAAGGAGCCGGTGTGCGGCTGCTTTATGGGGGTTCGGTCAAACCCGGCAATGCTGCAGAAATCTTCGCATTGCCGGATGTGGATGGCGCGCTTGTGGGTGGGGCCAGCCTGAAAGCAGAGGATTTCTCTCCCATCATCGCAGCACTCGACGCGTGCTGATCCCCTGCCCGACTACTGGATGATAATCTCCGGCCCCATGACGGTTATCGGCAACCACGTGCTGATTTCCGGAATGTAAGTCACCATGATCAGGAAAACAAAGAGCACGGCGGTAAAGGGCATTGCCGCCTTGACCACATCCCACATGGGCATATTCGCAACGCCGGAAGTGACAAAGAGGTTCAGCCCCACAGGCGGCGTAATCATCCCGATTTCCATGTTGACCACCATGATGATCCCCAGATGGATCGGATCGATACCAAGCTGGACAGCGATCGGGAAAACCAAGGGCGCGACAATGACAAGCAGGCCGGATGGTTCCATGAATTGCCCACCGATCAGCAAGATCACATTGACGATGATCAGGAACACAACCGGACCGAAACCAGCCTCCAACATACTCGCCGCGATCTGCTGTGGGATCTGCTCATCTGTCAGTACATGCTTTAAGATCAGCGCATTGGCGATGATGAACATCAGCGTGACCGTCAACTTACCTGCCTCAAAGAGCGTGTCGCGCGTGTCGCGGTGGAAAAAGGCCGTGATCAGCGCGATAGGCTTACGCGCCAGGGACAAATTGTGCTGCTCATCACCCTTAACATGCAATGGCCCCATGTCTCGATAGACAAAACAGGCGATGAAAAACGCATAGACCGCCGCGACGGCCGCCGCTTCTGTCGGGGTGAAGACGCCGCCGTAGATACCGCCCAGAATGATGACGATGAGGAACAGACCCCAACCCGCCTCGCGTCCCGCTTCAAAGACCTCGCCCCAGCCGCGCCATTCACCTTTGGGCAAATCGCGCAGTTTGGCGATGATGTAGATTGTGACCATCAGCATCGTACCGGCCATAAGTCCGGGGATCACACCGGCAAGGAACATCCGCCCCACGGAAACATCCGTGGCCGATGCATAGACCACCATCACGATGGAGGGCGGGATCAAGATGCCCAAGGTGCCTGCGTTGGCAATCACACCCGCGGCGAAGTCCTTGGTGTACCCCACCTGCCGCATACCGGCGATGACAATGGACCCGATGGCCACAACCGTCGCCGGGGATGATCCAGAAAGCGCGGCAAAAAGCATACAAGCGAAGACGCCCGCAATGGCCAGACCGCCTGGCAAATGCCCCACCAGAGCAATGGAAAAGCGGATGATCCGCCGTGCTACACCACCTGTGGACATAAAGCTTGAGGCAAGGATGAAGAACGGAATGGCAAGCAACGTGTAGTGACCTGCCATGGCCTGAAACAGCGTCTGTGCAATGGAGGCAAGCGACGTGTCACTCAGCACAAGTAGAAAGACGATGGAGGACATGCCGAGGCTCACAGCGATCGGAACACCGACCAACATCAGGCCCACGACCATGGAGAAAAGAATAGCAACTTCCATGACTTACTTCCCCGCGTTCATGTGTTTGACATCTGCCACGGCATCTTCGGCTTCGTGGCTGACAATTAGGCTGGTGGCGTCGCCTTTGATGATCCGAAAGGTGGCCTGGACAAACCGAAAGAGCAGCAGCGCCATGCCAAAAGGCAGCATCGCATAGGGAATAAAACGTGGGATCTTTTCATATTCTTCGCCAGCGTTGAAGATCGGTTCGATCCAGCGCAGCCATTCTGGCATGGGGATGTCTACCACTTCGTACCACCCCTGATCCCGGCTGTTCTCAAACCCCGTTGGAAACCACCGCCCGCTTGTCGCATCAAAGGCCGCGAAAGGTGCCCAGTAGTCCCAAGCGCCCTTCAGGACCAAACTCGCATACGCGATACAGATCGCTGCGGCAAAGAGCCCGAAACCTCGGCGTACCGGCGGTGAAAAGAGGTTAATCACTGCGTCCACCCCCAGATGCGCTGTCACTTTGACAGCGTAGCTGACGCCGAACAGTACGAGCCAGGCAAACAGGAACGTAACCGCTTCAAGCCCCCAGATCAGCCCGGTGTTGAAGCCGTAACGTAGTACGACATTGATAAAGGTGAGAATGGTCATCAGACCGAGGATCACGGCGATTGCTGTTTCCTCGAATTCGTTGACGATCCGTCCCAGGAGCGTTTCCGCCTCGTAAGAATGTGCCATGGGTCCCCCTCCCCAAACTTGTTGCCCGGCCCCCTCAAGGGCCGGACTGTTTATTTTCAGTCACACGTCGCGCAGCTTAGAATCCCGCGTTGATGGCCTGTGCGGCGTCGATATTGTCTTGACCGACGTCTTCCTTGAACTCATCCCAAACGGGCTTCATCACACTCACCCAAGCCTCGCGTTGTGTGGCGTCCAATTCCCGGACAACACCGCCAGCATCCAGAACAGCTTGTTTTGCTTGCTGGTTCACCGAGGCGGATTCAGCATTCCGTGCTGTGGTTACTTCCGCCATAATGGTGCGCAATTGATCCCGCACTTCACCGTCAAGGCTGTCCCACCAATCGACAGACGTCACGACCATGTAATCAATGATACCGTGGTTGGTTTCGGTGATACCGTCTTGAACTTCAAAGAACTTTTGGCCGTAGATGTTGGACCATGTGTTCTCTTGCCCGTCGACAACACCGGTCTGCAGCGCGCCATAAACTTCGGAAAACGCCATCGGTTGAGGCGAACCACCGAGTGCCGCCATCTGGGCCTTGAGCACATCAGAGTTTTGAACACGGAACTTCAGACCATCGGCGTCAGAAGGTCCGTTCAGCGGCACATTTGCTGACATTTGTTTCATGCCATTGTGCCAGAACTCGAGTCCCAACAGACCGCGACGTGTCATGGATTCCTTCATTGCCTGACCGGTTTCAGAAGCCTGGAATGCGTCCACAGCTTCAATGTTCTTGAACATGAACGGTAAGTCGAAAATGCGGAATTGCTTGGTGAATTGCTCGAACTTGGACAGTGAAGGTGCTGCCAGTTGCACGTCACCTTGCAGCAGCGCTTCGAGTACCTGATCGTCGTTGTAAAGCGTGGACTGCGGGAAGACCTCCATACAGGCCTTGCCGTTCATTTCTTCGTTCACACGTTCTTGCAACAGGCTCGCAGCAATCCCTTTTGGGTGACGATCGGTGTTGGTCACGTGGCTGAATTTGATAACGACTTCGCCGTCGTCACAAGCCGCGTGAACAGCACCTGCGCTCACGGTAAGGGTCAATGCCGTCAATGCGGCGGTGATTACTCTCATGATGTTTCCTCCCAGAAACGTTTGTCTCCGCACCGCTTCCAGTCGATGCGCTGTGCGAAAGCAAAGCCTGTTCAAACAATGCGCGCAAGCTTTGACATACGGTAAGAATGGAAGTAATTTTTATATAATTTTATCAATGCGTTAATTCGTTCGTCGCACGAAAGATCGACGAGTTTGTGCGATCAACCGCACAGAAAGCTAAAAGGTTGTGCGGATATCCACACACTATTCCTTGCGATAGTCTTCTGGTCGAATCCCATAGCGCGCAAGTTTGTCGTAAAAGGTTTTGCGCGGCAGTTTCAACGCACGTGCTGCCTCAACGGCCTTTCCATCAGCGCGCCGCAATGCTTGTTCAAGCAAGCTTTGTTCAAACTGAGCAAGATGCTCCACCAGACCTAGGTTTTGCTGAACCGGCGCCTCATCGCTGAGCCGCAACGCAAAGCGCATGGCTTCCGACATCAATGCACGTGCATTCCCAGGCCAATCGCGCGCCATCAGGCCAGAAACCACGAACGGCGTGATCTGGGGCGCGGTCAGTCCTGCCTGTTCGCTGGCCTGCGCGACGTAATGGCGAAACAGCACAGGTATATCTTCTGGCCGTTCAGCAAGGGAAGGAATACGGACCGGCGTCACCTGCAACCTGTAGAAAAGTTCTGCACTGAGCGCGCCCGCATCGACGCTGGATTGCACATTCCGGTTCGAGCCTGCAATCACACGTGTACCAGTTTCATTTTCCAACGCTTCCATCAGCACGATTTGCGCCTGTGCGGGCAATTGCGTAATTTCGTCAAGAAACAGGCACCCGGAGTTTGCTGCGATCAAAGCATCCTGCATTTCTGTACGCGTCAGGCCCGATGCTGCGCGCTTGACAAAGGGCGCTTTGGACCGCGCCGAGCAGAGGTGAATGACTTCTGCAACCTTGGACAGACCGGTTCCAGGATCACCCGTCACCATCACATCGGTATCGGTTAAAGCGACGCGCCGCACACGCGCACGCAATGCCTCAGCCTGCTGTGACGTGCCAAAGATCATCCGAGCCGCTGGATCACCTGTTTCGAGTTTCGCCCGCATGGCGCGTGCCTCAAGTACCGACTGCCGGGCGGTCAGTGCACGCTCCAGCACGGCCAGAAGATCAGAAGGTGCACAGGGTTTTTCCAGAAAATCATAGGCACCTTGTTCTACGGCTTTCATGGCTGTTGGAATATCGCCTTCGCCCGTCAGCAAGATCACCGGCAGCTCGGGATCTTGGCCACGCGTATAGGCCAAAAGATGAAAGCCATCACGCCCTGGCATGCGTAGGTCCGAAAGAATTACACCATCGAAATCAGCGGTAATATAATCTTTGGCCGCAACGAAAGACCCGGCAGTAAGCGGGTGCATATCCGCTAATTCCAACGTCTGCGACAGGGCATCGCGCACCGCACTGTCATCATCCACCAGCAGAACTTGCTTGCTCATGCGGCTTCCTGCGCCCGCCAAGGCTGCAATTCTACAACGAATAGCGCGCCCGGATCGCAATTGCGCACACGGATATCACCGCCGAAACTCTTGGCGATCCCGTAGGATATCGACAATCCCAATCCCATGCCCTCAGAAGCACCCACTTCTTTTGTCGTGTAAAAAGGATCAAAGACCTTTTCCGGCAAACCGACACCGGGCCCGGTGTCGCGCACTTCAACGCGCACAGGATCCAGATCAGGCAAACTCAATGTAATGCGGCGCACCTCACAGCCGACCATCGCATCCAGCGCGTTCGTCATCAGATTGACAAAGACCTGCCCCAAGCGCACTTCGCCGCCCTTTACCCAGACAGGACCTTCAGGAATATCGATCCGCACTTCTGCGTCCAGTTCATCCGCGCGCGCTGCGATCATCTCTGCCGCTTCCCGCAATACCAGGGTTAGGTCCACACGTGTCATCGGCTCCACCTGCTGTTTGGAAAAAGCACGCAGGTTTTGGATAATCCGTCCCATGCGCCGTGCCATATCAGAGATGCGGCCAAGGTTCTCGGTCACTCTTTCGGGGCGGCCCCGGTCCTGAAATTGTATAGCGTTTTCGGCAAAGGAACGAATGGCCATCAAAGGCTGATTGAGTTCGTGGCTGATACCCGCGCTCATCTGCCCCAAAGCGCTCAACTTTCCGGCCTGTAACAGATCTGTTTGCGCACGCGCCAAGGCGGTCTGTGCCTGCTCACGCTCATCGGCTTCTTTGCGCAATGCTGTGTTGGCTTCCTGCAAAGCGTTCGTGCGGCGGCGCACTCGTGTTTCCAGATCCGCATTGACCCGCGCCAAAGCCAGGCGACGCTCGGCTGCTAAAAAGAGCAACGCGCCAAAAGCCAAGCAGATGACCGCCACGACGATCGCCTGCAAACGCGCGAGACGGCGCGCAGGCGCAACATCGACAAGTGTTTCACCGATCAACCCAATGATCGGTAGGTCCTGCACAAGATGCAGGGCGTTCGCGGGCAAATAAGGCCCCCAGGACATTTGCCAGACCTCATGCCCACCAGTTTCGTAACTTTCAAATGCGCTCTTCCCGCCTTGTGCCGGGATCAAACCCGGTGTCCCGGGTGGACGCGCCCACCCCACAAGTTCAGAGCGATTGGTCACAAAGACCAGACCCGCGCTGTCGGTAAAGAAAACTGGGCGAAATCCGCCGCGCCATTCGTCTTCGATCGCATTGATCCCCGCGGCCACGATCACGCTGCCAACCACCTGGCCAAAAGTATCAAAAGCGGGTGCCGCGTGATAGAATGCACGTGGCCCCAAGGGCGCACCAATGCCATGCCCCCACCCCAAAGCGCCATGACCGGCGCGCTGAACATAATTGATCTCTGCGAGCGATCCTGTCACTGGACCATGTGCCGCGGCCAGTATATCTCCACTGCGATCGACGAACATCACGTCAAGTGCGCCTGTTTTGTCCGACACCTCGAGAAATAGCGCGTCCACAGCAGCCATTTCCCCGCCTTGCGCCAGATCGGCAACAGCCGGATGATCCGCCATCAGAACCGCCAGTTCCCGGTAGCGTTCGAGTTGCCCTACCAAACGATCACTGGCAAGGGCGAGATCCGCGCGACCTTGTGATGATAATTGATCTAGCGCTTGCAAATAGCCATAGCGCCAGACGCCCGATGAAATTGCCGCAACAGCCCCCAGAAAGGCGCAAATTAGGGCAAATCTCTGGAACTTTGGCGCAATCATGCAAGAAGTTTACAAAGCAGCGCTTGCCTTGACCAGAGGCCTGCGCGTTAAAGAAAGAATGCGATCCCTTTCCCAGTCACCGCTCGAAGATGACTTCGTTCAAAACCCTTACGCTCTTTACGCGGAAATTTTGTCGGCGGATGTACCCGTGCGCTTTTGGCGTGACTATGACAGACCCGCGGTCTTTGGTGCCGCCGAAATTCAAACCCTGTTAAGAGACCCACGGCTTGGCCGCGCTGTTCCTGAGACACTCCGCGCGCCATGCGCACCCCATCTTGCTGATTTCGCCGCGCTCGAAAAAGTATCCATGCTGGAACTCGAACCGCCCGCCCACACGCGTCTGCGCGGATTGGTTCTACGGGCATTTACCTCGCGACGTATTAAAACGATGGCACCCAACATAAATGCCATCTGCACCGACCTCATTGGCGCTTTCCCCAATGAACCTTTCGATCTGTTATCTGCCTATTGTCAGGCTCTTCCCGTCCGGATTATCGCGCGGCTGCTGGGCGTACCGGAAGCTATGTGGCCAGAACTTTTGCGCTGGTCCAACGCAATGGTGGCGATGTATCAGGCCGGTCGCACACATCAGATAGAAACGGCTGCCAACACGGCGGCCTCAGAATTTTCCGCCTTTCTTTCTGATTTCATAGATGCGCGCCATCACACGCCACAAGATGATCTGTTGTCCGAACTGATCCTTGCCGAGGCCGAGGGTAAGCGTCTCAGTCGACAAGAAATGATCGGCACCTGCATTCTATTGCTCAATGCGGGGCATGAAGCCACCGTGCACACTTTGGGAAATGCTGTGAAAACGATCTTGGAAAACAATACACCGCGCGACGCGCTCAGTGATCACAAAATCCCCACTACCATCGAAGAAGTGCTCCGCTTTGATCCACCTCTGCATCTCTTTTCGCGCGATGCTTACGACACCGCGGATTTTGGCGCCTTTTCCATCCGGCGCGGGGAAGAAGTCGCGTTGATCCTTGGCGCAGCCGGACGAGATCCGAGGCTCGTGGAGCGGCCTGATCATTTTGATCCCTATCGCAAAGCACCGCAGCATTCGGCATTTGGCGGTGGCATACATTTCTGCGTCGGTGCGCCGCTTGCACGTCTGGAATTGCAGATCGGACTTCAGCGCTTGATGAACGCCCGACCAAGCCTAAAAATTGTCACGTCACCACGCTACGCGAATAGCTTTCATCTTCATGGACTAGAAAACCTAATGGTGACTGCATAATCTTGGTAGGAATTGACTTAAAGCGACGGCCGAGGCTGTAAAAAGAGAATGCGGCGCAGCCGCGCCTTTGGATCATGTCATCACAAAGGCAACATCGTCGTGGATTTGATTTCTTCCATCGACAACAGCGCCGTCACATTGTGCACCCGCACTTCCGAGATAAGCGCTTGATAAAATGCATCATAAGCGCGCGCATTCTTAACTCGGACTTTGAGAATATAGTCGATATCCCCCGCAAGACGATGCGCCTCCTGAACTTCCGGACGATCCCGAAGCGCTTTAAGAAAGGCAGCTTGCCAGTCCGCTTCATGCTCGGATGTGCGGATCAAAACGAAGAAGCAAGCCTCAAAACCCAACATATCGGCATCTAGCAAAACCGTTTGTTGGCCAATGACGCCCGCATCACGCATTTTCCGAATCCTATTCCATACGGGTGTTTTGGAGGACCCAACTTCCGCCGCAATATCATCGAGTGACCGGCTCGCATCGCTTTGCAGCACCTTGAGGATTTTCCGATCTGTTTCATCAATTCGGACCGACATTCCCGTTTACTCCGCTTTTCCACCTGATTGTTCTATATTTCGAAGTATACAGAACAAACATCCTTATCAACCAGTCCATCTAGCAATAATTCAGAATTATTTCCTATATTAGTCAAAGAAACGACAAGGCGAATCCATGGATCATTTCCCAGTATTCATTCGTGTGCACGGCAGACGCATCGTGCTTTCTGGTGGCGGCGAAGCGGCCTTGGCCAAGCTACGTCTGTTGTTAAAGACATCTGCGCATATCACCGTTTTTGCGCAAAACCCGGACGCGCAAATCATATCCTGGGCCAAAGCGGGCTCCGTGACACTCGTGCATCGGGCCATGGCACCGGGGGATGCGCTCTGTGCGGCACTCTTTTATGCGGCCGATGAGGATGATGCCGAAGACGCGCGCACGTCCGCCATCGCGCGGGCGGACGGCGCTTTGGTGAATATCGTCGACAACCTCGAAGACAGCCAATTCATCACACCAGCAATCGTCGACCGCGATCCCGTCACCATTGCCATCGGTACAGAAGGCGCTGCCCCTGTCCTCGCACGGGCGATCAAAGCGGATCTTGAAGCGAGGCTACCCACGGAAATGGGCCCATTGGCACGCATCGGCAAATCCTTTCGCAAAATGGCCGAGAGCCTGCCATTCGGTCGAGCACGAAGGGATTTCTGGCGCGCTTACTACTTTGAAAATGGACCTGAAACGATCAAAAAGGGCGAGACAGCCGTACGCGAAGGCCTCACCGCGCTCCTTTCTGAACACCTCGACCGCAAGGCACGCCCCGGTCATGTTCATTTCGTCGGCGCAGGTCCGGGTGATCCTGATTTACTGACCATGAAAGCGCGTCGTTTACTGGATGAAGCGGACGTTGTGATCCATGACCGTCTGATCAGCGCGCCCATCCTAGAACTGGCCCGTCGGGAAGCGGTGATGATCGATGCAGGCAAGGAGGGGTTTGGTCCGTCGATGTCGCAATCCGACATCAATGCGTTGATCGTTGAGCATACCCGCAACGGCGCACAAGTTGTACGTTTGAAATCCGGCGATGCGACTGTTTTCGGCCGCCTGGATGAAGAAATAGACGCGGTTGATGCCGCTAAACTGGCATGGAGCATCGTGCCAGGCATCACGTCTGCCTCTGCTGCCGTCGCCTCCATTGGGCAAAGCCTGACCAAACGGCAGCGCAACGCCTCTGTCCGGTTTCTGACCGGCCATGACATGAAAGGCTTTGCGGACCATGACTGGCAGACTCTCGCACGTCCCGGTGAAGTCGCTGCAATCTACATGGGCAAGAAGTCCGCGCGCTTCATTCAGGGGCGTCTGCTGATGCATGGCGCGAACCGGCACACTGCGGTGACTGTCGTTGAAAACGCATCCCGCCCAGATGAACGGGTTTTGGCCACCACACTCGACGCGCTGCCCGCCGCTCTCGCAGCTGCCGACATGACCGGCCCGGCATTGACGTTTTACGGCCTTTCGCCGCGCGAAACTGCTGTCGCCCGTCAAACCACGTGCGACAGCCCCCTTTTCCGCTCTGCAAACACTCTACAGGAGGCGCTTTGATGCCACGGACTTTCTCGCCAAAAGTGGTCACCGCGAACCATCTGCTTAAAGGGGATGTGATCTATCAGACGGCAAGCGGTTGGACACGGCAATTATCTCAAGCCGAAGTTCTGACTGACGAGGCAGACGCGGACGTTCGCCTCATCGATGCTGCACGCCAAAAAGAAGTGGTCGTCGGCGCGTATCTTACCGATGTGGATCTGAGCGATGATACACCAAAGCCCGCTCATTTTCGCGAAGAATTCCGCGCACGCGGCCCATCCAACTACGCCCATGGCAAACAGGAGGACCTGAACAATGTATAACTACTCTGATTTTGACACCGACTTTGTACAGGCACGCAATGCACAATTCCGCGCGCAAGTTGAACGGCGCATTGATGGCTCCCTGACCGAAGACGAGTTCAAACCGCTACGCCTAATGAACGGGCTCTATTTGCAGTTGCATGCCTACATGCTGCGCGTCGCGATTCCCTATGGAACGATCAACAGCCGCCAGATGCAGCAGCTCGCCTATATTGCGGATCGTTGGGACAAGGGTTACGGCCACTTTACGACGCGCCAGAACATCCAGTACAACTGGCCGGAACTCGAAGATATTCCTGACATTTTGGACGCTTTGGCCGAGGTGCAGATGCATGCGATCCAAACGTCGGGCAATACAATCCGTAACGTGACCGCAGACCATTTCGCCGGCGCTGCTGAAGATGAAATCGCGGACCCGCGTCCGGTGGCGGAGCTGATCCGGCAATGGTCGACCGATCACCCTGAATTTCAGTTCCTGCCGCGCAAATTCAAAGTTGCGGTGACCGGGAGCCCGAACGATCGTGCGGTGACCAAAGCTCACGACATCGGCCTGCGCATGGTGGAACGTGACGGTCATGCAGGTTTCGAAGTGATCGTGGGCGGCGGTTTGGGACGTACACCGATGATCGGCAAAACCCTGAAGGATTTCCTGCCTCGCGAAGACCTGCTGCCTTACCTCGAAGCGATCGTCAGCGTCTACAACCTGTTGGGACGGCGCGATAATAAATACAAAGCGCGGATCAAGATCACTGTGCATGAGAACGGGATCGATAACATCCGCGCGCGCGTCGAAGAGCGTTTCGCGCTGATCCGGCCACATTTCAATGGCGTCGATCAGCAAATGCTGGCTGCTATCGAAACAGACTTTGCTGCGCCAAACTTTCTCGAGAAATCGTTGGCGCCGTTCGAAGCGGCATATACAAATGATCCAATCTTTCGTTCCTGGGCGGATACGAACCTGAGCACGCACCGCGCGCCTGGGTATGCGATCGTGTCGATCAGCCTCAAAGCGCACGGCCAGACACCTGGTGACGCGAGCTCGGATCAGATGCGCGTCATGGCGGATCTGGCACGGGACTTTGGCCACGATGAGCTGCGGATCAGTCACGAGCAGAATGTGATCCTGCCGCATGTGCACAAGGCCGACCTGCCAGCACTTCATGCGCGCCTCAAAGAGGCCGATCTTGCGACGGCAAACATTGGGCTTATTTCCGATATCATCGCTTGCCCTGGCATGGACTATTGCGCGCTGGCGACTGCACGTTCGATCCCCATTGCGCAGGAAATTGCCACGCGTTTTGATGAATTGAAGCTGGAACACGACGTGGGTCCGCTCAAGATCAAGATTTCTGGCTGCATCAACGCTTGTGGGCATCACCACGTGGGTCATATCGGTATCCTTGGCCTCGACCGCGCGGGCGTCGAAAATTACCAGATCACACTGGGCGGCGATGGCACTGAAGATGCGGCCATCGGTGAACGCGCGGGTCCAGGTTTCTCCGCTGAGGAGATCATTCCTGCGGTAGAGCGCCTTGTTCTGGCCTATCTGGAACTGCGGACCGAGCCTGCGGAAACCTTCTTGCAGACGTATCGTCGGCTCGGGCTCGCACCTTTCAAAACTGCGTTGTATCCAGAGGTTCAGGCCGATGCCGCTTGACGACTTTCAGAGCACGGCACCTTCCGAGGAATCGGCAGAGTTGCAAGGGCTGGTAGACGCGCTGAATGCGCGGATGCGCCATCACAGTGCAACTGACGTCATCCGCACGGCCTTGACCGAGATCATGCCGCTGCGGTTGGTGTCGAGCTTTGGGGCAGAATCCGTCGCTCTGTTGCATTTGGCATCTATGGTTGATCGAGATATCCCCGTTATCTTCATTGACACGGAAATGCTGTTCACCGAAACGCTGGTGTATCAGCAGGAAGTTGCAGAGCGTCTCGGCCTGCGGAATCTGCGCATTGTCCGCAGTGCAAACGTTGTTACGCGGGATCCCAAGGGCACCTTGCACAGAACTGCTCCACAAGCCTGTTGCACACTACGCAAGTCCGAGCCGCTTCAAGCGGCCCTGACGGGCAGCAACGGTTGGATCACGGGGCGAAAACGCTTTCAATCTGGCAGCCGTGCAGCATTGGAATTCTTTGAAGTCGAAGGGGCCACGGGACGCATTAAGGTCAATCCGCTGGCGCATTGGCAACCTGCTGATGTGGCTGAGTACATTGACGAGAACCGCTTGCCACGTCACCCGTTGGTTGCGCAAGGGTATCCCTCGATCGGCTGCGCTCCCTGCACCTCTCCTGTCGCAGCAGGTGAAGACATGCGCGCAGGCCGTTGGCGTGAAACAGAAAAAGAAGAGTGCGGCATCCACTTTGTAGATGGCAAAGCAATTCGGGTAGGAGATACAACATGACTGTAATCGTAACAGACGCAGGCTTTCTAGCGGATGACTGGACGGAAGCATTTGTCGCCTTGGGAGCCGCAAATGATGCGACAGCACTGGACGTTCCTTCGGATGCGGATCCTGCCGATGTACCCCTGTGCGACGGCCTGCAAATGATCCGTATCGATTTTCCATCCTCTGCTGACGGACGTGGTTTCACAATTGCGCGCGCCTTGCGTTTGCGCGGCTTTCAGGGGCGCTTGCGTGCGCGCGGCCATGTGCTGGCTGATCAATATGCGATGGCCCGGCGCGCTGGATTTGACGAGATCGAAATCGACGACGCACTTGCCGCACGCCAGCCTCAGGAGCAATGGCTCTTTCGGGCCGATTGGCGCGCCCACGACTATCAAAACCGGTTAAGGGGCACTGCCCCAGCTTAAGAGGCAGCCTCAGCTTCCTCTTTCTTCCCATATACATCTTTCAAAAAGGGACGCGCAGGTGTAAGCCTGCGTTGACACATTATGACCGAGCACACACCCGTGAATGAACAAACTGCCGCCAAAGTGCCCACCCTGCCCGACGCGCAAACAGTCACCCATGTTCAGCATTGGACGGACCGTCTGTTTTCTTTCCGCGTGTCGCGTCCGGCGTCTCTGCGGTTTCGCTCTGGCGAATTCGTCATGATCGGTTTGATGGGGGATCCGGATCCGAAAACCGGCAAGCAAAAGCCGCTGCTTCGGGCCTACTCCATTGCCTCACCGTCGTGGGACGAAGAACTCGAATTTTATTCGATCAAGGTGCAGGATGGCCCACTGACGTCCAGGCTCCAACATATCCAACCGGGCGATGAAATTATCTTACGGCCAAAACCAGTTGGAACGCTTGTGCATGATGCGCTGCTTCCCGGCAAACGCATCTGGTTCTTTGCAACCGGTACGGGTTTTGCACCCTTTGCATCGTTGCTGCGCGATCCACAGACATACGAAGACTACGATGAGGTCATCATCACGCATACCTGTCGTGAAGTGGGTGAATTATCCTACGGTGCGGAACTGATCGAAAGCATTCGAAATGACGCATTGCTTGGCGAATTGATCGGCCCAGGTTTTGCGGATAAAATCCGCTATTATCCTACGACGACCCGCGAAGAGAGCCCGAAAATGGGACGCATTACCGACCTGATGCGTGCCGGCACCGTATATGACGACCTTGGCGTAGCGCCATTGTCCCCGGAGACCGATCGCGCAATGATTTGCGGCAATATGGCGTTCAATCTGGAATTGAAAGCTATGCTCGAAGAATACGGCTTGGAAGAAGGCGCAAATTCCAAACCAGCGCAATATGTTGTCGAGAAAGCCTTCCTAGACTGACTATGGGAAGCCTTTTGCGCCTTCGACGGCCTCGAAAACGGGCCCAAAGACCCAAAAACTGTCGCTGCAAGGCGTAATGACGTTGTTTTGCGTCTTGCGGTTGAGACCTGTGAAGTCTATTTTCCAAAGCCAGTTTCGATCAACAATTGAAGGAAGACAATCATCGCTCGCAGACCACACAACGCGCCGCCGCAGAGGGAAACCGGCCCGCGCGTGAACGAAAAAATCCGAGGAACAGACATTCGCCTTATTGGCGCTGACGGAGAAAACGTAGGCGTCGTCACACCTGACCGCGCAATGTCGATGGCGGATGACGCCGGTTTGGACCTTGTGGAAATTTCGCCAAACGCCAATCCGCCCGTGTGCAAAATCATGGACTTTGGCAAATTTAAATACGAGCAGCAAAAACGCGAAAGCGAAGCGCGTAAAAAGCAAAAAATCATTGAGATCAAGGAAGTCAAATTCCGACCGAACACGGATACAAACGACTACGACGTTAAAATGCGCAACGTGTACAAATTCCTTGAAAATGGTGACAAGGTGAAGGTGACGTTGCGGTTTCGTGGCCGTGAAATGGCGCACCAGAACCTTGGGCGCGAACTGCTTGAACGTGTGGCCGCTGACACCAAAGAACATGGCAAGGTGGAGAACTTTCCAAAGATGGAAGGTCGACAGATGGTTATGTTGATCGGTCCACTGCCAAAGTAGGCCACCTGGCATGCGAGATACACATAGCCCTGTCCAATGTTGGACGGGGCTTTTTTTGTGACAATATTTTGCGACGCCCTTTGTGCCGTGCAGTGGTTTTTTTTCAGTGTTTCAATGAGCGAAGCACTAGGTACAATCAAAACGGAGCGATGCGCATGTCTCGCCTAACGTGGCTTTTCCACTTTTTCCTGAGAACCTATCGCCACCTTGGTTTGCGGGTAAGCCTATATGCATTGCTGTCCCTGCTCGCGGCCTTGATCAGCCCAGCGGTGCTCCTGCTTTTGGGCCCAAATGCCATTTTCGCACTGGAATTTGACGCGGTCATTCCGGTTCTCAGCATTCTTGCAACGTCGATGCTTGCGGTGTCCACTTTTTCGCTCAACATCATGGTCTCAGCCTACCGGGCCGCAGCCGCAGCGACAACACCGCGCGCCCATCGGGTTTTACTAGAAGACACCACCACGCAATCGGTACTTGCCACGTTCATCGGTGCATTTGTTTACTCGCTGGCTTCCATCATCCTGTTTCAGGTGCAGTTTTACCCCGAAGACGCCGCTGTCATCGTAATGGCGGTTACAATCGTCGTTGTGCTGCTTGTCGTCGTCGCTCTTTTGCGTTGGATACAACATCTGTCCACGTTGGGCAGTGTCGATGACAGCATTGATGCCGTCGCTCAGAGGGCGCAGGATGCTCTGACGAACCTGGCCAAGAGCCCAACGCTCGGCGCGGAACCGATACTGCAAGACACTATCCTGCCGACGGAGTGCGATGTAATTGAAGCGCCAGCATCCGGGTACATTCAGCTGATCGATGTCACGGGCCTGCAAAGCACTCTGTCGGATGGCAGCACGATTTACGTGCGTTCCCGTCCCGGTGCACATGTGTTGCACGGTCAAGTGCTCGCTTGGGTTTCCGGCACGTGCAGCGCAACGCAAAAAGCGCAGTTGGCCAAGTCATTCACCATCGGCAATCAGCGCACCTTCGAGCAAGACGCGACGTACGGTTTGGTTGTGCTCTCAGAAATCGCATGCAAAGCGCTCTCGCCCGGGATCAACGACTCTGGCACGGCGATCGCAGTGATAAATCGCGCTACAGCGCTTCTTTGGCGCTACGCACACACAGCGATAAAAGAACCTGACCTTGTTGCAACAAGGGTTTTCGTGCCAGAGGTGGATCACGAAAGCATGCTCGACAGTGTCTTCACACCGATTGCGAGAGATGGCGCCGACGTTCTGGAAGTCACCACGCACCTGCGTCTCGCGTTAACGGACCTGTCCACATTGCCGCATTCAAAGCTTCAAGACGCAGCTCAGAAGCTTAGCAAATAGTCACCTGTACGTTGCGGCGTATCACAGCGAGAAAAAAAGGGGCCGCCCGTTCACGAGGCGACCCCTTTTTCAAGGATAGCTGGATTTACGCGCTGGCAGCGGCAACAGCGCGCTTTGTCATCACGCCAATGAGATGCGCGCGATATGCAGCAGTGCCATGCAGGTCATTGATCATATCGTCATCTGATACCGTCAAACCATCCAAAGCATCTGCCGAGAAGTTACCCGACAGAGCGGCTTCAGCTTCTGTCCAACGGAAAACGCCTTCGTTGCTGGCACCGGTTACAGCAACCCTCACACCATCTGCAAATTTTGCCACAAAGACACCAACGAGAGCGAAGCGTGACGCAGGCTGCAGGAACTTTTGGTAGTTGGATGCTTCCGGAATGGGAAAGCGCACCTCAGTGATGATTTCGCCTTCTTCCAGATCCGTCGTAAACATACCTTGGAAGTAATCATCCGCCGCAATTTCACGGTTGTTGGTGATGATATGCGCGCCGGTGGCGAGCGCCGCAGCAGGGTAGCACGCCGCAGGGTCGTTGTTTGCAAGACTGCCGCCGATGGTCCCGCGGTTGCGCACAGCAGGGTCACCAATGTGGCTTGCCAGTCCGGCGAGACCCGCAAAACTTGCGGCCGCTTCCCGCGCGACGGTCGCATGCGTCGTCGCCCCGCCAACGCTAAGCTTGCCGTCGTCGGTAACACACACGCCTTTTATGTCGGCAATGCCGCTCAAGCTCACCAAAGAAGACGGGCTTGCCAAACGCTGCTTTAGCGTCGGGATCAAAGTCTGGCCACCGCCGAGCGCTTGCGCGTCTTCCTTGCTCAGTGCAGCGACAGCATCCGCAACCGAGCTGGGTGTCTCCACGTCAAAGTTATACATCGTTTTTCCTTTCTAAGACCCTGAGGTTATTCACTTCTAAGGTCCAAAAATACCGTTTGGCCCGGATCAACTCCGGGCCGTTCGCCTCGTGTTACTGCATTGCTGCCCAAACACGCGCAGGTGTCAGCGGCATGTCGATATGCGCCACGTTCTTTCCACCTGAGTGCAACGCATCAATCACAGCGTTGACCACCGAAGGCGGTGACCCGATTGCGCCAGCCTCGCCACAGCCTTTCACGCCCAGTGGATTGTGCGTGCACGGCGTTTGGCAGGAGTGATCCACCGCAAACATTGGCAGATCATCTGCGCGCGGCATCGCATAGTCCATATAGGACGCGCTCAGCAGCTGGCCATTTTCATCGTAGGCACAGTTTTCCAGCAGAGCCTGCCCGATACCCTGCGCCAAACCACCATGGACCTGTCCGGTCACAATCATCGGATTGACAACATTGCCGAAATCATCGACCGCGGTAAAGGCTTCTATCGTGACTTTGCCAGTTTCCGGGTCCACTTCAACTTCACAAGAGTAAGCCCCTGATGGGTATGTGAAATTTGATGGGTCATAGAACGCCGTTTCTTCCAACCCGGGCTCCAGATCCTCGAGCGGATAGTTGTGAGGGACATAAGCGGCCAGAGTAACATCGCCCCAAGCGACGGACTTGTCCGTACCCGCGACACTGAAGGCACCGTCTTTGAGTTCGATGTCGCTTTCTGAAGCTTCCAGCAAATGGCTCGCGATCTTTGTGGCCTTGGCGATGATCTTCTCGGTCGCCCGCACCATGGCTGAGCCACCCACCGCGAGGCTGCGCGACCCGTAGGTCCCCATGCCCATCGGCGAATTGGCCGTATCACCATGCACGATTTCGATCATGCTTTCATCGATGCCGATCATATCTGCAATCACCTGCGGAAAGGCTGTTTCATGGCCCTGTCCGTGCGAGTGTGATCCGGTCATGACGACCAAACCGCCCGTAGCGTTGACCCGCACGGTGGCGCTTTCATAAAGTCCCGCACGCGCGCCCAGCTGCCCTACAAGGTTTGAAGGCGCAATGCCGCAAGCTTCGATGTAGCAGTTGATCCCGAGACCGCGCCACTTGCCTTTGGCTTCGCTCTCTTTACGCCGCGCGTCAAATCCGGAAAGATCCGCCATTTCTTCGAGCTTGTCCATCGTCGCGACATAATCACCGGTGTCGTATTCGACGGCCACAGGGGTGGCGTACGGGAACTCAGAAATGAAGTTCTGACGCCGCAGCGCAATTGGATCCACCTTCAATTCGCGCGCCGCTTTGTCGATGACACGCTCAAGCTGGAACGTCGCCTCTGGCCGGCCCGCGCCCCGATAGGCATCCACAGGGACAGTGTTGGTAAAGACCGCTTTGACGTTCACATAGATCAGCGGCGTGCGATAATTTCCCGCCATCAACGTGCCATGCAACCATGTCGGAACGCTGGGTGCAAAAGTCGACAGATACGCGCCCATGTTGGCATACGTTTCAGTCCGCAGTGCGGTGAAGTTGTTCTCCGCATCCAAAGCCAGTTCGATCTTGGTCACGTGATCGCGGCCGTGAGCGTCGGACATGAATGCTTCGGACCGGCTTGATGTCCATTTGACCGGACGGTTGCATGCTTTGGCCGCAAAAGTGCAAAAGGCTTCTTCTTGATAATGGAAAATCTTGGTACCAAAGCCACCGCCCACGTCAGGTGCCACGACACGGAGCTTGTGCTCCGGAATACCCAGAACGAAAGCGCCCATCAAAAGGCGGATCACATGCGGGTTCTGCGATGTCGTATAGAGCGTGTGCTCGTCGGTTCCGCGCGCATAGTCACCCACCGCAACACGCGGCTCCATCGGATTCGCAACAAGCCGGTTGTTGACCAACTCTAACGAAGTAACATGTGCGGCCTTTTCGAAGGCCTCGTTCGTGGCAGCTTTGTTTTCTTCAACAAAACCCCAATCATAACAGAGGTTTGACGTCAGATCATCATGCACTTTGGGTGCGGATGCTTCGACCGCAGCTTTCATGTCAACAACGGCAGGTAACGCGTTGATTTCAAGCTCAATTGCCTCAGCCGCATCACGCGCCTGCTCTGCCGTATCCGCGACGACCGCCGCGACAGGTTCGCCGACGTGGCGCACTTTGCCATGCGCCAATACCGGGTGCTTGGGTTCCTGCATGGGTTGACCATGTCGATCCGTGACCTGCCAACCGCAGGGCATTCCACCAATCGCTTCGAAGTCAGCGCCTGTAAAAACCTGTACGACCCCGGGCATACCCTCAGCCGCAGCAGTATCGATCTTGGCAATCGTACCATGCGCCACGTCCGAGCGCAGAAAATGCACATAAGCCTGTCCACGGATATTGATGTCATCCGTGTAATTACCTTCGCCGGTCAAAAACCGGATGTCTTCGCGACGCTTTGAGCTTGCGCCAATGCCACTGTCTTTCGGCATAGTCTTCCTCCCTGAAAACTGCGACGCGCCGCGCCGCTTTCATTGCTCTCCGCGCCTGTGCCCTGACGACAACGACGGCACGGGTCCGGGGATGGCCCCGGCCGCTTGTTATTCGGCTGCGATACTGCTGACGTCTTGACCAGACGCGGCCATGATCGCCTTCACGATGTTATGATACCCGGTGCAGCGGCAGATATTGCCTTCCAGATACGCGCGCACTTCAGCCTCGCTTGGCTTGGCGTTTTCTTTCAGTAAAGCAGCAGCAGACATGACCATACCGGGCGTGCAAAATCCGCACTGCAACCCGTGGTGGTCCTGAAACGCTTGTTGGATGACGTTCAGCGACCCATCAGCATTTGCCATGCTTTCGATAGTGGCCACTTCGGCCCCGTCCGCTTCAGCCGCCAGCATTGTGCAAGCTTTGACGGCTTCACCATTGACGTGCACCACGCAAGCGCCGCATTGGCTGGTATCGCACCCAACGTGCGTACCCGTCAAATGCAGGCTATCCCTCAGAAATGATGACAAAAGTGTGCGTCCTTCAACATCGCCGGACGCGGCTTTGCCGTTCACGGTCATTGAGACCTGTGCCATGGCTTCCTCCCTAGTCGCTTTGGTTATTTCGCTGGAGTTAAACACGCGACAGTCAGGATGAGAATACCTAATTTCATCTGCAGACTGCCGAAGCCTCTTTTTGTGATAATCTCAGGTTGAAGTGCGCGCACGACGTGGCTGTGGTCGGGTCGGGATTTCCTTGAGAAGACCGCCAACGCCCATGGCCGAGATATCAGCATCCGTCACTTTGAGGCCGCAGATAACCCGAGCCATGACCCAATCCGCACCGTTCAGCGCGGGCGCGCGCGCGCACCCGGGTAATCCGATCACGGCCCGCCCATTGCAGTTTCCAGTGAAAAGCAAGTTACCCGGATCAACAGGCATACCGAACCGATCGATCTGACCACCAGCTCTGCGCACGGCTGAAGGGGCCACATCTTCAATGTCAGAAGTCGCCGATCCGGTCAGGATCAGGGTAAGATCGGCCTCCTGAACGGCCAGCGCTTGCGCAATAGCGGTTTCATCATGAGGTACCATGACAGGCGCAGGCACTGACAAACCAAAAGCGGCGACGCGATCGGCAATTGCCCGCCATCCCTTGTCACCCGCACCGCCGGGGATTTCGCTGATGATGAGACTGACAGAACGCAACACCGGGCCGGACACACGCAGTGCCGCCAGCGCGCATCGACAGGCCTTTTTCAGGGCAGCATCGGGCACAGCGTAAGAAATGATTTTAATTGTGGCGACCATGCCCCCCGCATGCATTTGCTGGTAGGGAGGCACGGTGGCAATCGTGATCATTGGATCAACCTGATTGACGGCCTCAACAGCTGCGACATCCAACTCCACCACGCCCGGACCCGTCGCCAACAGGTTCACCCGACCGGTAAAGGCCTTTGTAAGGCTCAAACCCTGCGCTGTCGGGTTTGGCACAAAAGAATCCGCCAACGCCTGAGCCGCCGCATCTTCATGAACATCATCGGCTTGCAGTCGCGCAACAGTCACCTCCTGCGCACCAGTTTGGCCCAAGTCTACGAGATCTGCCGCCGTTAAAATGCGCCCTTTGCGCAAGCGACGCCCATCCGCTTTTGCGACCGAATGCGCCAGCACCGCGCCTTCCGCATCATCCAGGTCAACTGATCCGAATTTCATACGCCCCGTCGCAATCTGTGCGTCATTTGCGCGAGGATTGACACGGCGATCTCTGGTGGACCCGACGCACCGATGTCCAGGCCGATAGGGCCATGGATGCGCGCGATCTCAGCTTTAGAAAAACCTGCCTCCTGCAACCGCGCCACCCGACCTGCATGGGTGCGCTTTGAACCCAAGGCGCCAATGTAAAAACACTTCGAACGCAGGGCGAGATGCAGGGCCGGATCGTCCAGCTTGGGGTCATGAGTCAGCAAAACAACGGCCGTGCGCGTGTCGAGCCCCACTTTTTCCACCGCTTCATCCGGCCAATCGGCGATAATCGTCTCACCCGGAAAGCGGGCCTGCGACCCGAAAGCGCCGCGCGGATCTATGATGATGGGATCATAACCTGCAATCCGCGCCATGGGCACCAGCGCCTGCGCGATATGCACCGCCCCGATGACCGCCAGCCGCAAAGGTGGGTTGTGGATTCCGACGAACACCGCGCCTTCTGCTTCAAAACCAGAACGATCCATGGCGAAACGCTCAGTATACCCGTTTTCGACCAAGCGCCGCGCCCCGCTTTTCAGCGCCACCTCATAGGCCACCGGCGTGCGTTTCTCGCGCGCCGCGACCAGTTGTGCCAGCACGTCTTCAGGCAGCACGGATCCAATCGGCTCGACCAACACACGTATGGTGCCGCCACAAGCCAGCCCCACGGCAAAGGCATCGCCATCGCTGACGCCATATTCCAGTATGCGTTCTTTGCCTTTTTCAAGCGCTTCGGTCGCCTCCAACACGACAGCACCTTCTACGCAACCGCCCGAAACAGAGCCTTGCATCTCGCCATCCCCAGCAATCGCCAGCTGCGCCCCGACCCTACGAGGCGCGGATCCCCAGGTTTCGATCACCGTAGCCAACACAGCACCGCGCCCTGCCTGATACCAAGCCAGTGCCTGCTCTGGCGCATTGTCAAAGACGTCCATTGTGTTTCTCCCTTGCCACCCCATGCCCCGACACGTCGCGACTTTGCCCCAAACTGCCGCGCGCTGCACCCCGAAATTTGCATCCTCTTGGATAAATTGACATCTTGTTCCGGCTGGCCGCGCCGACTACATCTAGGGGGCGAAACCCAAAGGGATCCATACCATGCCGATGCAAGCACGCGAAATCGAAGACCTGCTCCGCCAGAGTTTCCCTGATGCCACCATTCAGGTTGACGGCGACGACGGCGTGCATATGGCAGCGATGGTGGTGGATGAGAGCTTTCGTGGCAAAAACCGCGTGCAGCAACAAAGGGCTGTGTACGCAGCGCTCAAAGGCAAAATGGATGGCGCCAATGGGGACTTGCATGCTTTGGCTTTGACCACGAAAGCACCGGAGTAGCCCGATGCGCCTATGGACATGGATCACATATCCATTCGTACGCGCCCCCCGGCGACCTCTCGCGCAGCGCCAACCGAAGTCAGTGCGCGCAACTGGGGAAAGCGTCCCATTGGGACTCGAAGCGATAGATATGTCGGTGGTTGATTCAACAAACCGGCGCAACGCCTCCCTGGAGCGCGTCAGCACGTTTTTCAGTGCTAAAGGCCATCTGGGCAGTTTCACGAAAAACGCAGATTCCCACGTCACCCCGCTTGCGGATGACGAAACCTATGCCGCGCGGTATCACCGCGCCTACAACCAGAAAAAGGGCCATTAAATGACCGATGCTTCTACTCAGATTCAGGAAACGATTACCGCAAGTGATGTTGTACTTTTCATGAAAGGTACAAAAGAAATGCCGCAATGCGGGTTTTCAAGCCGTGTGGCCGGCGTGCTGAATTACATGGGCGTACAATTTTCAGACGTGAATGTGCTGTCTGATGACACACTGCGTCAAGGGATCAAGGATTTCTCCGATTGGCCCACTATCCCCCAACTCTACATCAAGGGTGAATTCGTCGGTGGCTGCGATATCATCACCGAGATGACGCTTTCAGGCGAACTTGACACGCTTTTCGAAGAAAACGGCGTTGGTTTCGACAAGGAAGCCGCAGACAAAATCCGGGAAGCAAACGGCTGAGTGCAACACTCTTTTGAAAATACGAGGCGCCATCCTGCGGGGTGGCGCCTTTTTTAATGCGAGGCAACCTTAGGCGTTGGTCTTTTCTTCTACAGAAGCAGCAAGTGCCTCTGCCCGCGCCGCCAGTTCCGCCAACGTATCCGTGACGCTCTGTGGGACAACCGGCACTTCTACGCGCTCAGGCGCTGCAGCGGCTTGGCGCAAGGCAGACATTTCTGCTTCACGCTCGTCCAGTTGTGCCTGAATTTCAGCTGCACGGTCTTCGACGCTGGCGGTTTTATCTGCAAGCATCAGCCCAGCCATCAAGAGCATCCGCGCCTCGGGTAAACGCCCCACTTGCTCGGAGAGCACCTGCGCCTCGTCGTCCAGCAGTTTGGCGGCGGTCCGCAGGTAGTGCTCTTCGCCTTCCTGGCAGGCAACTTCGAAATCGCGGCCCCCGATGGAAATATTGATCTCCGGCATCACTGCGCCTCCGCTGCTGGTTGTGCCTGCACACTGGCATTGAGAAGCGGCATCAGGCTGGCCATGATTTCATCGGCTTCCGCCATTTCTGCACGCCGCATCGCGCGCATCGAGTCAAGCTCTGCTTCCAGTGCCTTGTTGATCAACTCAGGTTCACCGACACCCGCCGCGTTGGCCTCGCGTAGCGCAGTACAGGCATCCGACAACAGCGCGTGCGCCTTGCGCATTTGCTGCAGTTCCGTGTCGAGGTTTTCTACTCTTGCTGTGGCCTCTGCAGCTTTGGCCTCCATTGCTGCGACAGCCTGCTCCTGACGCTCGCCCAGAACACGCACGCGCTCCGTCAGTTGTGCATTCACCTGCTTTTCTTCTTCTAACGCCTGACGCAGGGTTTCCTGCTCGGCTGGATCCGCTTGGCCTAATGCGTTCAGGCCGTTCGTTACCCGGTCCATGGCCGACAGAATACGGCCGCTCAGTTCTTCTATGTCGCTCATGCCCACCTCTGGTTCGAATTATGCGTCGTCGCTGTTTAGACAGCCGCGAATCAATCAATTCATACTTAAGGGTATCCGCAACCTGCGCTTTCAACAAACAGGCTTTTCAACCAGTTCAAAGACTTGGGTCGACCTCTTGAAGTGCAGCATTTACAGACAGCTGTGCACGCTCTTGATCTTTGCGAGCGTGCTGTTATGCAGCAATTCAAATTACGTCTTCATGTACGTTCCGGTCCTGGACTGGACACAAGCCGACAAAGGAAACTTTCCGTGGACCTTAAAGCACTTGCCGCAGCAAATCCTGACCACTGGGCGAAAGCCAATGCCATTCGCGCGCTGACACTGGACGCTGTTGCCGCCGCAAACTCGGGCCACTCGGGCATGCCAATCGGTATGGCCGATGCGGCAACAGTGCTTTTTGAGCGGCACATGAATTTCGACCCCTCATCGCCCAATTGGCCTGATCGCGACCGTTTCATTCTATCGGCGGGACATGGCTCAATGTTGCTTTATGCTCTGCTGCATCTCACCGGTTACGCCGATATGACGCTCGAGCAGATCAAGAATTTTCGTCAGTGGGGAGCGATCACAGCAGGTCATCCGGAATATGGACATGCTACGGGGATCGAGACCACGACCGGCCCGCTGGGTCAGGGCATTTCCAATGCCGTTGGCTTTGCCATGGCCGAGGAAATCCAACGCGCCACGTACGGCAAAAAGGTCGTGGATCACTACACATATGTCATCGCAGGCGACGGGTGTCTTATGGAAGGTGTCAGCCAGGAAGCGATCACGCTCGCCGGACGACACCAGCTTTCCAAGCTCATCGTGCTGTGGGACAACAACAATATCACAATTGACGGACCCGTAAGCCTTTCGGATCGTACGGATCAGGTCGGGCGTTTCAAATCCGCAGGCTGGGACGTAATCGAGATCGACGGCCATGATCCGAAAGCCATTGACACAGCCCTCACGCAGGCCAAGAAAAACAGCGCGCCAACGATGATTGCCTGCAAGACGCATATCGCTCTTGGGCATGCGGCACAGGATACATCAAAAGGCCACGGCGCTTTGACAAACGACGAACAGAACGCGCAAGCCAAGGCAGCGTGGGGTTGGAAGACTGGCCCTTTCGAAGTCCCCGCAGATGTTCAGGCTGGCTGGGCGGCGATTGGCGCGCGCGGCAAGAGCACACGCGAAGCATGGGAGGAACGCTTTGATGCTCTGCCCCGCAGCAAACGCGAGACCTTCAACCGCGCCTACGCACTCGAGGCGCCAAAGAAGCTGAGCGCCACGATAAAGGCCTTCAAAAAGCAGATGTCTGAAAGTGCGCCGAAACTGGCCACCCGCGCCAGCTCAGAGAAAGTGCTTGAGATATTGAACCCGATCATGCCGGAAACCGTCGGCGGCTCCGCAGATCTGACCGGCTCGAACAATACGAAAACTGCTGATTTGGGCGTTTTCGATGTGGATAGCCGCGCCGGACGATATGTTTACTGGGGTATCCGCGAGCACGGCATGGCCGCCGCGATGAACGGCATGGCCCTGCATGGCGGCGTGCGCCCCTATGGCGGAACCTTCATGTGCTTTACTGACTACGCGCGACCAGCAATGCGTCTTGCGGCCTTGATGAAAATTCCGACTGCGTTTGTGATGACCCACGATAGCATCGGTCTTGGCGAAGATGGTCCGACCCACCAACCTGTCGAACATCTGGCCATCAGCCGTGCCACGCCAAACACTAATGTGTTTCGCCCCGCTGACCCCATCGAAACCGCTGAGGCTTGGGAGCTCGCTCTGTCATCAAAGACCACACCTTCGGTCATTTCATTGACCCGCCAGGGTCTTCCGACGGTCAGAACCGAGCACAAAACCAAAAATATGGTCGCAAAGGGCGCTTATGTGCTGGCCGAAGCGGACGGCAAACGTCAGGCCATTTTGATCGCGACCGGGTCTGAAGTCTCAATCGCGATGGAGGCGCGCGATCTTTTGCAGGCGGGCGGCATCGGCACGCGGGTGGTTTCCATGCCATGCTGGGAGCTTTTTGAAGCACAAGACGAGGCCTATCGCAGACGTGTTCTGCCTGGCGGTCCGGTGCGGGTCGCAATCGAAGCTGGAATTCGCATGGGATGGGATCGCTGGCTCTTTGGAGAGCGCGGGAAGCGGGAAAAATCCGGCTTCATCGGAATGCATGACTTCGGTGCATCGGCTCCAGCCAATGTTCTGTTCGAAAAACTAGGAATCACAGCCGAAGACACCGCCGAGAAAGCGCGTCAATTGCTGGCGGGCAATTGGCAACCTGACCCACGCGTATAGCAGCTTCAAGCACCGCTTGAGGGCGCTCCGATGTCCCCTCAAGCGGTGGAAAGTTTCAGCCGCGATCACCAACACCTCAGCGACGACTAGACGTCGACACACCGCATCCACGAGCAAGCAACCCGCGGCACTAGTGTTGCGTGAAACTGCGTCTACGTGACCCGCAACGCACAATGTTCGCAAATTTTTAGACTGCCTGTGTCTAAGTAGGAATGGGTCCAGTGTCCTGCGCTCAGATAGTCGCGCCGGTCCAGACGTACCCAAAGACCTCAGTGCGGCGTATATTCCTTTCCTGTGAGACGCGCCGTCAAAGGTCCAAGGAAACGCGTCACAACAGGAATAAGCGCTAAACCCAATCCGATACCAAAGATCCCGTCCAGAAAAGCCGTCACAGCCCATTCCATGAAGCCCGATCCGCCTGACAGCGCCACGGCGATATGATGGATCAGGTCGTAAAGCCAAGGCAGCCCCAGAATGTCCATCCCATGCAGGATGATCGAACCGCCCACCCAAAGCATGGCTGCCGTGCCAATGATCGTCAAAGCGGTCAGCAATTTCGGCATGCCCTTGACGAGCCCCGAACCAAGGCTTCGCGAGACCCCCGTCAAACCATTCGAAGCGAGCCAAACGCCAATATCGTCCATCTTTACGATCAAAGCGACGGTGCCATAAACGAAAACTGTCACCGCGACACCGGCGAACGCAAGGGTCGCTGCCTCGAACCAAAAGCTGCCCGCTTCGATGTTGGACAGGATAATGGTCATGATCTCGGCTGAAAGAATGAAATCTGTTTTGATCGCCCCCTTCACGCGCGTCTCTTCGAGATGGATCGGATCGCCGATATCCATATCTTTTTCGACATGCGCATCCTGATGGGGATAAAGCCAATGATAGACCTTTTCAGCGCCCTCGAAACACAGGTACGCCCCTCCGAGCATCAAGAGCGGCGTGATCACCCATGGCGCGAAGGCATTCAACAGTAAAAGCGCCGGTAGCAAAACGACGATCTTGTTGAACAACGAACCCTTCGTGATCTTCCATATGATGGGCAATTCGCGTTTGGGGGCAAAGCCCGTCACATACTTTGGCGTGACTGCGGCATCATCGATGACCACCCCTGCCACCTTGGAACCCGCCTTTGCCGCTTGTGCGGCCACATCATCCACAGAAGCGGCGGCAACCTTGGCGATACCCGCGACATCATCCAGCAACGCTAAAAGACCGCTCATGACATGTTCCTTACTGCTGCGACTCGCCCGGTGGCACAGTTGGTAAACTGTGGCCGTTTCGAAGACAATCAATCGTTCCAACCCGCGTTGGCGCAAACATTTGACTGCATCGCTGAACGTTTAACGCTAACATACTGAAAAACAAATTAATAACCCGTTTTCTGATCTATCTTTCACCTTTATAGATAGCGACAGGTTCAGCAGTGTGGAGTGCGGGTATCATGACCATCAAAGTCGGCATTAACGGTTTCGGGCGCATTGGCCGCTGCACGCTCGCAAACATTGTAAGCTCCGGGCGCAATGACATTGACGTGGTGGCCGTGAATGCAACAGGACCGCTGGAAACGGCAGCACATCTTCTCAAGTACGACAGCATTCATGGACGTTTTCCAGGTACGATTGTTACGGGTGCGAATTCGATGGATTTGGGACGGGGCCCTATACGGATGATGTCGAGCTACGACATCGACGCTCTCGATTGGAAAGGCGTCGACGTCGTGCTAGAGTGTACCGGCCATTTCAATGACGCAGAGAAAGCCCGAGCGCACATAGGTCGCGGCGCTGATCGGGTTTTGATATCCGCACCGGCCAAGAATGTTGATCGAACTGTAGTCTTTGGCGTCAACCACCGGGACCTCATTGCGCAGGACGCAGTCGTCTCAAATGGCTCCTGCACGACAAATTGCCTTGCGCCGTTGGCAAAGGTACTTGATGAGGCGATCGGAATCGAACGCGGTGTGATGACGACCATTCATTCCTACACCGGTGATCAACCGACGCTGGATCGCCGGCACGATGATCTCTACCGGGCGCGCGCTGCTGCGATGGCCATGATCCCGACGTCTACCGGGGCCGCGAAGGCCCTGGGAGAAGTCTTGCCCAACATGGCCGGGAAATTGGATGGAACAGCGATACGTGTGCCAACGCCAAATGTCTCGGCAGTGGATCTTACTTTTGAGGCCGGGCGCAGCGTCACTGTGGCAGAAGTGAACGCCTGCTTGGAGGAAGCCGCTTTGGGGCCGATGGCACGCGTGCTGGGCTATGACGCAGAGGCCAAAGTATCGATCGATTTCAACCACACGGAACACAGCTGCATCGTCGCGCCTGAACAAACCAAAGTTGTGGGTGGCAGGACGGTTCGGGTTCTGGCCTGGTACGACAACGAATGGGCATTTTCCACGCGCATGGCAGATGTAGCAGTCACGATGGGCCGCCTTTAACGCGCAAACGTTGAGAACCCGTCGTTTGTTTCGAGTGATCGCAGTGTCGCTGGCTTACTGTCCAAATTTGCCAATCAGCGCTTGATTTACTTCTGGCGTGACAAACTTTTCGACGTTTCCACCCAGCCGGGAAATTTCCTTTACAAGCTTGCTGGCGATCGCCTGGTGTTGAGCTTCTGCCATTAGGAAAACCGTTTCAACCGTGTCATCCAATTGCCGGTTCATTCCCACCATCTGGTATTCGTATTCAAAATCCGCGACCGCACGCAAGCCCCGCACAATAACGGTCGCCCCAACATCGCGGGCGCAATCAATCAACAGATTTTCAAATGGATGTACGGCAATTTCCAGTCCACTGATTGCAGCAATCTTGACGGTTTCCGCCTCAACCATAGCGACGCGCTCTTCAAGACTGAACAGCGGCCCCTTATCCCGATTGATCGCAATACCGATCACCAACTTATCTAATAGAGCACTGGCGCGTCTGATGATATCAATATGACCAAGCGTGATCGGATCGAATGTACCGGGATAAAGACCAACGCGCATCACAACGCTCCTGTCATCAAAGTTAGGTGCAAACGACCACTTTTTGAATTTCAATGCAAGATGTGACTGGCGGTGCGTTCGGGGGGATCAGTGCCCCATGATCATACCTTCTAGCGCATCTTTCTCCATCGCAAGTTCCATCAGCCGCGCCTTGACCACATCGCCAAGCGAGATCAGGCCCAGTAGGGTTCCGTTCTCGACAACCGGCATGTGTCTAAATCGCCCATCCGTCATTTGCTGCAACACGGAGTCAGCCTTGTCATTGCTGCTGCAGGTCACGAGCTTGGAGGTCATCAGATCCTTGACGATATGGGTCAGGCAGCCCGCGCCCCGCGCCCCAATTTCACGTACGATATCCCGCTCGGACAGGATACCGTCCGCCGTCTTGCCACTGGAGGACACGACCACGGTACCGATACCTTTTTCTGAAAGGATGCGCGCAGCTTCCGAAACCGTCATCGTCGGCGGGACGGTCACGACATCATGCAGTTTTTTGGTCTTTAAAATCTGAGAAACAAGCACGATGCGCCTCCGGTAAATATTCTGTGATCATGACAAACGTCACCTCAAAGTTGTTTTGAGTCAAGTCAAGGCTTCCAGACGCGTCACCTCCGTGCGCAGTCCAGTGCTCAGGCGTTCCGCAAAGCGGCTCAACCTGGCGTTACGTCTATCGTCTTCGTGTCGGATCAGATAAAACGCCCGTGTCAGCGAAACATGTTCTGGTAAAAGGCGCCGTACCCCTGGGGCTGCTGGAAGCGCAAAGTCATGCACGATACCAAGCCCCCCACCCTGACGGATCATGTGCAATTGAACCGAAACGGAATTAGAGGCCAAAGCCACGCGTTTGATTCCCATTTCTGCGAGGTAGTCCAGTTCACGATCAAAAATCATATCTGGAATATACCCGACGAGCCGATGTGCACTCAGGTCCTCTGTAGCGAGGATGGCATCATGGGTATCGAGATACGCCTGCGACGCAGCTAGATGCAATTTATAATCAGTGATCTTTTGCACGATCAGGCGTCCAGCAGTTGGTGCGCTTACCGCCACAGCCATGTCAGCTTCGCGACGTGACAGGTTAAAGACTCGCGGTAAAGCTACGATCTGAATATCAAGGTCAGGGTTGTCGTGCGCAATATCAGCGCAGACCTGCGGCAACAGATAATTGGCCGCTCCATCCGGCGCGCCGATGCGAATTTGCCCGTGCAGTCGGTCCGTCGCTTCGGGCAATTCTGCGACCGCAGACCGCATCGCCGCCTCCGCTTGTTCAGCGCGTGCTAACAGAACAGTTCCGGCCTCTGTCAGCGCATACCCCTGTGGCGATTTGGAAAACAGTGTCGCTTGTAACACACGCTCGAGTTTATGCATGCGACGCCCGACCGTTGCGGGATCAAGACGCAGTACCTTCCCTGCTGCTGACAAGCTGCTTTCCCGCGCTACCGCCAGAAACACCCGCAGATCGTCCCAATTCGTTTGCAAACGGCCCCCTCACGCTTTGCAAAAATGCAAAATGACTTTGCCATCTTTCCTCTTTATCCCCTGTTTTTGCAAGACTACCTTTTGGCGAAGATATATTTCCCTGAACACGTGAGGACCCCGATGCAAGAGCTGACCCACTATATCAATGGCGCGCACGTCAATGGCGCTTCCGGACGCTTTGCCGATGTGATGAACCCCGCGACCGGCGAAGTCCAAGCCAAGGTACCGTTGGCATCCACGGATGAAATTGCGCAGGCTGTGTCTTTCGCAACGGACGCGCAGCCGGCATGGGCCGCAACAAACCCTCAACGCCGCGCGCGGGTTCTGATGAAGTTCGTGGATCTACTGAACCGTGACATGGACAAATTAGCCGAAGCCCTCAGCCGCGAGCACGGCAAGACCCTGCCGGATGCTGCGGGTGACGTGCAACGGGGTCTTGAGGTGGTCGAGTATTGCATTGGTGCGCCGCATTTATTGAAGGGTGAATATACTGACAGCGCCGGTCCCGGCATTGACATGTATTCCATGCGCCAGGCTTTGGGCGTGACGGCTGGCATTACGCCGTTCAACTTCCCCGCCATGATCCCCATGTGGATGTTCGCGCCCGCCATTGCTTGCGGCAACGCCTTCATCCTCAAACCATCCGAGCGGGACCCTTCCGTGCCGCTCATGCTCGCTGAACTCCTTGAAGAAGCGGGTCTGCCCAAGGGTATTTTGCAGGTTTTAAATGGTGACAAGGAAGCTGTTGACGCGCTCTTGCATCATGATGTGGTCCAGTCCATCGGTTTTGTCGGATCGACGCCCATTGCAGAATACATCTATGCGACGGGCTGCGCGAACGGCAAACGCGTGCAATGTTTTGGGGGTGCGAAGAACCATATGATCGTGATGCCCGATGCCGATATGGATCAGGCAGCCGACGCGTTGATTGGCGCAGGATATGGCGCAGCTGGAGAACGCTGCATGGCGATCTCGGTTGCCGTCCCCGTGGGAGACGAAACAGCCGACCGCCTGATCGAGAAGCTGGTTCCGCGGATCGAAAAACTGAAAGTTGGCCCTTACACTGCGGGCAACGATGTTGACTACGGCCCGGTTGTGACAGCCGCCGCCAAAGCGAACATCGAGCGTCTTGTGCAATCGGGCGTCGATCAGGGCGCGAAACTCGTCGTCGACGGACGTGGTTTCAACCTGCAAGGCTACGAAGACGGGTTTTTTGTCGGTCCACACCTGTTCGATCACGTGACCAAAGACATGGATATCTACACCAAGGAAATCTTTGGTCCGGTGCTTTCCACCGTACGGGCGCAAACTTATGAAGAAGCGCTCGGGCTCGCCATGGATCATGAATATGGCAATGGCACCGCAATCTTTACCCGTGATGGTGACGCCGCGCGGGATTTTGCCAACCGTATCAATGTCGGAATGGTGGGGATCAATGTGCCGATCCCCGTGCCACTCGCCTATCACACCTTTGGCGGCTGGAAAAAGTCGGTCTTTGGTGATCTCAACCAGCACGGACCCGATGCGTTCAAGTTCTACACCCGCACCAAGACTGTGACCGCGCGTTGGCCATCAGGCATCAAGGAAGGCGGCGAATTCTCTATCCCCGTGATGGAGTAAGCGCTCGGACGCTGAAAGATACCAAATTTCACTCAAAAATGAAAAAGGCGGCTCCCGGAGCCGCCTTTCGCACTTGTTACGAAGTTTCGCCTCAGGATTTCCTGCGGCGTTTCATGGCGGCAATGCCCCCAATACTCGCAAGCAACATCCACACTGCCGCAGGCAGCGGTACAGGCGTCGGTCCTTCGATCAAAGCGGTAATGACCAGCTGACTGTAATCTTCTTCTTCATTGGTCCACGTAAAGGAGTCCGTGTCCGGGAAATCCAAGGCGCCTGGTCCTGCAAGGCTCAAAGCGAACCCAAGAAGCGTATAGCCGTCCCCAAGATCGGTACCGGACAGGAAAAATTGTTCCCAATCGTTGGACACGACAAAATCGGAATTCGGCTCAAGGCTGTTCAGCGTCGTACGAACATTCAGATCGAGGTAATCTGAATGCGTGTTCAGATTGATCGGCGCATCCAAATCGAGATGCAGACGCAGTTGCGCATCAAAATCATCATCCGTGGTGCGCAGATCAGATACGGCATTGTAGTAAGAAATATATCCGACGTCGCAGTGCGTTACCCCTGGGGAGAGTTCGCATTCGAACGCGTTGTCACCGACGTAAAGGTAGCTCGTGTCGCTGTACCCTTTAACGCCGTGGGTGTAGCCCCAAGCCAACCCTTTGTAGCCATCGTACGATGATCCAGGACGATCCTCGTAACGGTAGCGGAAAACGTCGCGATCCGCGTTCTCTACATTGTTGAATGATCCGAAAAAATCGCCTTTGAGCGTCGCGGCGGATGCCGCCCCGGCGCTCAAAGACATTGTCGCGGCACAAGCCGCTGCCAATATAGTTCTCATTGGGGTCCCCTTCCTAACTACCAAAACTCAAACAAACACAAGTGGAGTTACCCTGACTTTGAGATAGCATAGGCAGAATTTCGCCACAATTGTCTTTAATTGATATTTCAAAATGGTAACAAATTATTATTGTTTATTTACTGATAGTTAATTATTTTTTCCCGAATGACGAGAAGATTTAATTTCAGCCTTAAAGAGATTAAAAGCGGAAAATTGCTCATTTTTCCACTAGTGGTAGAGAAACTATTTTTCGATTTATGCAAACTGTGCATGATTCGGACAAAATCGGCGGCATCTATGGGGATTGTCTCAGACAGAGCGATGGTTGATTCGGTTGTTCTCGCTTCAGCCCTCCCTTAAGACACTCGATATGGCAGACATAATCATTAAGATACGCGGCGATGCTGGTCGCGTTACACTAAACAGACCCGACGCGTTAAACGCTGTTACCCATGAGATGTGCCGCGCGCTTGAAAAGGCATTGGATGAGTGGCGCGACGATCCGGAGGTTAACCACATTGTCATCGACGCGGCTGGTGAGCGCGCGTTCTGCGCCGGTGGTGACATTGCACAATTGTATAAGTCCGGACGCGCCGGAGATTTTACTTACGGAGAGAAATTCTGGGCCGATGAGTATCGCCTGAATGCCAAGATCTTCAACTATCCAAAACCGGTGATTTCTTTCTTGCATGGCTTTACCATGGGCGGCGGCGTTGGCATCGGATGTCATGGCTCACATCGGATTGTTGGCGCGAGCAGTCGGATTGCAATGCCAGAATGCGGCATCGGACTGATCCCCGATGTCGGCGGTACGCTGATGCTGGCGCTCGCCCCCGGGCGTCTAGGGGAATATCTTGGGACCACCGGGTATCGCATGACACCAGCAGATGCGATTTACGCAGGGTTTGCCGACAGTTTCATCGCACAAGAGCTCTGGCCTGATCTGATCGCAGCCCTGGAAAACGGCGCTTCGACAGAAGCAATCATTGAGGCGGCAACGGATCCCGAACCCGCGCCGCTCGCAGAGCATCAAGCCGAGATCGATCGTTGCTTTGGCGGCGAGAGCCTTGGCGATATTCTTACACTGCTGCAACAGGACGATACACCTTTCATCAAAGACAGTCTGGCCAGGCTCGCCCGCAACGCCCCACTATCCATGGCGTGCACAGTTGAACTGCTGCACCGATTGCGCGGCCCCTCGATCAGTATCGCAAAGGCACTTGACCTCGAATACCGTTTCACATCTCGTGCCCAGACCCACGGCGACCTGCTCGAAGGGATCCGCGCGACGATCATCGACAAAGATCGCACACCGAAGTGGCAATTTGTCGATCAGAAAGTCCCGTCGATTGCCGTGAGTAAAATGCTGATGCCTCTCGGGGGAAAAGCGCTCAAACTGGAAGAGGTAGCAATGAAACAGGCAACAATCGGTTTTATCGGATTGGGGAACATGGGAGCGCCAATGGCTGCAAACCTGGCGCGTGCTGGACTGCAGGTTGTCGGGTATGACACGGCGATCACTTCGGCGGAAGGCGTGCGCATTGTTGCGTCAGCGGCACAAGCTGTATCGGAAGCGGATATCGTCATAACCATGCTGCCCAATGGATCAATCCTGCGCGCCGTGGCTAAAGAGATCATCCCGGCCATGACACCTGGCGCCTTGCTGCTGGATTGCTCAACCGTCGACGTGGAAAGTGCGCGTGCGGTGGCGGCGTCTTGCGCAGACAAGGACATCCTGTGTGTGGATGCACCGGTCTCTGGCGGCATTGGCGGTGCAGCAGCGGGCACATTGACCTTCATGGCCGGCGGCGTGGACGCAGGATTTGTCAAAGCGACGCCTCTATTTGAAATCATGGGCCAGAAGGCAGTGCATTGTGGTCATGCAGGTGCAGGACAAGCTGCAAAGATCTGCAACAACATGATCCTCGGTGCGACGATGATCGCAACCTGTGAAGCCTTTGCACTGGCAGATAAGCTCGGTCTGGACCGCGAACGGATGTTCGATGTGGTCAGTACATCATCGGGATATTCTTGGTCTATGAATGCCTATTGCCCAGCCCCCGGTATCGGGCCCCAAAGCCCTGCTGACAACGATTACGCTCCGGGATTTGCTTCGGAACTGATGTTGAAGGATCTGGGGCTGAGCCAACAGGCGGCGGAGGCGGCGAATGCTGACACGCCGATGGGGGCACTAGCATTGGCGCTCTATCGCCGGTTCGTCGAAGAGGAGGACGGTCTCGGTAAGGACTTTTCCGCCATGCTGCCAAGGTTTGAAAAAAAGTCCCGCTCCGGATAAACTGACCTGGGTTCTTTCCGAAGCTAGTCGTCAAACAGAGGCGGTTTCAAGATGCATATCCTCGCACCGGCTCTTTTTGTAGCGGCAGTTTTGACTTGGAGTCCGCAACTTGCACACTCTCAGATGGTCGAGTGCCCATCGTCGAAGGTTGATCAGGCAATTGTTTGCGCACCGGTCCCGGCTGCACGCGGAAAAGAGGCACGGGAACCGGGACCTGATCCACAACAAAGACGCCGCCCGAGTCCGGAAAGCTGCGCCGCTAAAGGTCAGGAGTTTCGTAAACTGGGCGGGTGCCGCGGGTGCGTCATACCTGGGAATGATGCGTCTCTGAATGCTCTCACCGTGGTGTGTTCGCAGCTTTGGGCGAACTGACACGCTTAAGCCCCTTCACACTCTGCCCTATTCCGCAGCGACGCGCTTGCTTGAGTTGAGTATCGGTGCGAGATACTTGCCGGTGTAGCTTTCCGGCACATCGGCAACCGCTTCGGGTGTGCCCGTCGCAACGATTTCCCCACCGCCATCGCCGCCTTCAGGGCCGATATCGATAATGTAATCCGCCGTTTTCACAACATCGAGGTTGTGCTCAATCACGATGACCGAATTGCCCTGGTCGACCAATTCATGCAGCACATCGAGTAATTTTCGTACATCCTCAAAGTGCAGACCCGTGGTTGGTTCATCCAAAATATAAAGTGTGCGCCCCGTGGATCGTTTGGACAGTTCTTTTGAAAGCTTCACCCTTTGTGCCTCGCCCCCCGAAAGGGTCGTCGCTTGCTGGCCGACCTTAATGTAACCAAGACCCACACGCATCAGCGCGTCCATTTTTTCCCGGATTGAAGGTACCGCCTTGAAGAACTCCTGCGCATCCTCGACGGTCATATCAAGCACATCTGCAATGCTCTTTCCTTTAAACGTCACTTCAAGGGTTTCGCGGTTGTAGCGCTTGCCCTTGCAGGTTTCGCATTCCACATAAACGTCCGGCAGGAAGTGCATTTCTATCTTGATCACGCCGTCGCCCTGACAGGCCTCACAACGCCCGCCCTTGACGTTAAAGCTGAAACGGCCGGGTTTGTACCCACGTGTCTTGGCTTCTGGCAGCCCCGAGAACCAATCCCGGATGGGTGTAAACGCACCTGTATAGGTCGCCGGGTTCGAACGTGGCGTGCGCCCGATAGGGCGTTGGTCAATGTCGATGACCTTGTCCAGATGCTCCAACCCTTTGATGGTTTGGCACGGCGCAGGGGTCTGACGCGCTCCATTCAGCCGCATTGAGGCCGTTTTGAACAGCGTTTCAATCGTGAGAGTGGACTTACCGCCGCCCGACACCCCGGTTACGCAAACGAATTTACCCAGCGGGTAATCAACCGTCACGTTCTTGAGGTTATTGCCTGTTGCCTTGACCACCTGCAGCTTCTTTTTGTTCCCTTTGCGCCGCGTGGCAGGTACCGCAATCTCACGAGATCCGTTCAAATACTGCCCAGTAATCGAATTTTCATCCGACGCGATGGCCGCAGGCACACCATGACTAACCACTTCACCGCCGTGAACCCCCGCGCCGGGACCAATATCAAAGACATAATCCGCCTCGCGAATGGCTTCCTCATCGTGTTCGACAACGATGACCGTATTGCCCTGATCGCGCAGGTTTTTCAGCGTCAGCAAGAGCCGGTCGTTGTCCCGCTGATGTAGACCGATCGAGGGCTCATCCAACACATAAAGAACCCCCGTCAGGCCCGATCCGATCTGGCTCGCCAAACGGATACGCTGACTTTCACCGCCAGACAAAGTACCCGCATTCCGACTCAACGTCAGGTATTCGAGCCCCACGTTGTTCAAAAACCCAAGACGTTCGCGAATTTCTTTCAAGATCGCGCGCGCAATTTCATTCCTCTGCGCGGTGAGGTGCTTCGGCACGGTTTCACACCAGTCAAAGGCTTCCCGGATCGACATCTGAACGACCTGACCAACATGCACCAGATCTGCGCCGCCCGACGTAGGGCCGATCTTTACCGCCAAGGCCTCCTGACGCAAACGAAAGCCACCGCAACTGCCGCAAGAGCGGTTGTTTTGATAGCGCTCGAACTCTTCTCGGATCCAGTTGCTGTCGGTCTCGCGATAGCGCCGCTCCATGTTCGGGATCACACCTTCAAAGACGCGCGTGACTTGATAGACCCGACCGCCTTCATCATAGCGAAAAGCGATTTCCTCTTTGCCCGAGCCATAGAGAAACACCTGTTTGACATTGTCAGGCAGATCTTTCCACTTGGTCGATTGCTTGAACTGATAGTGTTTGGCGATGGCTTCGATCGTTTGCAGGAAATAGGGCGATTTGCCCTTGCGCCACGGGGCCAGCGCACCATCCGCGATCTTGAGGTTCTGGTCGGGCACCACAAGCCGTTCGTCAAAAAACAGCTCGACCCCTAAGCCATCACAGTCCGGGCAGGCGCCGAATGGTGCGTTAAAGGAAAACAGACGCGGTTCGATCTCCGGTATGGTAAAGCCGCTGACCGGACAAGCAAATTTTTCCGAAAAAGTCGTGCGTTCCGGGTTTCCTTCGCTGGGTGCGGTCTCGATAATCGCAATGCCATCGGCCAAGTCCAACGCCGTACGCAAGCTATCTGCCAAGCGTGTCTCGAGCCCCTCGCGCACAACGATCCGGTCCACAACCACATCGATGTCATGGCGGAATTTCTTGTCGAGTGTGGGCGGTTCGTCAAGCTCATAGAAAGAGCCATCCACCTTGACCCGCTGGAAGCCTTGCTTGCGCAGTTCCAGAAATTCCTTGCGGTACTCGCCCTTTCGGTCCCGAATGATCGGCGCGAGCAGATAAGCGCGCGTCCCCTCCTCCGTGGCCATGACGCGGTCCACCATATCCTGCACCTGTTGTGCTTCGATCGGTTTGCCTGTCTCGGGGCTGTAGGGGGTGCCCACACGCGCAAACAACAGCCGCATGTAGTCATAGATTTCGGTCACCGTACCCACGGTAGAACGCGGGTTCTTCGACGTGGTTTTTTGCTCGATGGAAATGGCGGGACTGAGGCCGGAAATGTGATCTACATCCGGCTTCTGCATCATGTCGAGGAATTGCCGCGCATAGGCGGAGAGTGATTCCACGTAGCGCCGCTGTCCTTCGGCGTAGATGGTATCAAAGGCCAGGCTGGACTTGCCCGAACCAGAAAGCCCTGTGATCACAACCAATTGGTCGCGTGGGATATCCACATCGATGTTTTTGAGATTGTGTTCGCGCGCGCCGCGCACTTCGATGTTTTTCAGCTCAGCCATCTGCCACCCCTGCGTACTCAACGATACATAGGCGCAAAGCGCGCGTTAGCCAACGAAAAAGAGAGAACATACAGGGAACATGTCTTTTAGTAACAGCATCTGTCATGAGCGAAGTTCGGAGAGACCTCCCGGCGCCGGCCATTAAGCCGTATCGGTTCTAACACGCGCACCCTCAGGGATTAGAACTTTTTCGAACATTCTACAGAGCTTTTGGAGAGCTCTCAAAGGTCAGCTGCATTCTGAGCGCATCCGGTCCAGCGCTTGGGGAAAACCACTCATATCAACTTTTACCGACCCAAAACCTTTGCTTCCAGCAAGCACGGCCTCATTTTTGCCACCCGCCGCTTCCAACAGTAGCTTCAATACGCGCCTGTCGTTCCCTTCGCGAACCCAAGCGTTGGTCCCGTCCGATACCATCCTGTAATCCCGGCCACGCAGGTTGATAAATAAGCCCACGGATCGCTGCATTCGTTTGTTCGAGAAGATAGAGACTTCCTGCCTTGTAGCACCTCCGAACTGAGCAACCGCGAGCAGGTAATTTTGGTCATTTGCATCGTCATAGTGCAGTAATGTTGCTATCCAGCACGTCTTAGGTCTTGGATCTGTTTCAACAAAGACGGACCAAGCGCCATATTTGGCAAGTGCGGATGTTTCAGATGCGATCACCGCACCGCCACTCACGGCCGCGTACACGATCAGCAACTGCGTTAGCCTATGTCGCACTTTACTTGAGGCACTCTCGATAACGTTAGAATACGCCATCACAAGTACCACTCACATATGAATAACGCGGTCGTAGGCGTCGAGCACGCTTTCGTGCATCATCTCAGACAGCGTCGGGTGCGGGAAGACGGTGTTCATTAAGTCTTCTTCGGTGGTTGCCAGCTGACGTCCGACCACATAGCCCTGGATCAGCTCGGTCACTTCGGCCCCGACCATATGTGCGCCCAAAAGTTCACCCGTCTTGGCATCAAAAATGGTCTTGATCATTCCTTCAGGCTCGCCGAGTGCGATGGCCTTGCCATTTCCAATGAATGGGAAGCGACCAACTTTGATGTCAAAACCCAGTTCCTTCGCTTTGGCTTCGGTGTAGCCAACGGAAGCCACCTGAGGATGGCAGTACGTACAGCCGGCAATGGTTTCCGGCTTGACCGGATGTGCTTTGTTCGAGCCTGCAATCAGTTCTGCGACCATAACACCTTCATGGCTGGCTTTGTGCGCAAGCCATGGCGCACCCGCCAGGTCGCCAATAGCATACAGTCCATCAACCCCGGTACGGCAGTATTCATCTGTGACCACATGCGTGCGATCGATTTTAACACCCAACGCTTCGAGCCCAAGCCCTTCGACATTGCCCACGATCCCCACAGCGGAAATCACCGTGTCGAAGTCCTGCTTTTCGATCTTACCGCCCACTTCAATGTGCGCGGTTACTTTACCCTTGCCACGATCCAGCTGCTTGACCATGGCTTTTTGCATGATTTTCATGCCCTGCTTTTCGAAAGCTTTTTTCGCGAAAGCGGAGATTTCCGCGTCTTCCACAGGCAGCACGCGGTCCATAACCTCGACAACGGTCGTATCTGCGCCCAGCGTGTTGTAGAAACTAGCGAATTCAATGCCAATCGCGCCGGAACCGATCACCAGCAGTTTTTTTGGCATGTGCTTGGGTTCCAGGGCGTGTTTGTACGTCCAGACTAAATCCCCATCTGCTTCGAGACCGGGCAGCGTGCGTGCCCGTGCACCAGTGGCCAGCACGATGTTCTTTGCGGTGAGGTTTTCCGTACCTTTGTCGGTCTTAACGCTGACCTTGCCTTTAGTGGGCAGCGTTGCCTCACCCATAAAGACTGTCACTTTGTTCTTTTTCATCAGATGGCCAATACCACCCGACAATTGACCGGCAACCTTGCGAGACCGTTTGACAACGGCGTCAAGATCGTAGCCGATGTTGTCCGCCTTCAGACCAAATTCTTTAGCCCGGTGCATCAAATGAAACACTTCGGAAGAACGCAACATTGCCTTGGTCGGAATGCAGCCCCAGTTCAGGCAGATGCCGCCTAAGTGTTCGCGTTCGACGATGGCAACTGACATGCCAAGTTGCGCGCCGCGGATCGCGGCCACATACCCACCCGGGCCTGCGCCAATTACAATCAAGTCAAATGATGTCGCTGCCATGTCCGTTCCTCGCGCGTCGCTTCAGATATAGTTTACCGTTAAACTATATCTGAAAGTGCAGCAACAGCAACAGACGCGCGACATAACCGCACGATGCGGATCGTCGCGCGCAATTACGCGGCCCGTGACGTTTCCAGACTACGCAGCGTGGCACCATAGCCACCTTGCGTTACGTAGTCTTTCTCAAGCGCTGTAGGAAGGCGCTTCAATGCCGCATTGCGAGTCGGGAAGCGCCCAAACTGGCGGATGACCGCGCGATGGGCCCGCGCATGCAGCAAGGTTTCAGCCCCATACTCCGGCATTCGCTCGCAGATCAGGCGCACACAACGATCTTGGTCACAAAGGTTCTCGGAATGCATCAGCGGCATGTAAAAGAACTGACGTGCTGGTTCGGCAATCTTGAGGTCCCAGCCTTTGTCTATCGCCGATTTAGCCGCAGCCAAGGCGATCTGATCTGTCGCAAAAGCCTGCGCCTGATCGCGGTACATATTGCGGGAAAACTGATCTGTGAGAATGATGTAGGCCAAAGCGCCCGAGGGATACGTGAGCCAGAGCGAGAAACGTCCGCTCGCGGCACCCTTCAGCGCTTCTGAAAACCGCTCATGAACCGCTTTGTCCAGAGCATCAGACTGGTTGTACCAGCCTTCCGGACCTATGTCGTCCAGCCAAAATTTTAGTACTTCTTCAGAGCTCGCCACAATACCTCTCCCTACCGTTTCACGACACCTGTCCATGTTAAACCTCACTTGCAAGAACTCCCTACTCACTTTTTACGTCACAGCGACATATTCACGCAGTTGGTGCTGAATTATCGCTCTCTAGGTCGGCTTCGATGGCGAATTCTTGCGCATATTCAATGGCAACTGAGGTGTAGGTCGCAGTTACGGGAACATACGCCCCGGTGTCTTCTACTGCGACCGCACTGCGGCGCGTGGAACGATAAGCAGCATAGGCCACGAGAGCGGCAAAAAGGATACCCGTAAAAAGATAAAAACCACCGGGGCCAAAGCTTTCCATCATGTAGCCGGTGATGATGGGTCCCGCGATGGCTCCCAATCCATTGATGAAGATGAGGCACCCGGAGGCCGCCGCCATATCTTCATGTTCGAGGAAATCATTAGTATGGGCGATCAACAGGGAGTAGAGCGGGTTGGACATGCCCCCCACGACAAAAGCCGAGGCCAGCAAAAACGTGAACTGATGCCCAAGCAGCATCCCACCAGCACATCCAATGACCCCGACCGCGGACACAATCAGGATCAAGAAGCGCCGATCCATACGGTCTGATATCCAGCCGATAGGGTATTGCAGCAGCACAGATCCGAGAAAAAACATCGCCACAAAAGTCGAAATCTGCCCAACGCTCAGTCCGGTTTGTGTCCCATAGATTGGCGCCATACCAAACTGCGCCGAAAAGATCCCGCCCAACAGGAACATCCCCACGCAACCCAATGGAGAATACCCCGCGAGCTCTCGCAAACTCATGGGTTTGGTCGTGTCGAAAGCGGGTGTTGGACTGATCGACAGCAAGATCGGCGTGATCGCAATGGACACCAGCACAGAAGGGATCACAAAAAGCACATAGCCCGATGGGTCAGCGACCAGCAAAAGCGCCTGACTGGCGACGATGCCTGCTGTTTGAACGATCATATAAAGAGACAGCGCTTGCCCACGGTTTTCATTTGTGGCGGCGTTGTTCAACCAGCTTTCGGCCGTGACATAGACGGCCGAGAAACAAAACCCGATCAGAATGCGCCCAATCGTCCAGGCCCAGACCTCGGTAAACGTCGGGTAAAGGATCATCACCGCAGAAATCAGAGAAGCCAGCGCCGCAAAGACGCGCACGTGACCCACGCGCCGGATCATCGCTGGCGCCATCCGTGATCCACCCAGAAACCCGACAAAATACGCTGACATGACAATCGACATCTCGAAGGTCGCAAAGCCCTCGATTTCACCGCGAATGCCGAGCAACGTTCCTTGCATGCCATTTCCGACCATCAACAGGCACATTCCCAGCAAAAGTGCCCAGGCACTGGAAAGAACTTGCAGCATAGATGTCTCCATCGCGTGGGAGGGGTATGTATGGCCCCCGAATGCCCAGCTTGCCCGCTCCTGTCACGCTCAACTGCGACCTGTGTAGGTCGTTTAATGGCGTTACCGCTTTTGCGGTATCAACAAAGACGCATCACCGTATGAAAAAAACCGATAACGCGAGGCAATGGCGTGATCGTATATGGCGCGGATCTCCTGCGCGCCCATCAACGCGGACACCAACATCATCAGCGTGGATTTGGGCAGGTGGAAATTCGTCATCAACGCATCTGCCACCTGAAATTTGAAACCCGGGTAAATAAAGATGTCCGTGTCGCCCTCCCAAGGCGTGAGCACCCCACGTTGAGCGGCGGTTTCGATCAGTCGCAGCGCTGTAGTCCCGACCGGGATCACTCGGTGACCCGCCGCTTTGGTCGCCATAATCTCCGCAGCCGCCTGCGCACTGACCTGGCCCCATTCTGCGTGCATTTTGTGTGTGGTCACATCTTCGACCTTCACAGGAAGGAACGTCCCTGCCCCCACGTGCAGCGTAACGTGTGAAAAAGTAACGCCTTTTGCGACAAGCGCGTCGAGCAATGCCTGATCAAAATGCAACGACGCCGTAGGGGCGGCAACAGCGCCGAGGTGACGAGCAAAGACGGTTTGATAGTCTTCTTTGTCTTGCGCATCGGCGGGGCGCTTGGCCGCGATATAGGGCGGTAGAGGCATCGCGCCTGCCGCATTGAGGGCTGCGTCGAAATCGTCACCGGACAGGTTGAATGTCAGGCGACCTTGACCGTCCGCCACGCCTTGAAGCCGTGCACTGAGTTGGTCAGAAAAAACGATCTCTTCGCCAAGCCTCACTTTTTTAAGCGGCTTCAGCAATGCAGACCACGTGCCATCAGCTTGCGGTTCCAGCAACGTCACTTCTATGCGCGCTTGCATCGGTCCTTGCGCGGTGTCTCGATGACGTGCCCCTGTCAGCCGCGCGGGAATCACACGCGTGTCATTCAACACCAGACGGTCGCCGGCATTGAGCCAGTCCGGCAGATCGGACGCGATGGAATCCGTGATATCCTGACCCTGCGCCACCAACAGTCGCGCAGAAGAGCGCGGCACCGCGGGACGGGTCGCGATCAGGTTTTCCGGCAGATCAAAATCGAAGTCGCTGAGTTTCATACCCGCTCTTTAGCGGTCTTCTCCATGGGTTTGAACCCGCTCGCGACGTTCTTGCTCGACAGGGGGTGCTTCACCTTCTTCCAGCGGGACATCGGGTTGAGAACGGCGAAAGAGATTGCGCAGCATCCCAGGCGCCAGAGCTGTAAGCGGATTGACAAAAACTTCGGGTTTATCGACCGATCCCGAAATCGAATAGTTGAAGCCAAACAGCCCTTCGCCCCGCCGCGTCAAAACGCTTCCGATAGCATTGAGTGCATAGATCGGGGAAATGACGCCCTGCATCTGTACCTGCCCGCTGTCGGGATCAAAGATTCCGTCCATCGACAATCCCATCGACGCACCAACTGCTGCGGCTTCACGCAACGTAATACGGGACGGTGCAAGGCGGAAATCTGCTGTGACTTCGGAAAAGAAAATGCCGTCCCCGCTTAATTCGTTGACCAAACCCACCACACTGATGGCATTAAGGAGCGCTGCGATCGTTGGCGCGTCCTTGATGCGAGTATCCACCATTTTCAAAATGCCATCAAAAGCGCCACCCGTGCCGACGGGTACCAAAGTCAGATCCATCTGCCCCGCTTGCGCTTGCTTGGTCAGCCCGGCGGCGGCAAGCACCTGCCCTGCGTCGTCGGATGTGACTTGCACCGCACTGCGCCCATTGCGCGGGCTCATGCGGCCAGTAATACCCGCAGCACCGTTGACCAATCCCCGAAACGCCCCGGAAAGCCCGCCCGTTGTAGCAAAATCACCGCGCAGGTCCGTTATTGAAATCGTATCACTAATCTGAACGCGATCCAGCGCAACACTGAGTGGTCCACTCTCCCCGCTCCCCTGACTGTCGCCCAGTTCAGCCTTGCGCAAATCGACGCTACCGCTGCGCAACTCGACACCCACGGGTTGCCCCGCACCACGGCCGACCAGGTCAACCTGCGCATTCAGCCAATCACCGATGCGCAGTTGATCAAACCGCACGCGGTCCAGCTGGGCGGCAGATGTCAGAAAAACTGCGCCGCTGGCAAAGAGACCGGGCGCGTCGATTTCCAGACGGTCCACACGCGGTTGTGGACCGAGTGTGACGTCAAGCACCAGCGCGCCTTGCGTCTGTGCCGCTTTACCCCAACCGACCGGCGGCACCGACATCCGCAGCCCGCGCAGATCAGAACGCAAGGCCAGCTGCGGTGCGCGTCCCTTCAAAAGATCCAGCGTAATTTGCCCGATGCCTTCGCCGCTGAGAAACCCCTGCGGCAAGTCAATGTCGAATGCCTCCAGTGTAGCCGTGTTCAGTGTGACATCGCCCGTCACCCGCCCCGGTAAAAGCGCACCCGGTGCACCAAGCTCTTGACGCCAGGCCACGTCCAAGGGCACCCCGTCAAGCGTGCCTCGCCCTGCGACTTGCACGAAATCTTCTGACGCGACTACTGAAAGACGCGGTGCTTCGATCACGCGATCATCAACCAAAATGTCACTGCGTGCGTCCGTTACGATACCTTCGATATCGAACGTAACCTCTTCAACCGCGGTCTTTTTCTTGAGAGGTAAGTGTAGCGTGCCCTGTGCGCGCACGTTCCCATCCAGTAAAGCAACCGGTAGATCGGCTTTTTGCATCACTTCCAGCGGCGGTTGATCCAACAACGACAAAGCTCCAGTGACCGTGCCCTCTGCCACCAGACGCACCACCGCGAGTGGATCCGGTTTGGCTTTGGTGTCCGGCACGATAAAAGACGTGCCCGAAGCATCCAGCCAGCCGCCCTCGGGCGCAGTCAATCCGCCATTATCAAGGGTCAACACAAACCGATCCTTGACCAGGGACGCATGTCCGCGAGCATTTTTGACCGGTGGCATGTTGTCCGTAAAAGTGAAATCCGCGTCTTCGAAGTCAAACCCAAGAGACAGGCGGGGCTCTCCCCCCTGGGCAATGCGCAACGCCGCTGTTGCATCCTTGACTTGACCATCTCTGACGTTTTCGCCGATCCAACGGCGGGTCTTAGGCTTGATGTCTTCGGGCCAGAGCGCAATCAACCGGGGCGCCGACAGACCGTCCATCTCCGCGTCCATCGAGACATTCCAACCTGCTTCACCTGCAGAGATGCGCCCACGCGCGCTTAATACCTGACCCAGATCACTCAGGTGAAAACGTCCGACTTCCAGCAGAAACGGTTTGAGCGACAGGCGAACGTCGAGCTCTGCGGCATCCAATGCGACCGGCTCTGGATAAAGTCCCTGCGGGTTGACTGAAAGGTTGCTCAGGCGGAACTGCCCGACCAGATTTTTCAGCGTACCGTTGGCAAGGCCATCAAGGACGGCTTGCCCTTCCAGATCGGCGCGCCCCCATTGACTGTCGACCGTCAGCGTATCGAACCGCAGCAAACGCTCTTGCGGGGTGTACGAGATATAGGATTGCGCGCCATTGATCGGCACGGGGCGTGCCTCCGGCGTCGGTTGGATAATACCAGCCCCGATCTGCAGCGTTGCGCTGAGCGGTTCGAACGTACCTTGCGCGTTCAACCCGCCCCGCAGTGCACCCGAAATTGGCGCTTGAATAGCTTGTAACCAGGCAAAGGCGGGGCTTTGCGAGGCGATATCGCGCGCATCCAGGTTTTCGATCGTCACGCCAAATTGCGATGCCGTGTCGCCAAGGACTCCATTGTAGCGCGCCTCGAGTGTTGCCACGCCAGAAGTGCCGCCTAACACTGCCAGATCGACCGCAATTTGCAGATTGGACCCCTTTCGATCCAGACGCATCCGGCCCCCGTCCACCGTCCAACTCCTTTCAGCGCGAAAATCGTCGTAACGCAGTGTGATTGCGCGCAGATCAACATGCCTTAGGCCCGACGTTGCCGGGCGCAGCAACAACTCGTCGAGCCGACCGACCAGTTCGGCAAGACTGGCCGCCTCTTGGCGCGCCGCGCGCGTTTCAAGCCCAGCCGTTAGGGAAATCGCGCCTTCGGCTTTGCGCTGCATCGTCACAAAAACACCGCTTGCCTCCAGCGAGCTAAGCAAGAATTTGCGCTGCAATAGCGCTGATTTGTCCAGGCCGGCACGCACATCTGAAACCGAGATGATTTCGATCCCTTCAGAGCTGCGCAATTCGACATCTCTTACCGAGAAACGTGGGCGCCAACTGTCGTCTACAATAGCCACCACATCGCCAAATGTGATCTGCACATCGGGAAGCGCCTCGGCCAGTCTGTTTGATATCTGATCGCGCAGCCACGCGGGCGCGACCAATTCCCGCCCCTGTAACCAAAGCGCACTGCCTATAGCGGACACCAGCAATGCTGCAAAAACGACCGCAAGCCAGCCAAGTGTTTTGCGACGTCCCCTGCGCCGGGGCTTTTTGCCTGTATCGCTTGCCGGTTCCTGCACTCTTACTTCACCACGCTCTGCACCCCGTAGAAACTACGCGCACCGAACAGATCCGCACTTGGCGCTGGACGGGCGTGCCCTACTATGTCACCCGAGCGCAACCGTGAAAACCCAAGAGAGTGTTATGCCAGAGATTTCCCAAACCGCACCCGACTTTACGCTGCCCAGCACAAGTGGAGAGGACGTCACCCTCTCCGCGCTGAAAGGCCAACCCGTCGTCTTGTTTTTCTACCCTCGCGACGATACGCCGGGCTGCACAAAAGAAAGCATCGGCTTTTCGGAAAGCCTTGCGGCTTTTACGGCAGCTGGCGCACAGGTCTTCGGGATTTCCAAAGACAGCATGGCAAGTCACGCCAAATTCGCCACCAAGCGGGATCTGAGCGTGCCGCTTCTATCGGACGAAAACAACACCGCTTGCGAGGATTACGGTGTCTGGAAAGAAAAGAACATGTACGGCAAGACCTACATGGGTATCGAACGGACCACCTTTTTGATTGGCGCTGACGGGACCATCGCAAAGATCTGGAAAAAGGTGAAAGTCCCCGGTCATGTAGAGACCGTTTTGGAGGAGGTTACAGCGCTGTGATCCCCTTGGCGCAAATGGCAGATGCAGTGCTGCGAACTGCCGAGGGACGCGAAAAAACAGCGTTATCGCGCGGTTTTGCGGCTGAGTGGCGTGCAGCGCGTGACACAGGCGAGACACCTGAGATTGGCCGCGCCGATCCGCCCCTTCATCCCTCTCGCCCGGACAAGCCGGAACTGCTCAGCCCACGCGATGTCCCTCGGCGCAAGCCCGGCACACCAGAAGGGCGGATTGCCTTGCTTCATGCGGTCGCGCATATCGAACTAAATGCGGTCGATTTGCATTGGGATATTATTGCGCGGTTTTCCCACGTGCCTATGCCAATGGGTTTTTATGACGACTGGGTCAAAGCCGCAGATGAAGAGTCCAAACATTTCAATCTGATGTGTGACTGCCTTGAAGCGCTTGGCAGTCACTACGGCGCGTTGCCCGCGCACGCTGGAATGTGGCGGGCCGCAGAAGACACCGTTGACGACTTCATGGGACGCCTTGCGGTTGTGCCCATGGTCCTCGAAGCGCGCGGCCTGGACGTGACCCCCGGTATGATCGAGATTTTCAGAAAAGCAAAAATTGACAAGGCCGTTGACGCGTTGGAAGTGATCTATGGGGAAGAAGTGGCCCACGTCGCGTATGGCTCAAAGTGGTTTCATTTTCTGTGTGGGCGCAACAACGAAGACCCAAAAGAACGTTTTCATGCCCTTGTGCGCACATATTTCCACGGCGCATTAAAACCGCCCTTCAACGAGGAAAAACGCGCCGAAGCCGGCATTCCTCCAGATTTTTACTGGCCCCTTACATCCTCAGGTTGAAGCGGAAATCCTCCCAAAACCAGCAATTTACCGCCCATTTGACGCATTTCAATCACAGGTCGCACGGAAATGGGTGAAGCGGGTTGCCCGAAGCGAAATGGCTGTCTAATCAAAAGTCGCAGAACCGCGCGACGCTAACAACCAAGCGCGGGCGACAAACGAGATGAGGGGCTTTTTTTGCGGACACGTCTGGCCATCAAAGTACATGCAGCGCTGGAGCGCGTCTTTCCCGAACGGCGGGTATTCCTTAAATCGGATACTGATACGCGCTTCATACGGCTGCGTCCTGAAACCCAATTCATTGTCGTTGGCAGTGGCGCCCTGCTTGTCGCTTGGTCGATTGTTGCCACCTCACTGCTGCTAATGGACAACATCGGTGCTGGAAATTTTCGGGACCAAGCCAAACGCGACCAGACAACATATCAGGCGCGGCTCAACGATTTGGCCTCTCAACGTGACCAGCGCGCTATGGAGGCCCTCGCGGCTCAAGAGCGTTTCAACGCAGCATTGGACCAAATTTCGGTTATGCAGGCTCAGCTGCTTGGATCTGAAACACAGCGTTTCGAACTCGAGACCGGTCTCGAAGTCGTTCAGGCAAAGCTGCGCCGTGCCATTGCCGATCGTGAAAATGCGCGCACCGCGCTCGCGGCGGTCGAAGCGGTGGACAAATCTAAAGCTGTGGCATCTGCGGACGGCGCCGGTCTTCCCGTTGATTTCCTGTCAGCGGCCTTGGCTCAGACGGCTGCAGAACGCGACGCTGTCGTTGAACATGCACAAGATGCCATCCGCCAGGCAGATGACCTGGCTCTTGAAATCGCGTTGATGAAAGAAGACAACGACCAGATTTTCCGTCAACTCGAAGAGGCCATGACGATCTCGGTAGCACCGTTAGACAAGATGTTCAGCAATGCAGGCCTGCCAACTGCGCGTATCCTTGATCAAGTGCGCCGCGGCTATGGCGGCCAAGGTGGTCCACTGACACCGCTCTCTTTCTCAAGCCGCAGCGAAGAGCCTTCGGAAGACATGGAGCGGGCCAATCGCTTGCTCGGGCACCTGGATACATTGAACCTTTATCGCATCGCAGCCGAGAAAGCGCCCTTCGCACTGCCCGTCAAACAAACCTTTCGCTTTACCAGCGGATTCGGGTTCAGACGTGACCCGAAAACAGGCGGGCGTCGAATGCACAAGGGCGTTGATTTCGCGGGCCCGTTGGGAACCGATCTCTTTGCAACCGCAGATGGAGTGGTCAAAAAAGCGGGCTGGCAGTCAGGTTATGGCCGGATCGTAACGATTCAGCATGACTTTGGGATTGAGACACGATACGCACACTTGTCAAAAATTCGCGTCAAAGTTGGGCAAAGGGTCTCGCGTGGCGAACATATTGGTGATATGGGAGCATCCGGACGGGCAACTGGCGTGCATCTCCACTACGAGGTGCGCGTTGGCGGCGAGGCCGTAAACCCAATGACCTATATCAAGGCTGCACAAGATGTTTTCTAAGAGCAAAATCAATGAACCGGCTTCGAAACCGGCTGAAACCGAGGCGCCAACGGCAGCAACCTCTGCTCCGGTAACCCCCAAGCAGAGCGATTACAAAGCCGCCCCACCCAAAGCAAAACCACCGGCGTCCCTGTTGTCTCCCGATCTGCATGTCACCGGCAATATGAAGACGACGGGCGATATCCAGGTGGAAGGCACTGTGGAAGGCGATATCCGCGCGCACCTGCTGACCATTGGCGAAAGCGCGACGATTAAAGGCGAAGTGGTCGCAGATGACGTTGTCATCAACGGTCGCATCGTCGGCCGCGTCAGAGGCCTCAAAGTGCGCCTGACGTCCACAGCACGTGTCGAAGGCGACATCATCCACAAAACGATCGCCATCGAAAGCGGCGCACATTTTGAAGGTTCGGTGCAACGACAAGATGACCCGCTGAACCCAGGCGCCAAAACAGCACCGGCAGCGAAGCCAAACCCAGCCTCCTAAACGCCAAAGCAACATACGACAATGAACGCCGCGTGTTTCTTTCATGCGGCGTTTTTTATTGGATGTATGGATGACGCAGGGTATCGCCTGAAAACGAACGTGTGGTTTTCGTTTTGTCAGCAACTTTTTATGAAATTTACAGAGATAGAGCCGCGGCGCACTACCACGCAACTGGGCCTATGTCACGTGAGCTTTTGTGATCGCGCCTAAACGCGATCACAAGTCTCTTAAGCTACAGCGGCTTAGTCTGTCACTGCAACGGTTTGCATCACATCAGGCGCGCCAATCACCGCACCGTTGCTGCCCGTTCCAAGTTTGATGGCATCCAAAACCTCAAAGCCGTCGGTCACACGTCCCACAACAGTATACTGCTCATTAAGGAAGTACCCCTCCTGAAACATGATGAAGAACTGACTGTTGGCGCTGTTGGGGCTTTGCGCACGGGCCATACCAACAATGCCCCGGTCAAAGGGCACGTCGGAAAACTCAGCCGGAAGATCTGGCTGGTCAGAGCCACCCTGTCCTGCGCGCCGCATATCACCGCCGCTTTTACCAAATTCTACATCGCCTGTCTGGGCCATAAACCCATCAATCACCCGGTGAAAAACCACATCGTCATACGCGCCGCTTTCTGCGAGCGCTGTGATCCGTGCCACATGTGCCGGAGCCACGTCTTCCATCAGGTCGATGGTGATTGTCCCGTTCGCCTCGCCCGCTACATCAATGGTGATGCCAGTCGCCAATGCAGGTCCTGTCGCGAACACGGCCAGAGCAGCCAACATGTTACGCATCAGCCGCAACCTTTACGGAGATCATACGATCCGGTTCAGCAGGTGGCTCGCCGCGCGCGATAGCATCTACATGCTCCATTCCATCGACGACCTGCCCATAGACAGTGTACTGCCCATTCAAAAAGTCGTTGTCTTTGAAGTTCACAAAGAACTGACTGTTGGCGCTATCGGGGTTTTGCGACCGCGCCGCGCCCAAAGACCCGCGTGCATGCGGAATCTTGGAGAATTCTGCTGGTACATTGGGCAGGTCCGACCCACCCGTGCCAGCCATACGCAAGTTGAAACCATCTTCCATATCGCCGTGTTCCACATCGCCTGTTTGCGCCATGAAGCCATCAATGACCCGGTGAAAAGCTACGTTGTCGTAAGCACCGCTCCGGGCCAGTTCTTTCATCCGATCGCAATGCTGCGGTGCAACGTCGGGCAACAGTTGGATGGTGACAGTCCCACCCTTCAGCTCCATCAGAATTGTGTTCTCGGGATCTTTGATTTCGGCCATTCCGGCACTCCTTTGTCGTCAATACACGTATCGCTCGAGCGACTCGTATACAATTTGCGCAAAGTCGGAAATAGTAACCGTTAATTTTAAATTAATATTTGGCCCGGCCTTACTCGTGTGTTAACGACATTGCGTACGAGTTAAGGAATACACGATGACGATTACTTTGGATTTTTGCGCAAAGCGCATTTTCGTTGCAGGCTGGGCCGCAACAACACTGACATTCGCAGCCCCCGCGCAAGCAGCAACATTTACAACTTTCACAGACCGCAGCGCGTTTGAAACCGCGCTTGTGGGCGTCGCTGCGATTGCGACGCCAGTGGTTGAAGACTTCAATGGCGATTCCGTCAATTTTGGTGCAAATACGACTGGTGGAGTTGTGGGTCAACGCACGGCGGTCGATATCATTGGACACATTGGCGACGACTCCGAACAGGGCTTGACCGGAACGGGTTTCTTTGAAGGCGAAGTTGACGGCGGCGGCAGTGATGAGGTCGATATTCTTTTCAACACCGGCCCAATCCTCGGCTTTGGGTTGGACGGGCTGCAAGACAACAATGACACGCCAGAGTTTGACCCCGAAGAAATCGGCATTCTCTTTGGCGGAGAGCTGTTCCTCGTCAGCGACATTTTGGGCCTGAGCGACTCGTCCGACGGTACACCTGTGGATGATACCGAAACTGGCGCTGTTTTTATCGGCATCCTTTCGGACACCGCATTTAGTAGCTTTACGTTGCTTCATGGTGACAAGGTTGCGCCCGGTGGTGTCGACGGCGCAAACGAGAACTTCTGGATCGACGAGCTTGTTCTTGCGCCTGCGGTGCCTCTACCTGCAGGTTTACCGCTCTTGTTGGCGGGTTTAGGTGCATTCGGTGTGATGCGTCGGCGTCGCTGAGCTTTCTTCCAACACACGTCACATAGAACCCGGCATAATCTGCCGGGTTTTTTTACGCCCGGCTGCATGTCCAGGTCTTTCAGGCCGTCGCCGGTCCACCATTGACAGCCTCAGCTCAAGAGGGGAATACAAACTCGGCAAAACGAACACATCCTGCGAGGAGACCGACATGGGCTGGAAGACACTGGACGACATGGATTTAGCGGGCAAACGGGTTTTGGTGCGCATTGACATCAACGTCCCAGTCGACAACGGACACGTCACGGACACGACGCGGATCGACCGTATCGCCCCCACAATCGCTGATATTCGCGCGGCAGGCGGCACGCCGATCCTACTGGCGCATTTCGGTCGTCCAAAAGGAAAAGTCGTACCAGAAATGTCGCTGCGCGTGACTCTGCCCACACTGGAAACTGCGCTTGGCGTGCCGGTCCATTTTGTTGAGCGCCCTGATGCCGCAGCACTGGTTGCATTAGAGCCTGGCACGGTTGTTTTGGTGGAAAACACGCGATTTTCCGCAATGGAAGAGGCCAATGATCCAAACATGGCACAGTTTTTGGCCAGCCTTGGTGACATCTTCTGCAATGACGCGTTTTCGGCCGCGCACCGGGCACATGCCTCTACCACAGGCGTCGCCCAACTCTTGCCGTCTTGCGCTGGACGTCTGATGCAAGCAGAACTCTCCGCTCTTGAGGCCGCCTTGACCGCGCCCGAACGGCCTGTTGGCGCGGTCGTTGGCGGCGCGAAAGTATCAACAAAGATCGCGCTTCTTGAAAACCTTGTTTCTCGGCTGGATTTACTGGTGATTGGTGGCGGCATGGCTAACACTTTCCTCGCAGCTCAGGGAGCCAAACTTGGGGCATCCTTGATGGAAGCTGACCAAATGGAAACCGCATTGGCAATCCTCGGTTCCGCCGAAAAAGCCGGGTGTCGCGTTCTGTTGCCGAGTGATGGACGTGTGGCGCGTGCGTTTAAAGCTGGTGCGGCGCATGAGGTTGTCCCCCTGAACCCGCAAACCGTGCTCGGCGACGACCAAATGGTGCTGGATGCTGGACCAGAAAGCGCCGCAGCAATCACCCGCGCCTTCGACGATCTCAAAACGCTGATCTGGAACGGCCCTCTTGGAGCCTTCGAGATCGCACCTTTCGACACCGCCACGGTCACAGCCGCGAAACACGCCGCCGAACGCACGAAAGCGAGCGCTTTGATTTCTGTCGCAGGGGGGGGTGATACAGTGGCAGCGTTGAACCAGGCCAGTGTCGCGGATGAATTCACCTATATCTCCACGGCGGGTGGTGCATTTTTGGAGTGGATGGAAGGCAAGACCCTTCCGGGTGTTGCGGCGCTACAAAACTGAACACACCTCGATAACGCACTGGAATATCAGAGTTCCGCTCATAAAGGGGATACACAGAGCGTCCTCTTTGTGCCATATTGCGCGTACGTCCGATAAGAGACGTATTGAGGCAGTTGAAATGAATCGCAGTACTCGTCCAGCCTGGGGCACGTTTGTGTTCTTCACCCTAGCATTGGGCCTTGGCACCTATTTTACGTTTGCAGCCGTTCAGGGCGACTTTGGTGTGTTTCGGCGCGCAGAAATCGACGCCGAAGCAAAGCAGCTGGAAACGCAGTTGCGCGCAGTTCAGGCCGACGTGGATCGGATGGAGAACCTGACACGACGGTTGTCTGACGATTACCTTGATCTCGACCTTCTGGATGAACGTACGCGCCGCGTGTTAGGGATGATACGCGCAGATGAAATCGTTATTCGCTAATATCTTAGCCAATTCTTTGCGGCAAAACAGCATACCCCTTGATTGATGCTCGCATTACGGTACCGAATCCGATATCGATAGTTTAATGCTAAACTATCTGCCCGAACGGGCATGCGCGAAAGGAAGAGTAACCGATGGCGACGCGAAAATCTGCGAAAAAGCCCAACATCTCCGCTGAAGAATTAAAGGCATATTACAAAGACATGCTCTTGATCCGGCGGTTTGAGGAAAAAGCAGGACAGCTTTACGGAATGGGTCTGATTGGTGGTTTCTGTCACCTCTATATAGGCCAAGAAGCCGTAGTCGTCGGTTTGGAAGCTGCCGCAAGCGAAGGTGATAAACGTATTACCTCCTACCGCGATCACGGCCATATGCTGGCCTGCGGCATGGATCCCAATGGCGTGATGGCAGAGCTCACCGGTCGCGAAGGCGGTTACTCCAAAGGTAAAGGTGGCTCGATGCACATGTTCTCGAAAGAGAAGCATTTCTACGGCGGCCACGGTATTGTTGCAGCTCAGGTGCCACTAGGGGCTGGCTTGGCCTTCGCCGACCAATATCTTGGTAACGACCGGGTGACCTTCACATACTTCGGCGATGGGGCGGCCAACCAGGGTCAGGTCTACGAAGCCTACAACATGGCCGAACTGTGGAACCTGCCCGTGATTTTCGTGATTGAAAACAACCAATATGCGATGGGCACGTCCACCAAACGCTCGACACACTCGCCCAGCTATTGGGAACGTGGTGCCGCCTACGGCATCAGGGGCGAAGAAGTCGACGGTATGGACGTGCTCGCCGTCAAGGAAGCCGGACAACGCGCCGTAGAAATTTGCCGCGCTGGTAAAGGCCCGTACATTCTCGAAATCAAGACGTACCGCTATCGTGGGCATTCCATGTCCGACCCGGCGAAATACCGGACACGTGAAGAAGTTCAGAAAATGCGGGACGAACGCGACCCCATTGAAAACGTGCGTAGCTTACTGCTGACCGGCAAGCACGCAACCGAAGAAGATCTCAAGGCGATTGATAAGGAAATCAAAGCCATCGTGAATGAGAGCGCCGAATTCGCCAAAAACTCACCGGAGCCTGCACTGGAAGAACTCTGGACCGATATTTACGCCGAAGCAGGGGAGGCTTGAGACATGGCTACTGAAATTTTGATGCCCGCCCTGAGCCCGACCATGGAAGAAGGCACACTGGCCAAATGGCTGGTGAAAGAAGGCGATACTGTGTCCTCTGGCGATATCATGGCCGAAATTGAAACCGACAAGGCGACGATGGAATTTGAAGCCGTCGACGAAGGTGTGGTCGGTAAAATCCTGGTTGCCGAGGGCAGCGAAGGGGTTAAAGTCAACACCCCGATTGCGGTGCTTCTTGAAGAAGGTGAAACTGCAGACGACATGGAAACCTCCTCGGCGGCACCTGCTCCAAGCGACACCCCTGCCCCAGCCGCCGCAAGCCCGGCGCCTGCAGCGGCAGCCCCGGCCGCTCCCCAAACTGATACTTCCCCAGACTGGCCCGAGGGCACAACGCTGAAGCAGCAAACCGTGCGGGAAGCCCTGCGCGATGGGATGGCCGAAGAAATGCGGCGGGACGATAAGGTTTTCCTCATGGGCGAGGAAGTGGCCGAATACCAAGGCGCTTACAAAATCTCACAGGGTATGCTGGATGAGTTTGGCAACAAACGCATCATCGACACGCCAATCACCGAACACGGATTTGCGGGTATCGCAACCGGCGCCGCTTTCGGTGGGTTGCGTCCGATTGTGGAATTCATGACCTTCAATTTTGCCATGCAGGCAATTGACCAGATCATCAACTCTGCAGCAAAAACGCTCTATATGTCCGGCGGGCAAATGGGCGCGCCGATGGTATTCCGCGGACCGAATGGTGCCGCAGCCCGCGTCGGTGCGCAGCACAGCCAGGATTATGCCGCATGGTACATGCAAATCCCAGGTCTGAAAGTTGTGATGCCGTACTGCGCTTCCGACTACAAAGGTCTGATCAAGACAGCGATCCGTGATCCCAACCCCGTTATTTTCCTTGAAAATGAAATCGTCTATGGACGGTCTTTCGATGTGCCGGAGATCGATGACTATACGGTACCGTTTGGAAAGGCCCGCATCTGGCGCGAGGGCACGGATGTAACCATCGTCAGCTTTGGTATCGGAATGCAGTATGCGCTCCAAGCGGCGGACAAATTGGCGGAAGACGGGATTAGCGCGGAAGTGCTTGATCTGCGCACATTGCGCCCGATGGATACCGCCAGTATTATCAAATCCGTCATGAAGACCAACCGCTGCGTGACCGTCGAAGAAGGCTGGCCGCAAGGCTCTGTCGGCAATTACATCTCATCGGTCATTATGCAGGAAGCATTTGATTATCTGGATGCACCAGTCATTAACTGCACTGGCAAGGATGTTCCGATGCCATACGCGGCAAATCTCGAGAAACACGCATTGGTCACTACAGCTGAGGTCATCGACGCTGTGAAACAAGTGACATACAGATAAGGAGCGCGCAGCATGCCAACAGAAATTTTGATGCCCGCCCTGAGCCCAACCATGGAAGAAGGCACGCTGGCCAAATGGCTGGTGAAAGAAGGGGATACGGTGTCCTCTGGCGATATCATGGCCGAAATTGAAACCGACAAGGCGACGATGGAGTTCGAAGCCGTCGACGAAGGCACGATCGGCAAAATTCTGATCGAAGAAGGCAGTGAAGGCGTGAAAGTAAACACGCCTATCGCCATTCTGCTGGAAGATGGTGAAAGTGCGGATGATATCTCCTCGGCGGCACCCGCAGCGCCTGCCCCAACAGGACCCGAAGCATCCGCGCAAGCGGAACCAAGTGCTGCCCCCAAGCCAGCAGCGCCTGTTGCACAAAAAGATTCTGATGGATCCCGGGTCTTTGCTTCGCCACTTGCACGCCGCCTTGCTGCCGACAAAGGGCTCGATCTAGGCACCGTTAGAGGATCCGGCCCACATGGTCGCATCGTTAAGGCGGATGTGGAATCAGCGTCAGCGGCCCCTAAAGTTGCATCCCCTGCATCCGAAGCTAAAACACCCGCCACTCAGGCACCTTCAGCCGGCCCGTCCGCAGAAACTGTAATGGCGATGTACGACGGCCGCGCTTATGAAGAAATCAGTCTCAACGGGATGCGTAAAACCATCGCCGCGCGTTTAACCGAAGCCAAACAATCCATCCCGCATTTCTATCTGCGCCGGGACATTGAGCTCGACGCACTTTTGGCGTTCAGGGGTCAATTGAACAAACAACTGGAAGCGCGCAGCGTAAAACTGTCTGTCAATGATTTTATCATCAAAGCTTGTGCGCTGGCATTGCAGGAAGTCCCCGACGCCAATGCCGTTTGGGCAGGTGATCGTGTCCTTAAACTGGAACCTTCAGACGTCGCAGTCGCCGTCGCGATTGAAGGTGGTTTGTTCACGCCGGTCCTGAAAGATGCCGAAATGAAGTCCCTCTCTGCGCTTTCCGCAGAAATGAAGGACCTCGCCGGGCGTGCGCGGGATCGCAAACTCGCACCACATGAGTATCAAGGTGGTAGTTTCGCGATTTCAAACCTCGGTATGTTTGGGGTGGATAATTTTGACGCGGTGATCAATCCGCCGCACGGTGCGATCCTCGCGGTCGGTGCCGGCGTCAAAAAACCTATCGTTGGAAAGGATGGGGAGCTGTCCGTAGCTACTGTCATGTCAGTTACACTGTCCGTCGATCATCGGGTGATTGATGGTGCGCTTGGTGCGCAGCTTTTGACTGCCATCAAAGACAACCTCGAAAGCCCAATGACGATGCTTGCTTAGTGCGTCATTGCGTGAATCCGCGCGCTATTTCAAAGTAAAAGCCCAGCGGCAAAGGCCGCTGGGCTTTTACAATTTCGTAAATATCTAAGGACTAACGGTCTTGCGGGCCAAGCATATGGTTCATCGACACCGACGGCTGATCACATCCGGCTTCACCAACGATCCGTGCCGGAATCCCGGCAACAGTCTTACAAGTCGGAACTTCCTCCAGCACGACGGAACCGGCAGCAATACGACTGCAATTCCCAACGCGTATATTGCCCAGAACTTTAGCCCCCGCGCCAATCAGGACGCCATCGCCAATCTTCGGGTGACGGTCTTCCTCTTCCTTACCCGTGCCTCCCAAAGTAACCGAATGCAGCATAGACACGTTGTCGCCGACCACTGCTGTTTCTCCGATGACAATAGAATGTGCGTGATCAATCATGATGCCCTTGCCGATCCGCGCTGCCGGATGGATATCCACACCAAATATTTCTGAAACACGCATCTGCACGAAATAGGCGAGGTCACGTTGACCTTTACCCCAGAGATGATGCCCAACTCTATACGCTTGTATCGCTTGGTATCCCTTGAAAAAGAGAATGGGTTGTAAAAGCCGGTGGCATGCTGGATCGCGCTCAAAAATAGCGACAAGATCTGCACGCGCAGCAGCCACCAAATCCGGGTTTGACGCATAGGCTTCTTCCACCATTTCACGCACGACAACCATCGACATCTCATTTGATGCCAGCTTTGCTGCAATACGATAGGACAGAGCTTTTTCCAGGCTTTTATGGTGCAGGATGCAGGCATGCAGGAAGCCCCCCATAAGGGGTTCATCCTGAGTTGCCATACGCGCTTCGGCCGTAATTTGATCCCATACCGGATCGACGGGAGAAACATTGAGTTTAGGTGCTGCCATCACAATCATCCTTTTGCCTCTGCATACTCCATTTATGCACGAAGAAACAAACGCAAAGCCGTGATGAGTCTCATTTCGGATCGGAATGGCGCATGAACGTTACGCTATTCCGTTAAATCAAAACAGATACCGAAGCAAAAAGTCCCGCGCCATATGTTGCTGATACTTGTGCCACTTCGATGGTGAACTGTCCCGTCAGACCATCTGCTGCCTGTTCAGAAAGAGTGTAAATCCAAACAGGCTCGTAGACGAGATCTTCCCTTACCGTTTCCCCGTCTTTTAAGATTCGAACAAGATAGCTTTCGCTTTCCTCACCCATTGGGATTTCCGGCACTTCCCAAGCATCTCCATCGATGCGGGATCGTCGAATCCAAGACACGTCAATGCCACCGTCACTGTTTCCATCTGCACGTAAATGACTAGGCGCATAGGGACGCAAGCCGTTGCCATCAAAAGCCTCCGTTTGTTCAACAAAAGATGCATCCGTAAAGGGACGTCGCGCCGGGCCGATCAAGTAGCTTTGCGAAACACGACGCAGGTTGCGGGCCAAATCGATTTGTTGCGGCAACCCGTTAAGCAAAACAAACCAAGCATTTTCCGACCAAACGTCGGGCATCAGCCCATCACTGCCAAGTTGTCCACGCAGTCGGCGTGTCAACGCATAGGAATCAACGTCAACAAGCTCAGCCACACCAAACTGAAAGATCTCCCAGTTCCCCGGGCTACCATCGCCAATGGCTGCAAGGTTCGCACCAGAAAAGAGGGCTGTGTCATCCACCGAACTGAGTTCGCCGCTCAACAAGCGAACACGCAATTCGCCAGAATTGTCGAAACGCCCGGCGGGTGCCCGCGCCATGGCCGTTTCTGTTACCCCAACAATAGATCTTGCCGACAGCGTATTCAGAAGCTGGTAGTCGCTTTCGCCGGGGGCTTGATATAAGGCAACCGATCCTGGCCACGGCTGAGCCGTCGCGGCCAGATAAGGCGCATACGGCACTTCATCCCCTGTGATCAAAGGCAGGTCCATGAACAATGGAAAAACAGGTGCAGGAGGAATGAAAGCCTTTGGGCTTTCTACTTCGTCTTGCATATCGGACGGCACGTACACTTCAGCGTCGATACGCACAGCTTCGGCAACCTGCAGAGCCCCTTGTTCGACACTGTCGATCCGGTAGAGCGCCTTGCCTCCATCTTGTTCGCCCGCAAGCGACACAACATCGCCTGCGCCCAATGACAGCAAGGACGGAGGAAGTGCAAAACGAATAGCATCGCGGGCGACCCGCGATTCAGTCAACCAACGTTCCACTACCTGACGACCTTCGACGCGCGTCAATGCAATGGGAACTTCTGAGGTGGCGACAGAATGGCTTTTTTCGTCCACGATTACAGCTTCTTCAGCCAAGGCATCAAACGCAGCGTCTGCCTGTAAAAACCGCAATCGTACGCGGCCAGACACCTCGGCTTCAGCCTTGCGCATCTGTTCGACGGTGGCGTTTAGATCCGTGGAAAGGGCAAGTTGATCCCGCTGCAGTGGCACCGCACCACGACCGCTACGCATCTTGAACTTCAAAACACCATTGCGCTCGACCGCGTCAAAAGCATAGCGCAACATCAAAGGCTGCAATGATGCGCGCGCTTCAGAGACATCACCTATGACATAGCCGCGTACAGTCCCATAGAGCTCAGATGTATCAAAACTCGTCAATCCGGCTTTCAGGCAAATCTCAGCAACCACAGAGGAGAGTGAGCGCGCAGACGTGCGGCCATTGACCCAGTGGCCCCGTGCATAGTTGTCCGCATCGCTCCAAAGAGCCAAATTGTTTGGGAAGTAAGGGTATGGGCGTGCGTCCCATGCCCAAACAAATGCGCGATCCATATTGACCATCGCGCCGCCATAACGAGCGGACACCGGGTTGTTCTCAGTGTCGCCCCAGAACGATACCATCGCGCGCAAGTATTGCGTCTGAATCAGGTCGTCGCGCGCGCAATTTGAATAGTGCGGCAAGCTACTTTCCGACGACTTTGGATCTACGAATTTATTGGGCTGGTTGGTGCCCTTGTCTACCGCAGCACATCCCATTTCGGTAAACCAAAAGGGTTTTGATCCCGGTTCCCACGCAGTCGGTGTCTCTGCACGCACACCGCCTACACGCTCGTAATGGGCACTTCCCCACCAGTTTTTGAGATCCTTGTAACGATAAATCCAAGGCTCACCATGTGCGCCATCTTCGATCAAACTGCGTTCTTGCGCATCCCGCGCATCTTGCGACGCGTAGAACCAGTCATACCCTTCACCGCCCATGATGTTTGCACGCAAGTAGTCCAGATCGTAGATCGTGCCTGCATCTACATCCGCATGCGAATCTCCATCGCGCCAGTCCGACAACGGCATGTAGTTGTCGATCCCGATAAAATCGATACTGTCATCTGCCCATAAAGGGTCAAGATGAAAGAACCGGTCGTTGGACCCGTCTTGTGGTTGATATCCAAAGTATTCGGACCAGTCCGCAGCATAACTAATCTTAGTCCCGGATCCGAGAACAGCGCGTACATCCGCCGCAAGTTGCCGTAATCGTTCCACAGCAACAAACCGATTTTCCGCACCGCGAATTTGCGTTAATCCGCGCATTTCAGAGCTGATGCAAAAGGCCTCGACCCCACCAGCAGCTTTACAAAGCGCCGCATAATGCAGGATAAAACGGCTGAGTGTCCATTCCTGTGGACCTGTATAGGCAACACTATCGGAACTAACTGCGTAGTCCGACGGGCGAGCGGTACCAAAGAAGGCATCCACTTCATCTTCTGCCGCGGTCGAACCATCGGGCGAGCCATCCACACCAGGCGCCACCGAAAGCGTAATCCGTCCCCGCCAGGGTAACTTTGGCTGGAACGAGTCCGGTGCATAAGGGTTCTTTAGCGTGTTATCCTCAAGCTGCTCCATTAGGATAAACGGATAGAACATCACTTTTTTGCCCGAAGCGTGCACACCTTTGATTGCCTGAATCACAGATTGATCCGTAGGCGTCCCGCCATAAACGGCACGACCATCCTGAAGCGCAATTTCTTGTGCATTGGAACGCTCAATACCTGCAACACGCCAGGGCATGTTGGTGGCTTCATACGCGCGTTTCTCGACCTTTGGTCTGACCGTACATTCACCGCAGCGCAGGTCATCTCCAAACCAGGAAACCACAAGCGACGTAGCTTCGCAGTTTGGCAACTCTTCCGTCAGAGCTTCTAAGGAGGCGGCGAAATCTGTTTTCCCAACAGGAGAATTCATGTTGGCAGGCCAACGGCTACCTGGTCCATTCGAATAGTAAACCGGGCTGGTCGCCAATCCGTATTCGCCCGTTCCAGGAATCACGGCGACCGAACGAATGCCATAAGTAGGCGAAATATCAGCATCTACTTCATCCGCTTGTTCTGGACGTGAGACCTCAAAAGAAAACTGAGGCACGCGGTTGCCAAACTGCTCTAATCCTAGGTTTTCAAACACAACGTAAGCCGTGCCACGATAGGCCGGGACGTTGCCCGTCCCTTCAATGGCTTCCATGACAGAATCCGGCAACTGCTCTTTTTGCCCTTTGTAGACACGCATGTTTAAATCGTCTGGACTAATCTCTTCACCATCCGCCCAGATGCGACCAATCCGCGTGATCTCACCCTCACACACGGCGACAGCAAGGTTGACTGTGTAATTATAGCTGCGTGTTTCTGTTTTTGGTTGGCTAGCCGCGCCCTTACCGCTGCCACCGCCACTGCTCGATACCGTGACGTTTTCGTTGAAGTTCGATGACCAGATCACCTGACCACCCAAACGCATCCGTCCGTAAGCCTGCGAAATCGGCTCGCCCTCGCCCGCGCTGGACAACCGGAACCTATCTACACGCCCGGTTTCAATCACTTCAGAACCGGATCCCATGACGCTTTGGTCAATGACTTGCCCTAGCGTTGCCCCGATCGCGCGCCCAACAACAGCCGTGGACAGGCCCGCGAACGATCCTCCCAACGCACTGCCCGCGGCCGCACCTGCAGCAGATAATACAAGAGTTGCCATCAGTGAGCCTCCTCAGGAAAGGTAAAGCGCGCAACGATTTTGCGCCGCCATGGTGCGCTCAACGCACTTTCTATGACCCCAAACTTTGAGTAGGCATGCACAAAACGCGCTTCCTGCCCAATCGTTGATGCGATGCCAAGATGCTTTGCCACGGCGCCCGAGCGCATTCGAAACAAAAGAACGTCACCAGGCGCTTCATCCTCAACCAACTTGGGAACAAGATGTCTCAATGCAGCCTCCCAAAGTCTCTCTTCTCCCTGTGGTTCCGACCAATCCATAGAGTAAGCAGGCACTTGTTCAGGCTCACGCCCATAGAGCGCACGCCAGATACCTCGCAATAGGCCCAAACAATCCGCGCCGGCCCCATAAGTAGCTGCTTGGTGAACATAAGGCGTTCCGATCCAGCGCCGCGCCTCGGCGACAATGGCATCCTCCGATTGTATCATCGTCTGCTACCTCCACTATTTGAACCTGTGGATTTTGGGACTGCCATCATCCAGTCATCTCCGGGCAGATCGGGAAAACCACGAAAATTCGACAGGTTTTCAAACTTGGTCCGGCACGTCTCAAAACGTTTGTCGCACCCTGCTGTTAGACGGATGGTATCGCCAATAGCTAAGGGAGCACGAATGGACTCCCACAATTCGACCACCCGCGTGTCGCCATCCAAGCGATCCTGTTTGATCATGCCCCACAGCCCTTCGGCAGCACCATCTAATACTGTTAAACGGCCACGCGTAAACCAATCTGACGAAAAACCATCAAACGCTTCCCAACGAAAAACACGCGACTGATCCATGGTCTCAACTGCAAGATCAATCGAAAACCCGGGAGTGAAAATATCAAAACCACAATCCACATCTCCCAACACAGCCGAGCACGGTTTCTGGTAAACGCGCCCCAATGGTCGGTTCAAAGCCTCGGTCAGTCCTCGAAGTTCTGCCTGAAAACCTCCATTGCCACGTTGAATTTCACCAATTGTGCCACGAAACTGTAACCATCGCTGTGACACATCGGTCCAGTTGACCAGCCATGCTCGCACTTCAGCGCCGTCAAAACGTCCTTGTTCAATTTCGTCTTCACGAATGGACAGATCACTGAGAGCCCCAACCGCTTCTGTATTGTCGACAGACAAACCAGTACTTTGTGCAAGTGACAGGGCGCTCATCCCTGTATCCGCACGGAAGTTTATCCCTTCAAAGGTCAAATCCCGATCATGATCAGTAAACCCCAGAATTGCGCCGTCCTGGCGCTCAATCGCCCAAGCATGCGCCATGGTTGTTAAACCCGTTTCCAGATGCGTCTTTAAATCTGCGCTCATGTCACTCATCAGACACGTACCTCGATGATCGGAACGGTTGGAATTTCACCGGCCTGAAAACTGGCCACACTGGTTTGAATGCTATCGGTGTCGAACCGCACGGGTACATCAAATTCAAATCCAGCGGTAATCTCTTCGCCTGCGCTCGGTGCGGTGACAAAAGTTATGATCCCCGTTGTATCATCTATTGTGAAATCCGTGCCTACCGCTAACTCGATGCCCGCTACAGCGGCTTTCACCGTATCGGCGACCGGTTTGGAGATTGGTCTGGCATAGCTATAGGCACCGGACTGATACGACTTGAGTATCTGAAACGTCGTCTGCGTATCATCGCCAGTTCCCAGCAGTTGATCTGTGGCTGAAATGTCCTGTGACGGTTTACGTGACCGATAGTCCGACCAATCCTTCCAACGGTAGGCGTAAAGCTGACCGTAACGGGCTTCAAAAAAGGCGATCATGGTCTCGACATCGTCGAGTGAGCGCATGCCCACCCCCGCGTCATAGCGCCGACGCGAATGCGCCCAGGGAGAGTTGCGTTCCTCAAAACCATTACTGATCGTAACCACATCGGTGCGTCGTTCCGGTCCTCCGACGGAGCCGAAACTAAGTGCGGCAGGAAACCTTACATCATGAAACTGCATCGCCTTTTCCCCTCATGTTATCGATTGCGTTGGCCACGGTTCAGCGCGCGCGTCATTTGCGCCGCGATCTGGCCCTGTGATCGTTGAAAACCCTGTGCATCTGGCGTTGAGATGTTCATGACAATGGTCTGACCACCACCTCCGCCTCCACGAATACCCAGCTTGCCATCCGGACCGCGTGCCAAAGGCATAATCGCCTCCGGCCCGGCTTCCCCCATCAGACCCATTCCGCCACGCATGCCAAAGGGCGTGGCGGCGCTTACAATGCCACCCGTCGCAAAGGGCATGACACGGCCCTGACTGAAGGGGGCGCCGTCAGCAAAAGGCAGCACGCTCTGAACCAGGCCACCAACAGTATTCGCAAGTGCTCCACTTATCCCGCTGGTAACAGGCTTTATTGCAGCGTTGTAGGCGGTGCTGATCATGCTTTCCCGAATGGACGACAGCGCGTCGGAGAGCTTATCTCCATCAAAGATCAATCCATCAAATGCGCTGCGCAAGCCGCGACTCATGCCGCGCTCGACATTGGACATGTCTCGGCTTGTCGCATTCAACGCACCCTGCATACGACGCAGTTCACCATCAAAACCTGTGACCAATGTGCTCGTCTGAGCGAGAGTGTCGTTCAGGTTATCAACGCCCGCTTCTATGTCATCAAAGCCGTTTTCGTCTGTCATGGCTGAAGTCCTTTCATGTCTTGTCCGGATAGGCGGCCATCAGCGCTTCGAGCCCACCACTCAACAACGGCCCAGACTGTGCCGGATCGCCTAACATCACTTGCAACTCGGCCGGGGTCAGCGACCAGAAGACGTTTGGTTCTAAACCAAGCCCCTGCATGCCTGCCCGCATCAAGGCAGGCCAATCGATGCGGGTCATACCTCTGGCAGCACAAAAGCGCGCGCCAAGAGCTCGGCCCCAGCGCGGGCCGCAGCCATAGGACCGCCCTCAATTTCCGCGTGCATTAGATCATCCCCACTCAGCGACGACTGCCCACCTTTCAAACCTGCCGACAACAATGCGAGGACATCGCGACTGGAATATTGATTGCCCTCAAAACGTTCGACCAATGCGACCAGTGACGGCTCTTGCAGTGTTGTTTCCAACTCGGCCAGAGCACCCAGTGTCAATCGCATGACGTGATTTTCGCCGTTAATGTTCAGCGCCACGTCTCCCCTCCATGGATTGGCCATTTCAGATCGCCGTAAAGTTCAAATTGCCTGCGCTGGCCAGTGAAAGCTCATAGGTGGCTTCACCGTTGTGACTGCCGCCGTACTCAATAGCGGTCACCATGAAAGGACCTTCGACGACACCAAAATCAGGGATAACAACTTGGAAGTTAGGCGCTTCGCTGTCAAAAAACAGCTGCCGGGCACGCTCATCCGTGTCAGCGTCCCGAAAGACACCCGACCCACTGATTGAGACCGACCGCACACCAGCACCAGACAGCAACTCACGCCAACCGCCTTGGCTTTCGAGACTCGTCACATCAATGGTCTCTGCATTGAAACTTACCCGCGTGGCTCGCAGCCCCGCCAGGGTCGTGAATTGGCCATCATTCGCCATATCGACCTTGATCAAAAGGTCTTTTCCGTTCTGAGCCCCCATGGGTGTTCTCCTGTAAAAAAGTGATTAGAGTTATTGGTCGTCGACCCGTGCGCGAAAACGCATCACAACTTCGCGGGTCGCGTTTGCTTCGATCCGGCGTGCTTCAGCGCGTTCAAATCGCATAAAAACAAGGTGGCCACGCGCAAGCGGCAACTGTGCATTGTGCAAAGCATCTGAGATTGCAGCCGCAATTTCTTTGGTTTCCGCAAATCCCGGCTTGGTTGTGCGCACGATGACATCGAACCTGTGATCTGCGCCATTGCCAGTCTGATCAGATGCATCTCGCACCCGCTCGTCACCGATGCTTACATATGCATCAGGCACCTGCCCTTTTGGCAATGCATCGTAAATAGCCGTTCCTACAAGTGATGCCAGGCGCGGGTCTGCTCCAAGTGCAGTATAAATAGCCGCCTGCAAAGCCGAAGAAACAGCATAAGTCATACCGTCACCTCCTCGGTCGCATAGCACGTCAGGAAACGTCCTTCCGGATCATCCTCAACCACCGCCTGAATGTGAAACATTCGGTATTCTTCGCGGAATCTTTGTTCAGGCATTGGCCTGTCAGGCGCTCCTACAGGTGCAGCGCGCACAGTGATCCGGTAGGTCACGACCGAAACCGGCGCGCCCGAGGATACTGTCTCGCGCCCCGCTCGCGCCGTGAGCTGCGCCCACAAGGATCCCAGAGCCAGCCATGTCACGGTGAAACCACCGCTGCCATCAGCCAGGTGCTGAGGTGCTTCAAGCACCAACTTTCGGTTAAGTCTCGGGGATTTCATCTTGTTCCCCCGAAGCCAATCCGCATCGTCTTGTAACGTTCGATCAGGCTGGTTACTCCAAATGGCATACAACCATCACTGAGCGACGTTTCATTGCGGTATTCATAGTAATGCGCCGCAAGCAGCAGGACGGCCTGTTTAAGGTCCGCAGGCATATCTTGCCAGTCTTCTCCGAAACCCGCATCGAATTCGATGACAGCAGATCCACCACTTGGGATCGTCGGAAGCGACATTGCAGTCGGCTTCAGACGCGGGCGTTGGCTATCTTTCTCGAGCCAGTACAACGATGCATCAACATCGACCTGCGTACCGCCACGTTCAACGATGGAAAGCCGGGTTATGGCCACAATCGGTGTAACTGGCAGACCCTGGCCATCCCGATCGCGCCAAAAGTTCAGGGTCCACGAAAACCGGCGCAGCATTAATATCTTGCCCGTACGGGCTTCGATGGCCGAAATAGCGGCGCGCAGAAATCCAGCCAGCACCTCGTCCTGCGTCGTTTCCTGACCAAAGCCTGTGCCCAGTCGGATATGCGCTTTGAAGTCTTCGACCGGGAGCGCCGTATCCGGCACCGTCGTCTCTTCGATCAACATCATAGAAGGTCTCCAAATCCATCTCCCCGATTGTAGTGACCGGACACGTGCCTCACTGTGTTGCTCGGTCGGAGGGGAGCAGCTAGACAACACAGATCATGCCGGCACGTGTCCGGCCCGACTAACCGGACCCTAAAAGGCCCGGCGCCGGTATCGCGGCTTCAATTACGAAACAGCGAATTTCAGCAGTTTGATCGCCGCGAAATCGCTCACGTCACCACCGACACGCTTGGTTGCGTAAAACAGAACGTGCGGTTTGGCACTGAACGGGTCACGCAAAACGCGCAGGTCAGGACGCTCAGCAATGGTGTAGCCCGCTGCAAAATCACCGAAAGCGATGGATGCAGAACCGCTTGCAGGGTCTGGCATATCTTCGGCGATCAATACCGGATAACCCAAAAGCCGCGCAGGTTCAGCTGCTGCCAGACCATCAGACCACAAGAAGCGACCGTCACCATCTTTCAGCTTGCGGATCAATCCTGCTGTCTTTGAATTCATCACAAAGGTTGCGTTTGCACGGTACTGCGCACCCAGTGCATAGACCAGATCCACAACACTTTCAGGTGTGACATCGCCGTCTTGACCTGAGGGAACATAACCCAGATTACCCCAAGACCAGATCGCATTATCGACCGCCGTGTGATCCAAAATACCTTTGGGTTTATCTTCACCGTCACCGGAAATGAACGCGGCAGCCTCTGCGCGCGAGAACTTGTCCGCCATCCGTGTTGCCAGCCAGCCTTCGATATCGAAGGCGCTGTCATCAAGCAGTCGCTGCGACGCCTTCGGCAATGCACTAAGCTCATGCAACTGAATCGTGATCCGGTCGATCTGCGGTGTGTCGGTTTCTGTCAGCGTGCTGGTCTCGGTCGCCCAACCTGCGCCAACATCAGAATGGTCCACCAGAACGTCATAGGACGTGGCCTCCACATTCACGACAGAGGCAATCGAACGCACCGAAGCCGAGGAATTCAACACGGATTTCACCGCATCCGACGTTTGCGGGTCTACAAGATAACCACCGTCAGAATTCACAGCTGTAGAAAGGGACTTCACGTCCATTTCAAGTCCTCGCAGCGCGTCATCATCACCCGAACGCAGGTAAGCGTCGAATGCTTTTTGATGAGGTGCGCCCGCGTCGTGCGTTGCGCCAAGTGGGGTACGTTGGGGAAGTGTCGATTTGCGGTCCAGCATGATCAGTCGCTCTTCTGTTTGTTTAATCTTTGCATTGATGTCGGCTTGAAACTCTTTGAAGTCACTGACAAAGCCGGTTACGGCCTGCCTGACATCCTCAGCGGGGGACAAACTGATCCCACCCGCCGCTTTTGCTTCGGTCTTGCTCATGGCAAATTCCTCAAATTGTAGATTCCGGGTCGCGCGCTTGCGCCAAATCCCGACGACAGGTGCGCGTCAGCGGCGCGCCAGATCAGCGCGCGCACCCCGAAAGGCAGCGGCCATGTCACGTAGAGAACAGCTCACGTCGTTTTCGTCCGACTTCCCCGTTATCCGCGCGGTAGGAAGCATGGGAAAAGTCACTAAGGACACCTCCCACAATTCCAACTCCGTCAAGAGCCGTTGGCCCTTGGAATTCTTAGTGGCCTTGCGGGTGCGATAGCCGATAGACAGCCCGTCAATGGCACCGGCCTCGATCAAGGCCTGGGCCTCGCGGCCCTTCGCGATGCTTTCCAACAGGCGGCCCTTGACCCAAAGGCCTTTGGCGTCTTCGCGCACCTCATCCCAAATACCGATCGGCTGGGTCGGGTCATGCTGCCATAGCATTTTTACTCGACTGCCTTTCGCGGCAAGCGCGCTCAGCGACGAGGCATATGCCCCCGCCTCAACCACATCGTTCCCTTGATCGACGGCACCAAAGAGGCTTGCATACCCACTTATGACGCTGCCTTCCTGGACCGCAAGTCCGTCGCCAAAGCGCGCGAACTTATGTTCAAGTCCCGTTTCAACACTCATTTGCTCATTCCTCGCATTTTCCTCATTTCACGGCACAGCCGCGACCAACGATTGCAAACCTTGTCCAAGAATGATTGCGACAATCCCAAACACGGTCAGCCAAAGTCTTTTTTCCAATCGCTCCATCATCTCCTCGACCCGATCGAGCCGACAGAGCAGGTTTTTGTGGTGGATTTCGGCGATCTTTTCATGCGCCTGAAGCCGCAGCCCGGGCGCGCATTCAAAACGCTCAAAACCACTGTCACTCATCAGTGGTCACCGCGGGCAGCCCCAGCAATGCACGCTTTTCCGCTTGTGTCAGGAAATCTGCGTTCACGACCCTGTTCCACTGCGCATCCCGCTCAGTTGCCAGTGCCGGCACTTGGTCGAGATCCGGTTTGATCTCGATGGTTTCGCCGGTATAGCGCGCCAGCCAATGCGCAAGCGCCGCTGTGACGCGTGTCGCAAGGGGTAAAACCGTCAGCCGGTAGAACGCACGATGCGCTTCTTGATAATTTGAATACGTCGCGTCACCCTGGATGCCCAACAGCATAGGTGGCACCCCAAAAGCTAATGCGATCTCACGCGCAGCCGCTTCCTTGGTTTTCTGAAATTCCATGTCCGACGGTGAAAAGCCCATTGGTTTCCAATCAAGCCCGCCCTCCAGCAACATCGGACGACCTGCGTTGCGCGCGCCCTGATGATGGCTCTCCATCTCGCTGACGAGGCGCTCGTATTGATCGGTGTTCATGGTCCCATGACCTTCCGCACCACGATAGACAATGGCGCCAGAAGGGCGTGCCGCGTTGTCGAGTAGCGCTTTGGACCAGCGGCTTGCAGAATTATGCACATCTACCGCCATCGCCGCGGCCTGCATCGGGCTGAACCCGTAATGATCATCTTGTGGATGAAAACTGCGAATGTGGCATACGGGCGAAACCGCGCCACTGGCATCAAAGCGATGTTTGCGCCCACTGACGGCGTATTCATAGGCGACAGGCCATCCATCGGCACCAGGCACAACACTCATCCGATCTGAGCGCAGCACATGTAGTTCTTGTGGCACCTGTTCTGTGTCACCAACAGCCTCAATATAGCCATTACCAGTCAGCAAAAGCTGCGCATAAAGTGCTTCGAGCAGCTCTGCGCGCCCTTGAATCGGATTGGGGCGGGCCACAAGCCCACCCAGCGGATGCGTCTCATAGCGTTGTTCTGAATCTTGCAACACCAGCGGCAAAGCGGCGGCAGCTTCCGCAATCAGTTTAACGGAGCGAAATCCCACCGGATTACCCGAAAACCCCGTACGGGTCAGCGAGACAGCATCACGTGGGCTCCATGCCACACGACCTGTCGTCGGATAAGCCACGATCGGCCCCGTCGCGCTGGCCTTCTGCTCAGGCACTTCGACCTGGCCGCCGCGCCGCAAAAAGTTGAAACCCATGTTGTTCGCTCCTCATATGTGCCGGACGTCAAACACCCTCCGATCGGCACAGATTGCCGAACCGCTTTGTTCGCGTGTCTTCAGTTTCGGCTAAATTCCTATTGATTTCGTCATGTGCTCGCGCTGGCCGTTAAGGCTTCAGTAAGCAGCAACGTACGCTCTCAGAGCGACCGCACCCGAGGTGCGCGCCACGTCGCAACAGGCTCGATCATCAACTCGTGCAACGCCCATACCAACGCATCCACACGATCCGGTGATCCCTGCCCTTCATAGCCCCGCACGGTCATCCGACACATCTGATCTTCCAAAATACCAAGATCACGCAGATGCCGCACACGCCCCTGTTCATAAAGCGCAGCAACAGGTTCGGCCCGCGCAACCTTGCCACGACTGGCATGCACGCCTTTATAGGGCACCAGGGGATTTACCTGTCGCAACACTTCAGCGACCATCTGCCCCCCCTGATTGACCTCGGCGACCAAACGATCCGCGCCATATTGCTCCATGGCGGCAATGGCGGCTTGCGCCCATCCCGCCGGGCTCGCCCCTTGAACCGTGCAATCTGCCAACACATAAGCGCGCCAATCTTGCGGCGCACCGGTCATATCGACTCCTGCAACGACAATACCGCATTCATCTGATGCAGCACTGCTGGTCGTGGACGGATCTACAGCAACGACAATTCGGTCCAATGCGGGCGCCGTGTCGCTGCGCAGGGATTCCAATACGGATGTAGTCCACAGAGCGCCTTCCGCATCCTCCAACAAGACGCCATCCAGCTCTTGTCGCCCGAGCCGCGTACCCGCGTAACGCGCATGCACTTCCTCAAGAAACGAGTTCGCCAGATTGGCCGCATTCGCTTCGGTCGGTGCATGACTCACAACCGTGGACGGTGATTTTAACAACGCTTTCAAAACGCTTACATTGCGCGGCGTCGTTGTGACACACACCTGCGGCTGATCCCCCAGCCGCAACGCGAATTGCAGCATATCCCAGGTGTCCTGCGCCTTTTTCCATTTAGCCAACTCATCCACCCAGGCTGCGTCAAACTGCGGCCCACGCAAGCCTTCGGGATCAAAAGCGGAATGCACCGTGGCAATGGCTCCATTCGGCCAAACAAGACGTTTGCGTCCTGCTTCCCATACCGGGCGTCGGTCAGGCGGCGAACAGGCCAAAATGCCGCTGTCGCCAAAAACCATCACTTCTCGCACCTGATCGATGGTTTCGCCCACCAAAGCCACGCGCCGCGCACGCCCCGGTTCCAACGGTTTTGGTCCTTCAACCTGCGCCCGCACCCATTCAGCGCCAGCGCGTGTTTTTCCCGCGCCGCGCCCCCCCATGCAAACCCAGGCACGCCAGTCCCCCTCTGGCGGCAACTGATGTTCCAGGGCCCAGAACTCAAACAAAAAAGGGAGAGCCAGAAGCTCTCCCTCAGTTAGATCGTTCAGAAACTCATCCTGGACGGTGTGTGCAGCGGAGGCGATCCAGCTTGCACCCGATCTCAGCTCTGGCACGCTCAAGGTCGAGGGCATAGCCCCCTTTTGCGATTCCGGCTGATTTGCTGCGACATTCGACAAGACGATTCTCCACTTCCTGGCAGGTTTTCAGCAGCGACGTTGCCGACGACACTGTTTTACTGCTCTGAGTTTTCTCAAGACTTTCGCCCGCTCGGACCTTTTCTTTCAGGTCTTCAATTTCTAGGCGCAGGCTTTTGATAGATCCGATCACCGAATTTAAAAGATCTTCGGTTTCGGACGCTACGTGCTCTGGGGTTAGTAAAGTCATTCAGGTTTTACCTCTCATGCGCGTAGTAATCTCCGCACGAGAAAAATGAAAAAGCGACCAGCCGGGTCATCCCCGGGGTCGCTTGCCCACTTCTTCTAGCCTGTCACAAGTTATACATTCGACCGTTCGCAAAGTCAAGCAAATTCAATACGTTAACCTTTTACCACCGTACGGTGCCGTTAACAAATTGCACATAGCTCGAAGGCACAGCACCGCTTTCAAAGCCTGTTTTCCCTTGAAACCAAATGGAAATTCGCAGGTCTTACGTTAGTTCCCGGTCGACTGACTGGCACGTTCCGCTTCAATGCGGCGCCACTGCGCCACATTACGGTTATGCTCGGCCAGCGTCTCGGCAAACGCATGTCCGCCGGTCCCGTCCGCGACGAAAAAGACGTATGGAGTCTCGAGCGGTTGCGATGCAGCTTCAAGACTCGCAAGGCCAGGGTTTGCTATGGGGGTCGGCGGGAGGCCAGGGATCACATAAGTGTTCCAAGGCGTCGCCGCGCGTAATTCGCTCTGACGCAACCCACGCCCCAGAACACCGCGGCCTTCGGTAACGCCATAAATCACCGTCGGGTCCGTCTGAAGACGCATCCCGCGGTTCAACCGGTTAACAAAAACGCTCGCGACCTGCCTGCGTTCTTCCGCAACACCCGTCTCCTTTTCAATAATAGAGGCCAGGATCAACAGTTCTTCGGGCGTTTCAATTGGCAAGTCTTCGGCTTTGGCCGCCCACACATCTGCGACACGCCGCTCCTGCGCCGCGCGCATCCGCGCAAGCACATCCACACGATCATCGCCCGGTCGCACTTCATAGCTGTCCGGCGCAAGAGAACCCTCCGGGGGGAGTTCAGAAACGGTCCCATCCAGAACGTCCATCGCTTTGAGACCTTCGACGATTTGCCAGGAGGTTACGCCTTCAGCCAGGGCCACGCGAAACCGGGTGCCCGCAGACGCCTTGCGATCTTCGTAAATTTCAGGCGCAGCCTCTTCAGCGGGATTGAAGTTTGCTCGTTCCACAAACTGATTGCTAGAGGGGTCCAGTTCACGCAACTGCACACCAATGCGGTTCACGCCAATGCGATAAACTACCTCCGTGCCACAGGTGCTTGCACCCCCGCGCGTGATCGTGTCGATGATCTGCGCCATCGAAGCGGCTTCGGGCACGAGGTAGCTGCCCGCTTTCAACTGGTTTGATTTCTCGGCATATTCTGCGCCCATGCGGAAGATTGCGCCTGAGCTGACAGCGCCGTCCGTTTCTAAAGCTTCGCTAACGCGCCGCATATTTGATCCGCTGGGCACTTCGACGCAATAGGCTTCTGCCAAGGGGCCCGCACCGTCGTACTGTCCTTTGCCCCAAAGGATTACGCCGCCCATCATGAAGAGCAGCACAATCAGCATCGTCACCGCATTAGATGCGATATGCCGCCACATCAGCTGACTTTCCCAAAGATCACACTCGCATTCGTGCCACCAAAACCAAAGGAGTTGCTCAAGGCGACATTGATCTCACGCGGGCGTTTCGCATTGGGTGCCAAATCGATAGGCGTTTCAACTGCCGGCGTATCCAGGTTTATGGTTGGCGGCGCGACCTGATCCCGGATCGCAAGGACCGAAAAGATCGCCTCAATAGCGCCAGCCGCGCCCAAGAGATGTCCCGTTGCGGATTTGGTCGAAGACATTGTGATCTTGCCTGCATGCGTGCCCAACAGGCGCTCCACTGCGCCCAGTTCGATCGTATCGGCCATGGTGGATGTGCCGTGCGCGTTAATGTAGTCGATATCCTTTGGCTCGAGTCCTGCATTGCGCAACGCGTTACGCATCGAACGTTCTCCGCCTTCTCCATCCTCGGATGGCGCCGTGATGTGATACGCATCACCCGAAAGCCCGTAGCCCAGAACTTCCGCGTATATCTTTGCACCGCGGGCCATGGCGTGTTCGTATTCTTCCAACACAACGATGCCCGCGCCTTCGCCCATGACAAAACCATCGCGGTCGCTGTCATAGGGGCGGCTTGCGGTCTTGGGGTCATCCCCCCGTTTTGTGCTCAGTGCCTTGCACGCGTTGAACCCCGCGATGCCAATTTCGCAAATCGCCGCTTCAGCGCCCCCCGCAACCATAACATCAGCGTCGCCGTGCTGGATCAACCGGCTTGCGTCACCGATTGCATGTGCGCCCGTGGAACATGCGGTCACGACCGAATGGTTTGGCCCTTTGAACCCGTATTTGATGCTTACCTGCCCGGAGATCAGATTGATCAATGCGCCTGGCACAAAGAAGGGTGAGACCCGGCGTGGTCCTTTCTCAGCCAAGAGCAACGTGGTGTTTGCGATTGTGTTTAAGCCACCAATTCCGGAGCCGATCAGCACCCCCGTGCGCTCAAGGCTCTCTTTGTCCTCCGGCATCCAACCCGAATCCTCGACCGCTTGCTGTGCGGCTGCGATCCCAAACAGTATAAACGTGTCGACCTTGCGCTGTTCTTTCGGTGTCAGATACGTGTCTGCGTTGAACGTACCGTCAGATCCATCCCCCAAAGGCACTTCACAAGCGTATTGCGTGACCAGTTTGCTGGCATCAAAACCTTCGATCATACCGGCGCCCGACTGCCCATCCAGAATTCTGGACCAGCTGGCTTCGACTCCGTCGGCCAATGGTGTGACCAGCCCCAATCCTGTGACGACTACTCTACGCATCCTGATGTCCCCTTCAAATCCTGCTTCCCCATACCTTGAGCCCATGTTTCTGTGCAAGAGCTCTTGGACACTACGGCAGAGGTATGCGCGCTACTTAGGCGGACCGTTGCGCTCAAAGAGGCGCACCGTTTCACCATCAAGCTCCACATCTCGCATATGCTGATATCCCATTGCCTGCGCAATTGAAATTGAGCGTGTGTGACGCGGATCGATTAGACAGACCAACCGGCCTACGATGACGCGATCGAACCAATCATGTGCAGCCTGCACCGCCTCAAGACCAAAACCTTGCCTATGCGCTTCTGGGGCCAGCACCCAACCCGCCTCTGGGAAATCATCAAAATCAGGACCAAGATCCCGTTTTGCATAGAAAAACCCCACATGTCCGGAAATTTCCGGCGCGCGATGCTCCATGATTGCCCATTGGCCGAATCCAGTGATCTGCCAATGACCCGCATGGCGCAAAAATGCCGCCCAGGCCTTGCTGCGCGCCCAAGGCGTGCCGGTGATGTACGCTACTACTTCGGGCGTCGCCCAAATTTCGGCAAATCGATTGAAATCCTCTGCGCGCATGCCGCGCAGCGTCAACCGGTGCGTGTTGATCGTTGGTATCGTGCGCGACATACTGCCTTGCCTCTTCTGCCTGAACCGGAGCTTGACGCCCTCTTTCGTGCTGCAAACATGAAGCAAGACTCGCGTTGGATACAACCCCTTGGAGAACGCACATAGAAAAAAGGCGCTTCTCTGTATCAGAAAAGCGCCTTTGGAATTTCATTCGACCGGGCGCAACCCGGTCCGAGATCAGGAAGCTTCGGTGATAAACTTCACTGCGTCGCCGAAGGTTTGAATAGTCTCTGCGGCGTCATCGGGGATTTCGATGCCGAATTCTTCTTCGAAGGCCATTACCAGTTCAACCGTGTCGAGGCTGTCAGCGCCCAGGTCATCAATAAAAGATGCACCTTCTGCTACTTTGTCCTCTTCAACACCAAGGTGCTCAACAACGATTTTCTTAACGCGATCTGCGATGTCGCTCATATTAGTCCCTCATTCATTCGGGTCGTCAAAGACCCCTGTCGGTTGCTTGTGTCCCCGGTTCTCCAGGGCAAGCTTTTGCCCCAATGGGGCGGCTCGATACTCACTTCTGCTCAAGATTTCTCAGGTCAGAAACTGGTGGTTCTCGCCCAAGCAATTTTTGGCCGAGTCACAAACTGCGCCCCCTTTAACACAAGCTGCACCAATGGCAAACGCATTGTGCAGCACGCTCAAAAAGGGTGCAATTCCAATTCACAACATGGCCATACCGCCATTAACATGCAAGGTAGTGCCTGTCACATAGGCCGCTTCGACGCTTGAAAGGTAAAGCACGCCTGCCGCGATTTCCCCTGCAGACCCCATGCGCCCTGCTGGTATCTGCCCCATGATCGCCGCCTTTTGGTCTTCGGTCAGCTTGTCGGTCATCGCTGTTTCGATGAAACCCGGTGCGACCGCATTGACCGTGATACCGCGGCTGGCGACTTCATATGCAAGGCTTTTCGACATGCCCACCATGCCCGCCTTGGACGCCGCATAGTTCGCTTGCCCAGGATTTCCGGTGGCCCCCACAACGCTCGAAATGTTGACGATACGACCCCAGCGCGCTTTCATCATTCCCCGCATCACCCCCTTGCACAGCTTGAAAGTCGCCGTGAGGTTAACATCCAACACAGACTGCCATTCATCATCCGACATACGCATGAAAAGGTTGTCGCGGGTGATCCCAGCGTTGTTCACCAAAATATCGACCTTTCCCATGGCCGCCGCTGCGTCTTTGGGCAAAGCCTCCACAGCGGCCAGATCGCTCAGATTGCGAGGCAGCACATGCGCGCGGTCGCCCAGTTCAGCGGCCAGAGCTTCAAGAGGCGCGACCCGCGTGCCCGAAAGGCCAACAGTCGCACCTGCGCAATGAAGCCCTCTTGCAATTTCAGCACCGATGCCACCCGAAGCTCCGGTGATCAACGCGGTTTTTCCTGTCAGATCAAACATCTGCTTTTCTCCCTTCAAGCCGCTAAGGCCGCTTTTACATCATCCGCTGTGCCAATGTTCACCGTTGACGCCTCTTTGGCAATCCGGCGGATCATACCCGATAGCGCCTTTCCGGCGCCAATCTCCCAAAACGCCGAAACCCTGTGCCCGGCCATCCATTCCACCGAGGTCTTCCAACGCACCTGCCCGGTGACCTGCTTGATCAGCAAATCGCGAATCTCTTCAGGATCCGAAACCGCTTGCGCAATTACATTAGCGACCAGCGGCACCTTGGGCGCTTGCATAGCAACGTCCCGCAGCGCCGTCGCCATGGCCTCCGCTGCGGGGGCCATTAAGGCACAATGAAACGGGGCTGACACAGGCAGCAGCAACGCACGCTTGGCGCCTGCCTCTTTGGCCAGGACAGTCGCGCGTTCAACGGCAGCCTTGTCACCTGAGACGACATTCTGTGCGGGGTCGTTTTCATTCGCGACCTGACACACCTGACCTTCGGCTGCGCGCGCGGCCACATCGCTCACGGTATCAAAGTCTAACCCGAGCACGGCCGCCATCGCACCCTGTCCCACAGGCACCGCCGCCTGCATCGCCTGACCGCGCGCGCGCAGTAATCTAGCGGCATCCGCAACGGTGAAAGTGCCTGCCGCTGCCAGCGCGGAATATTCTCCAAGGCTGTGTCCCGCGACATAGGTCACATCACTTGCATCAAACCCTTCTGCTTCGAGTGCGCGCAAAGCTGCCATGGACGTTGCCATCAAAGCAGGCTGCGCATTCTCCGTGAGGGTCAAGGTTTCAATGTCGCCATCCCAAATCAACCCGCTGAGTTTTTCGCCCAAGGCATCATCGACCTCTTCAAACACCGCGTGCGCAGACGGATAGGCCTGTGCCAGTGCTTGCCCCATTCCGATTGCCTGCGCGCCCTGTCCCGGAAACACCAATGCTTTGCTCATGATCCTACCCCTCTTTTATCCTATATTCTTCGCTTAGCCTGACCCTGCCGCGAGGGCAACGCCCGTCAGAATGCAAAGATACCTTCCGCGCAGCATCTGTGCGTGCACGCAACTTGTGGTGACACCAGCACATCATACGCTACATTCCAATCAGAACACGCGGAGACCCACAATGCCCCTCGCCAATACCACGCAAACCTTCGGTGCTGTTGCCAAGAGCTTTCACTGGCTGACAGCTCTTTTGATTTTGACACTGATCCCGTTGGGCATCTTTGCAAATGATCTACCTTATGAGACATCCGAAGAACTCGCACACAAAGCTTGGTTCTTTTCGCTCCATAAAACGCTGGGTGTCACAGTGTTCTTTGTCGCCCTCGCCCGCATCGCCTGGGCCGTGGGTCAACCGAAACCCGCACACCTTCATCCTGATCGCAGAGTGGAGACGCTTGCGGCCACGACTGTGCATTGGCTGCTCTACGGTTCAATCTTGCTGGTGCCGCTGTCGGGCTGGATACATCACGCCTCTACCGAAGGTTTTGCACCCATTTGGTGGCCTTTGGGGCAGAATTTACCGCTGGTTCCGAAATCAGAGGCCGTTGCTGGTGTTACGGCCGGACTACATGTCGTTTTCGAACGCGTACTGGCTCTGTCGATCATTTTGCACGTGGCAGGCGCACTCAAACACCATTTCATTGACAAAGACAGCACGTTACGCCGGATGCTCCCCGGCACGCCAGACGTTTCCAGCGTCACCAAAACAGCGACGAGTAGTCTGCCTTTCATCTGCGCATTGGTGGTCTGGGCAGCAGCCGTCGTGACCGGCTCGGCACTTGGCCTTTATGAAAAGCACGGATCGACGGTACAGGCCGCAGCGCTTGCAGATGTACAATCTGATTGGGTCGTTCAGGATGGGACACTCGCTATCACCGTCACGCAACTCGGCACGCCCGTCACCGGCAGTTTTGCAGATTGGACGGCCAGCATCAGTTTTGACGAAACCGTCACCGAAGGCGTAGCCGGGCACGTCGACGTGACCATCTCCATCGGTTCGTTAACCCTTGGTTCGGTCACCGGGCAAGCCATGGAAACCGACTTTTTCAACGTCGAGGCGTTCCCAACCGCTGTTTTCTCTGGTGACTTGCTACGGGCGTCCGAGGGGTATGTCGCCGATGGCACTCTGACCATCAAAGATCAGGCCATGCCGATGGCCTTTCCTTTTTCAATGACGATTGCTGAAGATGTGGCAACCGTGGACGCAGGCACCGGCATCGATCGGCGCGATTTTGCAATTGGCGCGCAAAGCCAACCCGATGAAGGGAACGTGGGCTTTAGCGTTGATATCACGATTGCCCTGACAGCTTTAAAAGAGAACCAAGGCAAACCAGCCGTCGACTAAAGATGGTTGAACAAAAAAAGGCCGCATTGCTAGCGCGGCCTTTTAAACGAAAAGATATCGTCTCTACTCGGCGATCATGGCCTCGACAGAGATCACAACTTCCACCTCATCGCTGACAAATGGTGCCGCGGCTCCAACACCGAAATCTGACCGCAACAAAGTCGTCGTGGCATCAAATCCTGCCCATTCTTTGTTGGCCCGTGGATGCATACCCATTTGATTAAGAACCGAATCCAGCACCACTGATTTTGTAATATCGTTCATCGTCAAGTCACCCGTGATCAGAGCAGTGCCCTCACCCGTTACTTCGATAGACGTGGAGGTAAAGGTAATCATGTCTTCATCGGTAGCCCCGAAAAAGTCTTCCGACATGAAATGATTTTCGCGCTTTTCCCAACCAGTGAACATGCTTTTGGTCGGCATCGCGACTGAGACCGACGAATTCGCAGGGTTTTCCTGATCAAACATGATCTCGCCTTCGAAGCCCGAGAACATGCCGAACGTTGTCGAAAACCCAAGGTGGTTATAGTTAAAGACAACCTGGCTATGGCTGGCGTCAAGTATGTATTTATCGGCAGCTGCCGCCATGCTGGCCGTAGCAGTAAGAGCGGTCGCGAGAAGAAGTTGCTTCATGGGTATGTACCTCCGTCATTGTTTCACACGCTTTAAATGGCACGTTTCACACGTCAGGCAAATGCTGATCACGAACAGGTTATGCGCGCAAATGAACATAATAACGCTCGGATGATGCTTACTGTGCGCAAAGGAAAATCTTCAAAGATTTCCAACGTGCCAGCCTGAACATCACTTCAGCAACGGGAAGCGCCCATGTTCGCATTTTTCAAAACAGTTCAGTTGCCGAATGCCAAACTGCTTTGCACCCCGTGTCTTTTGAAACACCGCACAGGGAGCGCTTGCGCAAACCCACAAAGCGTGTATACGCAGCACTTCCTTTTGCACAAAACTTGAACCGCGCAGTCTCTCGTGGTGGGGCCGCAAAAGGGGAACTGCCTCACCTTTGAAATGCGCCTTGATATAAATGAGGTACAACATGCCTTTGTATGAGCATGTCATGATCGCGCGTCAGGATTTGTCCAACACGCAAGCCGAAGGGCTGATCGAACATTTTGGGACCGTCCTTTCCGACAACGGCGGCGCACTCGTAGATCACGAGTATTGGGGCGTCAAAACGATGGCCTACAAGATCAACAAAAACCGCAAAGGACACTATGCCTTCCTGCGCTCGGACGCTCCTGCTCCGGCCGTGCAGGAAATGGAACGCCTGATGCGCCTGCATGATGACGTGATGCGCGTACTGACCATCAAGGTCGATGCACATGCCGAACTACCATCGGTTCAAATGCAGAAACGCGAAGACCGTGGCGACCGCCGCGAGCGTCGTTGATCAGCTTTAGGAAAAGGATATAACCCATGGCTGCTAAACCATTTTTCCGCCGTCGCAAAGTCTGCCCATTCTCCGGCGACAACGCGCCTAAGATCGACTACAAAGACACGCGCCTGCTGCAACGCTACATCTCTGAGCGCGGCAAGATTGTGCCTTCCCGTATCACCGCAGTCTCTGCCAAAAAGCAACGCGAGTTGGCCCGTGCCATCAAACGCGCACGCTTCTTGGCGCTGCTGCCCTACGCAGTTAAGTAAGGAGTAGAGACATGCAAGTGATCCTTCTCGAACGCGTTGCCAAATTGGGTCAGATGGGCGAAGTCGTCGATGTGAAACCCGGCTATGCACGCAATTACCTGTTGCCGCAGGGCAAGGCGCTCTCCGCGTCGCAGTCCAACATCGAAGCTTTTGAATCGCAAAAAGCGCAGCTAGAGGCACGTAACCTCGAGACCCGCAAAGAAGCAGAAGCATTGGCAGAGAAACTCGATGGGCAGCAGTTCATCGTGATTCGATCTGCTTCGGATGCAGGCGCGCTCTACGGCTCTGTCACGACACGCGACGCTGCCGACGCAGCTACCGAAGCCGGCTTTTCTGTTGATCGTAAGCAAGTCGTTCTTGCGCCGATCAAAGATCTCGGCCTGCACGAAGCACAGGTTGTACTGCACCCGGAAGTCGAAGCAACAATTGCACTGAACGTTGCACGCTCCACGGAAGAAGCCGAGCTTCAAGCCTCCGGTAAGTCCATCCAGGAGCTCGCAGCTGAAGAAGAAGCAGCCGCCGAATTCGAAATCGCTGAACTCTTCGATGATATCGGGTCCGCAGCCTCAGACGATGATGATCTGGCCGACTCTGCCGCGCCAGCGGCTGACGAAGACGGCGCCGCTGAAGATGACGCATCAAAAGCCTGATTAATCGCTCACTGAATATAAAGGGCCGGGGTTTTTCCCGGCCTTTTTTTATGCCCTGCGCAAAATGACGCAATCCCTTGTTCTCGACGCTGCAGAGATCACTTCAGAAGCAAGCGCAGGAGAAGCAAGATGTTTAGCAATACACTTACAGAAGACGCCGATGCTCTGATCCAACACACACCGCCGAAGGATTTCCGCGATCGTTTCGCGTTGCGGCTGGTAAAGTTCATGCGAATCTTTGCCGACAGGTTTTTTGCTAAGCGCTACGGCCACCGGGCCGTAGTGTTGGAAACCGTGGCAGCTGTTCCCGGCATGGTCGGTGGCTTGTTGCAGCACCTGAAAGCATTGCGCACCATCCGCGATGATGAAGGCTGGGTGCGCGAGCTGCTGGACGAAGCCGAAAACGAACGCATGCACTTGATGACGTTCATCAAGATCGCCGAACCGAGCCGGATCGAGCGATACTTAATACTCTTTGGCCAAGGTGTGTTCTTCAATCTTTACTTTGTTCTCTATCTCTTTGCGCCAAAGACAGCGCATCGCGTTGTCGGTTATCTGGAGGAGGAAGCAGTCATCAGCTACACGCAATATCTCGAAGAAGTAGACGCAGGGCGGGTGGAAAACATAACCGCGCCTCAGATTGCTATCGACTACTGGGAACTACCCAAGGATGCACGCCTACGTGAAGTCATCGTAGCCGTGCGTGCCGACGAAGCTGGGCATAGAGACCGCAACCATGAGATGGCAGATGAACTGGCGCAATAAAGCGCCAGTTCGGTCTTTCAATAACGTTGACGCACAACTTAGCGATGGTCAGGATCAGTCGTCTGTTGTGCTCATTGCCCGCCAGATCAACGCACCGAGCGCCGCACCTGCTAGTGGTGCCAACCAAAACAGCCACAACTGCGATAGAGCGGCTGTTTCAGCAAAGAATGCAACGCCTGTAGAACGCGCCGGATTTACGGAAGTGTTGGAAATAGGAATCGAAATCAAATGGATCAGCGTCAACCCCAATCCAATCGCAATCGGGGCAAAACCAACCGGTGCTCCCGAAGATGTAGATCCTAAGATAATGATGAGGAAAAAGGCCGTCAGAACCACTTCAACGACCAGCACTGACATCAGCCCATACCCTTGCGGCGACGCCTCTCCGAAACCATTGGTCGCGAAACCGCCTGTACCCGCAAAATCGCCACCGCCTGCAACGGTCACATAGAGTAAAAACGCAGCAAAAGTGGCACCAGCCACCTGGGCGGCCCAATATGGGATCAATTCCTTTGCGTCAAAGCGCCCGCCCAACATCAACCCGAGCGACACCGCGGGGTTGAAGTGACCCCCTGAAATATGACCAACAGCATAGGCCATAGTCATGACAGTCAAACCAAAGGCAAGACTGACACCCAGCCAGCCAATCCCTACATCTGCCACACCTGCTGCCAGAACGGCGCTGCCACAGCCTCCGAACACCAACCAGAACGTACCGAAAAATTCGGCCATAAGTTTCTTGGACATCTGAAATTGCTCCCTGTTTTCTTGCAATCTTGGCTTATTGGAAAAACACTTCAAGTCTGCAATTAAAAGGGGAATGTGCGCAACCTTCTCCCCGACCCCACAATGGTTTTTGACAGGAAGGTAGCCTGACAAAGCGCTGACATTTTCTCCCCTTCCTTCAATAAGCGCCTGCGCCGCCCAGCAGGTGGTTGAAACCGGTCTTTTCAATTAACTACGTAGGTTTCCAGTGCATAGCACTCACTATGCTAAACTGCGGTTGGGACATGACTTCATCTTGGCGGATGATGGAAGCCCGCTTGTTGAATCTTCCTTTGATGTTCTCGTCACCCAATGCGCTTAAGCCACAGCGTATTGTTCCGCCAAAAACAACCAATTTAAAAAACACTTCTCTAATCGTGATCTCGCAGGAAAGCGTCGTAATCAGTTGTTCTATGAATCTGTGAAAAGCGCCCTCCATTTTGACACTGCTGAGCGTGATGATCTTGGTTGCAAGCAACATGCCCTGCGCGGTCAGATCAACGGCAAGACTGAGTTTCACTCACACCACCCATCGCATCACGCACGACGTGAGCGACATCACCAGCAGCTAGAACGGAAGTAACTGCCACTCTCGGTCAACACGCGGCGCAGCAAAACGCCTCTAAAAACAACGCCGTGTCAGCCCGCATATCGCTAACTAAAAAACCGCCCCGTAGAAGGAGCGGTTTTCTGATTTTCCACGCAGAAGAGCTGGTTATTCTTCTTCCAGTTCCTCAACTGCTTTTTGAAGATCTTCTTTTGACACGGCTTTTTCAGTCACCGCAGCGCCTTCAACAACGTGATCAACCACTTTATCTTCAAAGATCGGCGCACGCATCTGCTGTTGCATCTGCTGGTTCTGCTGCACGAACTCAAAGAACTGACGTTCCTGGCCCGGGTATTGGCGCGCCTGGTTCATAATCGCCTGGGTCATCTCTGCATCGGTAACTTCTACACCGGCTTTCTGACCAATGTCGGCCAACAAAAGCCCGAGGCGCACGCGACGTTCTGCGAGGCTCGTGTGTTCATCGGTCGTCTCGATCTCCGGGTGATCGTGCCCTTCGACATCTGGGTTTTCTTCGTGCCACAGATGGTGTGCGATCTGGCCAGCTTCGGCTTCGACCAGCGATGGGGGCAAATCGAATTTCACCATGTCATCCAACGCATCCAGAAGACCGCGTTTCATAACAGCCCGGGCTGCTCCTGCGTATTCTGCCTCAAGACGCTCAGCGATCTGGGTTTTCAAGCCTGCCAAATCTTCTGCACCGAATTTCTTGGCCAGCTCGTCGTCAACGGTGGCGGCGACAGGCTCTTTAACTTCTTTGATGGTGCAGTCAAAGATGGCTTCTTTGCCGGCCAGATGTTCGGCTTGATAGTCATCCGGGAAGGAAACGGTCACCGCTTTCTCTTCGTCTACTTTCACGCCAACCAACTGTTCTTCAAATCCAGGAATGAAGGAGTTTGATCCCAAAACCAATGGGTAGTCTTCCGCGGCACCGCCATCAAAGGCTTCTCCGTCAACCTTGCCCAAGAAATCCATAACGATTTGGTCGCCATCCTTGGCTTTGGATCCCTTCTTGCGTGCTTTGAAGTCTTGCGCGGTGTCGGCGAGATTTCCAAGTGCTTCCTCGACAGCTTCATCTTCGGCCTTGACAGTCAGCTTTTCCAGTGTGATCGCCGAATAATCGACCTCTGGGATGTCAGGCAGCGCTTCATAGGCCATGGAGACTTCAACATCGTCGCCTTCTTTCCAGTCCTCATTGGTCATCTTGACCTCGGGCTGCATGGCAGGGCGATCGCCAGAGGCCTCGAAATGTTCGCTCATGGCACCGTCGATGCTTTCCTGCATCGCTTCGCCCATCACTTTCTGGCCGAACTGCTTTTTCAACAAGGCCATCGGAACCTTGCCTTTGCGAAAGCCCTTCATTTCGACTTCAGGCTGCGCTTCGGACAGCTTTTCGTTGACCTTAGCCTCAAGTTCAGCCGCCGTGACCGTGATGGCGTAACCGCGTTTCAGACCTTCGTTCAGCGTCTCTGTGACCTGCATGTGTGCTCCATAGCGTAAAGCGCGCCGCGCGCGGCACGTGTCATAAATTTCCGCTCTTCTATGTGTGTCAGCTCCAAGGTGCAAGGGGGAGTTGGGTCAATATGCATAGGTGTTCGAGCTGTTTCAAATCCCGAGCGCGCTTTGGACTGTCAGGGACCTTCGCTTTGCCTTGGATATCGTTTTCTTGCGCAACCGCGGTTTGCCGGACTCATTTCCAACACCCCCCAAATGTCCCGGTTTGGCAAGCAAAACAAGCTCTAACACTCCGCACGCAACAAGCCATCCCGATCCGCACGGAAAAAAAATCGACTTTTTTTGAACCAAGATGAAGGCCGGAGCAACAGACTTGTATCTCGTCAGCAAAGGGCGCGTTGATCCAGGTCCGCAAGATTTGGAACAGGCATCAATCAGCAGGCGGGGTGGTAGCTTTTTGTTTATTTTCGGATGGAGAACCCAATGTCCAGCTTCAACATTACAAACATCATCGTCGACCAAAGCAATGTCGACGGCACGGAAGAAAACGATCTGATCATCGGCACAGAAGGACAGGATGATCTGGATGGAAAAGCCGGTGACGATCTTATTTTTGGTCTGGCCGACGACGATAAGATTACTGGTGGAACCGGCAAAGACACACTCTTTGGTGGCGATGGCGAAGACGAAATCTTTGGCAACCAGAACGACGACACACTGATCGGCAACAAAGGCGATGATCGGATGTTTGGAGGTCTGGGCGCTGACACCATGGTCTGGAACAATGGCGATGGCTCTGACTTCATGCATGGCGGTTTCGGTGATGACCGCACGCAGGTTAATTTCGACACCGACCTGGTGGATGACGATCTGCAAAACAAAGACGTGGCCGAGTTCTCCGTGACCGACGATGGTGTGCAATTCGCACGCATCGAGGTGAACGATCAGACCGCA